>NZ_CP107811.1:3352500-3952500 GCF_036346105.1 Streptomyces sp. NBC_00539
CGGGGTCGTGCCGATCCTGCTGTCGGCCCTGGCGCTCGGCGCCGGGCAGGCCGTGATGCAGCCCGCGCTGGCCACGATGATCGTGTGGTGCTCGACCCCGTCCACCCGGACGCGGGCCTTCGCCCTCCAGTTCTTCATGCAGAACCTGGGGCTGGGCATCGGCGGTCTCATCGGTGGCCAGATCGTGGATGTCGGCCACCCGGACAGCTTCACCCTGCTCTTCGGCATCGAGGCCGTGATGTTCCTGGTGCTGGCGGGCGTGATCGCCACCGTGCGGATGCCGCACGCGCCGAGCATCAAGGACGCCGTGCCGAAGGACCCGGGGGCCGGGGGCGGCTGGAAGCGGATGCTGCGGCACAGGGCCATGGTCAAGCTGCTGGTGCTGGGCTTCGTGATCTTCTTCGCCTGTTACGGGCAGTTCGAGTCCGGGCTCGCCGCCTTCGGGACCGAGGCCGCCGGTATCTCCCCGTCGACCCTGGGCTTCGCGCTCGCCGCCAACACGGGGGCGATCGTCGTCGCGCAGTTCGTGGTGCTCAAGCTGGTCGAGAAGCGCCGCCGTTCCCGGGTCATCGCGCTGGTCGGTGTGATCTGGACCGGGGCCTGGGTCATCGCCGGGTTCTCGGGGCTGGGGCACGGCAGTGCGCTGATGGCAGCCGGTGCGTTCGTCGCGACGTACGCGCTCTTCGGCATCGGTGAGGCCATGCTGTCGCCGACGCTGGCGCCGCTGGTGGCGGATCTGGCGCCGGAGGGTTCCGTGGGTCAGTACAACTCGGCGTTCGCGCTGGTCAAGCAGATGGCGTTGGCGCTCGGGCCGCTGGGTGTACCGCTGGGTGCGGGCGTGCCGATGCTGTACATCGGGGTTTTCATCGCCGTCTCGCTCGGGATCGCGTGGCTGGCGCTGCGGATCGGCACGCAGCTGACTCCGGTGCAGGACAACCCGTCGCTGGCCAAGGTCGCGGTGCCGGCCGGGCCGGTCGTCGATCCGGTCGCCGTGCCGGTCGCCGTGCAGGTGTCCGAGCGCGTGACTGCGTAGGACGTGGTCGTAGAGGTAGACGTGGAGAAGTAGGGGAAGGGCCCGGTCCGTGGGGGACCGGGCCCTTTTCGTTCTGTGCGGTCGGCTGATGGCCGGCTGATGGCCGGCTATTTGTCCGGCAGGGCGAATTCGCACCAGACGGCCTTGCCGCCGCCGGGGGTGCGGCGGGTGCCCCAGCTGGAGGCGATCGTGGCGACGATGGAGATGCCGCGGCCGGTCTCGTCGCCCGGTTCGGCGCGGCGGCGGCGCGGGAGGTGGTCGTCGCCGTCGGTGACCTCGACGATCAGGCGGCGGTCGGTGCGGCGCAGCCGCAGGCGCATGGGTGGGGTTCCGTGCTGGAGGGAGTTGGCCACGAGTTCGCTGGCGGCCAGGACCCCGAGGTCGCACAGCTCGACGGGGAAGCGCCAGGAGGCCAGGACGCCCTGGGCGAAGGCGCGGGCGCGGGGGGCCGCCTCGACTCCGCCGAGCAGTTCGAGGGCGGCGTTGTGGAAGAGCTCGGCGTCCGCGCCGGTGCGGGCGGGCTGCTGGAGGACCATGACGGCGACGTCGTCGTCGTGGTCGGCGTCGACGCCGAGGGCGCGCATCAGGCGGTCGCAGATGACGGCCGGGGTGCCCTGGGCGCCGGAGAGGGCGCGTTCGAGGGCGGCGACGCCCTCGTCGATGTCCTCGCCGCGGCGTTCGACGAGGCCGTCGGTGTAGAGGACGGCGGTGGAGCCGGGGCCGAGCGCGATGGTGCCGGAGGTGTGCAGCCAGCCGCCGGTGCCGAGCGGCGGGCCGGTGGGGTCGGCGGCGCGGCGTACGGTGCCGTCCTCGTCGCGGACCAGGAGGGGGAGGTGGCCGGCGGAGGCGTAGGCGAGCAGGCCTTCGTTGGGGTCGTGGACGGCGTAGACGCAGGTGGCGATCTGGCTGGCGTCGATCTCGGCGGCGAGGCCGTCGAGGAGCTGGAGCACCTCGTGGGGCGGCAGGTCGAGGCGGGCGTAGGCGCGGACGGCGGTGCGCAGCTGGCCCATGACGGCTGCGGCGCGGACGCCGCGGCCCATGACGTCGCCGATGACGAGGGCGGTGCGGCCGGCGCCGAGGGTGATGACGTCGTACCAGTCGCCGCCGACGGCGGCTTCGGTGCCGCCGGGCTGGTAGGTGGCGGCGATGCGCAGGTCGTCGGGCTGTTCCAGTTCCTGGGGGAGGAGGGAGCGCTGGAGGGTGACGGCGGCCTCGCGCTGGCGTCGTTCGCTGGCGCGCAGGCGTTCGGCGGCTTCGGCGTGGTCGGTGACGTCGGCGAGGTGGACCAGGACACCGGTGTGGTGGGGGTCGGTTTCGCCGTCGGGGCCGGCTTTGGGGAAGGCGACGGGGGTGCAGGTGACGGTGTACGAGCTGGCGCCGCCCGGCGCGGAGCGGTTCTTGGCGGTACGGGGCTTGCCGCTGCGCTGGACCTGGTCGAGGAGCGGGAGCAGGCCGAGCTCGCCGAGTTCGGGGAGGGCGACGTGGGCGGGGGCGCCGGTGGTGCGGGCGCCGAAGCCGGTGGTGTAGGCGTCGTTGACGTAGGCGACGCGGTGTTCGGGGCCGTGGACCAGCGCGACGAGGGCGGGGAGCAGGCCGAGGACTTCCCGCGCGGAGAGTTCGTCGAGGGACGGCACGGCGGTGAGGGGGGCGGTTCCGGTACCGCGGACGGTGGGTTCGGCGGGGGCTCCGTCCGGGGGCGCAGGGGAGTGGGCGGCCGCGCCGCGGGCCGCCGGGACGGAGCCCTCACCCCGTTTGGCCTGGGCGGCGGCGTGTTCGGTCCGGGCGGCGGCGCGGCGCTGCGTTCCGGGGAACCGTGCGCTCCAGCGCGTGAAGTTCACTGCGTTCAAGCCTCGTGGTGTCGCAAGTGGTCGCTGTGTCTGCCCCGGCAACGGCCGGGGGCTGCCCCCAGGGTCGAGCGTTGGACGGTGTCACTCTGTGCAGGTGTGAGCCCACCTATGGTCACACGTCCAGTGTGGCCGAGCGCACTGACAGCGTCAGTCCCCTTTGTCCTTCGGGGGGTTGGCGGCGGGGCCGGGCGGGGGCGCGTGCCGGCCCTTGGGGGTGCCACCTGCGGCGAGTTCGAATTCCGCGCGGGGGTGTTCCAGGGAGCCGAGGGAGACGATCTCGCGTTTGAACAGGCCGGAGAGGGTCCATTCGGCGAGGACGCGCATCTTGCGGTTGAAGGTGGGGACGCGGCTGAGGTGGTAGGCGCGGTGCATGAACCAGGCGGGGTATCCCTTGAGCTTGCGGCCGTATACGAACGCGACGCCTTTGTGGAGGCCGAGGGAGGCGACGGAGCCGACGTACTTGTGTGCGTACTCGGTCAGGACTTCGCCGCGCAGTGCGGCGGTGAGGTTGTCCGCGAGGGCCCTGGCCTGGCGGACCGCGTGCTGTGCGTTGGGGGCGCAGTCGCGGCTGTGCTCGCCGGCGGTGATGTCGGGGACGGCGGCCGCGTCGCCGGCGGCCCAGGCGTTCTCGACGCCTTCGACGGTGAGGAAGGCGGTGCAGGCGAGGCGGCCGCGTTCGTTCTTGGGGAGGTCGGTGGCGGCGAGGATCGGGTGCGGTTTGACACCGGCGGTCCACACGACGGTGCGGGTGGGGAAGCGGGAACCGTCGCTGAGGACGGCGACGCGGTCCTCGCAGGATTCGAGGCGGGTTTCGAGGCGGACGTCGATGTTGCGTCTGCGCAGTTCACGGACCGTGTAGACGCCCATCTCGGTGCCGACTTCGGGGAGGATCCGGTCGCTGGCCTCGACCAGCACCCACTTCATGTCCTCGGGCTTGATGTTGTGGTAGTACCGGGCCGCGTAGCGGGCCATGTCCTCCAGTTCGCCGAGGGCCTCGACGCCTGCGTAGCCGCCGCCGACGAAGAGGAAGGTGAGGGCGGCGTCGCGGATCGCGGGATCGCGGGTGGAGGAGGCGATGTCCATCTGTTCGATGACGTGGTTGCGCAGGCCGATGGCTTCTTCGACGCTCTTGAAGCCGATGCCGTAGTCGGCGAGCCCCGGGATGGGGAGCGTGCGGGAGATGGAGCCGGGCGCGAGGACGAGTTCGTCGTACTCGATCTGCAGGGGGCCGGTTCCCTCGTCGGCGGTGGCGAGGGTCGACACGGTCGCGGTGCGCTTGGCGTGGTCGATGTGCTCGGCCTCGCCGATGACGATGCGGCACTTGTCCAGGACGCGGCGCAGCGGGACGACGACGTGGCGGGGGGAGATGGCGCCGGCCGCCGCTTCGGGGAGGAAGGGCTGGTACGTCATGTAGGGGTCCGGGGTGACCACCGTGACCTCGGCCTCGCCCGGTCTGAGCTTCCGCTGGAGCCGGAGGGCCGTGTACATGCCGACGTAGCCGCCGCCGACGACGAGGATGCGCGTGCGGGGCGGGGTGCCGGGTGCCGTGCCCGGGGAGTTAGCAGCCTTCACCATCCCATGACGCAACGTGGCTGGGAGTTTGTCCACAGGCTCTGCAAATTGTGTGACTGGGGGGAGGGGTGGGGCGGGGCTGTTGAGGCCTCCGGATCCGGGTGAAGCGCCGCAGGTCAGGCGGTACGGAGGGGGTGATTCCGGAGGCTTCTGGCGGAAAAGTGGGGGTGAATGCTCCGATCGGGCGGCGCTCCATGGGGGGCTGCCTCTTCTGAATTGACTCTGGCTCAACTATGTTCGTATCTCGTCGAGGAGCAGGACCGGGGCCCACTGACCGTGGCCCACCCTCGGCACGAAGGCGGGGAGTGTCTCCGGGGGGAGACAAATGATCACCGGGGGAAACATATGAACATGTCCGATTTCCATGGTTCTGCGACCGCTCTGTCGACCGACGGCGGCCGCGTGATGACCGGCGCGACGACGCACGGTGTGGGCCGTTCCACGCCCCTGCGCGTCGACGCCCAGCGCAACCTCGAACACGTCCTTCGCGCGGCGCGCGAGGTGTTCGGCGAGCTGGGCTACGGGGCGCCGATGGAAGACGTGGCGCGACGGGCGCGGGTCGGTGTCGGCACCGTGTACCGGCGTTTCCCGAGCAAGGACGTACTGGTCCGGCGGATAGCCGAGGAGGAGACCGCCCGGCTGACCGACCAGGCGAAGGCCGCGCTGGGACAGGAGGAGGAGCCGTGGCAGGCCCTCTCCCGCTTCCTGCGCACCTCGGTGGCCTCGGGGGCGGGGCGGCTGCTGCCGCCGCAGGTGCTACGGGTCGGCTCGGCCGAGGAGGACGGGGTCGAGGAGGCGGAGACCGCCCGCGTCCCGCACCAGCGCCAGGCCGTCGGGACCGGCGGCCCGGACCTGCGTGTCGTCGGTTCGCGCACCGCTCAGGACGAGCCGTCCGAGGACTCCGGGGCGGGCGCGCTGCTGGAGGTCGTGGGCCGGCTCGTGGACCGCGCCCGGGAGGCGGGTGAGCTGCGCGCCGATGTCACGGTGGCCGATGTGCTGCTGGTGATAGCCACCGCCGCTCCGGCGCTGCCGGACCCGGCGCACCAGGCCGCCGCTTCCTCGCGGCTGCTCGACATCCTGCTGGAGGGGCTGCGCTCGCGGACCGCGTGAGCGGGCGGCCGGGCGGCCCGTCACTCTGACGCCGGTCGCCCCGACGCCGGTCACTCGGTCGCCGGTCGCCCTGACGTCGGTCGCCTGACGTCGGCTCCGCGGGCGCCGGTCACTCGAACGTCAGCCACTCGAACGGGTGGGGCACCGTACGGTGATTCGCCGGATCGTCCCCGGATGAGTGGATGGTGCGCGCAGCGGCCCGGGGGTGTACCCGCCGTGTGCCACGCTGAATCGGTGTACCGGTTGAGTGTGGCGTGCGGGGGCTTCCGCGATGGGCGTTGACGGGCGGGGCGAGTCACTCGGTGACGCCGGTGGCAAGGCCGAGGTGGGCGGGTTGCCCGCCCGGCAGGTACCGGCGCAGCGCGACCCCGCCGGCCGGCACGCCGCCGGCGTGTCCGGTGCGGAACTTCCTCCGTCGGACGCCGACCTGGTGGCCCGGATGCGCGGCGGGAACGACAGTGCCTACGAGGAGCTGTACCGCCGGCACGCCGATGCCGTACGGCGCTACGCGCGCACCTGCTGCCGGGACGCGCACACCGCCGACGACCTGACCGCCGAGGTGTTCGCGCGGACGCTGCAGGCAGTACGGGGCGGGGCCGGGCCGGACCACTCGGTGCGGGCGTACCTGCTGACGACCGTGCGGCGGGTCGCCGCCGCCTGGGCGAAGACTGCCAGGCGGGAGCAGCTGGTCGAAGACTTCGCCGTGTTCGCGGAGCAGGCGGCGGCCGGTACGGAGAGCGGCGGGCTGGGCGGGCTGTCGGGGGACGACACCCTTGAGCTGGGCGCGGACGTGCGGGCCATGCACGAGGCGGAGCAGTCGCTGGCGATGCAGGCGTTCCGCAGCCTGCCCGAGCGGTGGCAGGCCGTGCTCTGGCACACCACCGTGGAGGAGTCCTCGCCGAGCGCGATCGCCCCGCTGTTCGGGTTGAGTGCCAACGCGACCGCGGTGCTGGCCAGCCGGGCGCGTGAGGGGCTCAAGCAGGCCTACCTCCAGGCGCACGTGAGCGCGGCGCTGGGTGAGGGCGGCGACTGCGCCCGGTACGCGGACCGGCTGGGCGCGTACGCGCGGGGCGGTCTGCGGATGCGGGCGGAGCGTGGGCTGCGGGGGCACTTGGAGGAGTGCGCCAAGTGCCGGCTGGCCGCGCGGGAGCTCAAGGACGTCAACGCGGGGATTCCCGCGCTGCTGCCGGTCGCGGTGATCGGGTGGTTCGCCGCCGGGTACGCGGCGAAGGCGGCGGGTGTGGTGGCCGGCGGGGCATTTGCCGCCGGTGGGGCCGGGGCCGCCGCCGCGGTGGCCGGGGGGACGGGTGCGGCGGCGGGGGCTTCGGGCGCCGGAGCTGCGGGAGCGGCCGGTTCGGCGGGCGCAGCAGGGGCGGGAGGGGCCGGGGCGGGGGGCGGGCCCGGAGGGGCGGTGCTCTCGGAAGGGCTGGGGATGCCCGCCAAGGCCGCCATCGCCGCGGGGCTCGCGGTGGCAGCGGCCGCGGGGGTGGTGTTCGCCCTCGTCGGGGACGATGCCGGGCAGCAGGCCGGGGCGCAGCCGGTGCCGGGGGTGGTGGCGCCGGTGCGGCCGCTGCCCGGGTCCGCCGCGCCGCCCGTGGCGGAGCCGGAGCCGCCGGAGGCGAAGTCGCCGGTGGTGGAGGCACCCGTACCCGTACCGCCGCGGCGCAGCAGTCCGGCTCCGTCCCGGACGCCGGTGTCCGCGCGGCCGGCCTCCCCGTCACCGCCTGCTTCGACGCCGCCTGCCCCCACCCGGCCCCCGAAGCCCGCGCCGAAGCCGCCGCAGGGGTTCCCGCTGGCCCGGCTGGAGCACTCCGCGTACGGGGAGCACGCCGGTCCCGAGCTGGAGACCTGGCGCAGCAGCTGGGTGTGGCAGCGCTGGGGGCTGGTGGTGGGCGGACAGCGGTTCGGGCAGGGGATCACGGTGAACTCCCGTTCCGCGGTGGAGATCGGCCTCAACCGGCAGTGCGGGGCCTTCTCGGCGCGGGTCGGGGTGGACGGCATGTCCCTGGTGACCGACGCCGAGGTGCGGTTCTCCGTGTACGGGGACGGCCGGCGGCTGTGGCAGTCGGGAGCCCTCGGGTACGACGACGCCCCGGTGCGGGTCGACGTGTCCCTGGCCGGGCACACGACGCTGCGGCTGGTGGTGGAGCGGGCCGGGCCGGGCCGCCTGCCGGCGCTCGTGAGCTGGGCCGACGCGGTGGTCAGCTGCGGGTGAGCAGCGCCGCGACCTCCTGCGGCGTCAGCGCGGCGCCCGCCGTCTCCTCCTCGCCGTAGCGGGCCGGCCCGAGCGCGGCGAGGTTGTCGCCCGGGAGCGCGTGCAGGGCGGCGGTCTCCGGGACCGACCGCGGGTAGCCCGCGCGCCAGGCGGTGGCGGCCGCGAGGACCCGGACGGATGCGGCGTGGTGCCCGGCCGAGGCCAGCATGACGGCCGCGGTCTCGGCGAGCGAGGCCAGTACGCGTTCGGCGCAGTGTGCGGTGACGGCCGCGTCCAGGGCCGGCCCGATACGGTCCAGTCCGGCCTGCGGGCCGTGCTCGCGGGCGGTCAGCATGGCCTCGACGTTGTCGAGTCCGGTGGTGAGCTGGGGGAGCGCCGAGGTCTTCGCGGCTTCGGCGCGGGCGAGCGCGATCAGGCTCCTGGCGTGGTCCTCCTGGCCGCGGAAGAGGGCGATCAGGGCGGTGAGGAGGTGGATGTAGGCCCGTACGTCGTGCATGGCCCCGTACCGCTCGACCTCCCCGGCGGCTTCGGTCAGCGCGCCCTCGGCGCTCACGAAGTCACCGGCGCAGAAGTCGCATTCGGCGAGCCGGGTGAGGACGAAGGGGACTTCGCTGTCCGCCCCGGCCTCGCGGGCGAGGTGCAGGCACTCCTCGTACGTGGTGCGGGCGAGGGCGTACTGACCTCGGGACAGCGCGAACTCACCGGTGACGCCCGCCACTTGGGAGCGGGTCCAACGGTCGCCGACGCGGCGGGCGATGTCGTGGAGCTCGGCGAGGTCGTTTTCGACGGTGGGCAGGCCGCCTGTGGTGTCGATGGCGAAATGGGCGCGGACCAGGAGGGTGACGCCCAATTCCCAGGGTGTGCCGTGACGGCGGCAGTTCTCCACGCTCTCGTCGAGATTGCGCAGGAAGTCGGTGGTGGGGCCGGTGAAGTGGGCCGTCATGGGCCAGAGCATGGCGGGGAAGCGGGTGGACTCCGGTCCGCCGTCCCGCAGGACGCCGGTGGTACGGGCGGCGCGGTCGGCGTATTCGGGGGTGTGGAACTCCTGCGGCGGGTGGCTCTCGGAGGTCAGGAACAGCTCGAGCATGGCGAGGCGGGCTCGGGCGCGGTACGCGGGAGAGCCCTCGGGCACGGCGGTTTCCGGGGTGAGGGCGAGCACCCGGGTGGCCCATTCGGCGCCTTCGGCGCGGTAGTGGCGCAGCCACCAGAACCAGGCGAGGGCGAAGGTGAGGCGCTGTGCGGTCTCGGCGTCGGCGGCGCCCACGGCGTGTTCGAGGGCGGCGCGCAGGTTGTCGAGCTCGGTCTCGATCCGCCGGATCCAGGGGATCTGGGCGGCGGAGCGCAGGTGCGGTTCGGCTTCTTCGGCGAGGGCGAGGAAACGGGCGGTGTGGCGGCGGGCGGTGGCCTCGGCGTCGCCGGGGGCGGCGAGGGCGCGTTCGGCGGCGTACTCGCGGATGGTTTCGAGCATGCGGTAGCGCATGCCGTCGGGGCCGGGTTCGGCGAGGACCAGGGACTTGTCCACGAGGGAACCGAGGGCGTCGGCCACGTCCAGGCCGGGCCCGGCGCAGACGGCCTCGGCCGCGGCGAGGTCGCAGCCGCCGGAGAAGACCGACAGGCGGCGCAGGACGGTGCGCTCGGGCTCCGTGAGGAGTTCCCAGGACCAGTCGACGACGGCGCGCAGGGTCTGCTGGCGGGGCAGGAGGGTGCGGCTGCCGCCGGTCAGGAGCCGGAAGCGGTCGTCCAGGCGGTCGGCGATCTGGCGCGGGGTGAGCAGGCGCAGGCGGGCGGCGGCGAGTTCGATGGCGAGGGGGAGGCCGTCGAGGCGGGCGCAGATCTCGGTGACGGCGTCCGGGTCGTCGGCGGGGTCGAAGCCGGGGCGCGCGGCGGTGGCGCGGTCGGCGAAGAGGCGGTGCGCGGGGGCGGGCGGCAGGGGTTCGAGGGGGCGCAGGGCCTCGCCGGGGACGCCGAGGGGTTCGCGGCTGGTGGCGAGGACGCGCAGGCCGGGGCAGTGGGTGAGGAGCCGGTCGGCGAGTTCGGCGGCGGCGTCGATGACGTGCTCGCAGTTGTCGAGGACGAGGAGCATGCGGCGCTCCGCGCAGTGCTCCACGAGGAGGGTGGCGGGGTCGGCGGAGGCGGTGCCCGTGTCGTGGGCGACCAGGGTGTTCTCGCGCAGGCCGAGGGCGCTGAGGACGGCTCCGGGTACGGCGGCGGGGTGGTCGAGGCGGGCGAGTTCGACGAGCCAGCCGGGTTCGGGGTGGGCGGCGGCGGCGTGCTCGGCGAGGCGGGTCTTTCCGGAACCACCGGGTCCGGTGAGGGTGACCAGGCGGAAGCGGGCCAGGTCGGTGCGGAGCGCGGCGAGTTCGGGTTCCCGACCGACGAAGGAGGTGAGGCGGGGGCGGAGGTTGCCGGTGGGGCGCCGCTGCGCGGGCGGGGGCGGGCTCAGGAGTTCGGCGTGCAGGGCGCGCAGTTCCGGGCCGGGGTCCGTACCGAGGCCTTCGGCGAGGGTGCGGCGGGTGTCCTCGTAGGCGGCGAGGGCCTCGGCGGGGCGGCCGGCGGCGCGCAGGGTGCGCAGGCGCAGGGCGTGGAGGGGTTCGTCGTACGGGTTCTCGTGGATCAGCGCCTCCAGTTCCGGGAGGAGCGTGGCCGGGGCGGGGGTGCCGGCGGCGAGGTCGGCGGCGATCCGGTCGCGGAGGGCGGCGACGCGCAGGGCCTCGGGGGCGGCGGCGTGGGAGGTACGGGCGGGTTCGGGGAGGTCGGCGAGGGCGGGGCCGCGCCAGAGGGCGAGGGCGGAGCGGAGGGTGGCGGCGGGGTCTTGGTGGCGGGCGGCTTCGCGGGTGAGGCGGGTGAAGCGGTGGAGGTCGACGTCGTCGCGGGTGGCGGCGAGGCGGTAGCCGCCGGTGGGGTCGGCGAGGACGGCGTCGCGGGAGCCGAGGGCGCGGCGGAGCCGGGAGACGAGGGCCTGGAGCGCGGCGGGGGCGTCTTGGGGCGGGTCGTCGCCCCAGACCTCGTCGACGAGGTCGGCGACCGGGGCGGCGGCGGGGGCGCCGGCGCGGAGGGCGAGGGCGGCGAGGAGGGCGCGCAGGCGGACGCCGCCGATGGGGAGGGGGGCGCCGGTCGCGTCGTGTGCCTCGGTGGGGCCGAGGATGAGGTACCGCACCGGGCAATTCTGCCTTGCCCCTGGCCGGGGTGGGTGGGGGTTTTTTGGGGGGCCGGGACGGGGTCGCGCCTGGCGGGCACAGGCGGCGGCGGGGCCGGGCCGGGGGTCGCGCCTGGCGGGCACAGGCGGCCGGGTCGGCTGCGGCGCCGCCCCGCGGAGCGGCCCCGGCTGCGCCGGGCTTTCTGGGGCTCCGCCCCAGGCCCCGCGCCTCAAACGCCGGCGGGGCTGAATGTGGTGGCCCGCGCCTCGAACGTCGGCGGGGCTGGATGTGGTGGCTCTGGTCTCAAACGCCGGCTGCATGTGGTGGCCCCGCGCCTCTGACGCGGGGGATGCGGTGGCCCCGCGCGATCGAACGCCGGCGGGCTGGATGTGGGGGCCCTGGTCGGACTTGGTGGGGTGGCGAGGGGGGGCGGCTGGTGGGGTTCCGGGCGGTCAGGAGAGGGCCGGGCGGCGGTCGGGGAGGCCGGTGGGGACGGCGCGGCGGCGGGGGGTGGAGGTGCCCGTCCAGCAGGTGCCGCGGCGGGCCAGGAGGCGGCGGAGCCACAGTTCCATCGAGACGAGTTCCGCCAGCCCGTCCAGCGGGACCGGCCGGCCGTCCGCCGCGTCGAGCAGGGCCTGCCGCACGACCCGGGCCTCGATCAGCCCGGCGTCGGCCAGCAACGGCGCGGTGAACAGGGACAGCAGTGAGGTCAGGGCCGCGCGCAGCCCCAACCGGGTCGCCGTCTCGTGGGGCTCGGGGGAACTCACCCCCCAGCCCGGCGGGAGTTCCCGTACCCCCGAGGCCGACAGCACGCTGCGCAGGATCGCCGCCCGGGCCCCGGGCTGCACCCGCAGGGACTCCGGCAGGGCGCGCGCGGCCCGTACGACCTGGTTGTCCAGGAACGGGGCGTGCAGGCGCTGGCTGCGGACCTCCACGGCCTGCTCGAAGACCCGGTGGTCGGCGGCGTGCCGGGTCAGGGCGGCGCGGGCGCGGGCCTCGCCGGGGCGCAGGGACAGCGGGGGCCGGCCCGCCGCGGTGGCGAGCCGGATCGATACTTCCGCCAGGGCCTCGCCGGTCAGCCAGCCCGCCGCCGGGCCCGGGCGGCACCAGGTCAGGGCGGCCAGCGAGGCGTCCACCGGCCCGGCGGCGGCCGCCGCGACGGCCCCTTCGCGCAGCCGGGCCGCGGCGGTTTCCATGCCCGCCCGGTATGACGTACGGGCGAGCCGTCGGGCCGCCGCGTACACGGTCAGCGGCACCAGCAGGGAGTGGGAGTCCGCGGACGCGGTGCGCGCCAGCGCGGCCACCGGGCGCAGCAGGTGGCGTCTGCGGCGGTCCATCAGGAGGTCGGCCAGCCGGGCGGGGTGCGCGTCGAGGACCTGGCGGGCGCCGTGGCCGGTGAAGTGGTCGGCTGAACCGGCCGCCAGCCGGCGCCGCTCGCGGGCGGCGAACACGAGCGAGGGACCCGGTTCGTCGGTCAGCGGCCCGTCGAGGTCCGCGTACGGGAGCGCTTCCTCGGCGGCGGCCACGACGACGTGGTGCAGCCGGGGATCGGTCGCGAGGGCGTGGGCCCGTTCCAGTTCGGCCTCGCGCCCCTGGGGCGTGGCGAGGTCGTTGAAGGTGACGGCGAGGAGCCGTGAGCCGGATCCGGGCAGGGTCCCCGGTACGCCGGGCAGGCCCGCCGCGAGCAGGGCCAGCGTCGCGGAGGCGCTGCCGCCGGAGAGGTCGGAGCCCACTCCGGGCACCGGGGCGGGGGCTCCGCGCGCCGCGCGCCGGTCGGCGGGGCCCATTCCCGGTACCGGTCCGGGGTCGGGGACCAGGGCGTCGGGGGCATGCCGGGGAGCCGTGAGCCGGGCGCGCACCGCGTCGACCAGTGCTTCCCGTACGCCCTCCACCGCCCGCTCGGGGTCGGCTTCCGGGGCGGCGACCGCGAGGGAGGCGACCGGTTCGTAGCCGGTGATTTCCCGGGAGCCCTCGCGCAGGATCAGCGTGTGGCCGGGCGGGATGCGCCGGACGCCGACGTACGGTGTGCCGTCGCCCAGTGCCTCCGGGCTGTCGGGGCAGGCCAGGAGGGCGGCGAGGTGGCCGATGTCGAGCTGCGCCTCGATGAGGTCGGCGAGCGGGAGCGCGGCGGTGGCGTAGGCGGTGCCGCCCGCCCAGGGCGTGTAGAAGACGGGCCGGGCGCCGGCGAGGTCGCCGAGGACGGTGATGCGGCGGCCGGCCTGGACGACGGCGGTGTAGCTGCCGGACCACTGGGTGAGGTGGCGCAGCGCCCCGCCGCGGGCGGCGTACAGCGCGCGGCGCAGTTCGGCGTCGGTGGCGCCGCAGCAGCCGAGGACGGCGAGCCGGGTGAAGGGGTCGGCGGGGTCGGCGGTGATGGTGCGGATCTCGTCGGGGCGCCAGTCGCCGACGGCCCAGAGCGGGTCGGGGTCGCCCCACAGGAGTTGCGCCCCGACGGGGTGCACCGTGCGCTCGGCGTCCTGGGCGGCCGGGTCGTCGGGGTAGGCGGCGTCCGCGAGGCCGCCGCGGGGGGTGTCCGAGTAAGGGGTCCCGGCGGTGGAGTCGTACGCGGTGGAGGTGTGGGCCGTCGATCCGTACGGGGACCCGCCCGCGGCCCCGTATGTGGACGCGGAGCCGGAAACGCCCTGGCCGGAGACCCTTCCGGCCGTGCCGAAGCTCGCGGCGATACTGCTCCACCCGACCAACCAGCGCACCGCCGCCGCCTCCCCAGCCTGTGGGCAAATGACCGGGGCACGGGCAGTGCGGTCGGCATGCGGGCGCGACCGTCCGGGGCCCCGGGTGGCTCGGGGTCCATGCTGCCACGAGAGAGGGCATGCGAGAGGGGTTCGGGGGGCGCACATGCAGACGAACACGCCCCCGACACACGGTATTTGGCGTTCCGTTCCCACCGCCCCATAGGTCGCTTTCAGCCATTCTTCGGCCGTACTGAGGGTCGGTGACGGCCCGCGACAGCCCCTCGGGGCCGCCGGCGGGGCGCGGCCCGAGGGGCGTGAACCACCCCCCGGACCGTTCCGCCACCCGCGGGGATTGAGGCAGCGGCATCCCCCGGCCCGCCCGGCTCCCACGGGATCCGCGCGACGGGCCGACCCACGCACCGCACATCGAATCGCCGGGCCCGGCGGGCGGCCAGAGCGCACGGCCGGGCGCACGGCACCACGGGCGGAGCACGCGCTGACACGTGCGCCCCGGGCGCGGGACCCTCCCGACTGTGCGTACGGACAACAATCTCGCCATACGGAAGTCGAGGCCTTAACGCTTGGGAGGCGGGGAACTACGCTGGGTTTACGAAATGCCGGGCGCCTATGCCCCGGCGGCGTCTGCGTTCCGCGTGTGACGAGGGGTGGCGCATGTCCAGGGAGCTCCGCGAGCCCAATGAGAAGCTCGGCGCCGTGCTCGCCCTGGCGGGCATCAGCAACGCCGGGCTGGCCCGGCGGGTGAACGACCTCGGCGCGCAGCGCGGCCTGACGCTCCGGTACGACAAGACGTCGGTGGCCCGGTGGGTGTCGAAGGGGATGGTGCCGCAGGGCGCGGCGCCCCATCTGATCGCCGCGGCCATCGGGGCGAAGCTGGGGCGTCCGGTGCCGTTGCACGAGATCGGCCTGGCGGACGCGGACCCGGCGCCGGAGGTCGGACTGTCGTTCCCGCGCGAAGTGGGGGCGGCGGTGCGGTCGGCCACCGATCTGTACCGGCTGGACCTGGCGGGGCGGCGCGGGGGCGGCGGGATCTGGCAGTCGCTGGCCGGTTCGTTCGCCGTGTCGGCGTACGCGACGCCGGCCTCGCGCTGGCTGATATCGCCCGCCGACAGTTCCGTGGCGCGCGAGCCGGGCGGGGCGGGGGTGGCGCGGGAGGCGGCGGAGGCCGCCGTGGCGGCCGGCCCCGCGGCGCCGGCCCGGCAGAGCCCGGGCACCGCACACTCCCCGCGGGAACCGGGCGCCGGGGCGGGCGGCACGGCGGGTACGGGAGCCCCGGCCCCGAACGCGGTACCCCCGAACGCGCCGACGCCGGGCACCGCGACGCCGGGCGTGCCGGTGCCCGGCGTGCCGACGCCGGGCACCGCGACGCCGGGCGTGCCGGTGCCCGGCGTGCCGACGCCGGGCACCACGACGCCGGGCACCACGACGGCGGCCGGCGGCATCCCGGACGCCTCCCCGCAGCGCGTCGGGCACAGCGACGTGGCCAAGCTGCGCGAGGCCGCCGAGGACGCCCGCCGCTGGGACTCCAAGTACGGCGGCGGCGACTGGCGTTCCTCGATGGTGCCGGAGTGCCTGCGCGTGGACGCCGCGCCGCTGCTGCTGGGCTCCTATACGGACGAGGTGGGCCGCGCGCTGTTCGGTGCGACCGCCGAGCTGACCCGGCTGGCCGGGTGGATGGCGTTCGACACCGGCCAGCAGGAGGCCGCCCAGCGCTACTACATCCAGGCGCTGCGGCTGGCCCGCGCGGCCGCCGACGTGCCGCTCGGCGGGTACGTCCTCGCCTCGATGTCCCTCCAGGCCACCTACCGGGACCACCCCGACGAAGGCGTGGACCTCGCGCAGGCGGCGGTGGAACGCAACCGCGGGCTGGCCACCGCCCGCACCATGAGCTTCTTCCGGCTCGTGGAGGCCCGGGCGCACGCGAAGGCGGGTGATTCGGCGGCCGCCGGGTCCGCGCTGCGGGCGGCCGAGGGGTGGCTGGAGCGTGCCCGGGACGGCGACCCGGACCCCACCTGGCTGGGTTTCTACTCGTACGACCGTTTCGCGGCGGATGCGGCGGAATGCTACCGGGACCTCAAACTCCCCCGGCAGGTGCGCCGCTTCACCGAGCAGGCCCTGTCCCGCCCCACGGAGGAGTACGTGCGCTCCCACGGGCTGCGCCTGGTGGTGAGCGCGGTCGCCGAGCTGGAGTCGGGCAACCTCGACGCGGCGTGCGCGGCGGGCACCCGGGCGGTGGAGGTCGCGGGCCGGATCTCCTCGGCCCGGACGAACGAGTACGTACGGGACCTGCTGCACCGGCTGGAACCGTACGGGGACGAACCGCGCGTCGCGGAGCTGCGCGAACGGGCCCGGCCGCTGCTGGTGACACCCGCGTAGCCGCGCTGTCGGTGGCGGGGTGCAGTATGCAGGGGTGGGAGGTGTCGGCTTGGGCGGCGGCGTGGGCATGGGCGTGGGCGTGGACTGTGACGTGCTGGTGATCGGCGGCGGGATCGTCGGTCTGTCGACAGCGCATGCCTTGTCGCGCCTGGCTCCGGGCACCCGGGTGACCGTCCTGGAGAAGGAAGCCGGCCCCGCCCGGCACCAGACGGGCCGCAACAGCGGCGTGATCCACAGCGGCATCTACTACCGCCCGGGCTCGTTGAAGGCGCGATTCGCGGTGCGCGGGGCGGCCGAGATGGTCAAGTTCTGCGCGGAGTACGGCATCGCGCACGAGGTGACCGGGAAGCTGATCGTCGCCACCGAGCGGGAGGAGCTGCCGCGGCTGCACGCGCTGGTGCAGCGGGGTCGCGAAAACGGCATCCCGGTGCGGGAGCTGGGCCCGGCGCAGATCGCGGAGTACGAGCCGGAGGTACGCGGCCTGGCCGCGATCCACGTCGGCACGACCGGGATCGTGGGCTACGGGCAGGTCACGGCGCAGCTCGCGGAGTCCTCGGGTGCGCAGATCGTCTACGGCGGGGCGGTGGACCTGATCTCGCGCCGCCCGGCCGGCGTCGCGGTCCGTACGACGGCCGGCGCGGTGGTGCGCTCCCGGGTGCTGGTGAACTGCGCGGGCCTGCAGTGCGACCGGATCGCCCGGCTGGCCGGCGACGAACCCGGGATGCGGATCATCCCGTTCCGGGGCGAGTACTACGACCTGGCCCGGCCATCGCTGGTGCGCGGCCTGGTCTACCCGGTGCCGGATCCGGCGTTCCCGTTCCTCGGGGTGCACCTGACCCGGGGCATCGGGGGCGGGGTCCACGTCGGGCCGAACGCGGTGCCGGCCCTCGCGCGGGAGGGGTACGGCTGGGGCACGGCCTCGCCGCGGGACCTCGCCGACGAGCTGGCCTGGCCGGGGTCCTGGCGGATGGCCGCGCGGCACTGGCGGTACGGAGCAGGGGAGATCCGCCGCTCCCTGTCGAAGCGGGCCTTCACCGAGGCGGTACGGCGCCTGCTGCCGGAGGTCTCCTCGGCGGACCTGGTCCCGGCGGCGGCCGGGGTGCGGGCGCAGGCCGTCCTGCGGGACGGGACGCTGGTGGACGACTTCCTGATCCGGGAGGCGCCCCGCACGGTGCACGTCCTGAACGCACCCTCACCGGCGGCGACCGCGTCCCTGCCGATCGGGCGCGAGGTCGCCCGCCGCGCCCTGGCGGCCCTCGCGGCGGTCTGACCCGCGGCAGCGGCCCGGCACGCCTGACGCCGCACGCCCGACCACCCCCGACCCGGCACACCCGACCCCGCACGCCTCATCACGCCTCACCACGCCTGACGTCGCTCGACGGGAGCGGTCGCCCGCCGACGCGGAGCGGGCTCGTGCCCGGGTCGTAGAATCGGCACATTGTGTCTGAGTCCCTGAACCCCCAGCCGCCGAGCGCCAGCGCCCCCGCAGAGGGCGCCGCCTCGTACACGCCCCCGAAGTGGCGCACCGAGCCCCGCTTCCCCGACGGGCCCGCCCCCGACCCGGCCGGCTCGCACCACGAGCGCCGCATCCGCAGCTTCCAGCCGCGGCGCAGCCGGGTGACCACCGGTCAGGGCGAGGCCTTGAAGCGGCTCTGGGGCACTTGGGGCCTGGACATCGACGGCCACGAGGTCATCGACCTCAAGGCCATGTTCGACGGCCTCCCGGTCGTCCTGGAGATCGGCTTCGGCATGGGCGAGGCCACCGCCCAGATGGCCGCCGCCGACCCGGACACCGGCATCCTCGCCGCCGACGTTCACACCCCCGGCCAGGGCAACCTCCTCGCGCTGGCCGAGCGGAACGGGCTGACCAACGTCCGCGTGGCCAACGGCGACGCCATCATCCTGCTCCGCGAGATGCTGCCGCCGGACTCCCTCGCCGGGCTGCGCGTCTACTTCCCCGACCCCTGGCCCAAGGCCCGCCACCACAAGCGGCGCCTGATCCAGCCGGAGTTCCTCGACCTGGCCGCCACCCGCCTGGCCCCGGGCGCCATCCTGCACTGCGCGACCGACTGGGAGCCGTACGCCGAGCAGATGCTCGAAGTGCTCAGCGCGCACCCGCGGTTCGAAAACACGCAGCCCGAGGGCGGTTTCGCGCCCCGCCCCGACTTCCGCCCCCTGACCCGCTTCGAGGGCCAGGGCCTCGACAAGGGGCACGTCGTACACGACTTGCTCTTCCGTCGCACGGAGAACTGAGCGACAACCGACCGAACGGGAAACGTCACTCCCCGTGTCAGAGCGGCTCGCTAGGGTGATGACGTGGTGTACCGAGCGCTCTCAGGTGTGCTCGCACGTCCGTCGGACCCGGTCCGGACGCGCGTGCTCGTCGTCCTGCTCGCCGCGCCCGGCGTCGCGATCCTCGAACTCGTACGGCAGCAGACCGGCACGGCCGGCTTCTGCGTGGGGCTCGCACTGGCCGTGCTGCCGGTGCCGCCGCTCATGGCGGCGTTCCGGTGGCTCGGCCGCGCCGCGCCGGGCCCCTGGCGGCAGTTGCTGCTCTGCTGCGGCTGGGGAGCCTGCGCCGCGGCGCTGATGGCCATACTGGCCAACAGCTTCGCCACCCAGTGGATAGCCGCGGCCACCGCCGACCCCTCCGATGCCGACCAGCTCGGCTCGGTGGTGATCGCCCCCGTGGTCGAGGAAAGCGCCAAAGCGGCGGCCCTGCTGCTGGTCTTCGTGTTCAGGAGACGACGGCTGGCCGGGCCCGCCGACGGCTTCGTCATCGCCGGTTTCACCGCCACCGGCTTCGCCTTCACCGAGAACATCCTCTACTTGGGCAACGCCTTCGACGAGGACCTGGCCGACGGTACCGGCGTGCTCGACTCCGTCACGGCGGCGACCTTCTTCGTACGGATAGTGCTCTCGCCGTTCGCGCACCCGCTGTTCACGGTGCTCACCGGACTCGGTTTCGGGCTGGCCGCGCTCAGCCGCCGCAGGCGCGGCCGGATCGGCCTGCCGCTGCTCGGACTGGCCGCCGCCATGGGCCTGCACGCGTTGTGGAACAGCTCCTCCCGCTACGGGGAGTACGGGTTCTACGTGGTCTACGGCTGCGTGATGGTCCCGGCGTTCGGCCTGCTGCTGTGGCTGGCCGTGCGGATACGGCAGCGCCGGCTGCGGGCCGTCGCCGCCGAGCTGGCGGTGTACGCGGCCGCGGGCTGGCTCGGTCCGGCGGAGGTCCCGGCCCTGGCTTCGATCCCGGCCCGCTCGCTGGCGCGTTCCCTGGCCCGGCGCACCGGTGGCCGGGCCGCGGGCAGAGCCGTCGCCCTGTACGAGGCGGACGCGGCCGCCCTGGCCCTCCTGCGCCACCTCGCCCGCCGCGGCGGCCCCGTCCGGGAGCGTGACTTCGTGCTGCACGAGCGGGAGTTGCTGCGCGGCCTGTGGCTGCGCCGGGCGACCGCGGGGCCCGCCCTCTCCCGGGCGGCGGTGATGGAGGAACTCCTGCCGCCGTGGTTCGACCCCGTCCCGGTACCGGCCCGTCCGGGCGTCGTACCGAGCCCCAGGCCGGCGCAGGCCAGGTCCCCGGGCGCCGGCACCCCGGACACCCGGACGGTGTCTAGACGTTCAGGCCCTTGTCGGTCAGCCACGCCAGCGGGTCCATGGTGGAGCCGCCCCGGCGTACTTCCAGGTGGAGATGGGCGCCGGTGACGTTGCCGGTCGCACCGACCCGGCCGATGGTGTCACCCGCACCGACCGGGCCGGAGGTCACCGACATCGAGGACAGGTGGCAGTACCAGATCTCCGTGCCGTCATCGAGGCGGAGCACGATCCGGTAGCCGTACGCGCCGGACCAGCCCGCGGAGATGACGGTCCCGCCGCCCACGGCCTTGACGGGGGTGCCGGTCGGTGCGGCGAAGTCGAGGCCGGTGTGGTGGCCGGAGGACCACATGGAGCCGGAGTCGCCGTAGTGGGAGGTGAGGGTGTAGGCGGAGGTCGGCAGGGCGTAGACCCCGGCGGCCTTCGCCGCCGCGCCGCCCGCGCGGGCCGCTCCGGCTTCGGCCCCGGCCGCCTCCTGCGCGGCGGCAGCCTTCTCCGCGGCCGCCTTCCGGGCCGTTTCCTTCTCCGCCGCCGCCCGCGCTTCCGCCGCCGCCCGGGCCTCGTCGGCCGCCTTCTGGGCCGCCTCCCGCTGCGCCTTGGCCTCCTGGGCGGCCGCCTCGCGCGCCACCCGCTCGGCTTCCGCCCGCGCCTGGTTCTCGGCGGCGTCCTGCTGCGACTCGGCCTGCTGGAGGATCCGGTGGCGCAGCGCCTCGCCGGCGTCGGCGTGCCCGAGACCCTGCGCCGCGGCCGGCGCGTCCGCCACGGCGGCGTGGCCTCCGCCCTGTCCGCTACCGCCGCCGCCCAGCAGATCCGGCAACGAGGGCAGGGACACGGCGGCTTGGGGCCGGTCCTGAGCGGTGGCCATGCCGCCCGCGCCGACCGCCGCTATGACGCCGACGCCGAGCACGGTCGAGCTGCGGGCCAGTCCGCCGCGCGGCTTGGCCACCCGGTGCTTGCCGCGGACCGGGCGGGCCGAGTCCTCGGTCGGGTTCCACTCGCCCCAGGCGCCGGCGGTGGGCGTCTCCTGGATGTCGGTGCCTTCGTGGGCAGGCGAGTTGGAGGCCACGGGGGCACACTCCTCATGAGCGGGAACGCGCACGGCGCCGTCTCTTGCGACGGCTGGGACGACCGCGCTGCGTTATCGAACGGTAATAGACTCGGGGGAGTGATTCCAAGCTGTAGCGATTGATCGTTAATCCCAATCGGCCACCCCCCGCACGGCTTTGGCCTGGACATTAAACCCAATAATGATCATCTCGGGCAAATTTCGGGACAGGGGCAGTCACTTCACGCCACAGCGGCCGAACGGCGCCCCACGCGGAGCCCTCACGCAAGGACGCCGGTCCCCTACGGAGAGCGATCACAGCACCTCGGAACCGGACCTCCACACCGGGGCGCCACCGCCTACACACCGGTGCGCGGCACCACCGGCACCGTGCGGCGGCGCTCCGGCTGGCCCTGCGCCGGGCGGCCCACGGCCAGCAGCGCCATGTCGTCCGTGGCTCTCCCGCCCGTGTGCCGGTGTACGTCGTCGGCCAGCGCGGCCAGCAGCTCGTCCGGCCCCGAGAAGACCCGGCCACGCAGCCGGGCCGCCGGATCGTAGAACTCCCCCGCCGCGTCCCGGGCCTCCGTCAGCCCGTCCGTGTACAGCAACAGCGTGCTGCCCGCCGGGAAGGGCCACTCGTCCGTCCGGTCGGGCCAGCCGCCCAGCTCCCCCATCCCCAGCGGCAGCGCGGGTTCGCTCGGCGCGAGCACCAGGAGACGGCCGTCCGGATGGAGCAGCAGCGGCTCGGGGTGCCCCCGGTTGACGGTCCGCAGCACCGCCGCGTCCGGCGGGACCTCCCCCAGCACGCCCGTCGTGAACCCCTCCACCGCGTCGAGGCGCTCGCGCCGCACGCCCTCACGGGCCAGGGCCCGTTCCAGCCGCCGCGCGAGCGCCTCCAGCGTCGGCTCGGTCTCCGCCGCCTCCCGGAAGGCGCCGAGCACCACCGCCACGGCCTCCACCGCCTCCAGCCCCTTGCCCCGCACGTCGCCCACCACCAGCCGCACCCCGTACGGGGTGTCCTGCACGGCGTAGAGGTCCCCGCCGATGAAGGCGTCGGCCTGCGCGGCCTCGTACCGGGCGGCCACCTGCAACCCCCCGATCCGCTCGGCCGGCACCGGCAGCACGGCCCGCTGGGCGGCCTCGGCGATCTCACGCGCCGAGGCGAGCCGTTCACCGCTGCGCCGCACGACCCGGTTGATCAGCAACGCCAGCCCGGACACGGTGATCACGGTCGCCACCTCCGTCAGCGCCTCTGCCCGCCAGCCGGTGTCGGCGCCGCCGCGCAGCACGACGACGGCGAGCGAGGCGGCACATCCCGTCAGCGCGGTCGTCCTGAACGAGAAGAGCGGAGCCGCGATCAGCGGGGCGGCGGAGAAGAACGGCGAGCCCGTGTAGCTCGGCGGCGAGGTCAGGTCGAAGACGAACCCCAGGGCGAGCAGCACGAACGGCAGCGTCCGGACCACCCGCCGGGCCGTACCGCCACCGGAGCCCGTCGCGCGCCCCTCGCTGCCCTGCCGGCTCCGCCCCGCCACGTCGCTCTCCTGCCGCCCGGTCCCTCGCGGGGCGCGGGCCCACTGCCGCCTCGCCCCCCAAGGCTCGCGCCGGGCAACCCCGTACGGCGACCCGGCCGGGCCGTCCGGGTGACGGCGACGGGGAACGACGAAGGCCCGGCTCCCCAAGGGGAACCGGGCCTTCGTACGGAGTAGCGGGGGCAGGATTTGAACCTACGACCTCTGGGTTATGAGCCCAGCGAGCTACCGAGCTGCTCCACCCCGCGTCGGTAAACACAACTCTACGTCATTCGGGGGACAGCTCCCGCCAATTAGCCTCCGCAACCCCTCTCAACCACCTATCACCGCAGGTCAGAGCCGTATAGAAAGCTTTCGGCGGCCCCGATCACCCCTCCCCGGGACGCCGAACACCGCTCGGCCGGACACGACTTCCCACCCCAGCCGCCCGTCACCACCCCCCACGGGACACCGCCGGGTGCCACTCCGGTCGATACCCGATCGGCCTCGCGCCCCTCTGCGGCTATGCTCTGGGGTGAGCACGCCGAGGGCCATTAGCTCAATTGGCAGAGCAGCGGACTTTTAATCCGTTGGTTGTCGGTTCGAGTCCGACATGGCCTACTGCTCGACGCAGCGCCCCGTCCGGTCCACACCGGGCGGGGCGCTGCGTCGTTTCCCGGCACCTGCGGGGCGCGGGAACGGGCTCGGCCCCCGCAGCACCGGGGTGCTGCGGGGGCCGAGCCTGGGTCAGGGGGCCGTCAGGCCTTAGCCGTTGCGCTTCCAGCGGGGCTTGTCGTCACGACGGCCGCCGAAGGAACCGGTGGAACCGGAGCCGGAGGGGCGGTTGTCGTCACGGCGGCCGTAGGGGCGGTCGCCGCCGCCGGAGCGGAAGCCACCGGACGGGCGGTCGTCACGGCGGAAGCCACCGGAGGGACGGTCGTCGCGGCGGAAGCCACCACGGTCACCGCCACGCTCGCCACCGCGGTCGTCACGGTTGAAACCACCCGACGGACGGTCATCACGACGGAAACCACCGGACGGACGGTCACCACCGGAACGGAACCCACCCGACGGACGGTCATCGCGGCGGAAGCCACCACGGTCACCGCCACGCTCGCCACCGCGGTCGTCACGGTTGAAACCACCCGACGGACGGTCATCACGACGGAAACCACCGGACGGACGGTCACCACCGGAACGGAACCCACCCGACGGACGGTCATCGCGGCGGAAGCCACCACGGTCACCGCCACGCTCGCCACCGCGGTCGTCACGGTTGAAACCACCCGACGGACGGTCATCACGACGGAAACCACCGGACGGACGGTCACCACCGGAACGGAACCCACCCGACGGACGGTCATCGCGGCGGAAGCCACCACGGTCACCGCCACGCTCGCCACCGCGGTCGTCACGACGGTTGTCGCGACGCTCGTAGTTGCCACGCTCGTCACGGCTCTGGAAGGCCGGACGCTCCTCGACGACCGGCTCGGCCGCGACGGCGGCCGCGACCTCGGCGACGGCGGCCTCGGCCACCTCGGCGACAGCGGCCTCCGGGTCCTCGCCGCGCTCACGGGCGGAACGGGCGACGAGGCGGTCGGCCTCCTCGCGCAGCTCGGCGGCGCGACGGGTCGCGCGCTCCAGCTGCTTGGTGAGGTCGGCGACCTCGCGCTCGGCCTGCTTGGCGGCGTTGTTCGCGGAGTCGGCCTGGACCTGCGTCAGCGAACGCGCACCGGTGATCTCGGCGACCTCGGGGTCGAAGGCACCGACGCCCTGGACGATGTGGCGCGAGGCGTCGACGCCCGCGTCCTCCATCAGGCGGAAGATCTGGCGGCGCTGGTGCGGGAGCGCCAGCGACACGACGACACCGGACTTGCCGGCGCGGGCGGTACGGCCCGAGCGGTGCAGGTAGTCCTTGTGGTCACCGGCCGGGTCCACGTTCAGGACCAGGTCGATGCCGTCGACGTGGATGCCGCGGGCGGCGACGTCGGTGGCGACGAGCGCGTTGACGTAGCCGTCCTTGAAGTCGGCGAGGACGCGGGTACGGGCGCCCTGCGTCATGCCGCCGTGCAGCGCGTCGGCCTTCACGCCGGCCTCGATGAGCTGCTCGGCGATGCGGTCGGCGCCCAGCTGGGTGCGGACGAAGATGATGGTGCGGCCCTTGCGGGCGGCGATGGCGGCCGTGACCGGCGCCTTGTCCTTCGGCTTCACGACGAGCACGTGGTGCGTCATGGTCGTGACGTTGCCCTGGGCGCTGTCGACCTCGTGCGTGACGGGGTTGGACAGGTAGCGCTTGACCAGGGTGCCGATCTCGTTCTCCATGGTGGCGGAGAAGAGCATGCGCTGGCCGCCGCCGGGGATCTGGTCGAGCAGCTCGGTGACCTCGGGCAGGAAGCCCAGGTCGGCCATCTGGTCGGCCTCGTCGAGGACGGCGATCTTGACGTTCTCCAGGGAGCAGGCGCCGCGGTTGATGATGTCGCGCAGGCGGCCGGGGGTGGCGACGAGGACGTCGACACCGCGCTCCAGGGCGTAGATCTGGTTGCCCATGGAGGTACCGCCGCAGACGACCTTCATCTTGAGGCCGAGGACGTCGCCGTAGGGCTGGAGGGCGTCCGCGACCTGCATCGCGAGCTCACGCGTCGGCGTGAGGATGATCGCGCGGGGCTTCTTCTTCTCGGTGTGCCCGCCGGCCAGGGAGGCCAGGGTCGGCAGACCGAAGGAGAGGGTCTTGCCGGAGCCGGTGCGGCCACGGCCGAGGATGTCCTTGCCGGCCAGGGCGTCCGGGATCGTCGCGGCCTGGATCGGGAAGGGGGCGGTGACACCGTTCTGGGCGAGCTTGCGCACGATGCCCTCGGGCAGACCGAGGTCGCCGAAGGTGATGGTGGGCTCGGCGTCGCCGGAGGCGGCGTCGGAGGACTGGTCGGTCGTCACATCAGCCTCAAGAGCCTCGATGATGTCGTTCGCCTCGGCGGCCTCGATGGCCTCGGTGACCACAAGGGCCTCAACGGCGTCGACGATCTCGTTGGAGTCGTTCTCGGGCATGACGGCACGGTCAGAACTGGAAATGGACATGCGAAATGCGAAACCTTCCGGAGTCTCGGCACGCGCCCAAACTCCGTGAATCGCAAATCGACCGCCTCAATGCGGTCAGCCACGGCTAGGGAGAGTACGCGCCACACGGCGCTCTTCGGATTCGGCGCCGGGCAATGGGATCAAACGATCTATAACCATACGCACCCTCCCCGGGGTCTGGCAAGTTTCCCCCGAAGAAAGGTTCTGACCTGCGACGATGAGCCGGGGCCGAGTACGGTCGACCCGGCTACTGCGCCGCCGACGTGCTCGGCTCGGGCTGCGGGGAACTGGTGGGCGTCGGAGTGGGTTCCGTCACAGGCGGGCTGCTGGGTGACGGCGTGGGCGGCGTCACGACGGGCCCGCCGGACCCCGACCCCGACCCGCCCGAACCGGAACCGCCCCCGGCTCCCGACCCGCCCCCCGACGGCACCTGCGACCCCTGCCCGCCCGCTCCGCCGCCCGGCCCGGCCGACGGCGAGGGCACCCCGGGCTTCCCCGCCGGCGCACCCGGGCTCGGCGAGGCCCCGGCCCCGCCGGCGGCCTTCCCCGGCTCCCCGGGCTTGCCCGGCGCGTTGCCGACCGCGTCCTTCGTACCGTGGCCGTCGCCGTGCACCCCGGACCCCCGCCCGGTGGTGGTGCCCCCGACGGCGGTGAGGCCCTTGTCGCCCGCCGAGGAGGAAGGACCGGGCTTGGCGGCGTCCTCGCCGACGCTCATGCAGCCGGCCGACGCCGCGACCGCGAGCACGGCGGCGGCCAGTCGGAGGGAAGCGGACAACTGGCGCACGGGGCACCTCCGGAAGGGGACGGGGAGCACGGCCCGCACCGGGCGGGTCAATGTGCCCAACTCCCTTTACCCCATAAGAGACACGCCCTCAGGCGAACAGCGCTCGCGCCACCTGCGACCCGAGGTGTACGGACCCGAGCCCCACCAGCACCGAGGCCGCCACGTTGGCCGCGGCCAGGAACCTCCAGCCGCGCTCGGCCAGCCGCAGCGTCTCGTACGAGAACGTCGAGTACGTGCTGAGCGCCCCGCACAGCCCCGTGCCGAGCAGCAGACCGAGCCGCGAGGAGGCCGCCCCGGTCAGCAGCGCCCCCGTCAACAGGCCGAGCACCAGGCAGGCTCCGGCGTTCACCACGAAGGTCCCCCACGGGAAGACCGAGTCGTGCCGGGCCTGCACGGCCCGGTCGGTGAGGTAGCGCAGCGGGGCCCCGACCACCGCGCCCGTGACCACGAGCAGCCAGTTCACCCGCGCCCCCGCACGGCGAGACGGGTCACCGACGCCGCCGCCCAGACCGCCCCCAGCGCGGCCACCACCGTCAACGCGGCGTACCCGAGCGCGGTGCCGGCCGCCCCCTCGTCCAGCAGCCGCGAGACCTCGACCGCGTAAGTGGAGAAGGTGGTGAAGCCGCCCAGCACCCCCACCCCCAAGAAGGGCCGGACCAACGGGTGCGGCGGCGTCCGGCCGCCCTCGCTGATGAGCACCATGAGCACGCCGATCAGCGCGCAGCCCACCACGTTGGTCCAGAAGGTGGCCCACGGAAAGGCCCCGGGACCGGCCGGCCAGAGCAGGGCGAGCCCGTACCGCGACGACGCGCCCACGGCCCCGCCCGCCGCGACGGCGGCGAGCACCCGCCCCTGCGGCTCGGTGCGCTGCCCCGGCACATGGAGGTCGACGTCCGGGTCGATGGCCTCGACGCCGCGGACCGGCCGGGTCATCCGTACCCCAGGTCGTGGAGTCGCTCGTCGTCGATGCCGAAGTGGTGGGCGATCTCGTGCACGACCGTGACCTCCGTCTCCGCGACCACGCTCTCCCTGTCCTCGCACATCCGCAAGGTGGGGTTGCGGTAGATCGTGATGCGGTCGGGGAGGACCCCGGCGTACCACTCTCCGCGGTCGGTGAGGGGGGTGCCCTCGTAGAGACCGAGCAGCTCCGGGTCCTGCGCGGGCGGCTCGTCCTCGACGAAGACCGCCACGTTGTCCATGAGTCGGGTGAGCTCGGGAGGGATCCGGTCCAGGGCCTCTGCGACGAGTTCCTCGAACTCCTCGCGCGTCATCTCCAGCACCCGGTCATTGTCCCTCGGGGACACTCGCGGAAACCGTTTTGGCGATAGGTCCCGACATCCCATATGCTTCTCACGTCCCCGACGCGCTGAAAAGTGCCCGGCGGGCCTTTAGCCCTCATCGTCTAGTGGCCCAGGACGCCGCCCTTTCAAGGCGGTAGCACGGGTTCGAATCCCGTTGGGGGTACGCAACACCATGTGCAAGACTTGTTCTTGCACAAACCAGGTCCTGTGGAGCAGTTGGTTAGCTCGCCACCCTGTCAAGGTGGAGGTCGCGGGTTCAAGTCCCGTCAGGATCGCTGAGGCTGGAAACAGTCTCGTGGCTGGGTAGCTCAGTTGGTACGAGCGATCGCCTGAAAAGCGATAGGTCGCCGGTTCGACCCCGGCCCCAGCCACCACACGGAAGGCCCCGTCCCTCGGACGGGGCCTTCCTGCGTCACCCGGCCGCCTCCCGGGCCTCCCGGGCCTTGCGGCGCCACCGCGCCAGAGCGGCCGCCGGTGCTCCTACGGCGACCAGCGCCAGCACCGCCCGGTCCGGTACGGCCCGCGCCACCGACTGCACCCACCGCTCGACGGCGAACGAGTCGTCCACGTCCAGCAGCCCGGGCAGGGCGCTCGCCCCGTCGTACAGCAGGAACAGCGCGCCCAGGGTGATGAAGAACAGCCCGGACAGCAGCGAGGTGGTGTGCAGCCGGAGCCGGCCGCACCGGACGGTCCGCCCGCGCAGCCAGCGCCGGCCGCCCAGGTCGAAGCGCTCCCACAGCAGCGCCAGCAGGAACAGCGGCACCGCCATGCCCAGCGCGTACACCGCCAGCAGCAGTCCCCCGTAGACCGGGCTGCCGCTGACCGCCGCCACCGTCAGCACGCTGCCCAGGATCGGCCCGGCGCAGAACCCGGCCAGTCCGTAGACCGCGCCCAGCGCGTACACCGACAGGGCGGTGGTCGGCCGGATCCGCCCCGAGAGCCGCGCGGCCCGCTTGGAGGCGAAGCCGAGGCCCAGGATCTGGGCGAGACCGAGCGCGACGATCAGCCAGCCACCGGCCAGGACGAGCCCGTCCCGGTGGCCGTGGAAGAACCGGCCCGCGTACGAACCGGCCGCGCCCAGCGGTACGAGGGTGCTCGCGAGGCCCGCGTAGAAGATCCCGGTCCGGGCCAGCAGCCGGGAGGCGGAGTCGATCGAGTACGCGAAGAAGGCGGGCAGCAGCAGCGCACTGCAGGGGCTGAGCAGCGCCAGCAGGCCGCCCAGCAGGGCGGCGAGGTATCCGATGCCGTTCACTTCGAGACCTGCGCCCGGGCCTTGGCGCGGGCGATCGCCGCTTCGAAGGCGTCGAGCGGCTGCGCGCCGGCCAGGGGCTCTCCGTTGACCAGGAAGGACGGCGTGGAGGCGACCCCGATGCGGTAGCCCTCCTCCTGGTCCGTGCGCAGGGCGGCCGAGGCCTCCGCGCCGGCCATGTCCTGCCGGAACCGGTCGAGGTCGGGTACGCCGGCCACGCGGGCCAGCTCGGTCAGGCGTTCCTCGCCGAAGCCCTTCTCCTTGGACCCTTCGGCGTACGCGGCCGCGTGGAACTGCGCGAACCGGTCCTGCCGGCCCGCGGCCCAGGCGGCTTTCGCGGCGGCCTCCGACTCGGCGCCGAAGATCGGGAAGTTGCGCCACTCGATGCGCAGGGTGCCGTCCTCGACGTACTTGCGCATCAGCGCGGGTTCGGTGTCGCGGGCGAACTTGCCGCAGTAGCCGCACTTGAAGTCGGAGTACTCGATCAGCACCACGGGAGCGTCGGCGCGCCCGGCGGCCAGCTTGTCGCCGGTGTCCCGGCGGGCGAGCGCCGCCAGCGGGTCCGGGGCCCCGGCGGGTCCGGGCGCGGAGGCCGCCGGAGAGGAGGCGGGCGCGTCCCGGTCCGCGGTGGCCTGCCAGGACACGATCCCGAGGGTGATCGCGGCGAGGGCGGTGGCGGCGGAGTACAGCAGGGGCTTGCGGGAGGGTGCGGAAGGCATACGGGTGCTCCAGAGCGGTGGTACGGGTGGTGTGGGGGACCGGCGTGGGGGCCGGTCCGCTACACCCGCATCACGGACAGCTCCGGCGGTCCCGGTGCGGGGCGGTCCGGGCCGCGTACGCGCACTCCCGCCGGCAGCGTCCGTCCGGCGGTGTCCGGCCCGGCCGGGAGCCGGACCGCCGGGGCGCAGGCGTGGTCCCGCCCGTCGCGCGGCGGCACGGCGGGGGCCTGACCGTGGTCCCCGGCGCCGGGCGCGCAGGCCGGGCCCCGGCCCTCGTCCGCCACGGCGGCGGCCTCCGCGTCCCGCACTGCGGCGGAAGCGGTTCGAGCCGTGGCGACCACGGAAGCGGTTCGAGCCGCGGACGCCGTGGGATGCGCAGGGGCCCCGGACGCCCCGGTGGCCCCCGGCGCCGTCGTCGCCTGCAGCACCGCGAGCACGGCGCCGAGCAGCCACCACACTCCACGGGCGCGGGACATGGCGGGCCTCTCACTCGCGGAACGATGGGTTTAAGGTGATCTCGTCCCGAAATGGTACGGGTAGGTGCGACAAATGCGTTCGCCACCCGACGCTCCCGGGTGAGATCCTCGATCAGGTATGTCTACTTCCTTCGCCGCCCTGCAGACGCTTCTCGGTGAGATCCCCCTCCGTGACGCGCACCGCCTCGGCCGCCGCCTCGAAGGCGCCCGCCGCATCCGCAAGCCCGAGGCCAAGCAGGCCGTGCTCGACGAGATCGCCGCGGAGGCCGAGAAGGCCGCCGCGCGTCTGGCCGACCGTGCCTCGCGCAGACCTGCGGTCACGTATCCCGAGAACCTTCCCGTCAGCCAGAAGAAGGACGAGATCGCCGAGGCGATACGCGACCACCAGGTCGTGATCGTCGCGGGCGAGACCGGCTCCGGCAAGACCACCCAGATCCCCAAGATCTGCATGGAGCTCGGCCGCGGTGTCCGGGGCATGATCGGCCACACCCAGCCCCGCCGGATCGCCGCCCGCACCGTCGCGGAGCGCATCGCCGAGGAGCTGAGGTCCGAGATCGGGCAGACCGTCGGCTGGAAGGTCCGCTTCACCGACCAGGTGGACCAGGACGCCACTTTCGTGAAGCTGATGACGGACGGCATCCTGCTCGCCGAGATCCAGACGGACCGCGAGCTGCGCGCGTACGACACGATCATCATCGACGAGGCGCACGAGCGGTCCCTGAACATCGACTTCCTGCTGGGCTACCTCTCCCAGCTGCTGCCGAAGCGTCCCGACCTCAAGGTCGTGATCACCTCGGCGACCATCGACCCGCAGCGCTTCTCCCGCCACTTCGGGGACGCGCCGATCGTGGAGGTCAGCGGCCGTACGTACCCGGTGGAGGTGCGCTACCGGCCGCTGCTGGAGGAAGCCGACGAGGACGCTGCGGACGCCGACCGCGACCAGATCACCGCGATCTGCGAAGCCGTCGACGAGCTCCAGTCCGAGGGCCCGGGCGACATCCTCGTGTTCCTCTCCGGCGAGCGCGAGATCCGCGACACGGCGGACGCGCTGAACAAGCGGAACCTCAGGTTCACCGAGGTCCTGCCCCTCTACGCCCGCCTCTCGCACGCCGAACAGCACCGCGTGTTCCAGCAGCACACGGGCCGGCGGATCGTCCTCGCGACCAACGTCGCCGAGACCTCCCTCACCGTCCCCGGCATCAAGTACGTGATCGACCCGGGCACCGCCCGGATCTCCCGCTACAGCCACCGCACCAAGGTGCAGCGGCTCCCCATCGAGCGGATCTCGCAGGCCAGCGCCAACCAGCGCAAGGGCCGCTGCGGCCGTACGTCCGACGGCATCTGCATCCGGCTGTACTCCGAGGACGACTTCAACGCCCGCCCGGAGTTCACCGACGCCGAGATCCTGCGCACCAACCTGGCCTCCGTCATCCTGCAGATGACCGCGGCCGGCCTCGGCGAAATCGAGAAGTTCCCCTTCATCGACCCGCCGGACCACCGCAACATCCGCGACGGCGTCCAGCTCCTCCAGGAGCTCGGCGCGCTCGACCCGTCCGAGAAGGACGCGCGCAAGCGGCTCACGCCGATGGGCCGCCAGCTCTCCCAGCTGCCGGTCGACCCGCGCCTGGCCCGCATGGTCGTCGAGGCGGACAAGAACAACTGCGTCCGCGAGGTCATGGTCATCGCGGCGGCCCTGTCCATCCAGGACCCCCGCGAGCGGCCCTCGGACAAGCAGACGCAGGCCGACCAGAACCACGCCCGCTTCAAGGACGAGACGAGCGACTTCCTGTCGTTCCTGAACATGTGGCGCTACATCCGCGAACAGCAGAAGGAGCGCGGCTCCTCGTCCTTCCGCCGGATGTGCAAGCAGGAGTACCTGAACTTCCTGCGGATTCGCGAATGGCAGGACATCTACTCGCAGCTGCGCACGGTCGCCAAGACGATGGGCATCCACGTCAACGAAGCGGACGCCCCCGAGCACAGCGTCCACGTCTCGCTGCTGGCCGGTCTGCTCTCGCACATCGGGCTCAAGGACACCGACAAGAACGAGTACCTCGGGGCCCGCGGCGCCAAGTTCGCGGTCTTCCCCGGTTCGGCGCTGTTCAAGAAGCAGCCCCGGTTCCTGATGTCCGCGGAGCTGGTGGAGACCTCCCGCCTGTGGGCCCGGGTGAACGCCAAGGTGGAGCCGGAGTGGGTGGAACCGCTCGCGCAGCACCTGATCAAGCGCACGTACAGCGAGCCGCACTGGGAGAAGGACCAGGCCGCCGTGATGGCGTACGAGAAGGTCACGCTGTACGGAGTACCGATCGTCGCCCAGCGGAAGATCAACTACGGCCGGATCGACCCCGAGGTCTCGCGGGAGCTGTTCATCCGCAACGCGCTGGTCGAGGGCGACTGGCGCACCCACCACAAGTTCTACGCCGACAACCGCAAGCTCCTCACCGAGGTGGAGGAGCTGGAGAACCGGGCGCGGCGCCGGGACATCGTCGTGGACGACGAGACCCTGTTCGACTTCTACGACCAGCGCATCCCCGAGCACGTGGTGTCGGGGGCGCACTTCGACTCCTGGTGGAAGCACAAGAAGCGCGAGGAGCCCGAACTCCTCGACTTCGAGCGCGAGATGCTGCTGACGGAGAAGGCCGCCGGGGTCACCAAGGCGGACTACCCGGACACCTGGCGGCAGGGGCAGCTGAAGTTCCGGGTGACGTACCAGTTCGAACCGGGTGCGGACGCGGACGGCGTGACCGTGCACATCCCGCTCCAGGTGCTGAACCAGGTCACCGACGAGGGCTTCGACTGGCAGATCCCGGGTCTGCGGGAAGAGGTCGTCACCGAGCTGATCCGCTCGCTGCCCAAGCCGATCCGTCGGCACTACGTACCCGCGCCGAACTTCGCGGCCCGTTTCCTGGCGACGGCTCAGCCCCTCCAGGAGCCGCTGCACGTGACGCTGGCCCGCGAGCTGCACCGGATGGTCGGGGTACCGGTCTCGGCCGAGGACTTCGACCTGAGCCGCATCCCGGACCACTTGAAGATCACCTTCCGGATCGTCGACGAGCGGCGCAAGAAGCTGGCCGAGGCCAAGGACCTGGAGGCGCTGCGCCTCCAGCTGCGGCCGAAGGCCCGTCAGGCGCTGTCCCAGGCCGCGGCGGCCACGGCCGAGCGGGCGGGCGGGGAGTCGGTGGAGCGGACCGGGCTGACGGACTGGACGATCGGGACGCTGAGCAAGGTCTTCGAGACCCGGCGCGCGGGGCAGCCGGTGAAGGCCTACCCGGCGCTGGTGGACGCGGGGGAAAGCGTGTCCGTACGGCTCTTCGACACCGAGGCCGAGCAGCAGCGGGCGATGTGGCTCGGCACCCGGAAGCTGATCCTCCTCGGCATCCCGGTCAACCCGGCCAAGTTCGCCTCGGACAAGCTGACCAACCAGCAGAAGCTGGCCCTCTCGCGGAACCCGCACGGCTCGGTCCAGGCGCTCTTCGACGACTGCGCGACCGCGGCGACGGACAAGCTGATCGCCGACCACGGCGGCCCGGCATGGGACGAGGCCGGCTTCCGGAAGCTGTTCGACGCCGTTCGGTCCGATCTGGTGGACACCACCGTCCGGACCGTCGGGCAGGTGCAGCAGATCCTGGCGGCCTGGCAGGCCTGCGAGCGGCGCGTGAAGTCCACCAACAGCCTGGCGCTGATGGCGAACGTCCAAGACGTGAAGGCGCAGTTGGCGGCGCTGATGCCGGCCGGCTTCGTGACGCTGACGGGGCTGCGGCGCCTCCCGGACCTGATGCGGTACCTGGTGGCGATCGACCGGCGGCTCCAGCAGATGCCCACGGCCGTCCAGCGGGACACCACCCGCATGGAGAAGGTCCACGAGATGCGGGACGAGTACCTGTGGCTGCTGGAGCAGCTGCCCAAGGGCCGTCCGGTGCCGGAGGCGGTCACCGAGATCCGCTGGATGATCGAAGAACTGCGGGTCAGTTACTTCGCGCACGCGCTCGGCACGGCGTACCCGATCTCCGACAAGCGGATCGTGAAGGCGGTGGACGCCGCGGCCCCCTGATCGGTTCGACTGCACCCCCTGAGCTGCTGTACAGTCTGATTCGCAGCCGCCCACCGGGCAGCGCGCATCGAGGACCTGTGGAGCAGTTGGTTAGCTCGCCACCCTGTCAAGGTGGAGGTCGCGGGTTCAAGTCCCGTCAGGTTCGCAGAAACGTCAGGGCCCGCATCCCCCAGGGGATGCGGGCCCTGACGCGTTGTCGGGTCCGGGTGCACGGCGCTGCGGCTCCTGCCGCGGGAGGGCGGCCCGCAGTGCCCGAGGACGGCGGGGAACGGCGGGGAACGGCGGGGGCCGGCCCTGAACGCCTGGGAGTGCCGAAACGGCCGTGAACGCCGCCGGGAGGGCTCGTGGGGATCTTCGGGCGCCCGGAGCGCCGTACGGGCCCCTCCCGGGGCCTGGCGCGCGCAGGGGGCGGACGAGCGGCGTCGCGCTCCCGGACCGCCCCTTCGTGTGAGGCCGGCGAGGGTGACACGTCCCCTTGCGGGTGCATTGCCGGATGTACAAGGGACATCAACTGTGACGGGTGTCACCCCATGAGTTTTCGGGAGTCGTACTTTTATCACACTCATATGCCGACTCAATTTAATATGTGCAATGGCACCTGCCCGGCCGGATCCTCGGACGCCGGCGATTCGGGCCCCTGCTGCGCGCCTTCCGGGCACAAAAAAGATCGCGCTGGACCCGGCGGAGTCCAGCGCGATCGAACGGCGAAACCTGTTGGGGCAGGTTCCACCGTTTGAAGCCTTGTGGGTTTCATCGGATTGGGGGATCCGTTTCATGCCCTCCCCCGGCCGTCAGCCGGGAGCTGCCCCCAAAGGGAATGGGGGTGGTGCTGCGAGCCTCAGGCCTCGCTGCGCTGCTGCGGAATTCCCGCGAGCAGTGCGCGGACCTCAGCCTCGCGGTAACGGCGGTGTCCACCCAGGGTGCGGATGGACGTGAGCTTGCCAGCCTTGGCCCAGCGGGTGACCGTCTTCGGGTCCACGCGGAACATCGTGGCAACCTCAGCCGGGGTCAGCAGCGGCTCGGCATCAGGGGTGCGAGCGGTCATGAGCGGCCTCCTCGGGAGAACCGAACCATCTCGGTTCTTTCCTCTAAATTCTGCACCTTGGCCCACGTTGCCCGAAATGGACACACGCAGGCCGAGTCGGTTATAGGACGAACGGCTTGTCCTCGGCACTACAACTACACCATCCGTCCAGCCTCGACGGCCAAACCGATGGAATTGCCCTCCGAGGTGTTCATCAGCGGCGGAAGCCGATGGACCGTCCCATAACGGACAGTCACCCCACTGTGACGATCAGTCACAGAGCGATCAGGAGTCGTCAGACCCCCCGTAGAGTGCAATACCGAGCATTCCGCCCAAAGTTGGGTGGAAGGAACCCTCCCCGGACTCCTTGTCCTATTTTGGCACGAGGGTAGGGGAAGGGCGCAAGGGTGTGGTTAGTGCGGTCCGTCACGCTTGAGTCAATGGCCCGGATCGGGACGTAGGTCCTGGAACAAAGACCCAAATGCCGCGATCAAGCCGCTGATCTGCGTTTTATGGCCGATCGGACGATACGGGTGACCCGGCGGCCTCCGCTAGGGACATTCCGGGCCGGTTCGGCCGATGCCGCCCCCGGAGGCAGGTCCGGCGGGCGGAACGGACACCTCCACCCGCTTCCGGGGCCGGTTGCGACCCGCCCGGTCCGCCGGATCCCGTCCGGGCGGACCTCCGGACCTGCCCTAGTTCGCGAACAGTCGCTCCCGGACCGCCTTCCAGCGCTCCGCCAGGTCCGTGTACGCGTCGGTCGCGCCCTCCGCGTCCCCCGCCCGCAGCGCCGCGATGCCCATCGCCAGGTCACGGGCCGAGCGGTCGCCGGCCAGGGCGGCCTCCGGCAGCGCGTGCAGCAGCCCGCCGTAGTCCAGCTCCACCATCGAGCGCGGGTGGAACTCCTCCAGCCAGCTCCCGACCTCCACCAGCCCCTCCGCGAGCATCCCGTAGCCCTCGGCGGCCCGCAGCGTCCGCAGCCCGCGCGCCAGCCGCCGCCTGGCCTGCACCATCGGCGTCCGGTAGCGCAGCCGCTCGCCCGGCAGGTACTCCCGCTCCTCGTCCGCCACCAGCACGAACCACCGCAGCGGGACCTGCCACACGGCGGTGCGGATCCACGGCCGCCCGTCCGGGTTCCGCTCCCGCCAGGCCTCGTACTCCTCGGCCGCCCGGCGGCGGGCCGACGGCGGCAGCGCCGCGTCCAGCACCGGACGGGGGAACTCCGCCTCCAGCTCCTGGAGCGCCAGCCAGCCGCGCAGCCTGGTCCGCCACGGGCAGACCAGCAGCACCCCGTCCCGCTCCGCCGTGAACGCGTCCCCGCTCTCGTGCGCCGGGACCCCGACCACCGGAACCCGGACCAGGTCCGACAGCGACCTGCGCAGTTCGTCCTGGGCGGTCGGGGCGTCCCCGCGCTTGGCGTAGCCGGACCAGTGCGCCCGTTCGGCCACGGGGAAGGCCGCCAGGGGCTCGTAGACCCGCAGGTAGGACGCGTACGGCACGGTCGGACCGGTGCGGGCGGAAGGCAGTCGGCGCTCGGGGGATTCGCTCACGTTCTCGTACTCCCCCGACCTGCCCGGCCGTACTCCGGACGAGGGTCCCCAGGTCACGCATAACACGGGAGTGTTCCGATCTACGGACGGGGAGTTCCCATCCGCCTCCCAGGTCTTACGCTGCTCCCAGCGCGCCCTCCCCCACCCGCAGGGCGGGCGTCTTTCCGCCGCATCTCTTCCATGGGAGTCACCACCGTGACCGAAATGACCGACGGCGTCCTGCACACCCTGTTCCGTACGGAACAGGGTGGCCACGAGCAAGTCGTGCTGTGCCAGGACCGGGCCACGGGCCTCAAGGCCGTCATCGCCATCCACTCCACCGCCCTGGGCCCCGCCCTCGGCGGTACGCGCTTCCACGCGTACGCCTCGGACGAGGAAGCAGTCCGCGACGCGCTGAACCTCTCGCGCGGCATGTCGTACAAGAACGCCCTCGCCGGTCTCGACCACGGCGGCGGCAAGGCCGTCATCATCGGTGACCCGGACACCCTCAAGAGCGAGGAACTGCTGCTGGCCTACGGCCGGTTCGTGGACTCCCTCGGCGGCCGTTACGTGACCGCGTGCGACGTCGGCACGTACGTCGCGGACATGGACGTGGTCGCCCGCACCACCCGCTGGGCGACCGGCCGCTCCCCCGAGAACGGCGGCGCCGGCGACTCCTCGGTGCTCACCTCCTTCGGCGTGTTCCAGGGCATGCGCGCCAGCGCCCAGCACCTGTGGGGCGACCCGACGCTGCGCGGCCGCAAGGTCGCCGTCGCGGGGGTCGGCAAGGTCGGCAAGCACCTGGTCGAACACCTGCTGGAGGACGGCGCCGAGGTCGTGATCACCGATGTCCGCCAGGAGTCGGTGCAGGCCATCCTCGACAAGCACGCCACCGGCAAGTACGCGGGCAAGGTCACCGCCGTCGCCGGCACCGACGCACTGATCCGCGTCGAGGGCCTGGACATCTACGCACCGTGCGCGCTGGGCGGTGCGCTGAACGACGAGTCGGTGCCCGCCCTGACCGCCAAGGTCGTGTGCGGCGCCGCGAACAACCAGCTCGCGCACCCGGGCGTGGAGAAGGACCTCGCGGACCGCGGGATCCTCTACGCCCCCGACTACGTGGTGAACGCGGGCGGTGTCATCCAGGTCGCGGACGAGCTGCACGGCTTCGACTTCGACCGCTGCAAGGCGAAGGCGACGAAGATCTTCGACACCACGCTCGCCATATTCGCACGTGCGAAGGCGGACGGTATCCCGCCGGCCGCCGCGGCCGACCGGATCGCCGAGCAGCGGATGTCGGACGCCCGCGCCGCCCGCGCGCTCTGACCCGTCCCCGCCGGGCCCGGGGGACCCTCCGCCACCGCCGGAAGGGTCCCCCGGGCCGCAGGGGAGACGGAACTCACTGCGCTTCGGCGGGTCGCGAGCCGGGAAAGGGCTAAAATCGCAGCTGACCAGCGAGTACGGGGTGTCTCGTTGGTCCTGCACCGGGGCGCGTCATGCGGGCGGCGTACCGTATGGCCGCGGAAGCAGGTACCGTTGAACCCCTACGGACGGTCTCTTCGCGGAGAGCCCGCTCCGAACCATGAACGCGTGTCAGACTCTGGGGCCGTCGAGCCCCGTCACCGAGGGGGTCGAGCCATGGGGCGCGGCCGGGCCAAGGCCAAGCAGACAAAGGTCGCCCGCCAGCTGAAGTACAACAGCGGCGGGACTGACCTCTCGCGTCTGGCCAATGAGCTGGGCGCATCGCCGACAGAGCCGCTGCCTATCAGCGCGCCGGTCGAAGTCGATGACGATCTGGACGACGACGACCCGTACGCCAAGTACGCGGAGCTGTACAACAGCGATGACGACGAGGACGAGGACGAAGAGTCCGGTCCGTCGGCGCACCGTCGCGGCGCTTGACGCACACCGCGTCTGCCACGCTCAGAGTCTTGAGCGACTCGAAGTAGTGAAACCCGGTCCAGGGCATCGCCCCGGACCGGGTTTCAGTGCTGCTCAGCTCGCGTAGGAACCGGTGAGGGTCGCGCCCTCGGAGTGGTCGCCGCGGTCCAGGATCTCGCCGGCGACCCAGGCGTCGACGCCCCGGTCGGCCAGCGCGGTCAGGGCCACGTCCACCGACTCCTGCGGGACGACGGCCATCATGCCGACGCCCATGTTCAGGGTCTTCTCCAGCTCCAGCTGCTCCACCCGGCCGGTCCTGCCGACCAGGTCGAAGATGGCGCCGGGGGCCCAGGTCGAGCGGTCGACCGTGGCGTGCAGGTGGTCCGGGATCACCCGGGCGAGGTTGGCCGCGAGGCCGCCGCCGGTGATGTGCGAGTACGCGTGGACCTCGGCCGTACGGGTGAGGGCCATGCAGTCCAGCGAGTAGATCTTGGTCGGCTCCAGCAGCTCCTCGCCGAGGGTCCGGCCGAGCTCCTCGACGTGCTGCTCCAGGGCCATCCCCGCCTGGTCGAGCAGGACGTGACGGACCAGCGAGTACCCGTTCGAGTGAAGGCCGGACGATGCCATGGCGATGACGGCGTCACCCGTACGGATGCGATCCGCGCCCAGCAGCCGGTCGTACTCGACCACACCCGTGCCCGCGCCCGCCACGTCGAAGTCGTCCGGGCCCAGCAGACCCGGGTGCTCGGCGGTCTCGCCGCCCACCAGGGCGCAGCCGGCGAGGACACAGCCCTCGGCGATGCCCTTGACGATGGCCGCGACACGCTCGGGGTGCACCTTGCCGACGCAGATGTAGTCGGTCATGAAGAGCGGCTCCGCGCCGCAGACGACGATGTCGTCCATGACCATCGCGACCAGGTCGTGGCCGATGGTGTCGTACACGCCGAGCCGGCGGGCGATGTCCACCTTGGTGCCGACGCCGTCGGTGGCGGAGGCGAGCAGGGGGCGCTCGTACCGCTTGAGGGCGGAGGCGTCGAAGAGGCCGGCGAAACCGCCGAGGCCGCCGAGGACCTCGGGGCGCTGCGTCTTCTTCACCCACTCCTTCATGAGTTCGACGGCGCGGTCTCCCGCTTCGATGTCGACACCTGCTGCTGCGTAGCTGGCACCGGTGGTCTTCTCTGTCATGACAGGAGAGAGCTTTCGTGTCGTTACTGCGGGTGGTGCACGGCCCTGGGAAAAGCCTGAAAGACAGGGCCGGGCGCAGGTTGAACGGGATGGGGCGGGGCGGACCCGTCCGGGGGGACGGGTCCGGCGCGTCCTACGGGCGCCGGAGCGCGTCGGCGGCGTCGGTGCCGCCCGCGAGCTCGGACTCCAGGAGCTGCTTGCCGAGCAGCTGCGGGTCGGGCAGCTCCATCGGGTACTCGCCGTCGAAGCAGGCACGGCAGAGGTTGGGCTTCTGGATGGTGGTCGCCTCGACCATCGCGTCGAGCGAGATGTACGAGAGCGAGTCGGCGCCGAGCGACGTGGCGATCTCGTCGACCGTCATGCCGTTGGCGATCAGCTCGGCCCGGGTGGCGAAGTCGATGCCGAAGAAGCACGGCCACTTCACCGGCGGCGAGGAGATCCGGATGTGGACCTCGGCCGCGCCGGCCTCGCGGAGCATCTTGACCAGGGCGCGCTGGGTGTTGCCGCGGACGATCGAGTCGTCGACGACCACGAGGCGCTTGCCGCGGATGACTTCCTTGAGCGGGTTGAGCTTGAGGCGGATGCCGAGCTGGCGGATCGTCTGCGAGGGCTGGATGAAGGTCCGGCCGACGTAGGCGTTCTTGACCAGGCCGGACCCGTACGGGATCCCGCTGGCCTCCGCGTAGCCGACCGCGGCGGGCGTGCCGGACTCCGGCGTCGCTATCACCAGGTCCGCTTCGACCGGGGCTTCCTTGGCCAGGCGCCGGCCCATCTCGACACGCGAGAGGTAGACGTTCCGGCCCGCGATGTCGGTGTCCGGGCGCGCCAGGTAGACGTACTCGAAGACACAGCCCTTGGGCTTCGCTTCCGCGAATCGGGAGGTCCGCAGGCCGTTCTCGTCGATCGCGATGAGCTCACCCGGCTCGACCTCGCGGACGAAGCTGGCGCCGCAGATGTCGAGGGCGGCGGTCTCGCTGGCGACCACCCAGCCGCGCTCCAGGCGGCCGAGGACCAGCGGGCGGATGCCCTGCGGGTCACGGGCGGTGTAGAGGGTTCCCTCGTCCATGAAGACGAGCGAGAACGCGCCCTTGACCTGCGGGAGGACCTTGGCGGCCGACTCCTCGATGGTCAGGGGCTTGCCGTCGTCATCGGTCTGGCCGGCCAGCAGGGCGGTGACCAGGTCGGTGTCGTTGGTGGCTGCGACCTGGGTGGCACGGCCGTCCTGACGGGGAAGGTCGGCGACCATCTCCGCGAGCTCGGCGGTGTTCACCAGGTTGCCGTTGTGACCCAGGGCGATCGAGCCGTGGGCGGTCGCGCGGAAAGTGGGCTGCGCGTTCTCCCAGACCGAAGCCCCGGTGGTCGAATAGCGGGCGTGACCGACCGCGATATGACCTTGGAGCGATCCGAGAGAGGTTTCGTCGAAGACTTGGGAAACGAGGCCCATGTCCTTGAAGACGAGGATCTGGGAACCGTTGCTCACAGCGATTCCCGCGGACTCTTGTCCACGGTGCTGCAGCGCATACAGTCCGAAGTAGGTGAGCTTGGCGACCTCTTCACCCGGAGCCCAGACACCGAAGACGCCGCAAGCGTCCTGGGGGCCCTTTTCGCCGGGGAGCAGGTCGTGGTTGAGTCGTCCATCACCACGAGGCACGCTTCCGAGTGTAGGCGAGATCGACCACTGGTCCGAATTGGGGACGGCCGGGAAATCTCACAGCACACAGGGTGACCGGACGCTTCCGTCTCGGTATCCGGAACTCATTGTTGACAGGTACGCGGGCATTCGACAGGCTCTCGGCCCATGCAGCCCCTCGGTGACCGCGCCGTCACCCTCGTCGAGCGCCGACACGTGGACCTGGTCCGTGTCGCGAGCGCCATCTGTCGCTGCTCCGCGTAGTCACACGCCGCTGACCCGCGCGCTTCCCTCGCCGCCTTCCGATTCCCTTCGCGCTCCCGTCCGCGCGCCCCCTTACCGCTCCCCGCCGGAGCCCGTTCCGCCGTGCCGTGCGCCGTCCCGCGCCGCCCGGAGCCGGGCCGGCGGGCCGTGCCTTGGAGTACTTGTGACCACGTACGAATCCCCCCTGTCCCGGCGTGCCTTCGGCGGCGCGGTGGGTGTGAGCGCGGCCGCCGCCGCGGTGGGCCTGGGCTCGGCGCCCGCCGCGGCCCGGGCGCGGCAGGACACCGCCGCCGGGACCCCGGAGACCGACCGCGGCGAGCAGGAGTTCCGGGCGGCGCGGGGACGTCACTCCCGGCGCCCGAACATCCTGTTCATCCTCGGTGACGACCTCGGCTGGGCGGACCTGTCCTCCTACGGCTCCCCGCACATCAAGACCCCGAACCTGGACCGGCTGGGCCGCCAGGGCGTCCGCTTCACCGACGCCTACTCGGGCTCCGCGACCTGCTCCCCGACCCGGTTCAGCCTGTACACGGGCCGCTACCCGGGCCGTACGAAGGGCGGCCTGGCGGAGCCGATCGCGGACAAGTCGGCCGGACTGGAGCCCACGCACCCCACGTTGGCCTCGCTGCTGCGCGACCGCGGGTACGCCACGGCGCTGATCGGCAAGTGGCACTGCGGCTACCTGCCCGACTACAGCCCGACCCGTTCGGGCTGGGACGAGTTCTTCGGGAACTTCGGCGGGGCGCTGGAGTACTACTCCAAGCTGGGCCTGAACGGCGAGTACGACCTGTACGAGGGCGACGCCGAGTACAAGGACCTGCGCTACTTCACGCGGATCATCACCGAGCGGGCGAGCGAGTACGTCTCCCGCGACCACCACGGCAAGCCCTGGCTGCTGAACCTCAACTTCACCACCCCGCACTGGCCGTGGATCGCGGAGGGGGACACCGCGGAGAGCGCCGAGATCGTCAGGCGGATCAAGGCGGGCGACCCCCGGGCGCTGTGGCACCAGGACGGCGGGTCGGTCGAGAAGTACCGGCAGATGGTGGAGGACCTGGACCGCTCCGTCGGCGAGGTGTTGAAGGCACTCGAACGGTCGGGGCAACAGGAGGACACCCTGGTCGTCTTCGCCAGCGACAACGGCGGCGAGCGCTTCTCCTACAACTGGCCGCTGTCGGGCAACAAGGCGTCCTTGCAGGAGGGCGGCATCCGGGTGCCGACGCTCGTGCGCTGGCCCGCCCGGCTGGACGGCGGTCAGGTCAGCCGCGTCCCGGTGTTCAGCCCGGACTGGACGGCGACGCTGCTGGAGCTGGCGGGCGCCCGACCGCACCCGGCGTATCCGCTGGACGGGGTGAGCCTCGCCGGGTACCTGCTGCGCGGGGAGCGGCTCGCGGAGCGGGACCTGTTCTGGCGGGTGCGCGGGGAGCGGGCGCTGCGCCGCGGGGACTGGAAGTACTACCAGGGCAAGAGCGGGCGCGACCAGCTCTTCAACCTGGCCGGGGACGTGCGCGAGCAGGCCGACAAGGCGGCCGTGGAACCGGAGCGGCTGGCCCGGTTGCGGGCGGCGTGGGAGAAGACGAACGCGGGGCTGCTGCCGTACCCGGGGTGAGGCGTCACTCCGCCGCGGAGGCCGCCTCGGCGATCAGGCCGGAGCCGTCGGCGCCGGTGAGGGTCAGGGTCCGGCCGTGGACCTGCCAGCCGAGCGGGCCGCCGCCGAACAGGGCGGTCAGGGCCCGTTCGACCTCGCCGGCGCCTCCCGCGCAGGCCATGCGGGTCGAGGCGATCGGCCCGAAGGTGAGGGAGGCGCCCTCGACGGTGGCCTTCGCCGTGAACCGGTTGCAGCCGAGACCGCCGCTCGCCGCGCCGTCGGGGGCGAGGGTGAAGCGGGCCTTCCCGGCGGCTTCGGCGGACACGGGGGAGGCCGCTCCGCCCCGGGTCAGGGCCGTGACGGTCCACCCGGTGGCGGTCAACGGGGCGTCGGCCGGGGGCTCCGGGGAGGATTTCCCGTCGACGGTCCCGGTGTGGACGGGCCGGGGCGCGGCGTCCTGCGCACCGCAGGCGCAGACTCCGACGAGCGCGAGGACGGCGGCCAGGGCGGCGGGGAGCGCGGGACGTTGCGTACGCATGCCCCTGGGACGGACGGCACGCCCGGCCGGTTCCCCGCTCAGCTCATCAGGGGCAGCAGCGCCGACAGGTCCGCCCGCTCACCGCTGGCCCGTACCCGGGCTTCGCGCACCTCCTCGGCCCAGCCGGTCCGGCCCGTCGCCAGCCGCAGCCAGGTCAGCGGGTCGGTCTCGACCACGTTCGGCGGGGTGCCCCGGGTGTGGCGGGGCCCCTCGACGCACTGGACCACCGCGAAGGGCGGGATCCGCACCTCGACCGAGCCGCCGGGCGCGGTGACGGCGAGGGCGTCGGCGAGCAGCCGGGTGCAGGCGGCGAGGGCCTGCCGCTCGATCGGGACGTCCAGTCCGGCGGCCCGGTTCAGGTCATCGGTGTGCACCACGAGTTCAACGGTCCGGGTGACCAGGAAGTCCCCGAGGGTCATGGCCCCGATCCACAGGCTCAGCACCCGGCGGTCCGGGTTGGCTTCGAGCGCCTCGGCCAGCCGCGCCCCGGCGCGCTCGTACAGCTCAGGCAGCGGCGCCCCGGCCAGGGTCTCCTTCGCCGCCTCGGCGATCTTCCCGGCGAGCGACGCGGTGGCGGAGGGCCATTCGACGGCCGTCAGCTCCGGGACGGCGGCGGGCGGCCGGGCCAGACCCGCGGCCAGCGAGTCCGCGATCCACGCGATGTGCGCGGCCAGGTCCCCGACCGTCCACCGGCCGAGCGTGGTGGGCCGGGCCAGCTGCTCGGGAGTCAGCTCCCGTACGGCGTCCGCGACATGGCCGAATTGGGCCGTGACGGCGGCGCGGATCTTCGCGGGGTCGTAGGTGCGCGTTTTCCTCTTCGCGGGCGGCATGGCCCGACCCTACTCGGGGCGGCCGACGCACGAGCCCCCGCCCGCAGGGCGCGGGCGGGGGCTCGTGGGGAAGACGACGGGATCAGGCGAGGAGCGCCGGGATCGTCGCCTCGTGGGCGGTACGCAGTTCCGCGAGCGGGATGGTGAACTCGCCCTGGACCTCGATCTCCTCGCCGTCGACCACGCCGATGCGGGTGGCCGGCAGGCCCCGCGCACCGCACATGTCGGTGAAGCGGAGTTCCTCGCTGCGCGGGACCGCCACGATGGCGCGGCCCGCGGACTCGGAGAACAGGAAGGTGAAGGCGTCCAGGCCTTCCGGGACCACGACCCGCGCGCCGTTGCCGCCGCGCAGGCAGGACTCGGTGAGCGCCTGGATCACGCCGCCGTCCGACAGGTCGTGCGCGGCGTCGATCATGCCGTCGCGCGAGGCCGAGATCAGGATCTCGCCGAGCAGCTTCTCGCGGCCGAGGTCCACCTTGGGCGGCATGCCGCCGAGGTGCTGGTGGACGACCTCGGACCACGCCGAGCCGCCGAACTCCTCGGCCGTGTCGCCGAGCAGGTAGAGCAGCTGGCCGGCCTCCGCGAACGCCATCGGCGTACGGCGGTTGACGTCGTCGATCACACCGAGGACCGCCACGACCGGGGTCGGGTGGATCGCGATGTCACCGGTCTGGTTGTAGAGCGAGACGTTGCCGCCGGTCACCGGCGTGCCCAGCTCCAGGCAGCCGTCGGCGAGACCGCGGGTGGCCTCGGCGAACTGCCACATGACGCCCGGGTCCTCGGGGGAGCCGAAGTTCAGGCAGTCGGAGATGGCCAGCGGCTTGGCGCCGGTCGCGGCGACGTTGCGGTACGCCTCCGCCAGGGCCAGCTGCGCGCCCGTGTACGGGTCGAGCTTCGCGAAGCGGCCGTTGCCGTCGGTGGCCATCGCGACGCCGAGGCCGGTCTCCTCGTCGATGCGGACCATGCCGGCGTCCTCGGGCTGTGCGAGCACCGTGTTGCCCTGCACGAAACGGTCGTACTGGTCGGTGACCCAGGACTTCGAAGCCTGGTTCGGCGACGAGACCAGCGCCAGGACCTGCGCGCGCAGTTCCTCGGAGGTCGCCGGCCGCGGCAGCTTGCCCGCGTCGTCGGCCTGGAGCGCGTCCTGCCACTCGGGGCGGGCGTAGGGGCGGTGGTAGACCGGTCCCTCGTGGGCGACGGTGCCCGGGGGCACGTCCACGATCTGCTCGCCGTGCCAGAAGATCTCCAGGCGTTCGCCGTCGGTGACTTCACCGATGACGGTGGCGATGACGTCCCACTTCTCGCAGATCTCCATGAAGCGGTCGACGTGCTGGGGCTCGACGATCGCGCACATGCGTTCCTGCGACTCGCTCATGAGGATCTCCTCGGGCGAGAGGGTCGCGTCGCGCAGCGGGACGGTGTCCAGCTCGACGCGCATGCCGCCGGAACCGGCGGAGGCCAGCTCGCTCGTGGCGCAGGACAGCCCGGCGCCGCCGAGGTCCTGGATGCCGGCGACCAGCTTCTCCTTGAAGATCTCCAGGGTGCACTCGATGAGGAGCTTCTCCTGGAAGGGGTCGCCGACCTGGACGGCGGGGCGCTTGGTCGGCTTGCTGTCGTCGAACGTCTCGGACGCGAGGACCGAGACGCCGCCGATGCCGTCGCCGCCGGTGCGGGCACCGTAGAGGACGACCTTGTTGCCGGGGCCGGAGGCCTTGGCGAGGTGGATGTCCTCGTGCTTCATCACGCCGATGCAGCCGGCGTTGACCAGCGGGTTGCCCTGGTAGCAGGCGTCGAAGACGACCTCGCCGCCGATGTTGGGCAGGCCCAGGCAGTTGCCGTAGCCGCCGATGCCCGCGACGACGCCCGGCAGTACGCGCTTGGTGTCGGGGTGGTCGGCCGCGCCGAAGCGCAGCGGGTCCACCACGGCGACGGGGCGGGCGCCCATGGCGAGGATGTCGCGGACGATGCCGCCGACGCCGGTGGCCGCGCCCTGGTAGGGCTCGATGTACGAGGGGTGGTTGTGCGACTCGACCTTGAAGGTGACCGCGTAGCCCTGGCCGACGTCGACGACACCGGCGTTCTCGCCGATGCCGACGAGCATGGCCGTGTTCTCGGGGGCCTTGTCGCCGAACTGCTTCAAGTGGACCTTGCTGCTCTTGTACGAGCAGTGCTCGGACCACATGACGGAGTACATGGCGAGCTCGGCGCCGGTGGGACGGCGGCCGAGGATCTCCCGGATCCGGGCGTACTCGTCCTCCTTGAGGCCGAGTTCCTTCCAGGGCTGCGCCGCGTCCGGGGTCTCGGTGGCGTTCTTGATGGTGTCGAGGCTCATGCGCTGACCAGCTTCTTCAGGACCGACGTGAAGAACGGGAGGCCGTCGGTGCGGCCCGTCCCGATCAGCGGCTCGACCGCGTGCTCGGGGTGCGGCATGAGGCCGAGGACGTTGCCGGCGGCGTTGGTGATGCCGGCGATGTCCCGCAGCGAGCCGTTCGGGTTCCCGTCGAGGTACCGGAAGGCCACTCGGCCTTCGGCCTCCAGTTCGTCGAGCGTGCGCTCGTCGGCGGTGTAGCGGCCGTCCATGTTCTTGAGCGGGATGGAGATCTCCTGGCCGGCTTCGTAGTCGCCGGTCCAGGCACCTCCCGCGTTCTCCACGCGCAGCTTCTGCTCGCGGCAGATGAAGTGCAGGTGGTTGTTGCGGAGCATCGCCCCCGGCAGCAGGTGGGCTTCGGTCAGGACCTGGAAGCCGTTGCAGATGCCGAGGACCGGCATGCCGGCCTTGGCCTGCTCGATGATGGTCTCCATCACCGGCGAGAACCGGGAGATGGCCCCGGCGCGCAGGTAGTCCCCGTAGGAGAAGCCGCCCGCGAGGACGACCGCGTCGACCTGGTGGAGGTCCTTGTCGCGGTGCCACAGCGAGACGGGCTCGGCTCCGGCGAGGCGCACGGCGCGCAGTGAGTCACGGTCGTCGAGCGTTCCGGGGAACGTGACGACTCCGATGCGAGTGGTCACCGTCAGGCCTCGACCTTCACGGTGAAGTCTTCGATGACGGTGTTGGCGAGGAACGTTTCGGCCATCTTGTGGATGCGGTCGAGGGCGGCCTGGTCGACCGGTCCCTCCACCTCCAGTTCGAAGCGCTTCCCCTGGCGGACGTCGGCGATCCCGTCGAATCCCAGGCGCGGCAGTGCACGCTGCACCGCCTGGCCCTGGGGGTCGAGGATCTCCGGCTTGAGCATGACGTCGACTACGACGCGTGCCATCGGGCACTCCCGTGTGGTGGTTGGTGCGAAGGCGGTTCCTCCAGCGTACCCGCCCGAAATTTCTACGCGGGTAGATATCCCGGCGCCCCCACAGGTGTGCCGTTTCTGCTTCACCAACGCTTCGCAAAATCCACCGGAAAACCACTCGCCCGCCATTGCGGCCGGACACGCGGAGACAATTAACTGGGCTTCGCAATTCAATGAGAATCGCGGTACAAAGGATTCAGTCGGGATTCCGACCGATTGACGCATTGCTCCGAAACATCCACACAGGCGACATCCCCGCACGTCAGTACGCGGTGACCTCGCACGAAGGGACCGATATCCGTGGCGCAGCGCGTAGTAGTCACGCTCTCCGATGACATCGACGGCGGAGAAGCGGCGGAAACGGTCTCGTTCGCCCTGGACGGTAAGTCGTACGAGATCGACCTCAATCCGGCCAACGCAAAGAAACTGCGGAAGGGCCTGGCGCCTTACGTGGCCGCCGGCCGCCGGCAGGCCCGCTCGGGCAAGGCGTACCGGCACACCAGCATCGCCCCCGACCCGGCCGCCGTACGCGCCTGGGCCCGGTCGAACGACCACGACGTGCCGCCGCGCGGCCGGATCCCGAAGCGGGTCTACGAGGCCTACAACGCTGCCCACTGACCCCGGATTTGCCATCCACCCCCTCTGATCGGCTAGTGTGTGGATCACGCCGAGGGGCCAGACCGCAGGTCAAAGCCCCGAAGTCGTGCGGGTGTAGTTCAGTAGCAGAACACCCCCCTTCCAGGGGGGAGGCGCAGTGTGCAATCCCTGTCACCCGCTCTGCACGCTTTACCGGCCACGGTCGTGGATCAGGTAGAGTGATGCACGCACCGCAACGGCACGTGTGTCGGAGCGAGCATGCGGACGTAGCTCAGTTGGTAGAGCACCACCTTGCCAAGGTGGATGTCGCGCGTTCGAGTCGCGTCGTCCGCTCAGAAGACGAAGGCCCTGATCATCGATCAGGGCCTTCGTCGTTCGTCCAGCAAGCCGGGGGCCCAGACGTGCCGATGATGACCGGGTGGTGGCGCAGCCGCGGCACCGCGGGCAAGGTCGAGCTGTACACCCGCTGGTCGTTCCACTCCTTCGTGGTGCTCGAAATCGCTTCGTTCGGCCTCGGCGCGCTCGCGTCCGCCACCGGGGACGGTCCCGAACGGTCCCCCTGGGCCGTCGCCCTCGCCCTGTTCCTCCTGGTGTGCGTCCAGTCCGTCCTCGTCGGCGCCCTCTCCTCCCAGGCCCTGGACTGGCTCACGGAACGCCGCGACCGCCCCGTACGGCTCGCGGTCTTCACGGCCGCCTTCACGGGCGCGGCCTGCCTGACCACCCTCGTCCTGGTGAGGACCGGGCAGGTGGACGCGGCCGTGGCCCCGCCCCCGGTGCTCGGCATGACCGGATTCGCCTGCGGATCGTTCGCCCTGTGCGTCAGGCGCGTCCGGCACGTGACCTACGGCCCCGTGGCCGCGGCGGCCTTCACCGGCGCGGCGGTGCTCGCCCTGGGCCTCCCGGCGGGCGATGCGCTCGGGTACGTCATAGGGGTGCTGGGCGCCGGATTCTTCCTCTGCGTCACCTGCCGGTTCTCCGCGTGGCTGCTGCAGACCGTGCACGAGCTGGACCGCTCACGGGAGTACCAGGCACGCCTGGCGGTGGCGGAGGAGCGGCTGCGGTTCGGGCGGGACCTGCACGACGTGATGGGCCGCAACCTGGCGGTGATCGCGCTCAAGAGCGAGCTCGCCGTGCAGCTGGCGCGGCGCGAACGTCCCGAGGCGGTGGAGCAGATGATCGAGGTTCAGCGGATCGCGCGCGAGTCCCAGCGGGAGGTACGGGACGTCGTGCGCGGGTACCGGGAGGCAGACCTCGCGGTGGAACTGGAGGGCGCCCGGGGGGTGCTGAGCGCCGCGGGGATGGACTGCCGGGTCGAGTTCGAGTCCGGACGGGCGCTGCCGCCCGAGGTGCAGTCCGCGCTGGGCTGGGTGGTCCGGGAGGCCACCACCAACGTACTGCGGCACGGTGACGCCCGCAGCTGCCTGATCCGGCTGACGGCCGGCGAGGGACCGGACGGCCCCCTGACGCTGCTGGTGGAGAACGACGGCGCCCCGGCCGCGGCTCCCTCCGGGCCGCCCGGGTCGGGCCTGGCCGGGCTGCGCGAGCGGCTCGCGGTCGTCGACGGCTCCCTGCGGGCCGGGCCCGTGGAAGGCGGCCGGTTCCGGCTGGTCGCGCAGGTCCCCGGCCCGCGGACGCGGACGGCGGAGGTGGGTGCGTGAACCCCGTGCGCGTGCTGCTGGCCGACGACGAGCACCTGATCCGCGGGGCGCTGGCCGCGCTGCTGGCCCTGGAGGACGACCTGCTGGTCGTCGCCGAGGCGGCAACGGGGCCGGAGGCGCTCGCCATGGCCCGGGCCCACCGGCCGGACGTGGCGGTCCTGGACCTCCAGATGCCGGGGGCGGACGGTGTGAGCGTGGCCACATCGCTGCGGTCCGAACTCCCGGACTGCAAGGTCACGATCGTGACGAGCCACGGGCGTCCCGGCCACCTCAAGCGGGCCCTGGCGGCGGGCGTACGGGCCTTCGCGCCGAAGACCGTCTCGGCGCAGCGGCTGGCCGAACTGATCCGGACCGTGCACGCCGGAGGGCGTTATGTGGACCCGGAGTTGGCGGCCGACGCGATCAGCGCCGGGGACTCCCCGCTGACCGCGCGCGAGGCGGAGGTCCTGGAACTGGCCGGGGACGGGGCGCCGGTCGCGGAGATCGCGGAGCGGGCGCACCTGTCCCCGGGGACGGTACGCAACTACCTGTCCTCGGCGGCGACGAAGCTGGGAGCGGAGAACCGGCACGCGGCGGTGCGTCTCGCACGCGAGCGGGGTTGGGTATAGTAGGTCTCGCGTTACGGCGCATGCGGACATAGCTCAGTTGGTAGAGCACCACCTTGCCAAGGTGGATGTCGCGCGTTCGAGTCGCGTTGTCCGCTCAGCGTGAGAAGCCCCCGGTCCTCGGACCGGGGGCTTCTTCGTGTTCAGGACTCGGTGGTCGCGGTCTGCGTCGGGGCGCCGTGCTGGGTCGCCCAGCTGAGGCCCGTGAGCCGCTCGTAGGCCTCGATGTACTTCGCGCGGGTCTGCTCGACCACCTCGCGGGGCAGCGGCGGCGGCGGGAGCTCGCCCTTCGGGTCCCAGCCGGATTCGGGGGAGTTCAGCCAGTTCCGCACGTACTGCTTGTCGTACGAGAACTGGGTGCGGCCCGGCTGCCACTGGTCGGCCGGCCAGAAGCGCGAGGAGTCCGGGGTCAGGACCTCGTCGGCGGCGACGAGCGTGCCGTCCGCCGCGTGGCCGAACTCGAACTTGGTGTCGGCGAGGATGATCCCGCGGTCGCGGGCGATGTCGCGGGCGCGGCTGTAAACGGCCAGGGTGAGCTGGCGCAGCGCCGCCGCGGTATCGGCGCCGGCGGTCCGCGCGACCTCCTCGTAGGACACGTTCTCGTCGTGCTCGCCGACCTCGGCCTTGGCCGCCGGGGTGAAGATCGGGGCGGGCAGCTCGGAGCCGTCCACGAGCCCCTCGGGGAGCGCGAGTCCGCAGACGGTACGGGTCTGGCGGTACTCGACGAGCCCGGAGCCGGTGAGGTAGCCGCGCGCCACGCACTCGACGGGGACCATGTCGAGGCTGCGGCAGACCATCGTGCGGCCGGCCCAGTCGGCGGGGGCGCCGGCGGGCAGCTCGGTGCTGATCACGTGGTTGGGGACGAGGTCGGCGAGCTGGTCGAACCACCACAGGGAGAGCTGGGTGAGGACCCGCCCCTTGTCCGGGATCTCGGTGGGCAGCACCCAGTCGAAGGCGGACATCCGGTCGCTGGCGACCATGACGAGGTTGCCGTCCTCGTTGCGGTAGAGGTCGCGCACCTTCCCGGTGTGGAGGTGGACGAGGCCGGGCACCTGAACCGGCTCGGGCTTTTCGACGAATCCGGACACGGGGTCTCCCTGTGGTTCTGTACGAGCGCGACCCCATTGTCCCGTATCCGGCGCAGCGGCCCGACTGCGGGGGCGGGTCAGTCCCGCTTGCAGATCCGGTCGAGGAGGTTGGCGGTGGCCCGCTGCACGCGCTCGTCGACGTGGCCCGGGCGGTCGAGGGCGGGGGACCAGGCGAAGGTGCCGGAGGCGAAGACGAGGGCCCCGCTGGGCGCCCGGTAGAGGGACGTCTCCTGGTGGCGCTTGGCGCCCTCGCTGTCGAGGTACGGGGAGTGCGCGAGCAGGATCCGGTCCTGGTGCTCGGGCAGTTGGGTGCGCGGGAAGTACCGGTCGGCCTCGCCGGCGACCAGGCCGTCGAGCTCGTCGTTCTCGGCGGCCCCGGTGGCGTCCCACAGCCAGTGACCGGCGTTGCGCACCACCAGGGGAGCGGGTTCCGGGACCCGGCCCGCGTACTGGATGCCGAGCAGCTGCTGCTCCGGGCGGTCGACCTCCCGCCAGAGGCTGGGGCGGCCCGGGCCACGGCGTTTTCGGCAGGTGAGGAGCCGGTCGGGGACCCCGGAGGGCGAGGGGCCGAGCTCGACCTGCCAGTACATGGTGTTGGCGGAGAGGAACACCAGGGACGTGCCGTGCTCGCGGGCGCGCTCGACGGTGCGGCGCATGGGGGCCGACCAGTACTCGTCGTGGCCGGGGAAGACCAGGCCCCGGTAGCGGGTCGGGTCGACGCGGCCGGCGTGCAGGTCGCGGGTGTCGGCGTAGGCGAGGTCGTAGCCGTAGCGCTCGGCCCAGCGGATGAAGTCGTAGGCGTGGCCCACGTGCAGGGGCAGGCCCGCGCCCGCGTACGGGCGGTCGAAGGACACGGTGATCGCCGCGTCCTGCTCGCCCAGCAGCCGGCCCTGCTCGTCCCAGGCGTGGTAGAGGCTCGCGCCGGTGTGGCCGTCCTCCGGGTAGAGGTTGTAGGCCTGCCAGGTGATGTCCGGGAGCAGCAGGAGCAGGTCGGCGCGGTGGTCGTCGCGGACCGTGAAGGGGATGTGGGAACGGTAGCCGTCGAGGGTGGTGAGGACGGCGACGTACGCGCCCAGGCGCCAGTACGAGGGCACCTGGAGCCGCCACGACAGCCACCAGTGGTGGCAGGAGACCGTGCGGTCGGCGGTGAGCGGGGCCGGCTGGACGATGCCGGAGAGCCGGGGGCTCGAATGGATCTTGCTGGCGCCGTCCCCGCCGTAGTGGCCGATGCGGTAGATGTCGACCGAGAACTGCTGGGGCGGATCGACGGTGATGTGGAAGTCGATGGCCTCGCCGGGGGCTACGGCTCCGGTGGAGGCGAAGCCCTTGATCTGCCGGTGCACGTCATCGGCGGTGCGCGGGCCGCCGTTGCTGCGGGCGCGGGGGATCTGGCCGGGGGCGACGGCCGGGTCGACGTACCAGGGCACCACGTGGCCGGTGTCGTCGAAGTACAGCTCGCTGCCCCGGAACCAGGGCAGCGGGCCCTGGCCGAAGGGGTCGGTCACCGCGTGCGCGAGCGCACCTGACTCCCACCGCCGGATCTGGTCCGTAGCCATACCGCTGTTCCCCTCCCTCACTCCCCCGAACGCACATACACGGTTCCCCAGCACATCACATAACGCACGCACTCCGTCACCGTTCGTCGCGAAAAGACCTCTCCGAGACCAACTTGGGAGGGAAGCGGCCCGCAGTGCGGCGCCGTCGGCCCCTCTCGGGCCGGCTCCCGGGCCCTCCCGGGGCCACTCCGGGGCCGGCTCCCAGGCCTCGCGCCCGGGCCCGCGCCCGCGCCCGGGCCCGCGCCCGGGCCCGCGGCCGAGCCGTCCGGCGGGCCCGACGGCTGTCCCGTGCTCCGCGGGGGGGGCAGGCCTCAGACGAGCCGGACCGGCTTCTCCGGGCGTACGCCGATGGCCGCGAGCCAGGCCCGCAGGGGCTCGGGGTCGCCGTCCTCCACCAGGCACAGCACGCTCGGCGCGAGGTCCGAGCGGCGCTCGCCCGCCACCCGCAGCACCGGACCGTCCAGCCAGTCCAGGCCGGGCTCCGCGCCTGCCGAGTCCACCGCCGCGCAGCACACCAGCGCCGTCACGTGGTCGGCCAGCAGGTCCCGGCCGCTCCTCGGCGCCTGGAGCGGGAACAGGGGCACCGCGTCCGCGGTGCGCGCCTTGCCCCCGGCGGGCTCCGGGACGCCCGCGGCGGACCGTTCCTCCGCGGCCAGGTGCCCGGCCAGCAACTCCCCGGCGGCGCCCTGCCCAGCGGTGTCGGTGAGGAAGCCCAGGACCCGCTCCACGGGAGGCCCCGCCGGGACGGCCAGCGCGTCGAGGGCCGCGTGCAGCCGGGCCGCCTCCAGGCGCCACTTGCGGTCCACGACCTGCTCCGGGTACTCCGCCCAGTCCACGGGCGACCACTGCGGTCCGGCTTCGGCCGGGCCCCCGTGGAAGAGCCGCGCGGCCAGCAGCGAAGCGGCCTCGTCCACGGCGCCCGGCTGCTCCAGCAGGTCACAGGCGGGCCGCTCGCCCAGCCGCGAGGTGAACCCCTCGGCCAGCCGGTCCCGCCGGGACAGTTCGGTCAGCGCGGAGACCACCCCGGCATCGAGCCGCGCCGGCCAGCGCCCCATCCGCCAGGCCGGCAGCGCGACCCGCGTGAGCAGCCGGTCCCAGCCCGCGTAGGCGAGCCCGACCTGCTCCTGGGCCATGATGCGCAGCCCGTAGTCCACGTCCTGGGCGCGGTCGGAGGCGGCGGCCGCCACCCCGCGCTCCATCTCCGCCGCGTCCACCCGGCACAGGCGCAGCAGCAGTCCGGCCGGCCCGGCGATCCAGCCGAGCCCGCGTCTGGAGCCCACGTCCACCGCGGCGTCCAGCCCCCGGACGAAACCGCGCGCGTCGGCTATGTCGGGGTGCGCGGAGGGACCCGTACCGGCGATGACGGGCGCGAGTACGGCGCGGAGCTCCGCGACCCGCATCCACCACAGGAACGGCGAGCCGATCACCAGCACCGGGGCCGCCCCGGGCTCCGACTCGGGCCGGCCCGCCGCGATGCCGGACCGGCGGTGGGCCGGGTGCGTACGGTCCTCCAGCCAGCTGTCGCAGTCGGGGGTCAGGGCTATCGCGGAGGGCGCGGGCACGTCCATCCGGTCGGCGAGGTCCCGCACGAGCCGGTAGAGGTCGGGCGCGGCCGCCTCCGACAGCGGCACCGTCGGCGTCAGGGCGGGGCCGGCGCGCAGCACCACCGCGGCGAAGGTCCCGCCGACGAGCAGCACCAGCGCGGCGACCACGCAGACGACGAGGATCACGGCGGGCCAGGGGTCCCCGGCCAGCCGGCCGGTCATCCGGGCGGCCACCAGCACCACGGCGACGGCGGCCGGCAGCAGCACGACGGCCGCCGCCCGGCTGCGCACGCGCAGCACGGCGAGGGCACGGGAACGCGCGGACGGCACGCCCACTTCAGCGATCGAACCGATTCCGGACACGGCCGGACCTCACCCCCTCTGCCCTGCGGCGGCTTTGCTCACTCCCCCACTGTGACACCCGCCACTGACATCGCAATGCCGGTGGGCCATGTGCCGGAATGCTTGCGCCGCACCCTAGTTGGGACGCGGCCGGGCGTCAGGCAGACCGCGACACGATCACCCGATGGAATGGCTTTGGGTAAAGCTGGCCGCCTTCGAACGCGGCTGGATGCATTCGCACGCGCGGGCCCGGGCGCGCTCTGCGCACCCGGGCCCGCGGAAGGCGTGGAGCCGCTGCTCAGCGGCCTTCGGCCGCCTTGGCCGCGATGTCCGTACGGTGCTGCGAGCCGTCGAGCCCGATCCGCGCGACGGCCTTATACGCCCGCTCCCGCGCCTGCGCCAGATCGGAACCGGTCGCCGTCACCGACAGCACCCGACCGCCGGCGCTGACGACCGCGTCGCCCTCGCGGCGGGTCCCGGCGTGCAGGACGTAGGCCTCCGGGGCGTCCTCGGCGGCCACCTCGGCCAGGCCCTCGATGGGGTCCCCGGTCCGCGGGGTGTCGGGGTAGTTGTGCGAGGCGATGACGACCGTGACGGCCGCGTCCTCGCGCCAGCTCAGCGGGGGCTCGGCGTGCAGGGTGCCCTGGGCGGCGTTCAGCAGCACGCGCGCCAGCGGCGTGCGCAGCCGGGCCAGGACGACCTGGGTCTCGGGGTCGCCGAACCGGGCGTTGAACTCGATGACCCGCACGCCGCGCGAGGTGATCGCGAGTCCGGCGTAGAGGAGGCCGGAGAAGGGCGTGCCGCGGTGGCGCAGCTCGTCCACGGTCGGCTGCAGGACGCTCTCCATGACCTCGTCGACGAGCTTCGGGTCGGCCCAGGGCAGCGGGGAGTACGCGCCCATGCCCCCGGTGTTGGGACCCTCGTCGCCGTCGAGCGCGCGCTTGAAGTCCTGCGCGGGCTGGAGCGGCAGTACGGTCACGCCGTCGGTGATGGCGAAGAGGGAGACCTCGGGGCCGTCGAGGAACTCCTCGATGACGACGCGGTCGCAGGCCAGCGCGTGGGCGCGGGCCGCGGCCCGGTCCTCGGTGACCACGACGCCCTTGCCGGCCGCCAGGCCGTCGTCCTTGACCACGTACGGCGCGCCGAAGGCGTCGAGGGCGGCGTCCACCTCTTCCGGGGTGGTGCAGACGTAGCTGCGCGCGGTCGGGACCGCGGCCGCCGCCATCACGTCCTTGGCGAAGGCCTTGGAGCCCTCCAGCTGCGCCGCCTCGGCGGACGGGCCGAAGACGGGGATGCCCGCGGTGCGGACGGCGTCGGCGACTCCGGCGACCAGCGGGGCCTCCGGGCCGATGACGACGAGATCGGCGCCGAGCTCGGTGGCCAGGCGGGCCACGGCCCCACCGTCGAGGGCGTCGACCGGGCGCAGCTCGGCCACCTCGGAGATGCCGGCGTTGCCGGGAGCGCAGTACAGCGCGTTGACGTCGGGGTCGAGGGACAGAGAGCGGCACAGGGCGTGTTCGCGGGCGCCGCCGCCGATGACGAGGACCTTCACGACATGCAGCCTAGCCCGGGTGGCCGGGCCCGCTTCGTGCGGCCACCCAATTACGGGCCTCTACTCGTTCGTGTATTCCTCTATAACGGTGGCTCCGAGCTCGCGCACGATCAGGTCGTGTCCCGTCAGTGCGCTCTCGACGAGGTCGGGGTCGTCCTCCTCGGGGACGTCGTCCTCGGGGGCGACCGGCGGGGGCGGCTGGTACGCGGGCTGCTGCGGGGCGGGCGGCGCCTGCTGGTGCTGCTGGGGCGGCTGGTACGCGGGCTGCTGGGGCTGGGTCGGAGGCTGCTGCGACGGGGGCGGGGCAGGAGCCGCGGGCGGCGTGTACGGGCCCGGGCCCGGGCCGACCGGCTGTCCTCCGCCGCCTCCCACCACCGCGTCGATCTTCCAGTGGACCTGGAACTGCTCGGCCAGGACCGCCTTGAGGACGTCTTCGCTGCCGCTGCTCGCGAAGTTGTCGCGGGCGCCGACGTTGGGGAAACCGAGCTGGAGGGTCGTCCCGTCGAAGCCGGTGACCTGGGCGTTCTGGCTGAGCAGGATCCAGGTGAAACGGCGGCGGTTCTTCACGGCCTCCAGCACGCCGGGCCACATCGCCTGCACCTGGCCGACGCCGGCCGCCATCCCGGGGGAGGGCGCGGCGGGCGCCGCCGGTGCGGCGGGCTGCTGCTGCACGGAAGCCGGGGCGGGGGCGGGCGGGGCGGCGGAGGCCGCGGTGGGCCAGGCTCCGGCGGCAGGGGCACCGCCACCCGGCCGTGCCGTCCCGGGCCAAGCGCCGGGCGGGGCGGCGGCGGGGGCCTGCGCGGGTGCCTGGACCGCGGGCTGCGGCTCCGGCCGGGACTCGGGCTGCGGCTGGTGCTGCGGCTCCGGCTCCGGCTCGGGTTCGGGGGTCCGTACGGCGGCACGCGCCGCGGCGACACCCCCGGCGGGACCGGCCGGGGCCATCGGGTGCGCCTCGGGCCCGGGCACGTACCCCATGGCGGGCGCAGCGGGCACGGCGGCCGCGCTCGGCATCCCGGCGGCCGCGGAGGCGCCCGCGGCGGCGGCGGCGAACCCGGTCCTCTCCAGCCGGTCGAGCCGCGCCTGGAAGGACCGCTCGTCATCGAAGGCGGCGGGCAGCAGCACCCGGGCGCAGATCAGCTCCAGCTGGAGCCGGGGCGAGGTGGCCCCGCGCATCTCCGTGAGCCCGGTGTTGACCAGGTCGGCGGCCCGCGACAGCTCGGCCGCGCCGAACACGGAGGCCTGGGCCTGCATGCGCTCGACGACATCGGCCGGGGCGTCGATGAGCCCCTTCTCCCCGGCATCGGGCACGGCCGCCAGGATCACCAGGTCGCGCAGCCGCTCCAGCAGGTCGGCGACGAACCGGCGCGGGTCGTTCCCGCCCTCCACGACGCGGTCCACGACCTCGAAGGCGGCGGCTCCGTCCCCGGCGGCGAAGGCGTCGATGACGGAGTCCAGCAGCGAGCCGTCCGTGTACCCGAGCAGGGAGGTCGCCATGGCGTACGTCACACCCTGGTCGGCGGCGCCCGCGAGCAGCTGGTCCATCACCGACATCGAGTCACGTACCGACCCGGCCCCCGCCCGCACCACGAGCGGCAGCACACCGTCCTCGACGGTGGCCCCCTCCCGCGCGCAGACCTCGCCCAGGTACTCGCGCAGGGTGCCGGGGGGCACGAGCCGGAAGGGGTAGTGGTGCGTCCGGGACCGGATCGTCCCGATGACCTTCTCCGGCTCGGTGGTGGCGAAGATGAATTTCAGGTGCTCCGGGGGCTCCTCGACCACCTTCAGCAGGGCGTTGAAGCCCGCCGAGGTGACCATGTGCGCCTCGTCGATGATGTAGATCTTGTAGCGGCTGGACGCCGGGCCGAAGAACGCCTTTTCCCGCAGGTCACGGGCGTCGTCCACACCACCGTGCGAGGCGGCGTCGATCTCGATGACGTCGATGGACCCGGGGCCGTTGCGCGCGAGGTCGCGGCAGGACTGGCACTGCCCGCAGGGGTCGGGAGTGGGACCTTGCTCACAGTTCAGGCACCGGGCGAGGATCCGCGCGCTGGTGGTCTTGCCGCAGCCGCGTGGCCCGCTGAACAGGTACGCGTGATTGACCCGGTTGTTCCGCAGGGCCTGCATCAGCGGGGCAGTGACATGCTCCTGCCCGATGACCTCGGCGAACGACTCGGGGCGGTAGCGGCGGTACAGCGCAAGGGACGACACGTCTACGAGGTTATCCGGGCCCACCGACAACGGCGGCCCACCGCACCCCCGGGCCCCGGCCCCGGAACGCAAAGCGCCCCCCACGCACCCGCCAGAGCCCACTTACCCTTGCTGCCTTCCGGCCCTGGGGGAGTTGGGTGAGATAGCGCCACGTGAGGGGCTGGGCCCCACCCTAGCGGATGGAACCCCCCGGAATCGACCCGGCCCCCTCGACCGCCCCCGCCCGACGATCACGTTCGCGAGCACCCCTCAACGTCTTGTATTGTTTGCGGCGGAGGATTCGCCTAGTGGCCTAGGGCGCACGCTTGGAAAGCGTGTTGGGGGCAACCCCTCACGAGTTCGAATCTCGTATCCTCCGCCAGTGCCTCACCGGGCACTTGAAGGCCCCGACCGGGAAACCGGCCGGGGCCTTCTGCGTTGCCCGGTCGCGGCTGCGACCCGCCGGGCGTCGCTCCGGAGCCGGGCAGCGGGGGCGCGGTCTCCGGCAGGCCGGCCTTCGCTGCAGCACGCGCTGTCGCCGTAGGGCCACGGCGCGTACGACCACCCCTCACCCCGTGCGATCTACGTCGGTGCACACAGCCACCGCACAGGGGAGAGCCGTGAACCACCGCACCGCCACCGCCGTACTGACCGTCGTCATCGCCGCCGCGGGGCCCACCGCGTGCGGCAGCGCCGAGGAGGACTCCGGCGAGCCGTCGGCGAAGACACCGCCACGCCGCGCCGAGCACGCCCGCTGCCGCACCCGGGGCGACGAGCAGACCGTCGGCTTCCGCCGCGACGCCGCCCGGCAAGGGGATCCCGCCCCAGCCGGGTGCGGCGACACGGGCCGAGTGCGTCCCCACCCTGACCGCCATCGACCCGGACATCGTCAACACCAGGCCCGACCGGGCAGTCGACCGGGCCCGCACCCGACTCGCTTCCTGGTCACGCACCAGTGGGCGACGGCCGGCGGAGCCAAATCCTTTCCCCAGTACGACTGTTCCGCCCGTGTGGGTGGATCAGGGGCCGGGGTCGGCCCGGGGCGGTGGGGGCGCACCTATAAAGGGCGGCGTTCCGTTCGACCGACCTACCGATGGGCTCCCACCATGCTGCAGGCCGCTCTGCGCGTACTCGCCGCCGTATCCGTCGTCTCCGCCGTCGCCGTCTCACCCGCCGTCGCCGCGCCCGCCGCGCCCGCCGCACCGGCCGCCGACCTGACCTCCCCCTGCGGTCCCGTCACCGAGTACCGGGCCTCCGACTGGTGGCGTACGACCACCAACCCGATGATCGCCCAAGCCGTCGCCGCCACCGCCCTGGACGAGAACTGGCAGTGGCGCGACGACACCAACACCCTCTGGCGCGGGGACACCCGGGAGACCGTCGACGAGCTCTTCGAGACCGGCTTCACGCCGCGCGGGGAAGAGCTGATCCCGCTGGCCGAGTACATCGTCAAGGGCGGCGGGCAGAACAGCGCCCACCTCAGCACCAGTTGCGAGAAGTGGGTGGCCCAGAAGTTCGCCACGTACGGAGCGGCCAAGACCGGCTGGGTCTACGAGATCGAGGCCCCCGGCGGCATCGACGTGAACGCCACCGCGCACCTCAACCACTACGACTCGCCGTACCTGTGGAACAAGGAGGTCGACTTCCCCGGCGGGGTGGAAGGCCGCTACATCAAGGGCGCCTGCAAGTACCACCTCGTCTCCACCGACCCGGACACGAAGGTCAGCACCTTCGAGAACCTCGGCTGCAAGACGAACGCCGGTTTCGCGCCCCACGCCCTGGAGCGGACCGCCGCGGCCCGGTAGCGGCCGAGCGGCCGAGCGGCTCGCCCCGGCCTCGTGCGGGCCACACGCACGGGCCGGGGCGCCGGCGCGGGCCTACGGGGGAACCGCCCCCGCGGGTCCACCGGCGCCGAACGGCCGGCGCTACGCGAACTTCGGCATCTCACCGGCCCGTGTCGACATGTCGATCACCGCGAACGCCGCGCCCTGCTGGTCGGTCAGTGCCGCGAACCGGCCGAAGGGGCTGTCGACCGGACCGAAGTGGAGCCGGCCGCCCCGCGCCTGCGCCTTCTCCACCGCCTCGTCACAGTTCGCGACCCCGAAGAACACCTGGATGTACGGCGGGATCTCTTTCGGGAACTCGTCACCCATGTTCATCCGGCCCAGCACCGGGTTCTGCGCGCCGCCGAGGCTGAACACCTTGTAGTCCATCCCCGCCGCCTCGGGGTCGTCGCCCGGGTCCATCTGCAGGGCCTGGTAGGGGAACACCTTCGGCAGGAACCCGTCCACCTTCGCCGCGTCCCGCGTGAAGACCTCCGCCCAGGCGAACGAACCCGCCTCGCCGGTCTTCTCGAAGCCCTTGTGTTCTCCCGGCTGCCAGACGCCGAAGACCGCGCCGCTGGGCTCCTTGGCGATCACCATCGTGCCGAAACCGCCGACCTGCATCGGCCCCATCGCCACCTCGCCGCCCGCCGACCTGATCTTCTCCGCCGTGGCGGCCGCGTCCGGCGAGGCGAAGTACAGGCACCACTGCGACGGGGCGTCGGCGCCCGGCATCGGCGGCACGACGGCGGCGACTGCCTTGCCGTCGGAGTAGGCCTGCGTGTAGTTGCCGTACTCGCCCGCCGAGTCGCCGAACGTCCAGCCCAGCACGTCACCGTAGAAGCCCTTGGCCGCCTCCACGTCGGCGAACATCGCGTCCACCCAGCAAGGGGCGCCTTCCGGGTACCCAGTCATGATCGATCGACTCCCGTGTCGTGTACGTCGTCGTGACCCGTCTCGCTTCACACGCTAGGCGGCCGGTGCGCCGCCCGCGCGCGGAGGACAGCGGCGGGGGAGGCTGGAGCCATGGACAAGGACATCACCATCCGGCTGGCCCAGCAGCCGGAGGCCGACGCGCTGCTCGGCCGGAGCCCGCTCGCCGCGCTCGTCGGGATGCTGCTCGACCAGCAGGTACCCATGGAGTGGGCCTTCTCGGGGCCGTACACGATCGCCCGTCGGATGGACGCGGACGACCTCGACGCCCACACGATCGCCGCCTACGACCCGGAGGCCTTCGCGGCTCTGCTTTCCGAGAAGCCGGCCGTGCACCGCTACCCGGGCTCCATGGCGAAGCGGGTACAGCAGCTGTGCGCGTACCTGGTGGAGCACTACGACGGGGACGCGGAGGGGATCTGGCGGGACGCGGGATCCGGCGCCGAACTGCTGCGGCGGCTGAGGGACCTGCCCGGCTTCGGGGAACAGAAGGCTCAGATCTTCCTGGCCCTGCTGGGCAAGCGGTTCGGGGTGCGCCCGAAGGGCTGGCGGGAGGCGGCCGGCGGCTACGGCGAGGCGGGCGTCCACCGCTCGGCGGCGGACATCACCGGGCCGGAATCACTGGCCAAGGTGCGGGCGTACAAGCAGGAGCACAAGGCCGCCGCGAAGGCCGCGAAGTCGGGGGCCGGCGACGGCGGGACGAGCTGACCGCCCAGAAGCCGCCACGAAAACCGGCCGGTTGACGGCCCCGCAGCCACCTGCGTCAACAGGCGAGTTGACGGATCCGGCCACCCGGACCCGGGCGCCGTCCGCGCCCCGCTTACCCTCGCCCCATGACCTCGAACCTCACGCGCGCGGCCACCGCCGAGTCCATCTCCGACGGCCCGGGCAGCTTCATCACACTGCTCACCGACACCCCCGAACTCACCTGCAACACGGCCATCTTCGAGGTCGGCGCGGCCGGCGCCCCCGTGCACTTCCACACCAAGGCGACCGAGTTCTTCCACGTCACGGAGGGGCGGCTCGACGTCCTCGTCGGCGACGAGATCCACACCCTGGGCAAGGGCGACTTCCTCAGCGTCCCGCCCGGCGTGAAGCACGCCTTCGCCCCGGCGGCCGGCCACACGGCCGAGGTCTTCGTCGGCTTCACCCCCGGCATGGGGCGCTTCGACTACTACCGCCTGCTGGGCCGGGTGCGCGCGGGCGAGGCCACCGTGCAGGACATCATCGACAGCCAGCCCGTCTACGACAACCACTACGCGGAGAGCGAGGCCTGGGCCGGGCGCCCGCGCAGCGCCGAGGCGTAGACGACGTCGGCGTCGAGCCGGCGCAGTTCCTCCGAGATCAGCTCGGCGAGGCTGCGGATCTTGAGGGCGACCTTGCGGTCTGGCCACCCCGGAAGGGAAAGGGTGGCCAGCACCCCGTCGGGCCGGTCCACCCGGATCTCGCCCCCGGTCGTCTCCAGCCGGACCCGCGTCACCACCGGCCCCTCCGTCGCCACCCGCTCCACCGGCACCCCGAGCCGGACCTCCAGCCAGCGCGCCAGCAGCTCGGCACTCGCGTGGCCGGGCTCGCTCTCCACCGCGGCGCCGGTCACCGGCAGCGGCGCCTGCTCCAGGGAGCCGGCCAGCAGCGAACGCCACGGCGTCAGCCGGGTCCAGGCGAGGTCGGTGTCACCGGGGGCGTACGAGGCCGCCCGCTCGCGCAGGACGCCCACCGGGTCGTCGGCCGCCTGGGCATCGGTGATCCGGCGCTGCGCCAGCGCGCCCAGCGGATCGAGGGCCGGTGAGGCGGGGGCGTCGGCCGGCCACCACGCCACCACCGGCGCGTCCGGCGCCAGCAGGGGCAGTACGACCGAACTCGCGTGCTCGGTGAGTTCCCCGTACAGCCGCAGCAGCACGATCTCTCCCGATCCGGCGTCGGATCCGACGCGCAGTTCGGCGTCCAGGCGCGTCCGCTGGAGCTTGCGCGGACCGCGTGCGGTCCGTTTGATCACCGCGATGATCCGGGAGGGGTGCTCGCGCGAGGCTTCGGAGGCCGCGCGGACCGCGTCGTAGGCGTTCTCCTCGTCGGTGACCACGACGAGCGTGAGCACCAGCCCCATGGCGGGGCTGCCGACGGCTCGGCGCGCTTCGAGGAGGGCCCGGTCGATCTTGCCGGACGTGGTGTCGGTGAGGTCTGTCCGCATGGTCCGAGTCTGTCAGCGAAGGCCATGGATATGGCAACCGGTTCAGTGGATTCCGTCTGGACCGTCCGGCTGGGCCGTCCGGGTGAAGGTGGGAACGGGGCGCGGCGGTTCAGCGTCGACGGCGGGCCGTCCCGAAGAGCGAGCGCGAGATCTCCCGCCCCAGCTGGGTGCCGACGGACCGGGCCAGCGAGCGGAAGAGCCCGCTGCCCACCACCTGCTGCGCCAGGGAGGGTTCCTGCCGGGGCGCGCCGCGGCCCGCCTTCGCGGCCGGCCTGCCCTCTTTCTCCCCTTCCCCGGCCGCGGCGGCCCGCTCCGCCGCGGCCTCGGCCGCCGCCTGCTCGGCGCTGATCTTCTCGTAGGCCGACTCGCGGTCGACCGGCTGCGCGTACCGGGGGTACAGGGGCGAGGAGGTCACCGCGCGGTCGAGGGCGGCCGCGTCGAGCGGCCCCATCAGTGACTGCGGGGCGCGCAGCCGGGTCGCCGCCACGGGCGTGGGCGCGCCGTTCTCGCTCAGCACGGTGATCACCGCCTCGCCCGTCCCGAGCTGGGTGAGCAGCTCCTCCAGGTCGTAGGCCGACCGGGGGAAGGTCTTCACCGTCGCCCTGAGCGCCTTCGCGTCGTCGGGGGTGAAGGCGCGCAGCGCGTGCTGCACCCGGTTGCCGAGCTGCGCCAGTACGTCCGCCGGCACGTCCTTCGGGGTCTGCGTCACGAAGAAGACGCCGACGCCCTTGGAACGGATGAGCCGGACCGTCTGGGTGATGGATTCCAGGAACGCCTTCGAGGCGTCGTGGAACAGCAGGTGAGCCTCGTCGAAGAAGAAGACGAGTCCGGGCCGCTCCACGTCCCCCACTTCCGGCAGGTCCGCGTAGAGGTCCGCCAGTAGCCACATCAGGAAGGTGGAGAAGAGCTGCGGTTTGTCCTGGACCGCCGGGAGTTCCAGTACGGAGACCACGCCGCGCCCGTCGGGGGCCGTGCGGAGGAATGCGGAGGTGTCGAATTCCGGCTCTCCGAAGAAATCCGCGGCGCCCTGCTGCTCGAATGCGGTGAGCGATCGCAGGATCACCCCGGCGGTCACCGTGGAAAGGCCGCCGATGCCTTTGAGTTCGGCCTTCCCCTGGTCGGACACGAGGAAGGCCACGACCGCCCGGAGGTCTTTGAGGTCGATCAGCTCCAGGCCCTTGGAGTCGGCGTAATGGAAGATGAGACCGAGTGACTGCTCCTGCGTCTGGTTGAGCCCGAGCACCTTCGACAGCAGGACGGGCCCGAAAGCCGTCACCGTCGCCCGGAGCGGAATACCGGGCCCGATACCGCCCAGGGAGTAGAACTCGGCCGGATATCCGGTCGCCGACCATTCCTGGGACACTTCCCCGGCCCGTCGGCGGATGCGGTCGCTCGGAACACCGGGCGCCGAAATCCCCGAGACGTCGCCTTTGATGTCGGCGAGGAATACGGGCACGCCCGCCGCCGAGAGCTGTTCGGCGATCAGCTGGAGGGTTTTCGTCTTGCCGGTGCCGGTGGCGCCGGCGACCAGCCCGTGCCGGTTGAGCATGGCCAGCGGGATGCGGACCTGCCGGTCCGGCAGGCAGGTGCCCTCCCAGAGCAGGGCCCCCAGATCGAGCGCTGGTCCTGTGAAGGCGTACCCGGCGGCGATCTGGTCGGCCGGGGACACGGGGTCGGTGCTCTCGCTCATGAAGTCACTCCCGGATTGGCCCCGTCTGCCACTTTTGCACTGCGGCTGCGATGCTGCGCCCGCACGCACCGGCCCGGTAGGCTTTCCGTGTGATCTTCAAGCGCATCGGAAGCGGGCGGCCGTACCCCGACCACGGCAGGGAAACCACCCGGCAGTGGGCGGACGTAGCCCCGCGCCCGGTCCGGCTCGACCAGCTCGTGACGACCAAGGGACAGCTGGACCTCGAAACACTGCTCGCCGAGGACTCCACCTTCTACGGGGACCTCTTCGCGCACGTCGTGAAGTGGCAGGGCGACCTGTACCTGGAGGACGGGCTGCACCGCGCCGTGCGCGCGGCCCTCCAGCAGCGCCAGGTGCTGCACGCCCGCGTCCTCGAAATGGACTGACCGGGGCTCCGCACCAGAGCCCGCGCTCGTGAACGTGAGCCGTCCTGACCGGCCGATTGCGCCTTTCGGGTCGGCCTTTGCCGATCAAACGATCATTTAGTAGGCATCGTTCCGGTACGGCACTACGCTGCGCCCATGAGCATGCTCACTCCCCCCGGCATGGGCGGAAAGTACCGCGTCACCGGAGCTGCCTTCCCCCGCATGAGCCGTCCGCGGCGACGCCGCCGGATCATCCTCGCCCTGTTCGGCTCCGCCCTCGTGCTGGCCCTGCTCGGCTACGGGGCACTGCAGCTCATCGACGTCTTCCGCGGCGACACCCGGCACAAGACGGCCGCTGCCAAGGACTGCCCGACCGGCGCCCCCAAGGCCGGCCCGGCGGCGGCCCCCTCCAAACCCGCGGTGGTGCTGCCCCAGCCCGGCCAGATCACGGTCAACGTCTACAACGCGACCCCGCGCGCCGGCCTCGCCAAGGCCGTCGGGGACGAGCTGAAGAAACGCGGCTTCGTGATCGGGCAGGTCGGCAACGCCCCGGCCGACTTCGACAAGAAGGTCCCGGGCACCGGGATAATGCTGGGCTCGCCGAAGACCGACAAGGCGGCCTACTCCGTACTCGGCACCCAGCTGGCCGGCATGACGCAGCACACCGACACCCGCGAGGGCCCGGACATCGACCTGATCCTCGGCGACGGGTTCAAGGAGCTCAGCACGAAGGCGGACGCCGACAAGGCGCTGGCCCTCCTGGCCAACCCCGAGCCCGCGCCCGCCGCGAAGAAGTGCTGACCGGCGCCGGAGCACTCACCGACGCCTGACCACCGGTCCGCGCCCGGGGCGTTACTCGGCCGAGCCGTACATGCGGTCGCCCGCGTCGCCCAGGCCCGGCACGATGTAGCCGTGCTCGTTGAGCCGCTCGTCCACGGCTGCCGTCACCACCGTCACCGGCGTGCCCGCCAGCTCGCGCTCCATGACCTCGACGCCCTCCGGCGCGGCCAGCAGCACCACGGCGGTGACGTCGTCGGCGCCGCGCTTGATGAGCTCCTGGATCGCGGCGACCAGCGTGCCGCCGGTGGCCAGCATCGGGTCGACGACGTAGACCTGCCGGCCGGAGAGGTCCTCGGGCATGCGCGTCGCGTACGTGGAGGCCTCCAGGGTCTCCTCGTTGCGGACCATGCCCAGGAAGCCGACCTCGGCGGTCGGCAGCAGCCGCACCATGCCGTCCAGCATGCCGAGACCGGCGCGCAGGATCGGGACGACCAGCGGGCGCGGGTGGGAGAGCTTCACGCCGGTCGTCGCGGCGACCGGGGTCTCGATGTCGGCCTGCTCGGTGCGCACGTCGCGGGTGGCCTCGTACGCCAGCAGGGTCACCAGTTCGTCGGCGAGGCGACGGAAGGTGGGGGAGTCGGTGCGCTTGTCGCGCAGGGTGGTGAGTTTGTGCGCCACCAAGGGGTGATCGACGACCTGCAAACGCACAACTTCCTCCAAGACCTCAACTGCCGCCAGCTGCCGGGTTTCGACCTGCGACCTGCGAAAACGGCCGCGATGTGCGACCTCCACCCAAAAGGCTACGCGCTGAGCGGCCCCTCCCGTGTCCGAAGGGGCACCCCGGGGGCCCCGGCCCCGGTATTGCGGGCCGCACAGGGGGCCAGCACCCTGGATTGATGAGCAACGGACTGGTGATCGCGGCGGTCGACGGATCCGAGCACAGCCTGGAGGCGCTGGAGTGGGCGAGGCTCGCGGCGCTGCGGCACGGCGCCGGGCTGCTCGTCGCCCATGTGCTCTCCGACAGCGCCCAGTTGTACGCGGGGCGGCGCTCGTCCCTGCACGACGCCTCCGAGCCCGAGGAGTACGCCGATCCGGTGGGGGACCGGGTGCGGGAGGTCCTGGCGGCGGCGCCGGAGCAGCCGGCGCAGGTGCGGTACGAGGCCCTGGAGGGGTCCGTTCCGGAGGCGCTGCGGGTGATCGGGGCCGAGACGCGGCCGCTCGCGCTGGTCATGGGGTCCCGGGGCCGCGGGGGGTTCGCCGCGCTGCTGCTCGGGTCGAACAGCCGGGCCGTGGCCACCACCGCGCCGTGCCCGGTGGTGGTGGTGCCGCGGGCGGGGCGGTCCGGGGCCGGCGGCGCGGTCGTCCTGGGGCTGCACACCGCCGAGACGCATGACGACGTACTGGCCTTCGCGTTCGCGGAGGCCTCCGCGCGGGGGACGGCCGTCCAGGTGGTCTCGGCCTACCCGGTACCGCCGTCCCCGGCGGTCATGCCGCTGGACACGCCGTTCGCGGTGATCACCCCCGAGGAGCTGGCGGGGGGCGACGACCTCGGCCCGGCCGAGCGGGAGGCCCTGCGGGCCCAGCAGGAACGCCTCGCCCCGTTCCGCGAGCGGCACCCCGGGGTGCGGGTGGAGCAGGCCGCGGTGCCGGGTGAGGCGGCGGGGCGGCTGGTGGAGGCGTCGCGCTCGGCGGGGCTGGTGGTGGTCGGGCGCCACCACCCGAAGCGGAGCCTGGGGGCGCTGATGATGGGGTCCGTCGCGCACGCGGTGCTCCAGCACGCGCAGGGCCCGGTGGCGGTCGTCCCGGCGACCCACGACGAACCCGCCTGAGCTGGGACGACCTGGGTGGCATCAATGCGGGGGTCCCGGGGAAGGTGGGTAGCACAACCGCAGAAGAGCAGCCGGGGCGGTGGGCGATGGTGCCAGAGAAAGAGCCGGGGGATCCGGGGGAGCCGGAGAGTACGGCGCAGCGCCGGGCGCGGCGTGCGCAGTTCCTCCGCGACTTGAACGAGGCGCGCGAACTGCGCGACCGCGTCCAGCCCCGCCGCGCCCGCGCGGCCCGTATGCGCCAACAAATGCGCATGCGCACGTTCCGCTGGTAACCGGGTGGTCCACCGGTGACCGGGCGGTCCGCTGGTCATCCGGCGTTCCGGCGGTTCGCTGGTCACCCGGTGATCCGCCGGTCACCCGGCCCGGACCCGGCGCCGCCGGGTTCCACGCGCCGCGGAACCCGGGACAGCCGCCCCGGCCGAAGCCGGCCCCGCCGGCATGCGGGGCGCGGCCCGGGGCGGAGCCCGGGCGCGCGCCGCCGCCGCCTCCCGCGCCCCGGCGCCCCCTCCGGCGGGCCGGGTCCCGGGAGTGACACGCCCACCCCCGGGACCGGGTCCCGCCCGCCCAACGCGGCCCCCGCACAACCCGCGGAGCCCACGGCACGGGACGACGCAAGCGCGGAAGACCTCTCGCAAAGCCGCCGTTTCTGCCACGATGCCGATGGGGCGGGGTACGAACGGCTCGCACACGGCTGTTCAGGCCCCAACCTCAGGCCGGGGGGACCTCCAACCGGCACGCCTACGACCAGTGGGAGAGTCACGGTGTACTTCGCCGCACTGCTCGCGCGCACCGAAGACGGGTGGGAAGCGAGCGACATGGAACTCGACGATGTCGAGTCCTTGAGTGATCTGATCGATCTCGCCCGGTCCGCCGCTGTCGACGACGACACGGTGGTCGCCCTCATCGAGCAGGAGGACGCCTGGTTCGGCGTCGTCCGCGTGGACGGCGAGGAGGACCCTCGGTACTTCGTATCGAACGCCTCCGCGGCCGACCGCAGCTCCTACGGCTCGATGCTGACCAAAGAGCTGCTGGGCAGCGAGGAGGAGGACGACGAACTCGACGAACTCGACCTGGACGGCACCGAGGACGGCGAGGAGGACGCCATCGCCGCCTTCACCACCGAGGACGACGACGCGGACGAAGGGGTCCGCGGCGGCACCGAGCCGGTACCGGCCGGTCCGCTCGGCGACCCCCGGCTGCTCGACGACCTCGGCGTGAGCCACAAGCAACTGATGACCCTCGACGGGGACGCCCTCTCGGAGATCGCCGAGTCGCTCGGTGCGACCGAGGTCCTGGAGGCCGTCCGCTAGTGATCACCGAGCACCACACGCACCACCCCGGTCCCGACCCCGTTCGGGACCCCTGGCGGGACTCCATGCGCCTGGCGCTCCAGGAGGCCGCCCTGGCGGTGCCGGCCGGCGACGTGCCGGTCGGCGCCGTCCTGCTCGGCCCGGACCGGGAGCTCCTCGCCACCGGGCACAACGAGCGCGAGGCGACCGGCGATCCCACGGCCCACGCCGAGGTGCTCGCGCTGCGCCGGGCGGCCGCCGCGCTCGGGGAGTGGCGGCTGACCGGGTGCACCCTGGTGGTGACCTTGGAGCCGTGCGTGATGTGCGCGGGCGCACTGGTGCAGTCCCGGGTGGCCCGGGTCGTCTACGGCGCGGATGACGAGAAGGCGGGCGCGGCGGGGTCGCTCTGGGACCTCGTACGGGACCGCAGGCTCAACCACCGGCCGGAGGTGGTCCGCGGCGTGCTGGCGGACGAGTGCGCCCGGCAGCTGACGGACTTCTTCCGCGACCTCTGACCGACCGTTCCAGGGCGGCTCGTGGCACGGCACCGGATACGGATTTCAGAGCACGGCTCTCTTTGGGCTAAGCTCTCTCTCGGTAGCGTGTCCGAGCGGCCGAAGGAGCACGCCTCGAAAGCGTGTGATGGTGCAAGCTATCCGTGGGTTCAAATCCCACCGCTACCGCTCTGATCGAGAGCCCCGCCCCGCAAGGGTCGGGGCTCTCGTCGTTCCCGCCCGCAACTCGGCCCGCGCGCACCCGTCCACGACTCCGGCCCGCGCGCACCCGTCCACGACTCCGGCCCGCGCGCCCGCACCTCCACTCGGCCCGGCGCCCGGCCCGCGACGCTCCGGATGCCCACCCCGCCCCGCCCCGGCCGCCGCCGCCCCGCGCCCGTAGCGCCCGTACGGCCGCCCTCCGAGGGACCCCCGCGTGACCGGCTGCCCCCTCGGCCGTTGTCACGGCATGACCAAGACCCAGCGCATGCTCGCCGCCTTCGCCCTCGCGGGGGCCGCCGCGGGCCTCGCCGCACCCGCCGCCTCCGCCGCACCGATCGCCCCGCTCACCCTGCCGGACCTGCCGCAGGCCGCCCCGGGCATGCCGAAGGGTGTCGTGCCCGGCTCCGTCCAGGACATCGGCGCCAAGCTGAACGCCCTCAACCAGCTCAACCGGCTGATGGACCTCCCGAACGACCTCGCGCCGGTGATCGCGCCCGTCCAGCCCATCACGGACCTGGCCGGCGCCATCGGCTGACGGGCCCCGCAACGCGGCCGGTACCCGCGGCCCGCCGGCCACCGCGGCCCGCCGGCCACCGCAACGCGGCCGGTAACCCGCAGCTCGTCCGCTCCCGCAACTCACCGGCCCCCGACGCACGGAAGGCCCCGGCCGTGGCCGGGACCTTCACGCGTGGACGGGGGAAGCGGCATCGGGGGGGGGGAGAAGCCGCTCCCCCCGAGGAGACCGAACCTGCCGGTCCGAGCCGCGATCGGGGGGAAGCCGCGGCCGGACCCCGCAGCGAGGCCCTTTCCCTCACCCCCCGGCTTCCTGCCAGAACCGGTGGGCTCGTGTCCCATCCTGCGTCTTCCCCTCCCACCCGGGGAGCGACAAAAGGCCCTTACCGACAGGCCATTGGTCCTTAAAGGTCAGGTGAGTGCCCAAACTTGACCGGTTAGACTCACCCGACTCAGCAGGACCGGTTGGGGAGGCCGACACCGCTCGTGGACACCAAGAAGCTCGTCATGGGCGCGCTCGTCGTCTTCGTACTCTTCGTGATCATCACTCAACCCGTCAAAGCCGCCGATATGGTCCAAATAGGCTTCCAGGGGATCTCGGATGCCGCCCATGGGATCGGCGAGTTCATGACCGAACTGGTGCGCTGAACCCGTACGCTGAAGCGGATTCCGGACTTCCCGGCCCCCCACTCCGACGGGTGGGGGGCTTTTTGTGTTATCCGTGTTCAGGGTGAATATCCCGATATGCCCAATCTGGCAAATCTATCCTCAACACGACGTTATCGGGTGCTTGCACACAGTGCGCATCTCTTGTGATGCTATGACCGCTTTTGACGGATAGTTGACTGAAGGGGTGGCGTGACCGTGCCGGCCAGTACTGCGCCTCAGGTGCCACCCCAGCAGGACCCCCAGAGCCCCCAGAGCGCGCAGGAACCCCCGGAACACACCGAGCCGGCCGAGCCGCCCCACGACCCCCAGGTCCCCCTCCAGCAGGAGTCCACGCCGGACCCCCTGCCGGAGTCACCACCGGAGTCCACGCCCGAGCCCCCGCCCGCCCCCAGGCCGCAGAGCCGCGGCGCCGACACCCGCGCGCTGACCCAGGTGCTGTTCGGACAGCTCAAGAACCTCCAGCCCGGCAGCCGCGACCACACCAGGGTCCGCGGGGCCCTCATCGAGGCCAACCTGCCCCTCGTCCGGTACGCGGCGGCCCGCTTCCGCAGCCGCAACGAGCCGATGGAGGATGTCATCCAGGTCGGAACGATCGGACTCATCAACGCGATCGACCGCTTCGACCCCGACCGCGGGGTGCAGTTCCCGACCTTCGCGATGCCGACCGTGGTCGGGGAGATCAAACGGTACTTCCGCGACAACGTGCGAACCGTCCACGTCCCGCGCCGCCTCCACGAGCTGTGGGTGCAGGTCAACGCCGCCACCGAGGACCTCACCACGCTGCACGGCCGCACTCCCACCACCCCCGAGATCGCCGAGCGGCTGCGCATCACCGAGGACGAGGTGCTCTCCTGCATCGAGGCCGGCCGGAGCTACCACGCAACCTCGCTCGAAGCCGCCCAGGAGGGCGACGGAATGCCCGGCCTGCTGGACCGCCTCGGCTACGAGGACCCGGAACTGGCCGGCGTCGAGCACCGGGACCTCGTCAGGCACCTCCTCGTACAGTTGCCCGAGCGCGAACAGCGGATCCTCCTGCTCCGGTACTACAACAACCTGACGCAGTCGCAGATCAGCGCTGAGCTGGGGGTTTCCCAGATGCACGTGTCCCGGCTGCTCGCCCGGAGCTTCGCGCGGCTGCGATCCGCAAACAGGATCGAGGCGTAACCGGAACGGGTGGAGATCACCTGGCGCGTTTCCCGACAGACCGGGCTCATTCCGTTCTGTCGCTGGAGATACATGTCGACATGGCGCTACAGCGTGTTGCCGACATGTGACATTCTGCTGGAACCGCGTTTGCCGCAGCCCCGCCTCCGGTATTCAGGTGGAGGCTGCGTTCCTCCGACGGGCGCGCAGAGAAGCGCGACCGTCCGCGACCTCAAGGGGGTGGCATGTCCGTAGACCAGGGCAGCTCCAAGGTGCTCACGCTCGTCAAGCGTGAGCTGCCGGCAGTGTCCAACCGCTCGGAAGCCATCGACACCCGCACGCTCTCCCGCTCCCTCTTCCAGCGACTTGCCGCCCTGGACGTGGACAGCCCCGACCGCGCGTACGTACGCGACACCCTGATCGAGCTGAACCTCCCCCTCGTGCGCTACGCGGCGGCCCGCTTCCGCAGCCGCAACGAGCCGATGGAAGACATCGTCCAGGTGGGCACCATCGGGCTCATCAAGGCGATCGACCGCTTCGACTGCGAACGCGGTGTCGAGTTCCCGACCTTCGCCATGCCGACGGTCGTGGGCGAGATCAAACGATTCTTTAGGGACACTTCCTGGTCCGTGCGCGTCCCGCGCCGGCTCCAGGAGCTGCGCCTGGCCCTCACCAAGGCCAGTGACGAGCTCGCCCAGAAGCTGGACCGGTCCCCGACCGTTCCCGAACTGGCCGCCGTGCTCGGCGTCTCCGAGGAGGACGTGGTCGACGGCCTGGCCGTCGGCAACGCGTACACCGCTTCCTCGCTCGATTCGCCCTCGCCCGAGGACGAGGGCGGCGAGGGCTCCCTCGCCGATCGCCTCGGGTACGAGGACAGCGCGCTCGAAGGGGTCGAGTACCGGGAGTCGCTCAAGCCGCTGCTGGCCAAACTGCCGCCCCGCGAACGGCAGATCATCATGCTGCGGTTCTTCGCCAACATGACGCAGTCGCAGATCGGAGAGGAGGTCGGCATCTCCCAGATGCACGTCTCCCGGCTGCTCACGCGTACGCTCGCGCAGCTGCGCGTCGGCCTGATCGGCGAGTAGGCCGGCAGGCAGCCCTCCGGGCCGCTGCCGCCCGCTTCCCAACTGACGGATCGTCAGTGACACTGGCGCGATGCGAACGGGAACCCGCCGGGCGGCAGCACTCACCCTCTGCGGCGCCGTCGCCGCCCTGGCCCTCGGCGGCTGCGGCGGTCCGGCCCGCGAGGGCTACGCCGCCGTGGGAGCAGCGCCCTCCGGCACGGGCGGGAACGTACCGCCGCGCGGGGACGTGGAGTTCCAGCAGCTCGGAGCCCCGCCGCCGGGCGGCGCCGCGCCTTCGGCCACCAGTGGTACGTCGACCGGTGCGAGGGACGCGAGGACCCCGGCCGCCTCCGCCCGGGGCGGAGCCCCATCCACCGCCCCCGGCGGCTCCGCGGCCCCGGGCACCTCACCGGACCCCGGCCCCGCCGCCATCCCCGGCACCCCCCACCGCACCGAGCCCCCGGGGCCACCGGGATCCACACCCCCGCCCACGCCGGGCGGGCCGGGCACCCCGGCCCCAGCGCCGGCGACCCCGGCGCGGCTGACGCTCGGCGCCCCGCTCCGCTCGGCGGCCGCCGACCGCTGGTGCGAGCGGGTCACGGTCGCCTTCACCAACACCGGCACCACCGCGGCCCGTTCGGGCACGGTGAACTTCGCGACGCACATCATCGGCGCCCTCGGCATCGACTGGGCCACGATCGCCACGACCCAGCCGCTGCCCGCCCCGATCGCGGGCGGCACGTCGAAGACGCAGACCTACACGGTCTGCGTCGAGGCGTGGCGGGTGCCCCTGGGCATGCACGTCGAGACCCGGAACGTCACCGCCACCTGGAGCTGACGCCCCGGGGCCCCCGAGGGGGCACGGGACCAGCCCGGGGGCACGGACACTAGCGCGGGGGCACGGACACTAGCGCGGGGGCACGGGGACCAGCGCGGGGGCACGGGGACTAGCCCAGCGCCAGCCAGGCCACCGCCACGATCACGACGAGCGCGGCCAGCCCCAGACCCACCCACAGGCCGGTCCTGGGGGCAGCCTTCGCCGACTGGCGCCGACGGGCTCCCGGCACGGTGGCACGCACCGGCTCGGCCTCCTCGACGAACGCGCGGAACATCTGGGTGCTGCCCGCCGGGTCGTAGTTGCCCTCGGGGCCGGGTGAGTTGTGGTTCGCAGCCATGGCTCCGCACCCTAGCGGCTTTTCCGATTCCTTTACCGCTCCACCCCCCCATCCATTTGCCTGTAGCAACCAACCTCTTCTATGGTTGCCCTAAGCAACGAGATTGGGGGCGTCGGATGGCCTCGCACACGGCCCGCAGCGCCGGCACCACGCCGGCCACCCGCTACGAGGAGCTGGCCCGCCAGCTCACCGGCATCGGCGCGGTCAAGCGCGACCTCGCACGGATCCTGCCCGCGGACTGCCCGACCGGCTCCGCCGCCGTCCTCACCGTGCTCGACCGGCACGGCGAGATGCGGCTCAGCCGGCTCGCCGAGTTCATGGCCATCGACATCTCGGTGAGCAGCCGGCACGTCGCCCACGCGGCCGACCGCGGCTGGATCGAACGCGTCCTCGACCCCGGCGACGGCCGCTGCCGGATCCTGCGCCTCACCCCGGCCGGACGCGCCGTCCTCGCCGAGCTCGGCGCCCGGTACACCAACGCCCTGGAAAGGGCGCTGTCCGACTGGTCGGCCGAGGACATCGACGTGCTCAACGCCCTGCTGGCACGGCTCCGATCGAGCTTCTAGTACTGAAGGAACCACATGGCTACGACCACACCCACCGGTGTGCGGGGAGGCGGCCAGTCGGGGACCACGTCCGACGGCGCGCCCATGACGCACCCGCAGATCATGAAAGCGCTGTCCGGGCTGATGCTCGGCATGTTCGTGGCGATCCTGTCCTCCACGATCGTCTCCAACGCACTGCCCCAGATCATCAGCGACCTCGGCGGTACGCAGTCCTCCTACACCTGGGTCGTCACCGCCGCCCTCCTCTCGATGACGGCCGCGACCCCCCTGTGGGGGAAGCTGTCCGACCTGTTAAGCAAGAAGCTGCTGGTCCAGATATCGCTGGTCGTCTACGTCCTCGGCTCCGTCGTCGCCGGCATGTCGCAGAACACCGGCATGCTGATCGCCTGCCGCGTGGTCCAGGGCATCGGCGTCGGCGGCCTGTCCGCCCTCGCCCAGATCGTGATGGCCGCGATGATCTCCCCGCGCGAGCGGGGCCGCTACAGCGGCTACCTCGGCGCGGTGTTCGCCGTCGCCACCGTCGGCGGCCCGCTGCTCGGCGGTGTCATCACCGACACCGACTGGCTCGGCTGGCGCTGGTGCTTCTACGTCGGCGTCCCGTTCGCCGTCATCGCGCTGATCGTGCTCCAGAAGACCCTGCGGCTCCCGGTGGTCCGGCGTGACGTCAAGGTGGACTGGCTGGGCGCGTTCCTGATCAGCGGCGCGGTGTCCCTGCTGCTGATCTGGGTCACCCAGGCGGGGGACTCGTACGACTGGATCTCCTGGACGACGCTGGCGATGACCGGCGGCGCCGTGGCGCTCGGCCTGCTCTTCCTCCTGGTCGAATCCCGGGCGAGCGACCCGATCATCCCGCTGCGCCTGTTCCGCAACAAGACCATCTCCCTCGCCTCGGCGGCCTCGCTGTTCGTCGGCATCGCGATGTTCTCCGGCACGGTCTTTTTCAGCCAGTACTTCCAGCTCGCCCGCGGCGAGTCCCCCACGATGTCCGGAATCCTGACGATTCCGATGATCGGCGGCCTCTTCGTCTCCTCCACCGTTTCCGGTCAGGTGATCACCAAGACCGGTCGTTGGAAGGCCTGGCTGGTGGCCGGCGGGGTGCTGCTGACGGCCGGCCTCGGCCTGCTGGGATCGCTGCGCTACGACACCCCGTACTGGCACATCGCGATCTACATGGCGCTGACCGGTCTCGGCCTCGGCATGATGATGCAGAACCTGGTCCTCGCCACGCAGAACCAGGTGGCCCCGCAGGACCTCGGCGCGGCCAGCTCCGTCGTCACCTTCTTCCGCTCGCTCGGCGGCGCCATGGGCGTCTCGGCGCTCGGCGCGGTGATGGCGAACCGGGTCACCCACTACGTCACGGACGGTCTGACCGCGCTCGGCCCGAAGGCGGCGGCCATGGCGCACGGCGGCTCCGGCGGGGGCGGGATCCCCAACCTCGACAAGCTGCCCGCGCCGCTGCGGACCGTCATCGAGTCCGCGTACGGGCACGGAGTCGGCGACGTCTTCCTCTACGCCGCTCCGTGCGCGCTGCTCGCCCTGTTGTTGGTGCTGTTCATCAAGGAGGTCGCGTTGAAGTCGAAGCCGGCCTCGCACGCCCCGGCCGCGGCGAGCGCCGTCCAGGAGGCGCCGGTGGTCGCCCGGGTCGAGTAGCCGGACGCCCGGTACGACGGTGAAACGGCAGGGTGCCGCAGGCGAGTTCCTCGTCTGCGGCGCCCTGCCGTTTCGTTTCCGCGGGGCCCACCCCCGGTCCGGGCCGGATCAGGGCGTCGTGGTGGCGGGCGCGGTGAGGTCGTAGAAGACGGCCCCGCCGACCGTGGTGGCCTTGAACGTGGCCCTCACCCAGGTCTCGATGGCGCTGCTGGTGCCACCGCCCGGGCCTGCGCCCGCGCGTCGCAGGCCGGTGACCTCACCGCCGGCTCCGCCCTGCGGCTGGGGTCGGCCTTGCGCCTGGCCTTGGGCCTGACCTTGGGCCTGCGGCAGCCCCTGGCCCGGGGGCCGGCCCTGCGCCTGGTTTTCGCTCTGGCCGATGAACCAGTGGATGCGGCCGGCCTTCACATACGCCTTGAACTGCTCCAGGGTCGGCGAGGGATCGCTGCCGTTGAAACCGCCGATCGGCATCACCGGCACGCCGGAGGCCAGCTGGTAGCTCGCCGCGTTCTGCGCACCGATGGCCGCCGCCGCCCACGTGTAGCGGTCGGCGCCGGCCCGCAGTGCCGCCGTGGCCTGCGCGCTCGCCTTCGCGCCGTTCAGCAGCCCGCCGACGCCGCCGGGAGCGTTGCCGCGCGCGTTGCCTCCCGCGTTGCCCCGCGGACCGGTTCCGCCGGGTCGCGCGATGCCGGGGACCCCGGCAGGTCGTCCGCCGGGCTGCATCCCGGGCCCGCCGCCCGGGGGCATGCCACCACCGGGCAGGTAAAACGCGTGCGTGCCGCGGCCGCCCGGGCCGCCACCACCCGCCACCGCCGGGCCGGCCGTCACGATGGAGCCCGTGTGCGGGGTGCTCACCGTGGTCAGGCAGTACGCGAAGGGGCCCGCCAGCGCTGCGCCCAGAGCGACGCCCGCCACTGCCGGCAGCGCCCTGCGACCCAGCCGCGCGGCGAACGGCAGCGCGACGGCCGCGCCGATGCCCGCCGCCAGCACCGTCCACCGCAGCCACGGCAGGTATCCCGGGGCGCGACCGAGCAGCACGAAGGCCCAGTAGGCGGTGAGCGCGAGGGATCCGGCGAGGGTGAGGGACGCCGCCCGGCTTCCCCGCTCCTCCCACAGCACGACGACGCCCATGCCGACGAGTGCGGCCAGGAACGGCGCGAGGGCCACGGTGTAGTACTCGTGGAAGATCCCCTGCATGTAGCTGAAGACCAGCCCGGTGATCAGCAGCGAACCGCCCCAGGCCAGGAAGGAGGCGCGGGCCATGCTCTCCAGCGAATCGGTGGCCCGGCGGGCCTTCCAGGTGATCACCAGTCCGGCGACCAGCATGATCAGGGCCGCCGGGAGCAGCCAGGAGATCTGACCGCCGATGGTGCCCGTGAACAGCCGGTCGATGCCGGTCTCTCCCCAGCCTCCGCCCCCGCCCCCGCCGGGGCGCCCGCCGCCTCCGACGCTGCCGGTCTCGTTCCCGTTGATCCGGCCCAGCCCGTTGTAGCCGAGGGTCAGTTCCAGGAAGGAGTTGTTCTGCGAGCCGCCGATGTAGGGCCGGGACCCGGCGGGCCACAGCTCCACCACGGCCACCCACCAGCCCCCGGCCACCACCATCGCGACTCCGGCGAGCAGCAACTGCCCCAGCCGCCTGCGCAACCGCGTCGGAGCGCAGACCGCGTACAGCACTGCCAGCGGAGGCAGGATGACGAAGGCCTGGAGGGTCTTGGTCAGGAAGGCGAGTCCGACCGCGGCTCCGGCCCCGACGAGCCAGCCGGTGCGGGCTCCGTCCAGTGCCCGCAGGACGCAGGAGACGGTCACGGTCATCAGCAGGGCGAGCAGTGCGTCCGGGTTGTTGAAGCGGAACATCAGGGCCGCGACGGGCGTCAGGGCGAAGGCCACCCCGCTCAGCAGCGCCGCCACGGGGCCGAACTGGCGCCGTACGGCCCCGTAGAGCACCGCGGTGGTACCGACGCCCATCAGGGCCTGGGGTACCAGGATCTGCCAGCCGCCCAGCCCGAAGAGCCGCACCGACAGGGCCATCGGCCACAGGGCGGCCGGGGGCTTGTCGACGGTGATCGAGTTCCCGGCGTCGGAGGACCCGAAGAAGAAGGCCTTCCAGCTCTCGGAACCCGCCTGGACGGCAGCCGAGTAGAAGGAGTTCGCGTAACCCGAGGCACCCAGGTTCCACAACAGCAGAACGGCGGTGAGGAGCAGGAGCGCGGTGTACGAGGGACGTTCCCAACGGGGCCGGCCGGTCACCGCCGTAGTGGTGGCGGTCGGCGGGGCGGGCGGGAACAGGGGTACTGCTGCCGTCGTCATCGGATGTCGTCCTTCGTGGGATTGCCGCGCGGCTCGGGAAAGACCCAGGCGCGGAACAGGAGGAAGCGCAGCACGGTGGCGGCGAGGTTGGCGGTGATCAGTACGGCGAGTTCGGTGCTGTGGGCGGGTTCGGCGGCCGCCGCCCCCAGCGCGGCGAGTGAGCCGCTGGTCAGGGCGAGGCCGATGGCGAAGACCACCAGCCCCTGTGCCTGGTGGCGCACGGCTCGGGTGCGGCCGCGCACCCCGAAGGTGAGCCGGCGGTTGGCGGCGGTGTTGGCGACGGCCGAGAGCAGCAGGGCGGCCGCGTTGGCGATCTGGGGCCCGGCCGCGGTGCGGAACGCCGCGTACAGAGCCAGGTAGAGCAGGGTGCTGAACAGCCCCACCGCGCAGAAGCCGAGGAGTTGGCGGGTCAGCCCGCACGGGACACCGGGCAGTGCGGTCCGGTCCCGTGGGTCGTCGCCGAAGGGGCGGGCGAGCCGGTCGAGCGGGAGTGCGCCGACGGCCAGTGCCCGGCCGACCCGCCAGACGCCCTTGAGGTCCTCGGCTGCGGTACGGACGATGTGGACGGTGGAGTCGGGGTCGTCCACCCAGTCCACCGGTACCTCGTGGATCCGCAGCCCGGCCCGCTCGGCCAGCACCAGCAGTTCGGTGTCGAAGAACCAGCCGGAGTCCTCCACCAGCGGCAGCAGCCGCTGGGCGACGTCCCGCCGGATGGCCTTGAACCCGCATTGGGCGTCGGTGAAGCGGGCGGCGAGGGAGGAGCGCAAGAGCAGGTTGTAGGCCCGCGAGACGAACTCCCGCTTGGCTCCCCGCACCACGCGGGAGGAGCGCGCGAGCCGGGTGCCTATGGCGAGGTCCGAGTGACCGGAGATCAGCGGGGCGACCAGGGGCAGCAGGGCGTTGAGGTCGGTGGAGAGGTCCACGTCCATGTAGGCGAGGACGGGTGCCTGTGAACGGGACCAGACGGTGCGCAGGGCGCGGCCCCGCCCCTTCTCCTCCAGCCGGGTGCTGTGGACGTCCTCGACGGCGGCGGCGAGGGCCGCCGCGACGTCGGGGGTCCCGTCGGTGCTGGCGTTGTCGGCGATGGTGATGCGGAAGGGGTACGGGAACGTCTTGGTGAGGTGATCGTGCAGCCGGTGCACGCAGGGGCCGAGGTCCTTCTCCTCGTTGAAGACTGGGATCACCACGTCGAGTACGGGCTCACCGGGCACGGGTGCCAAGTGCACGCGGGCCGGGAGGGCTCCGGAGCCGGGAGAGGTGTCGGTTGGCATGCTCCGACCCTCGCCGGGCGGCCTGTCACCGCTGTGTGCTGAGCCTGTGCTCCGTCTGTGAGTCCGTCCGCTCCTTGGTGTCCGCGAGGGGGAGGAGGACCTCGAAGCAGGTTCGGCCCGGCCGGCTGCGGACCTCGACCCGGCCACCGTGGGCGGTGACGACCGCCTGGACGATGGCGAGCCCGAGGCCGGTGGAGCCGGCGGCCCGGGACCGGGAGGCATCGCCCCGGGCGAAGCGCTCGAAGACATGCGGGACCAACTCGGGCGGTATTCCGGGGCCGTTGTCCTCGACTCGGAGCCGGACGTGTGGTGTTTCACGTGAAACGTCTTGCGCTTCGACGTCTCGTGCTTCGACGTCGGCTGGTTCGACGTCGCATGCTTCGCCGGCTGTTTCACGTGAAACATGCGCGGTGACGGTGGTACCGGGAGGGGTGTGGCTGCGTGCGTTGGCGAGGAGGTTCACCAGGACTTGCTGGATCCGGGCGGCGTCGGCCCGGATGGGCGCCGGTTCGTCCGGGAGTTCCAGCCGCCAGTGGTGCTCCGGCCCGGCGGCCCGCGCATCGCTGACGGCGTCGACGACGAGCGGAGCGAGGTCGGTGGCACAGTCGCCGGTGGCAAGTGGCCGGCCCGCGTCCAGCCGGGCCAGCAACAGCAGGTCTTCGACCAGACCGGTCATCCGGGTGGCTTCGGATTCGATGCGGCTCAGGGCATGGCGGGTGTCGGGGCCGGGTTCCTCGTGGCCGCGGCGGGTCAGCTCGGCATAGCCCCGGATCGAGGCCAGCGGGGTACGCAGCTCGTGGCTGGCGTCGGCCACGAACTGGCGTACCCGCATCTCGCTCTGCTGCCGGGCGGTCAGGGCGGAGGAGACGTGGCCCAGCATTCGGTTGAGGGCTGCGCCGACCTGGCCGATCTCGGTCCGGGGGTCGGCCTCTGCGTCGGGCACCCGCTCGTGCAGAGCGGGTTCACCGCTGTGCAGGGGGAGTTCTGAGACCCGGGTGGCGGTCACGGCCACTCGTCGCAACGGGCGCAGCGCCACACCGACCAGGGCCTGCCCGGCGAGGGAGGCGGCGATCAGGCCGGCCAGGGTCGCGAAGACCTCCACCGCGATCAGCGTCCGGACGGTGGAGTCGACTTCGCCGAGCCGGAAGCCCAGAACGAGGCTCCCGTCGGGAGCGGTGAGCACCCGGTAGCTGCCGAGATCCGGCAGGTCCACGTCCAGCGGTCCGAGCCGGCCCTGGCCTGCCTTGCGGGCGGCCTTCGCCAGAGCCGCGCTCTGGGCTTCGGTGAGGGGCTGACGGTGGTCGAGCTCGGGGCCGCCGACCGCGGCGTTGCGGGCGGTGCCGATGACCTTGCCGTTCTCGTCCAGCCGTATCCCGGCGGCGCCCGGTGGGGTTCCGGCCAGGACGAACCCGAGGCTGCCCTCCCGGGCGGCCTTCCCGGCGCCGGGGCCCCGGGTGGCCATCGTGAGGGAGGCGCGCAGTTGGTCGTCCAGTTGCTCGACCAGGTACTGGCGCAGCGCGAAGGTGGTGACGGCGCCGATGGCCGCGCCGACGACGGCGATCAGCACCACCGCCGCCAGCACGAGCCGGGACCTCAGCGACCAGGGCCGCCGGACCCGAGGCTCCCGAGGCACCCGCTCGGAGCCGGCCCGCGTCGCGCGCCCGGGAGGACGTACGGCCACTACTCGGCCGGCTTGATCAGGTATCCGGCGCCCCGCCGGGTGTGGATCATCGGCGGCCATCCGGGGCCGCTCTCCAGCTTCCGTCGCAGGTAGGAGATGTACAGCTCGACCACATTGGCCTGGCCGCCGAAGTCGTAGGACCACACCCGGTCCAGGATCTGTGCCTTGCTCAGCACCCGGCGCGGGTTGCGCATCAGGTAGCGCAGCAGCTCGAACTCCGTGGCGGTCAGGTGGACCTCCTGGCCGCCTCGGGTCACCTCATGGCTGTCCTCGTCGAGCCGCAGGTCGCCGACCGCCAGTACGGAGCCACCGCGGGCCGCCTGCGCCGCGCCCGAGCGGCGGACCAGGCCGCGCAGCCTGGCCACGACCTCTTCGAGGCTGAACGGCTTGGTGACGTAGTCGTCGCCACCCGCCGTCAGCCCGGCGATGCGGTCCTCGACGGAGTCCTTGGCGGTCAGGAACAGCACGGGCACGTGCGGCAGCTCCCGGCGCAGCCGGCCGAGCACGGTGAGGCCGTCCATGTCCGGGAGCATGATGTCGAGGAGCACCACGTCCGGGCGGAACTCCCGCGCCGCCCGCAGCGCGGTCGCCCCGTCGCCGGCGCTGCGGACCTCGCATCCCTCGTAGCGCAGGGCCATGGACAGGAGTTCGGAGAGCGCGGCCTCGTCGTCGACGACGAGCACCCGGCACGGGCCGCCGTCGGGGCGGATGAGGGCCGTGTGCTTGCCGGTGGACGTGGACGCGTGGGAGGTGGTCGTCGCAGTCATGCGTACACGCTGGACGGCACCTCTGAGAGCGTTCTTGCGCCTACCTGTGAATTTCCTGAGAACCGGTGGTCGGGTCGGCCCGGCCCTCTGGCGCTCAGGTCAGCCGGAAGAGCCGGGCGCCGTTGTCGTGGCAGACCGCCCGCAGCCAGTCGTCCCCGAGGCCGAGCCGTTCGAGGGCTACCAGCTGGTGCTCGTAGGGATAGGGGATGTTCGGGAAGTCGGTGCCGAGCAGGATGCGGTCGCCGAGGTCCGTGAGCCGCCCGAGGTCCTGCGCCGGGAAGCCGCTGAACTGCTCGGAGAAGTCGGTGAAGGCCATGGTGGTGTCGAGGCGGACTTCCGGGTACCGGTCGGCCAGGTCGAGGAAGTCGGCGTACTCGGGCATGCCCATGTGGGCGATGACCAGGGGCAGCCCGGGGTGCCGGGCCAGCAGGCGGGCGATCGGCTCGGGCCCGGTGTACTTGCCCGGCACCGGCCCCGAGCCGCAGTGGATCACGATCGGGACGGCGGCTTCGTCGAGGAGTCCCCAGACCGGTTCGAGCCGCTCGTCGTTCGGGTCGTAGGCGCCGACCTGGAGGTGCGCCTTGAAGATCCGGGCTCCGGCCTCCACGGCCCGGCCGACGTACTCCGACACGCCGTCTTCCGGGAAGAAGGTCGCGGTGTGCAGGCAGTCGGGGGTCCGCGCGGCGAAGTCCGCGGACCACGCGTTGAGCCAGGCGGCCATCGCCGGCTTGTGCGGGTAGAGCATGGCGGTGAAGGCCCGTACCCCGAACTCCCGCAGCAGCGCGACCCGCTGCTCCTCCTCGTGCCGGTAGGTGATGGGCCACTCGACGCCGGTCAACGGACCGACGGCGTCGAAGTAGTCCCACACCTTGTCCAGGACCCGCTCGGGCATGAAGTGCGTGTGCACGTCGACCAGCCCGGGAAGTCCGAGCCGGTCGCGGAAGGCGCGGACCGCCTCAGCCGTTGTCGCGGACAAAACCGTGGCTCCGTTCGACTGTGGCGACGTGCAGCGAGTAGCTCTCGTACCAGTGGGTGCGGCCCTGCTTCATCGCCGCCTGGTGCTCCAGGTCGTCCCGCCACGCGGTGAGGGAGTCGTGGTCGCGGAAGTAGGCGACGGTGATGCCGAGGCCGCCCGGGGTGGCTGCGCAGTCGTAGCCGAGGAAGCCGGGGTTCGCCCGGACGATCTCGTTCAACCGGGTGTCCGTCTCCGCGTAGCCGGTGTCGTCAGAGGTGCGGACGCCGGTGAAAACGGCCATGACGTAAGGCGGTTCGAAGGGGGGTACGGGCTGGATGGTCATGACGACCACCCTCCGCGTGCTGCCCTCGGCGTGTCCACCTGAAAGGGGGCCGCGGAGCCAAAGGGATCCAAGTTTTGACCTTGGTGCCTCCGGGATGCGGGCCGGTCAGAACAGCCCGTCCTGCTCGGCGTCGGCGGGCGGCTCGATCGCGGCCACCGGCACGTCCGTGGCGGCGTCCCCCGGCGCGACGACCAGTTCCCACCCGGCCAGCAGCCGGGTGTCCACGACGAGCCCGTCCGCGAGGTGCAGATCCGGCCCGGCCGCGCCGGCCAGCAACCCTGCCACGGCTCCGCCCGCCACCAGCTGGGTGACCACCCGGGACGGCGTGGGCAGCGCGTCCAGCCCGAAGGCCGCCGCGTGGTCCGCGACTTCACAGCCCACCGGCTCCAGGGACTCCGGCCACCCCGGCAGTGCCACGGCCCGTGCATGCAGCTCGGCGACCTCGCGGGCCCGTTCCGCCGGCGACGGCAGCCGGCCCCGCACCGCGCGCTTGCGGGCGTAGGCGATCCGGTCGGGCACCCCGAGGGCCGCCCGCAGCAGTTCCTCGGTGCGTCGCGCGGCCATCAACGGGCCGCGCCCCAGCCAGGCCCAGGTGATCGCGCCCTGCTCCAGCAGCCGGGCCGGGCCGCGCTCCTCGGCGGTGATGCCGACCTTGATCAGACCGGGCCCGAACCAGGCGAGGTACACCCGGTAGGGGCGCGGATCGGCGGCGTTGGTGTCGGCGGCCACCGAGAAGGACCGGTCCAGCCGGGCGCACTCGGCGCACTGGGCACTCGCGGTCCGGCCGGGCACCGTCCGGCGCGCGGGGCACGGCGTGCGTCTGCCCGCCCGCCGGACCCCGAGGCACTGCCGCTCCCCCCGGGCGACGAAGGCCAGCCGCTGCCCGTACCCGAGCGGGCTGTCGCGCTCCCCCCTTTCGGCTCCGTACCAGCCGATGCCCGGGCCGCCGTCCTGCCACCGGATACCGGTGCACCACCAGGTCACAGCGGGAGCGGTCGCTCGAAGAAGGTGTCCAGTACGACGGTCGCCTGCGTCCCGCTGACCCCGTCGATGGCGTAGAGGCGGCGCAGTACGTCCTGCAGCTGCTCGGTCGAGCCCGTCCGTACCTTGACGAGCACGGAGGCGCTGCCGGCGATGATGTGTGCCTCCTGGATCTCGGCGATGCCCTCGAACGCGGCCTTCGAGTCCCCCATCCAGGCATTCGAGTCGACCATCACGTAGGCCAGGACCCCGCTCCCGACGGCCGCCGGATCCACGTCGACCGTGGTCCGCCGGATGACGCCGCGTTCCCGCAGCTTGCGTACGCGCTCGTGCGTGGCTCCCGCAGACAGCCCGACGGCCGCACCGAGAGCGGCGTACGACTGACCCGCGTCCTCCTGGAGCCGCTGGAGCAGCGCCCGATCGATGTCGTCCACGCGATCTTCCCCTCATCTGCCCGCTCACCCTTGCGGAAACAGTACCTGATCCTGCAATCTCAGCATCACACCGAACAGTCTTCGGTTCACTTGCCACATGGGGGAAATATGTCATCCATCGCCGACCTCACTCTGTACGAGATTCTGGACGATCGTTTCCGTACGGGCCGCTGCGCCAACGGCGACGCCCGTCTGGAGCGGCTCTACGACGACTGCCGCTGGGCGGAAGGTCCCCTCTACCTGCCCGCCTGGCGGCAACTGGTGTGGAGCGACATCCCCAACGACCGGATGCTGCGCTGGGACGAGGCCACCGGCACCGTTTCCGTGTTCCGCACCGCAGCCGGGCACCCCAACGGCAACACCCTCGACCGCGAGGGCCGCCTGATCACCTGCGAGCAGGGCAACCGGCGCGTCACCCGCACGGAGCCGGACGGCACCCTCACCGTCATCGCCGACCGCTGGGAGGGCAAGCGCCTCAACAGCCCGAACGACGCGGTGGTGCGTTCCGACGGCTCGATCTGGTTCTCGGACCCCGACTTCGGCATCACCAGCGACTACGAAGGCCGGCGCGCGCCGAGCGAGATCGGCGCCTGCAACCTCTACCGCGCCGACCCCACGACGGGGGAGGTCCGTCTGGTCGCAGACGGCTTCCTGGGCCCGAACGGCCTCGTCTTCTCCCCCGACGAGAGCGAGCTGTACGCGGCGGACACCCGCGCGGGCCACATCCGCGCCTTCAAGGTCACCGACGCGGGAACCCTGACGGACGACCGCGTCTTCGCCGCCTGCCCCTCGGTGGACAACATCCGCTTCGACGACGGCGGCCGCCTGTGGGCGGCCGCGATGCAGGACGGCGTCCGCTGCTACGCGCCGGACGGCGGCCTGATCGGCCGGCTGCGCGTCCCCGAGCCGGTCTCGAACATCGCCTTCGGCGGTCCGAAGAACAACCGCCTCTTCATCACCGCCACCACCTCGCTCTACTCCCTGGTCCTCGCGGTCACCGGCCTCCCCCGCGTCCACCGCCCCTGACGCACACAACGCAAGAGGCCCCCCGGCGAACCGGGGGGCCTCTTCGGCTGTGCACTCGGCAGGATTCGAACCTGCAACCTTCTGATCCGTAGTCAGATGCTCTATCCGTTAAGCTACGAGTGCTTGGGCTGTTCGGGGTTTTGCGCCCCGTTGGCCTTGCGAGAACAACAATACATGGACCTCGGCGGGACGCGAAATCCATTGGCCCCACCGCGGCTGACCTGCGGAAACAGCGCGGATGGAGATCATCCGCCAGGCCTCGCCCGGCTCGCGGCGACGAGCGCGCTACCCCTCTTGAGTCGTTCGAAACGCACCGAAGCCCCGGTCCGTGAGGACCGGGGCTTCGGTGAGGTGCGGAGGCGGAGGGATTTGAACCCTCGATGGGGGGTAAGCCCCAAACCGCATTAGCAGTGCGGCGCCATAGACCGGACTAGGCGACGCCTCCAGCACACCCTCGCGTACGAAGGTGCGTGCAGATGATGACACAGGCGCGGGGCCGGTCACCAATCCGCTCCCACGGTACAAGGAACGGCGGGCCCGGGGCAAAGCCTTAACGGCATCCTCGGGAGGCTCTACAGGCCGGCGCGCACGCCACGCGGCACGCGTACACACGCACGCGTCGGACCGCACGCAACATCGGGGCGCCCGGGTCGTTTGCCAGGCGTACGACGTACGGACGACCTGGAGTGCCCCATGCTGCGTCTCGCCGCCTTCGCCGTCACCTCAGCCCTGGCCGCCGCGGCCGCCGGACCGCTGCCACCCCTGCCGTTGGAGCGGCTGCTGTCGACACCCGACCGGCTCACCATCGACGTGTCCGACACCGGCAACCCGGGCACCGACGGCGAGTACCGGCTGGAGTGCGACCCGGTCGGCGGGAACCACCCGAAGGCGGAGGACGCCTGCGCCCGCCTCGACGCGCTCGCGAAGGAGGGCAAGGACCCCTTCGCCCCGGTTTCCCAGCGCCGGATCTGCACCATGGTCGACGGGGGTCCGGCCACCGCCCGGATCAAGGGAACGTGGCACGGCAAGAAGGTGGACACCACGTTCCGGCGCAAGAACGGATGCGAGATCGACCGGTGGAACACACTGGAACCTGTGCTTCCGAGTGGACGTTCCTGACCTGGGAGGATGCGGAGGATGTGCCTTATCCGCCCCGCATCGGCCATCCCGCCGCGGGGCGGTGCCCTTAGACTCCTCCCGTGACATGCCGGTAGTCGTGGTCAGGGAGGAAGCTCGTCGTGAGCAGCAGGCCATCCCGAGGCGCTGCTCGCCTCGCAGCAATACTCGACGCGCTTCCTGACGCGCTGTTGCTCGTCAACGCCAACGGCACCGTGGTGAACGCGAATTCGATCGCCCTCGAAATCATGGAGAGCCCCGGCACCGGCCTCGTCGGCCGTGGAGTGCTGGACCTCCTGCCCGAGTTCGACTCGAAGCTCATCCCCGGCTCGATGCGCCGTCCCGGGGACGACGAAGAGGGCAGGGCGAAGCCCAAGAGGATGACGGCCCGGCGCACCGACGGGAGCGAGTTCCCCGTCGAGGTCACCGCCGCACACCTCGACGGCCGCGACGCCTACCGCGAGCCGCAGCCCGCGTACACCGGCGACGAGCTGCTGATGCTGGTCGTACGGGACCTCTCGCAGACCGTGGACACCGAGGCCGAGCTCGCCCGCTCCCAGCGCCAGACCGAGATGATCCTGCGCGCCGCCGCGGAAGGCGTGGTGGGCACGGACACCGACGGCCGGGTCGTGCTCGTCAACCCGGCCGCCGCGCAGATCCTCGGCTACCGGGCCACCGATCTCGGCAACCGCGAGCTGCACGGGCTGATCCAGCACTCGCGCGCGGACGGTTCGCCGTTCCCCTTCGAGGAATCCCCGTTGGCCGACACCCTGCGCAGCGGCCGCAAGCACCGGGTGCGCAGCCAGGTGCTGTGGAACAAGGCCGGGCAGCCGGTCTCCGTCGACCTGACCACCTCGCCCGTACGGGACGGCGAGCTGCTCGTCGGCGCCGTCATGACCTTCACCGACCGGCGCCCGTACGACGCCCTCGCCGCGCGGCACGCCCAGTTGCTGGCGGTCCTCGGCGAGTCGCTGCGCGGGCCGCTGGAGGAACTGCGCGGGGAGCTGGCGACGCTGGCCGCCGATGACGCGGGCCAGCTGTGGCCCGAGGCGAACCAGTTGCTGCACCACCTGGCGGCCGGTTACTCGCGGATGACCACCCTCGTGGACAACGTGCTGGGCTACCAGCGGCTGGACGCGGGCAGCGACAAGCTCGCCAAGGAAAAGACGCTGATCAACAAGGTCGTCGCGGCCGGTGTCGACGGCGCAGTGGAGCTGATCGGCCCCGGCCGGGCGCAGTTCGCCGTGCACGCGCCGACGATCGAGGCCGAGGTGGACGGGGAGCGGATCGCGACGGCGCTCGCGCACCTGGTCGCCGATGTCGCCGGGGTGGACGCCACGGGCAAGACCCGCCAGGGCAGCGGATACAGCGACTCGACGATCGTCGTGGCCGCCGCGCAGCGCGGTGACGTCGTACGGATCGAGGTGCGCGGGCCCTACGAAGGCGGCAACCCGGTGCACGAGCCGATCGTGCGGGGCATCGTGGCCGCGCACGGCGGTGTCCTCCAGACCGTCGACGTGCCCGGTGCGCCGGGCGGCACCTACGTTCTGGAGCTTCCGCTGGGTGCGGGAGCCGGAACGGTGACGCTGCCGGACCCGGAACCCGAGTCCGAGCCCGAGCCGGTGGAGCCTCCGGCCGCCGGGGCCGGGGCGAAGCCGGACGGTGGGGACGGCGCCGGAGCCAGGGGCGAGTCCGGGGGACGACGGGCCCGGCGCGGGGTGGACGCGTTCCTGGACGACGCCGACGGGGCGAAGCCGCGCGAGGGCGGGGGCGCGCTCGCGCTGTCGTCGGGGCGGCGCCGCGCGGACGGCACTCTCGACGGTGCCGGCCCGGGCGGCCCCGAGCTGGCCCAGTCCCCGGTGAACCCGGCCGGGCTGGGTACCGGGCGCAGGCGTGGCCGGGACGGCGACGGCAGTGCGGACCACCACGACGGGCCGGACGCTTCCCGGCGCCCCGGCGGTCCGCAGCCCGTGGCCCCGCAGCCGGCTCCCTCCCAGCCCGTGTCCGCTCAGCCCGCGGTTCCCCAGCCCGCGCCGCAGCAGCCCGTGCCCCCGCAGGGGACCGGGATGCCGGCGCTGCCGCCCGTGCCCCCGGTGCCGCCCGTTCCGCTGACCCAGCATCCGGCGGGCCGCCGCCGCGCGTTGGGCCCGGCGGCGCCGGCCGGCCCGGCAGCGGGACCGTTCGCGCAGCAGGGCGGTCCGGTTCCCGCGACCGGGCTCGCGGCTCCCGTTCCCCAGCGCCCCATCGCCCCGGAAGGCGGCTTCGCGCTGCCCGCCGGACCCACTCCCGCCCCGGCCCCCGGAGCGGTCGCTGCCTCGGCCGCCGGAGCCGTTCCCGCCCCGGCCGAGGCCGGCCCGGATGCTCCGGCCGGCCGCCGTGGGCGTCGCGTGCTCGGTGCCCCCGTGGCCGACGCCCCCGAAGCCGCCCCCGCGGCCGCCCCGGAGGCACCCGGGCCGGTACCGCCGACCGGGCGGCGCCGGGCACTGCCCGAGGCACCCGCCTGGCCGGTGCCCGCGGCCCGTACCGCTTCCGAGGACGGCGGGCCCGAGGCGGGTACGGGCGCGGGCCCCGCCCCCGTACCCGCTGCCCGACAGCCGCAGGACGGTCCGTCGGAGGCCGCGCAGCCGATCAGCGTGCGCGCTCTCGGCACGCTCGGCCAGGGCATCTCGGTGGACGCCGGCGGCTCCGGCCGCCGCCGTCGGCTCTCCGAGCCCGCGCCCCAGGGTCGCGCCTTCGCCATAGGGGCCCCCGAGGCGGGCTCCGCCGAGGGGCCCGAGCCGCTCGACGGCCCCGGCGGCGCGGTCGAGGTGGTCAACCGGCCCGTCCCGCTGCCCGTGGACGACGAACTTCCGCCGGAGCCGCTGGACAACCCGCGGCGGCTGCTGGTGTGGCCCGCGCCCGATGCCCAGACCCAGCAGGCACTCAGCGACCGCGGCTACCGCCCGGTGATCGTGCACTCCCGCGAGGAGGTGGACGCGCAGATCGCGGCGTTCCCCGCCGCCTTGTTCGTGGACCCGCTGACCGGGCCCATCACCCGCACCGCCCTCCAGTCGCTGCGTCAGGCCGCGGTTGCCGCGGAGGTCCCCGTCCTGGTCACGGCCGGGCTCGGGCACGCCACGCGCGAAGCCGCGTACGGCGCCGACCCGGCCGTGCTGCTCAAAGCGCTCGCACCGCGCGACAGCGAGCAGCACCCCTCACGGGTGCTGTTGATCGAGGAGCACGACGAGATCGCCACGGCGCTGACCGCCGCCCTGGAGCGGCGCGGCATGCAGGTCGCCCGGGCGGGCGCCGACACCGACGCCGTGGAGCTGGCCACCCGGGTGCGGCCCAACCTCGTCGTCATGGACCTGATGCAGGTGCGCCGCCGCCGGGCCGGGATCGTGGACTGGCTGCGCGCCAACGGGCAGCTGAACCGCACCCCGCTCGTCGTCTACACGGCCACCGGGATCGACCCGGCCGAACTGCCGCGGCTGGCCTCCGGCGAGAGCGTGCTGTTCCTCGCCGAACGGTCCACGACCGCCGATGTCCAGGGCCGCATCGTGGACCTGCTGGCCAAGATCGGCACCAACTAGTCATCCTGGCCCGATGGCCATCACCGACACGACCGAGCACAGCGTTCCCGCCGACAACGGTGAGGTGAGTCTCCTCATCGCCCGGCAGGTCGAGCCCGGCCACGAGGAGGACTTCGAGGCGTGGGCGCGCGGGATCCTGGAGACCGCCGCGCGCTTCCCGGACCACCTCGGGTACGGGTTGTTCCGGCCCGCGGCGGAGGGTGCTCCCTGGTTCCTGGTGCACCGCTTCCGTCACCAGGCCGCCTTCGAGGCCTGGCAGAAGTCGGCGGAGCGCGCCGCGTTCTTCGCCAACTGCCAAGGTCACCACCACCACGAGATAGCGCGGCGCGAGCTGCACGGCATGGAGACCTGGTTCGCGAAGCCGGGCACGACCCGGCCCGCGCCGCCCCGCTGGAAGATGGTGATCAGCTCGGGGCTGGCCATCTTCCCGATCTCGCTGCTCGGCAACGCGGTGCTGGGTCCGTACCTGGTGGACCTGCCCTTCGTACTGCGGACGGCCGCTTTCACGGTCGTGTTCAGCACCCTGATGACCTACGTGGCCATGCCCGCCGTCAGCAGGCTGCTGCGGCCATGGCTCACGCGCGGCTGAGGCCCCGGGCCGCTCGGGTCAGTCGAGCTTCGTCACGTCCAGCTCGCCGTCCGCGTACTGCCTGCGGATGACCTTCTTGTCGAACTTGCCGACGCTGGTCTTCGGCACGGACTCGATGAACGTCCAGCGCTCGGGCAGCTGCCACCTGGCGATCGACTGGCCCAGGAAGATGCGCAGACCCGTGTAGTCCACGGTCGCGCCGTCCTTGAGGACGACGGTCGCCAGCGGCCGCTCACCCCACTTGTCGTCGGGTACGGCGACCACCGCCGCCTCGGCCACCTCCGGGTGCGCCATCAGTGCGTTCTCCAGCTCGACGCTGGAGATCCACTCGCCGCCCGACTTGATGACGTCCTTGGCCCGGTCGGTCAGCGTCAGGTAGCCGTCGGCGCTGATCACGCCCACATCACCGGTCTTGAGCCAGCCGTCCGCGCTGAACTTGTCCGCCGGGCGCAGCGGTTCGCCGGACACGCCGCCGTAGTAGGCGCCCGCGATCCACGTGCCGCGCACCTCCAGCTCGCCGGCCGACTCGCCGTCCCACGGCAGGCGGTCACCGCCGGGGCCGATCAGACGTGCCTCGACACCCGCGGGGAAGCGGCCCTGGGTGATCCGGTACGGCAACTCCTCCTCGGCGCTCAGGCCGGCCGGAGGGTGCGCCATCGTGCCGAGCGGGGAGGTCTCGGTCATGCCCCACGCGTGGCACAGGCGCACGCCCAGTTTCTCGTACGCCTCCATCAGGGACGGCGGGCAGGCCGCGCCTCCGATGGTGACCTGCTTCATCGAGGTCAGGTCGCGGGGGCGCGCGGTGACCTCGGCGAGCAGCCCCTGCCAGATGGTGGGGACGGCCGCGGCGTGCGTCGGCTTCTCCCGCTCGATCATCTCGGCGAGCGGGGCGGGCTGCAGGAAGCGGTCCGGCATCAGCAGGTTGATCCCGGTCATGAAGGTGGCGTGGGGCAGGCCCCAGGCGTTCACGTGGAACTGGGGGACCACGACCAGGGACGTGTCCCGGTCGGTCAGCCCCATCGACTCCGCCATGTTGACCTGCATGGAGTGCAGGTAGATCGAGCGGTGTGAGTAGACGACACCCTTGGGGTCACCGGTGGTGCCCGAGGTGTAGCACATGGCCGCAGCCTGGCGCTCGTCCAGCTCGGGCCAGTCGTAGTGGTCGGAGCGTCCGGCCAGCAGTTCCTCGTAGTCGTGCACGCGCACGTCGAGGCCGTCGAGCACCGAACGGTCACCGATGCCGGAGACGACCACGTGCTCGACGGTGGGCAGGTGCGGCAGCAGCGGCGCGAGGAGCGGCAGGAGGGTGCCGTTGACGAGCACCACCCGGTCAGCTGCGTGGTTGACGATGAAGACCAGCTGCTCGGGAGGGAGCCGCAGGTTGAGCGTGTGCAGGACGGCGCCCATGGAGGGGATCGCGAAGTACGCCTCGACGTGCTCGGCGTTGTTCCACATCAGTGTCGCCAGAACACTTCCCGGCTCGACGCCCAGCTCATCGCGGAGGGCGTTGGCGAGCTGTGCGGCGCGGTCGCCGATCTCGGCGAACGTCCGGCGGTGGGGCTCTGCCTCCCCGGTCCATGTCGTCACGGTCGACGTGCCGTGGACTCTCCGGCCATGCTCCAGAATCCGGCTGATGTTGAGCTGTACATCCTGCATGGTGCTGAGCACTGGCGTCCTCCCGGTGGGCGCTATCGCTCCGTCGCGACATTGCAAGGATTCTGCGCACGTACCACGCGGTATGTCACTACCCAGGGGTACAAAGCGCGTCACGCCACCCTGCACGTTTCACGTGAAACATCGGGGTACGGCGATCACGTGAAACACCGGACTGGTCCGGGTGGCGGCTCAGCGGACCGGGGCGAGTTCCGGGTCCTCGCGGAGCTTTCCGAGGGCACGGGAGACGGCGCTCTTGACCGTGCCGACGGAGACTCCGAGCAGCTCGGCGGTCTGCGCCTCAGTGAGGTCCTCGTAATAACGCAGGACCACCATCGCCCGCTGTCGGTCCGGCAGCCGGGTCACCGCACGCCACATCGCGTCGCGCAGTGCCTGCGCCTCCGCGGCGTCCGTGGACGGCTCCTGCTCGACTTCCGGGATCTCCTCGCAGCAGAATTCGTCGACCTTGCGCTTGCGCCACTGGGAGGTGCGGGTGTTGACCAGGGCCCGCCTGACGTATCCGTCCAGTGCCCGGTGGTCCTCGATGCGGTCCCAGGCGGCGTAGGTCTTGGCGAGGGCCGTCTGCAGCAGGTCCTCGGCGTCGCAGGGGTTGGCGGTGAGCGAGCGCGCGGTGCGCATCAGGGTCGTGCCGCGGGTCCTGACGTACGCCGAGAACGACGGGTACGACGTCGGGTTCGAGGCGAGCGTGCAGACAGGCGAGGTCATGTCTCCACGCTAGGAGCGCGGGGCGGCCCTGGGATCGGCCGCAGGTGCCGAAACGGGATCCGTCTCAGGTTGTAGTGCCGGGGCCGGCCGCACCACCTGTAGGTGGAGGAGCGGTGCCGGCGACGGGCGCCCGAGTCAGCCGTCGGCGCTCAGGACCAGGCCGGAGGTCGGTACCCCCGTTCCGGCCGTGACCAGGCTGTGAACGGCGCCCGTGACCTGGTTGGACGAGGTGCCGCGCAGCTGCCGGACGGCCTCGGCGATGCCGTTCATACCGTGCAGGTACGCCTCTCCGAGCTGGCCACCGTGGGTGTTGAGCGGGAGGGCGTCGGCGGCCACGAAATCGGCGCCCTCCCCGGGGCCGCAGAATCCGAACTCCTCCAGCTGCATGAGAACGAACGGGGTGAAGTGGTCGTACAGGATGCCGACGTCGATGTCCGAGGGCCGCAGGCCGCTGGTCCGCCACAGCTGACGTGCGACGACGTCCATTTCGGGGAGCCCGGTCAGATCGTCCCGGTAGAAGGAGGTCATGGCCTCCTGGCGGCGGCCGGCGCCCTGCGCCGCCGCGGTGATCACGGCGGGCGTCTGCCGCAGGCTCCGGGCCCGCTCGGTGCTGGTGATGATCAGGGCCTGACCGCCGTCGGTCTCCTGGCAGCAGTCCAGCAGACGCAGGGGTTCCACGATCCAGCGTGATGCGGCGTGGTCGGCCAGGGTGATCGGTTTGCCGTGGAAGTAGGCGGCGGGGTTGTTCGCCGCGTGCCGGCGGCCGGTGACCGCGACGTGCCCGAAGGCCTCGGGGGTCAGGTGGTACGCGTGCAGGTAACGCTGGGCGGCCATGGCCACCCAGGACGCCGGGGTGAGCAGCCCCCAGGGCAGTGACCAGCCGAGTGCCGCGCCTTCCGCGGATGGTTCGCGTTGCTGGACCCCCGACCCGAAGCGGCGCCCGGAACGCTCGTTGAAGGCCCGGTAGCAGACCACCACCTCGGCTACCCCGGTGGCGACTGCAAGGGCGGCCTGCTGGACCGTGGCACAGGCCGCGCCGCCGCCGTAGTGGATCCGGGAGAAGAAGGAGAGCTCCCCGATGCCGGCCGCCTGCGCGACGGTGATCTCGGGGCTGGTGTCCATCGTGAAGGTGACCATCCCGTCGACATCGGCGGGGGTCAGCCCGGCGTCGTCGAGGGCGGTGTGGACGGCTTCGACGGCGAGCTTGAGCTCGCTGCGGCCGGAGTCCTTGGAGAACTCGGTCGCGCCGATGCCGACGATGGCGGCCCGGCCGCCCAGTTCGTCCCTGATCCGGACGCTCACTGCGCTGCCTCCCGTGCGTCCAGGGACACCGTGACGGTGCCGGTGACGTGGTGCCCGATGCCGTTGGCTCCGACCACCCGGATCTCGGCGGTGTCCCCGTCGAGGGCGGTGACGGTTCCGGTGAGGGTCATGGTGTCCCCGGGGTAGTTGGGGGCGCCGAGGCGGATGGCCACCTTGCGCAGGGTGGCTGCCGGCCCGAGGTGGTCGGTGATGTACCGGCCGACCAGGCCGTTGGTGGTCAGGATGTTCATGAAGATGTCCGGGGAGCCCTTCTCGCGCGCGAGCTCGGCGTCGTGGTGCACGTCCTGGTAGTCCCGGGAGGCGATGGCGCCCGCGACGATGAGCGTGCGGGTGATCGCGATCTCCAGCGGCGGCAGTGCGTCACCGACCCTCATGCTTCCTCCCGTTCGTGCGTCTTCCGGGCAGCCCGCGCCTCGGGCGGGGCCTCGGCCAGGAGCGTGCCCAGCTCCGCCAGCAGCTCGCTTCCGCAGCCGAGGTAGGCGTCCAGCTGGCGGCCCCACAGGAAGTGGCGGTGGACGGGGTGGTCCAGGTCGGCGCCCATACCGCCGTGCAGGTGCTGGCCGGCGTGCACGACCCGCTTGCCCGCCTCCGAGGCCCACCAGGCCGCCGTCAGCGCGTGCTCGCCCGCGGGCAGGCCCTCGTCGATGCGCCAGGCCGCCTCGTACGTGGTGACCCGGATCGCCTCCGTGTCCATGTGGGCGTCGGCGGCGCGGAGCATGACGGCCTGGTTGGTGGCCAGCGGCCGGCCGAACTGTTCACGGGTGGATGTGTACGCGACGGCGCGGGCCAGCGAGCCCGCGCAGACGCCCGCCTGGAGCCCGGCGAAGGCGGTACGGGCAACGGCGAGGACGTCCTCGTAGGCCTGGGGGCCCTGCCCGAGCGGTTCGGCCCGCGCACCGGTCAGGGCCAGCCGGCCCGCGGCCCATGGCGCGGTGGTCTCCACCGCCGAGGTTTCCACACCGGGCAGGTCGGTCCGTACGAGCCACAGGGACCGCTCCGCGTCCGGGACCAGTACGTGCGTCGCATCGCGCAGCCAGGGCACGACCGGGACGGTTCCGGTGAGCCGCCCGTCGGGTGCGGCGGTGATCCTGCCCCGGGCGGGGAAGGCCCCGGTAGCCACCGCCTCGCCCGTCCCGAGGGCGGGCAGCAGCCGGGCGCGCTGGTCCGCACTGCCGTGCCGGACCAGGGGGAGGATCCCGTAGGCGCAGGTCACCGCGTACGGCACCTGGGCGGTCGTGCGGCCCTGTTCCTCCAACAGCAGCACGAGGCCGAGCAGGCCGACGTCCTCGACGGCTGCGGTCAGCCCGGCGCTCGTCAGGGCCTTCCACAGTTCGGCGTCGCTGCCGCTGCCCGCCGCCGCGAGGCGCTCGTGGGTGGCGAGGTCGCGGAAGATACGGGCGGCGAGGCCGGCCGCGTCGGCCTGCTCCTCGGTGGGACGGAAGTCCATCAGCCCTCGCTCCCTCGGAAGACGGGCAGTTCCAGGTCCTCGTCCACGCGCAGGAACTCCAGCCGGACCGGCAGGCCGATGCGCACCTTGTCGTAGGGGACACCGGTGATGTTGCTGATGATCCGGACTCCTTCGGCGAGTTCCACGAGTGCGACCGCGTAGGGAGGGTCGAACGCAGGGAAGGGCGGGTGGTGCATGACGACGTAGCTGAAGACCGTGCCGGCCCCGTTCGCCTCGACGGTGTCCCAGTCGGAGCCGGCGCAGGCAGGGCAGCCCGGGAGCCAGGGGAAGCGGAGGGTGGCGCAGGCGGTGCAGCGCTGGATCAGCAGCTTGTGCTCGCGCACCCCGTCCCAGAAGCCCTGGTTGTCGCGGTTGATCACGGGCCGCGGGCGGCGCGCCGCGGGTGGTCGCTCCTGCACGGCCCGCTGGGCGGGCGCGAACTTGAGGATCCGGAAGCGGTGGGTGCCGGCGGGCTCGCCGTTCGCCCGCACGTCCATCCGGGTCGTCACGAAGTGGCCGGTGCCGAGCTTGGTCGTCTTGCGCGGGGAGACCGACTCGATCACTGCGTCGAAGGTGACGGCGTCCCCGGGGCGCAGCGGGCGCAGGTACTCCTGCTCGCAGTCGGTGGCGACCACCGAGGTGCACCCCGCGCCGTCCAGGAGCGCGAAGAGCTCGTCGTAGGCGCAGGAGCGGTCGCCGTGTCCGGAGAGGCCGCCCATCGTCCAGACTTGCAGCATGGTGGGCGGGGCGATCGCGTCCGGGCCGGTGTAGGCGGGATTGGTGTCACCCACCGCCTCGCACCAATGACGGATCATCGGTTCGTTCACGAGGTCCTTGGCGCGGCCTCCGGAGGCGGCGGGGCGCCCTTCGAAGTCTTTCAGCAGCGCGTGGAACCGGGCTGCCTCCTCGGCGTCCCCGGCCGGGTCCGCGGTCATCGCTTCCTCCCCTTCATGCCCAGCCGCATCATGGCGACGATCTCCCGCTGGACCTCGCTGACCCCACCGCCGAAGGTGTTGATCTGGGCGGCCCGGTTCATCCGCTCCAGCTCGCCTCCCGCGAAGCCCCCCGGCCCTCGGACGAGTGCTTCCTCTCCCACCGCCTCCTGGCACATCCGGTACACCTCGACGGTGGACTCGGTGCCCAGGAACTTGACGCCGCTCGCGTCCCCGGGGGCGAGGGTGCCGTCGGCGACGTCCTGGACGAGGCGCCAGTTGAGGAGGCGTACGGCGGCCAGCCGCGCATGGGCCTCGGCGAGGCGGGACCGTACCCAGGGGTGGTCCGCCGGCCGTTCCCCGGTGACGGGGTCCGGGGTGCGGGCGTGGCCGAGGGCGCGCTCGTAGAAGTCCTCGGCCTGCATGCCTATGGCGGCCAGTGCCACGCGCTCGTGGTTGAGCTGGTTGGTGATCAGCCCCCAGCCGCCGTGTTCCGGTCCGACGAGGTGGCCCGCGGGCACGCGGACGGAGTCGTAGTAGGTGGCCGTGGTGGTGAGTCCGCCGACCGTCTCGATCGGGGTCCAGCCGAAGCCGGGCGCGTCGGTGGGCACCAGGATGATCGAGATCCCCTTGTGCTTGGGAGCCTGGGGATCGGTGCGGCAGGCGAGCCAGATCCATTCCGCGTTCTGGGCGTTGGAGGTGAAGATCTTCTGCCCGTCGATCAGCCAGTCGCCTTCGGGACCGCCCTGGCGCACGGCTCTGGTGCGCAGTGAGGCGAGGTCGGTGCCGGCCTCCGGCTCCGAGTAGCCGATGGCGAAGACCAGCTCGCCCTTGAGGATGCCCGGGAGGAACCTGTCCTTCTGTGCCTGCGTCCCGTACCTCATCAGGGTCGGCCCGACGGTGTTGAGGGTGACCATGGAGACGGGGGCGCCGGCGCGGTAGGCCTCGTCGAAGAAGACGAACTGCTCGTCCGCTCCGCGTCCTTGACCGCCGTACTCGACTGGCCAGCCGAGGCCGAGCAGGCCGTCCTCACCGATGCGCCGGAGCAGTGCGCGCTGGGCGGTGGGGTCCTCGGGTGGTCCGTCGGGCATGAGCGCGCGGAAGTACTTCCGCAGTTCGCAGCGGAGCCGCAACTGGCTTCCGGTCGGGGCGAGGTGCACGCGCGGGCCTCCCGGCTTCACATCGACGAGTGGAACTGACTGTCCGTCAGATTTCTGGTCGGTGTCAAGGTGGCCGACGAACGGCCCGGTGAACCCGTTCGGTCCGACATGCAGAAAAGGGCCGCGCCGTCCGGGAATCCCGCCGTCTCCCGGGCCTGCGACCCTGCGATGCCACGCTTCACGCCCCGCGCACCCCGGCGCCGCCGGGGATCAGTCCATCGCGCCCGCTGCCGGGGCGCCTCGGGCGCGATCCGCGGCCGTCACCGGCCGGGCTCCAGCGCCCGCTGTTCCACTCGGACCCGTACTGCGTACTGCCCGTCTACGCGGCGAGCTCCAGCTGCCCGGCGACGACTCGGACGCGCCCACCGGCGGCGACGGCCGCGGTCTGCCGGTCGGGGCCGTCGGCGGCGGGCGGAGCGGTCGGCTGCCCGACGGCTCCGGCGGGCCCACCCGCGGCGAGGGCCGTGGTCGAACGGCGGACGGAAGGGTTCTTGCCGTGCGCTTCGGCCCGGATCCGCTGCTTGATCGTGGGCGGGAGCGAGCCTCCGCGCATCATCGCCCGCCACGTCCGCCGCGCCATCATCGCCGGCCGGCGCCGGGCCGCCGGAACCACCGGAGCGACCAACGTCGCCGGGGCGGCGGAGACGGCCTTCACGTCGAAGCCGAGTGCGGCGAGGATCGCCACGACCGCGGCGAGGACGGTGGTCCAGAACGACGTGACGGTGCTGCGGAGAGCCATGACGGGTCCCTCATTTCGCGATGTTCCGAAGGGCGGATCTGAATACATTCGTCATGATGGTTCCGCAACCGCACGAACCCCACCACGCACGCCGATCTTCCGACAAACACCACTCAAAGGGACCAATGCCTCTCAGGACCGGCGCCGCCCCCTCCCGCCCGCCCCGCTCACGACGAAGGGGCACCCCGGTCCGGGGTGCCCCTTCTGATCAGCGCGTTGTCTGACCTGGTGCGGTGGGTGTGGGATTTGAACCCACGGTGACTCGCGCCACGACGGTTTTCAAGACCGATCGCGTGGCGTAACTCCCACTCCCCTTCACCTGGCCTTTTGACTCCGTCAGCCGGTCGTCAGCCGGCGCCCTGGCCAGAGGATGGCCACAGTCATGATCATTCGGCGTGTCCACCACCAACCCTGGATTGCCCCCTACGCACTGAGGTTCCCCTCGCATTGCCCTCCCGGGGAATGGTGGGGCGCCGCTACGATCAACCTTGCCGGGCGACGTACGAGGGGGGATCGTCCGATGAAACACCTGCCAGCGCTGGACCCAGACACAGGCTTTCTGCCTCCGGGGCGGTACGCGGCGAGCCTCGATGTGCTGTATGCCGAGTTCGTCGAAGCACTTGATTCGCCTAGGCGCCGGGAGCTCTGGTCAGAATGGGAGCATCACCGCGCGGCCGTCGAGGCTTGGACGGGAGAGATCACCCGCTTGTGGGTGGGGGGAAGCTTCATCAGTGGCAAGCAAGAGCCGAGCGATGTTGATGTCACCTACCTGCTGAGGTCGGAGGTCTACGACCGCCTCGATCAGGAGTCACTCGTCTCCCTCGGTGAGCTGACGGACCAGCCCTGGTGCACCGAGCATTCCATGCGAATAGACGCATATGTCGTCCGATTGCCAGACGCGATGCCCTTTTGGCAGATGATGCCGAGCCTCTTCACAAGCGCTACTAGCGAGTCATTTAGGGACATCGGGCTCTACGATGAAGTTTGGCAGCGAACCCGAGCGTCCTCAGACCCAGCGGGGCGTCTGGGCGAGCTGCGCCGAGGATACGTGGAGGTGCTGCTATGACGGCCCCCGCCCCATTCCCCGACCCGGCTGACAAGGAAGCTGTGCGCCGGTGGATGCGGGAGAACAGGCGGACCGGTGCGGGGACCCCCGTACCGACTACGCCGGAGGAGTTCGCTGCTGTTCAGCGCCGCCGGCTCCTTCGGGCTGTCGATGTACCCGAAGCAGCGGAGCTTCGGTCCCGCCTCGACTTGGCTCTCACCGGCGAGGCCACCAGCCAGCACACGGTGCGCGTGTCGGTCCTGGGACCTTTCCTCGCCAATTTTCAGGAGTCGGTCTCTGCGGTTGCGCAAGCCCTGACGGGACGGCCAACCAGTAGCGCGTCGATTCCGCGGAGCATCCGCGAGGCCACCGCGCTCAGCGCGTCAGCTGTGTTCCCATCGTCCTTCGGCATTGCTGTCTACGGTCCGCAGGGTGATGGGGCTGACGGGCTCTTCCCCGAGCCTGCTGGTGAGGCGCGACCCATCCTCGACAACGCGTTGGACACTGTCCTTGACGTTGTGGATCTCTCTGAGGGTGCAGGCCAAGCAAACGAGCTGTTGGCGGAGAAGCTTGTTCCTCTCGGGCAACGCGCGATGAAGCACCTCGGAGCGCTGACTGCGGGGCTTACTGAGGCGAGGCTGGGGCTGCGAGTCGCCTGGCACGCACCGAATCAGGAGCCGAGGCATAGCCAGTGGAGCCCAGTCGGAGCCGAACGCGTGCGCTATCTCTGCGAGCACAGCGAGTTCGACAACGCCGAGATCATTCGTCTGGTCGGCTGGCTCGGAAGCGCAAGCGCCCTCCGAGGGACTGTTGAGATCAGGACGGACAATGGGCAGGTTATTCAGGCAAGCACTGACGAATCCCTCACCCCCCGCCTTGCGCAGTACTTCGGCAACAGGGTGGAGGCCGAGGTGGAAGTGACGAGAGTGACGTCAGCCGGAGGGCGCGAACGGCGGATTTTCGCGATCCTCGGGTTGAGCAATCTGTAGTTCTTGCGTGGCGTGACCGTTCCTCGTTGTCGCCAGAGTGACCGGGCCGTAGCACATCCGGCCCGGTCACGCTCCGACCGACAGCAATTCGCCCACCTGACGTGCACTTCGGGCCCTACCAGCGCCCCGTTGAGGCATCAACGGTGAACAACCTGAACAAGCGCACCCGTCGCGTGATCGTCGGACAGCGCCCCGAATGCGCCGGGATGACCCCGACGAGGGAGTTCTTTCTGCTGCGAGGTGGTGAGGCGAAGGCCCCGCCTATGCTTCTCCCCATAGTCGGGAGGTGTCTGCGGCGTTAGCTGACGATGTCGACAGAAGTCGTCGTCAGGCGGCGAGCAGTCGAACTCCGTCATGTGACCGTACATGCGGCACCGGACCGTCCAAGGCGTCCGCGACCCGTACGGCGAAGACTTCCTTCATGGCCTCTTCCGCCTCGGCGGGGGTGAGCCAGCGGACAGCCGTTGACTCGTCGGACAGTTGCTCCACCCCGCCGACAGGCCGACACCGGAAGACGAGAGCGATCACGCCGAGCGCGAGGTTTTTGTAGACCCCGGTGAGCCGTTCCACCTCGACGGTGATCCCGGTCTCTTCGGCCACCTCGCGCAGCACGCCCTCCTCGGGTCGCTCGTTCCGTTCAAGGATGCCGCCGGGCGGCTCCCAAGCGCCGTTATCCGCGCGCCGGATCACCAGCACACGACCGTCATCTCTGATGACGATTCCGGCGACCGAGACGGAGTGCAGCGGCCTCTCGGCGGTAGCGTTAGTCATATACATGAGTCTAGGAGAATCAGCAGAGTATGCCTCTCTCGCCAGCACGTGACGCGGGCCGCCCGCGCTACCTTCAAATCGCGGACGACCTCAGCCAGCAGATTCAGGAAGCGCTTGGGGACCCTCTGGCCAGGCTTCGCCCCGGGGAGAAGGTGCCGAGCGAGTCCGAGCTCATGGAGCGGTACTCGGTCGCGCAGGGGACCGTCCGCAAGGCGATGACCGAGCTGAGGGTTCGCGGCCTGGTCGACACGCACCATGGGCGTGGCTCTTTCGTCCGGAAGGCTCCGCCGGTACAGCGAAAATCCAGCGACCGGTTTCGCCGCTCGCACAGGGAGGGCGGCAAGGCCGCGTATCTGGCTGAGGCCGAGCAGTCGGGGTCGAAGCCCAGCGTCCGCGTCCTCTTCGTCGGCCAGACCGAGGCCCCAGCCGAGGTGGCCGCGCGCCTTGGGCTGGAGCCGGGTACCAAGGTGCTCGCGCGGCGCCGGCTCTACTACAGCGACGGCGTCCCCACCGAGGAGGCGACGTCTTACCTCCCGTGGGACCTTGCCGAAGAGATCCCGCAGCTCAGGGAGGAGAACCCGGGGCCGGGTGGGATCTACGCGCGCATCGAGGAGCGCGGGGACCTTCTGGTGGAGTTCCGGGAGACGGTGCGCGTTCGTCTCGCCACCAAGGAAGAGCAGGGCTCGCTCAGTCTGAGCCCGGGGGCACCGGTCATTCACCTTATGCGGGACGCTCAAATCAAGTCAGGTCGAGTGGTTGAGGTCTGCGACACACTCATGAGTGCTGACCAGTTCGTTCTGGAGTACCGCATCCCTGCCGACGACTGATGACCCACCATATTTGAGTCATCCCGCGACGCGACTCGCTGCCCCGCGGGTTGACTCCTCTACAGGAGTGCAGCACTCTCTTACTCATGACTCCTGCACAGGAGTACATGACTAAGGGACTGAGTGGGTCTATCTCGGGCCGCTCAGACGCCTGTACCGCGTTCTGTCCGCATGACTTCGCTCCGGCGGTGCCCCGTACCCACGGGAGAGCCTTCCTGGCCTACCGCGCGCCGTCGGAAAGCGCTGGTTGCTTGAGAACTGAAGAGTGTGGTTACCGCCTCCTGTAGCTGAAAAGGCGGTCAGCGCGGCACAGGTTCGCGCACTCAACTCCCGCAGCACTTGCTGCGGCCGGTTGCCTCCTCCGCCCGTCCGCCGCCTCCCGCGGCGTACGGGCGGGGTCGCAGGGAGCCGAGCACATCCCGCTCCACTCGCAATGCAGTGCAGCCCCCGGCGTTCCCGCGCCGGGGGCTGCCGAGTCCCGTTCCTCCGTAGAAGGAGCAAGACCCATGAAGCCCATCGCTGCACTTCACGACGTTGTTACCCCATGGTCCGACGGCTTGGAGCCGTCGGACGCGGAGCTGGACGCGATCGAGACCGAGATGCCCGTGGTCCTGGCCGAGGTCGAGTTGCTGGACGCGCTGATCGCGATGCTGGACCGGCCCGCGTCCGAGTTCGACGCCCGCCGCATCCGCCGGGCCCACAACCGGGTACTGACGGCCCGCCGGAACGCGGCCAACCGCGCCACCGGTACGCAGGTCTCGGGGGACGCGGCATGAACGAGCGCACCGACATGGCGTATGCCGACCTGCTGGACGCGATCGTGGAAGCCCTGGACGTGCCGCTGCCGTCGATCGCGGAGGCGGACGAGCGGCTCTACTACAGGCTGCTGGAGCGCCGGGCACTCGCCGTACGGATCACCCTCAGGGCGAATCGGAACGTCAGCCGGGACCCCCGGCTTGCCACCGGCACGATCCGCACCCGGACCGCCGAGGAGCCCGTCACCTACACCCCATACGAGTTCGAGAAGGACGGGGAAGAGCGGTGACCGGCCGCCCGCTGACCGGAGCTCAGAAGTTCGTCCTCGGCCTCGCGTTCGCCCCGATGCTCACCACGGGCGCGGCCGGCGGGTACGGCACGTACTCCAACATCAAGGGCGCTTATAACTCCGGTACCGCCCTCGGCGCGGTCGCTGCGGGTGAGGGTGCCACCGCGGTACTGGCTCTGGTGTTGCTGGGGCTGACCATGCTGGGGCAGTCTTCCCCGGCCGTGGTCCGCGCCGGGCTGTGGGCCCTGCCGGCCGCCGCGTCGGCCATGTCGGCCGTCGCCGCACCGGACGGGCCGCGCACGGTCATCTACGCGATCACCCCTCTGGGCATGTCCGTCTCGGCCGAGGGCATGGCCTTCCTGGCCCGGCGGATCGTGGTCCACGTCGACGGCCGGGACGCCGAGTCCGATGCGCGGGCCGCGGCCGTGGTCCAGGCCCTGGCTTACCACCGCGCCCGAGCGGCCAACCACCCCGACGCGAAGATCCGGAAGCGTTCGGACCGGGCGTCGTGGCGCCTGGCCCGCAAGGTCGGCACCGCGGACACCACGCTCGGGGCCCGGCTGCTGGACGTGCAGCGGGAGCGGATCACCACCGGCGCGGACGTCGCCCTCGGCGACATGTTCGCCATCACCGTCACACCCCCCGCCGAGCCCGTCACGGGTGGCCGTGACGCCGTCACGGCGGCCGTGACTCCCGCCCTCCCTCCGGCACCCGAACCGGGTGCAGGACAGGGGTCCGTCACGGGTGGGCGTGACGGGGAAGACACGCAGGTCAGCGACCCGCTGCCCGGGCTGGAAGAGGAGGGCGTCACGCCCTCCGTCACGCCTGCCGTCACGCCCGTGACGCTTAACGAGGTCGCCGTCATCGCCGGGGTGCCCACGCCACTGATCGGGGAGCCGCTGACCGACGAGCAGATCGTGGTCGTCCTCCGCTATCTGCGCTACTCCGATGATCCGCCCCTGTCCTACCGGCAGAGCGCCGCCGCGTTCCGCGAGTCCGGATTCACCGGCGGCGAAGCCCGCATCCGCGGCGCCTGGGCCACCCTCATGGCCCAGGAAGAAAGCCCCCGGTGACCACCCTGCCCGTCTACCGGTGGCGCCTCGCTCCCGACGGACTGGCCACCCGCCGCCAACTCCGCGCCGCCGGGCTTCGGCCCGGCGGACAGGACGTCGCCGCACAGGTCGAGCGGCCCCGCCGCCGGCGCGGCCCGCTGGTCGCCTACCTCTACCGCATCGACCAGGCGAGGCCGGTGCGGCCCATGACCGCCCGCCGGGCCGCGGCCCTCGCCAAGGCCAACGCCGCCCGCCGCCACTGCCCCTCCTGCCGCCGGGACGCCGGGTACGTGATCCCGGCTTCCCTCGGCATGTGCGTCCCGTGCGCGGACGCCGATGATCAGCGCCCCGCCTGAACACCCCGACTCGAATCAGGAGTTTCACGTGACCACGCCCGACGCACAGACCACCACCCCCGCCCCGGCCGCCCAGGGTTCGCACTTCTGGACGCTGACATTGGAGCTGCCTGGCCAGGCGTCGATGACGCAGAGCGGCACCTACACCCCGCCCCCTGGGACGACCCGCTACGACGCGTTCCAGGCCCTTCGCCGGTACGTGATCGCCGATCACCCGGAGATGGCCCGCGCGACCACCTTGTTCTTCGCCCTGGAGTCCAACCGGCTCTGACCCCGTGCGGCCCAAGCCCTGGAAGGAGGGAGCCGCCATGTCCGGTATCGACTGGGACGAGGAGTTCACCCGCATGAACACCGAAGCCCCGCCAAAGCCCAGCACGTCGTCCAAGTTCTCCGCCACGATCGGCAAGATCGGCGGGGTCCGCCGCAACACCGCCGCCCTTGCCGTGTGCGGCACGATCGCCGTTCTCGCGGTGTGCGGCACGGTCGTGGCCGTCACCAGCATGCAGGGCGAGCAGGCCGCCCAGGACCGTGCGCGGGACAAGGAGCGGGCCGCGAACGCCCTGGTTGAGGCAGAGGCCGACAAGCAGCGGGCGCAGACCGCCGAAGCCGCGGCCAAGACCCTGTACGAGCGGGAGATGACCGTCTACCAGGAGTGCATGAAGGTCAGGGCGGCGGCGGTGGCCAAGGCCGCCTCGTACGAGGTGTCGAAGATCCCCGCGTGCGAAGCCCCCAAGAGTCTGGGCGCCGCCCCCAGGAAGCAGGAGCCCGCCGGCAGTGCCGGAGACGGCATCACGTCCAGCCCCTGGCTGTGGGTGGCGCTCGTCGGCGGCGGCGGTCTCCTCGCCTACAAGAAGCTCTCCGCACCCTCCGGTTCTGGTGCGGTCACCCCCGTGAACAACAAGGGATTCACCTTCGAGAAGGGTGCGTGAGATGACGCTCCAGTTCTTCGCCCTGGCCCTGTTCTGCTGGGCCCTGTTCTTCACCTTCAAGAAGACCAAGGGAAAGCAGATGGCGATCTGCCTGATGCTAATCGTCTCCGGGATTTTCCTGCCGTACACACCGTTCAGCGACGAGATCCGCAGCACCCTCGAATCCGTCTTCAACACCGCGAACAGCACGGTCAGCACCATCGGTACGTCACGCTGAGCCACCATCCGTGCCGGTTACTGGTTACCGGTTACAGCCCACAGACACCGCCTCGAACCGCCTCGTGCGGCCCGAACCGGCGTCCACAGGGCCTGTAACCGGTAACCGGTAACCCTCCACGACTACAGACTGTCACGTAAGGAGGCTCGTGGAACTCCTCGTTCTCCTCGCCATCTCCTACCTCGTCGGCGCCAACAACACGCACGGCGCATACGAGAAGGCGGGAATCAGCAAGCCGCCACCGAAACCGAAAGCCAAATGGTCGCCGACGAGGGCGCCGGACACTTTCCGGAACGCCTCCTACAACGCGGCGGCGAAAGCACATTACGGGCTTCTGGCGGGCGCCCACTGGGCCGGTGGCCTGCGTGACGGGTGGCGTTCCGCCTACATGAAAAAGCCGGACACCGCCCCTTCCGGTTCGCCGTCCGCAACCTCGCCCGGGGCGCCATCCGCGCCCTACGCGCCGTCCGCGCCGACTGCCGGCGCCACCGTGCCGCCCAAGCCGACTGTGCCCCCGAAGCCCACCACGCCCCCGACTCCGCCGCCCGCGGAGGCGCCTGCCACGCCTCCGCCGGAATCGACCATCCCGGCGCCCGGCACCGTCCCTGCCCCGCCGCCCGTCACGATTCCCGAGCAGATCAGGAAGGACCCCGCGATGCAGCCCAACCCGCCCGTACCGCACACCGCGACCGTCGACACCAACGGCGTCCACGTCACCACCGCCGCAGGCAAGACCCGCACCTACAGCGGCGGTGAGGTCATCACCCTCACGCAGGTCATCGACCTTGCCGAAGGCGCGGCCACCCTGTGCCAGTCCAGCACCGAGACCTGCCTGGAACTCGTGGACGAGTCCGCCCAGCTTGCCGCGGACTGCGACGTGCTCATCGCCGAGATCACGGAGAAGGGCGTCGGGGAGAACCTCATCGGCAAGTGCGAGCACCTCAAGGAACAGCTCGACCTCCAGGCCGCCGCCGCCAAGAAGCTCCACGACCAGATCCAGGGCGGCGAGGAAGCCTGTCGGACCGCATCCGCGAACGCCGAGGTCCGGCACGGCCAGATCTTCCGGGCCGTCGCGGACTCCCCGCTGACCAAGCCCGCCGAGCGCGACTTCTACAACGCCCGATAGGAGAACGAATGTCTGTCACCGAATCCCTCCAGGACGCCGTGACCTACGCGGCCCTGCGGACCAAGCTTGCCTGGCTCACCCACCAGGTCCACACCCACGCCGAGACCGTCACCAAGCTGACCACCGACGTGGATGAGACCGCGGAGCAGATGCAGGACGCCGCCGAAACGATGAAGGCGCTGGCCGTGGATGCGGCCACCACCGCCGAGTTCGCCGACGCGGCCCTGACCATGACGGGCGCTAAGGAAGCCGCCGGCGCCTACACCGCGGCGGCGGACAGCGCGGCCGCGGCGGCCGACGACGCCAAGACGACCGTCGAGTCCGACCACGGAGGCATCGCCGACGCGGTGGACACCTCCCCGGTCGAGATGGCCGAAGCCGCCTTCTACACCCAGCAGTAAGGAGGCCGGACCATGGGGCCGACCCGAGCACAGTTGATCCAGTACGCGCCCGCCGCACTCGCGGTGGCATCCGTGACCGCCGGCCCCTGGTCCGCTCTCGCCGCCGCAGCGGCCGGAGCGGGGGCGTGGGCCGTGGGCGCCTCCGCCCCCGTACTGCGCTCCCTGATCGCCTGCGGGATCACCGCCGGCGGATGCGGCATCGCCGCCCACCAAATCCTCGCCTCCGGCATGGACCCCCTGTTCGCGCTCGGGCTCGCGGTACCGGCCGGGGCAGCAGCCCTGGCCCACCACCGCAACACCGGCGGCGAGGTACCCGCCCTCCCGGCCACAACCACCGCGGAGCAGACCTCACAGGCACAGCTCATCACCGCGTGGTGGACGGAGTTCATCTCCGGACCCACCCAGACCGAAGGCCGCAAGCTCATCCAGGCCGGCGCTCAGCTGGCCCATCTGGCCATCGACGTCGGCGAGGACCAGCTGTCGTTCAGCGGGATCATCACGCTGCCGCAGGGTCAGCAGGTCCGGGTGAAGGCAGCGGACATCGCCTCTGTCTACCAGATCCCCGTCTCCCAAGTGGAGATGGGCGACCCCAAGCACTTCGCGCCGAACGCGCTCCCGATCACCGTCTACCTCACGAAGCCATCGGCAGCCCCGCAGATCACGGCCGGCGCCCCCACGACTCCCGAGGAGCTGTGGGCCGCACACGTTGCCGTCCCGGAAGGAGCGATGCCCGGCACCACCCTCACCCTCACCCGCTACGACGGGCCCCTGGACTGGGAAGGAATCGCCACCCGCCCCCGCAGGGCGATCGGGACCGTCAACATCCAGGACCTCGCGGGGAACCTCGACCTATCGACGATCCAGATCGCTCTGGCCGCTACCGACAAGCCCTCGCAAATGGGGGTGCGCGTGATGAAGGAACACGCGCTGATGCACGGCACGATGCTCTCCACCGTGGTGGACGAGCTGGCCATGGACTCTCGCGGATACGTCCGCCTGGGCACCTACATCGACGCCCACGCCGCGCTGGTCCCCCTGGCGCAGCCGGGGTCCGGCGCCCGCCACCTGTACTTGGTGGGCGGGTCCCGCTCAGGGAAGTCCGGAGTGCTGGAGCAGCTCCTGCTCTCCGCCCACAAGTCCCGCATCGCGGTGATCCTGTCCTCCCCACAGGCCGGCACCATCGCCGGAGCAGGCCTGGCCGCCTTCTGCGGGGACGGCCTGGACGAAGCGATGGGCGCCCTGCGCCTGGCCTACGCGCTGATGCTCGACCGCGAAGCCCGCTACCGCTCGCCGAAGTTCCCCTTCACTGACCCGCTGGTCCTGGCGGTCATCGACGAAGCGCACATGCTGCTGTCGGTCTCCTCCCCGTACCACGCGGAGGCCAAGGCAATCGTGGAGCAGATGACCCGCCGCTCCCTCAAGCGGGGGATCGGGGTGGTCCTGGCCACCCAGACCCCGCTGGCCGAGGACCTCGGCAACTCCTCGATCATCCGCTCCCAGCTCCTGATCGGCGGCGGCGCGGTGTTCCTGCGCTGCGCCAAGGGCCAAGGCTCCCTGGTCGGTGCGAACGCGGTGCAGGGCGCGGAGGGAATCGACCTGTCGATGATCCCCGATTCGTGGCCCGGCCAGGCCCGGAAAGTCGCCGACCGGGACATGAGCGGCCTGGACACCGAAGCCGTCGCCAACCCCGAAGACGGCACCTTCGGCCTGGGCTACCTCCTCACCCCCGGCTCACAGGCGGTCCAGTTCCGCTCCCTCTACCTGGACGTCCCCCCGGCCTCCCTGGCCGGAGGTCGGCCACCCGTGGCCGTGGAGGACTGCCAGGCCTGGCAGCACCGGGAGGCGATCACACACACCCCAGTGGTCGACCAGCGAGGCAAGAACCTGATCGGCAGCCTCGCCGACCTCCTCACCAAGACCCAGCAGGGCCCGCCAGTGCCGAACCAGCGGGCCCAGACCGACCCCGCCGGCCCCACCGGACCGGCGGACGGTCAGGAGCTGATCAAACCGCGAATCCTCGAACTCCTGCGGGAGGCATCCATCGGCATGACCGCCGAGACCATCGCCCGGAAGCTGGGCACCACCGCGAACAAGATCAAGCCCCGCCTGTCCGAGCTGAAAAAGCGAGACGAGATCACCAACGAAAGCGGACTGTGGAGGGCCCCATGAACACCGATACCGACACCGGCTTCACCCCCATCGACCAGGACCTGTACGCGAAGGCATTCCAGGTCCTCGACCCCACCCCGGAACCCGTCGCCCCCGCAGCTTCGGCCGCTCCCACACCGGCGTCCCTCATCCTCGCCGCCGCCCCGCCCGTGCACCTGCCCGGCCCGGTCGAGAAGACCCTCACCGAGGCCCTCGCCTTCCTCGACACCCACGGGTGGGCCAAGCACCGCCTGATCCACCCCGAAGGCGCCCGCTGCTCCATCGGCGCCCTGCGAGCCGCCGCCGGCACCCGCAACGCCGCCTACCGGGACGCCGGGAACCTCCTCCTGGACGAAGCCCGCAAGCAGCACGGCAAGCAGTGGGAGTCGGTCCCGGCCTGGAACGACTCCCACACCGGAGCCCAGGTACGCGGGGTGTGGGAGGCCGCCATCCAGCGCGCCCGCCACATGAACATCTGACCCGGCAGGAGCTACCCGTGTCGTTCTCGTTCACCAACCCCAGACCGGACCACGAACCGTCCTTCTCCTTCACAGGCCCGGCGGACGTCGAAGAGCAACTGCAGGCCATCACCGACATGGCACTCGAAATCCTCCGCCTCGTCGCCGAGGTCCGCAGACAGATCAACAACTGAACGCCACGCCCCACGGACACAACGAGGGCGGCCCCCTCTCAACGAAGACCGGGCCGCCCTCACTCATGTCCGGACGCGCCACCGGAACCCGCAACAACCGCTGAAAGGCCACCGCGTGAAACAGCCCCTGCCCGAGCGCGTCAGCGACGCCCTCGCGCTCCTCACCGGCAGCCGCACCGTCCGCTGCCCTCACCCCGGATGCCGGGTCTCGGTCCGCTACCGCCACGTCACCCCCGACGAGGCCAAGCGCCTCATCGAATTGGCCAGCGACCACACCCGCCACTGACCAGTACAAGGAGGAGAACTGTGCGATTTCGCATCCACCGCACCAACTGGCCGCGTCCGGCGCTGGTCCTGACCGACACGCCCCGGCTCGACTGCCGCGACTGCCAGGGAATCGGCGGTCATAACCGCGACTACGGCGACTACTCCACCGGCGAGTACGCGGGCACCGAGTGGGAGCCCTGCCACTGCTGGGACGAGACCCGCCGATGGGTGCTCCTCCCGCTCCCGCACCGCCGGAACCGGTCCGGCGCCAGTCCGGACCCCTGGGCGGGCGGCTACAGCGACGAACCCCCCTTCTAGAAACGCCGAGGGCGGCCCCCTCACGCCAATGACCGGGGCCGCCCTCATCCAGCACGTTCCACTGAACTGGAGGACTCCAGCATGACCCACCCCACCGACATCCGGCGAGAGCACCGGCCCCTGTTACTGGACTCGTTCTGCTGCCAGGGCGGCGCCGGCATGGGCTACCACCGCGCCGGATTCGACGTGACCGGCGTCGACAAGGACGCCCAGCCCCGCTACCCCCTCGCCTTCCACCAGGGCGACGCCATCGACTTCATCCGTGCGTTCGGCTCCGGCTTCGACTTCATCCACGCCTCCCCGCCCTGCCAGCACGACACCGACTGCCAGCGCATCCAGGGCAACACCCACCCCGACCTCATCGCCCCCACCCGCGACGCCCTCAACGCCACCGGCCGCCCCTGGGTGATGGAGAACGTCCGCGGCGCCGCCCACAAGCTGCACCAGCCGGTCATGCTCTGCGGTGCGATGTTCGGACTCCAGACGTACCGCCACCGGTACTTCGAGACCGGCGGCGGCTTCACCCTCACCCCGCCCCCGCATCCCGCCCACACCGCTCCGCAGGCCAAGATGGGCCGCCCCGTCCCCGACGGCTGGTACGGGCAGTTCGTCGGCAACTTCTCCGGTGTCCCGCTCGCCCGGCGTGTGATGGGCGTGCCGTGGATGAACCGCGACGGCATCCGCGAATGCATCCCGCCCGCCTACGCCCAGTGGATCGGCTCCCACGCCCTGGCTCATCTCGGCATCTTCGCGCCGGCGGTGGCCGCATGAACGAGATTCTGCGCGCAGCACTGGCCGTGGCTGAACGGGGCTGGCCCGTCTTCCCGCTCCGTCCCGGCGCAAAAAACCCTGCCCTGCATCGCGAGGACCGCTGCCCCCGAACCGGCGTATGCGCTGACGGGCACGTGAAGTGGGAGCAGCGCGCCACCACCCACCAGCCGACCATCGTCCGATGCTGGAGTCACAAGCCCTACAACGTCGGCCTGGCCACCGGCCCCGCCGGGCTGATCGTGATCGACCTGGACATGCCCAAGCAGGACAGCAGTCAGGACGCGCCTGGCGGCGCGGAGAACCTGTCGGCGCTCTGCGAGCGCGCCGGGCAGCCCGTCCCAGCCACCTTCACCGTCCGGACTCCCTCCGGAGGGACACACCTCTACTTCACCGCCCCGGCCGGGATCCGCCTCGGGAACACCGCGGGCAAGCTCGCCCCGCTCATCGACACCCGCGCACACGGCGGCTACGTCGTCGCCCCCGGCAGCACCACGGGGGCAGGCATCTACGAGATCAGCGACCCGTCCCCGGTCCTCGAACTCCCCGCCTGGCTCCTGGTCCTCCTGCAGCCCCCGGCCCCCCACCCGCTCCGCCTTCGGATGCCGGGATCAGTCCGCACCGGCAGTGCGGCACGCGCAGCACTGGCCGCCGAGTGCAACGCCGTCCGGCAGGCGCCCGCAAAGCAGGCGAACAACACGCTCAACCGCAGCGCGTTCAAGGTGGGGCGCTTCGTAGCGTGGGGCGACCTCCCCCGCGAAGAGGTCGAGGAGGCCTTCCAAGCGGCGGGGGAGGAGCGCGGACTCACCGTGGCCGAGTGCCGCGCCACGATCCGCAGCGCCCTCGACAGCTCCGCTCGCACGGTCCGCGCCCGGGAGACGGCATGAGCGATCAGCTCCCGCTCCCCTTGGAAGGCCTGCCCCCCGCCTCTGCGGGGACCGGCCCCGCCAAGACGGCCCCGGCTCGGGGCGGCCGTAGCGCGCCGAGGGTCGTCGCCGAAGGCGTCCCTTCATCGGTTCGCCCTGACCTGCACGGCGGCGACGGACGCCGGCCGGTGGCCTGGATCCACATCGTCGCCCCGCCCTCGTACGGCGCCAGCCCCAGCGTCCGCTCCTGGTGCTCATGCGGCCGCGACATCTTCACCGCAGGCCGCGCCCGCGCCCTCGCGCTCATCGCCGATCACGAACAGCACCGCACTACTTGCCCCCGTCTCATGCAGCGAAGGGAAGCCGCATGACCACGCACGACCCCGAGCTGTGGCCCGAGTTCGACGAGATGACCGCCCAGGACGTCGCCGGGCCCCTGTGGGACGAGCCTGTACCGCTCAACCCGCGCGGGCCGCTGCCCGCCTTCCCCGTGGACGCCCTGCCCGCCTGGCTCGGGAACATGGTCAGTGGGGTCGCGGAGGAGACGCAGACCCCCGTCGATCTCGCCGGGTGTCTCGCGCTGGCCGTCATTGGCACCGCTGCCGGCGGTCGCGTCACCGTGACCGTGCGGGGGCAGTGGAGTGAACCCGTCAACCTCTACACCGCCGTCGCCCTCCCGCCCGGCAACCGCAAAAGTGCCGTGTTCGGGCTCATGACCAAACCCCTCCTCGCCGCCGAGCAGGCTCTCATCGACCTCACGGCGCCCCAGCGCGCGGAGGCCGCGGCCTCCGCCCGGATCGCGAAGGCCGCGGCGGAGAGGGCCGAGAAGCTGGCCGCCAACGCCGATCCCGAGAAGCTGGCCGGGCTGACCGCCCAGGCCATCTCGCTGGCCGAGGCCGCTGAGCGGGCCGTCGTCCCGGTCGAGCCTCAGCTGGTCGCTGATGACGTCACGGCCGAGAGTCTGACCAGCCTCCTTGCCCAGCAGGACGGACGGATCTCGATCCTGTCCCCCGAAGGCGAGATCTTCGAGATCATCGCCGGACGGTACTCCGGGGTCCCGAACATGGGGATCTTCCTCAAGGGCCACGCCGGCGACATGGCCCGCGTCAACCGCCAAGCCCGGGATCCCCAGTACATCGAGAACCCCGCCATCACCATGGGCCTGGCTGTGCAGCCGGACGTCCTGGACTCCATCGGACAGATCAAGGGTGCCGACGGCCGCGGTCTGCTGGCCCGCTTCCTGTACTCCAAGCCCGAATCCCTCGTCGGCTACCGCAACGTCACCCCCGAGCTCCTCAGCCCCGACACCGCCGGCACCTACGCCAAAACGCTCGGAGGTCTGGCAGTGACCCTCGCGGCCTGGACCGAGACCGCAACGCTCACCCTCACCCCCGAGGCGGACGCAGTCCTTCTCGCCTACCAGCGCGTCACAGAAGCCCGACTCCGCAAGGACGGACCTCTTGCTCCGATCGTGAACTGGGCCAGCAAGCGCGACGGCGCCGTCGCCCGCATCGCAGGCCTCCTCCACCTCGCCGCCCACCCCGAGGACGCCTGGACGCGGCCTATCGCCGTCGAGACCATGGCCGCCGCCACCCGCCTCGGGGACTACTTCACCGCCCACGCCCTCGACGTCTTCAACGCCATGAAGGCCGACCCCGCCCAGGAAGCCGCCCACACCGTACTGACCCACCTGAGCGAGACCCGCACGGCCGCCTTCACCAAACGCGACCTGTTCCGCGCGATGCCCCGAAGCGAGTTCCCCGCCATGGGCGACCTCGACCCCGCCCTGGACCTCCTAGAGGAACACGGCTGGGTCCGCCAGCAGCCCCCGCCGCCCCGCACCACACGCGGCGGCCGGCCGCCCTCCCCCCGCTACGAAACCCACCCCCGCATCACCCCCGCTGCCTGAAAACCCCCGAAACCTCTGACAGAACTGACAGAACCTCCCGACTAAGCCCCTGACCTGCGGAAACGAGCACTTTCGGAGCTCTGACAGAACCTCCGAAAACTCCGACAGAACCCCAAAAACCTCGCCGCGGGTGAGCCGTCCGGTCTGACAGAACCGAGGTTTTCGAGGTTCTGTCAGAGTTTTTTGAGGTTTTGTCACGCGGCCCGAACCACCCAAAGCCGCAGGTCAGACGCCATATGGCGAGGTTCTGTCAGTTCTGTCAGTACTTTCCGGGGTTTTCGGGCCCCGGACCGAGCTAAAGGAGCCCCGATGGCCCGCCCGCAGATGCTCAAGCTCGCCGACGTCCTCACCGAACTCGGCATGAGCCGAGCCGCCTTCTACCGGATGCGCGCCCGCGGCCAGGGACCGCGCCTCTACAAGCTCCCCAACGGCCAGATCCGCGTCCGCCGAGCCGACCTGGACGACTGGTTGGCCGCCTGCGAGGCATCGGCCGCGTAGACCGTCCGCCGTCCCGGGCTCCAGCCGACGCGGCTGGAGCCCTTTCTCTTTCCTTGAAGGGAGTCGAGTTGTACAGCTACGACGTACGGATCTGGGGCATCCGAACCCGCCAGAGCAAGAGCGCCCCCTACCAACTCCGGTGGATCGTGGGGGGACAAGAGCATCAGGCCCCGTTCCTCACCAAGACCCTGGCCGACGGGCGACGTGCTCAGCTCATGGAGGCCGTTCGCAAGGGTGAGCAGTTCGACGTGTCGTCCGGGTTGCCGGTTTCCGAACTTCGACAGCTCAAGTCGCCTACGTGGTTTGAGCACGCGAGGGCCTACGCCTGTATGAAGTGGCCAGACGCTTCGGCCAAGCACCGAGTCGGCATCGCTGAGGCGATGACGAACGTGACTATGGCTCTCGTCACGGGTGGGAAGTCGGCTCCTGATCCGAAGGTGCTTCGGCTGGCCTTGCGGTCATGGGCCTTCCAGATGACGTTGGACCTTGAGGGAAACACCGTCCCGCGTATGAAGGCCGAGCAGCCGCCTGCGCCCACAGTCCAGGCGCTGGAGTGGATGGCCAGCCACTCCCTCCGCGTGTCCGAAGTGGCGGAGGCTGAGAACCTGCGCCGTGCCCTTGCCGCCATCTCGCGGCGTCTCAACGGCAAGCTCGCGGCGGACAACACAATCAGGCGCAAGCGTGCCGTCCTTAGCAATGCCCTTCGGTACGCCGTCGAATGCGACGCGCTGCCCACGAACCCGCTACCCAAGGTCGACTGGGACCCCCCACAGACCGATGGCGAAGTGGACTTCCAGTACGTTCCCGGACCTGAACTTGCCCGCCGACTTCTGGACGGCGTCCAGTCCCAGGGCAGCCGCGGCGAGCACCTCCACGCGTTCTTCGGGTGCATGTACTACGCCGCGATGCGTCCCTCTGAGGTGGCGGCCCTCGCCAAGGGCGACTGCAAGCTGCCGTCGACCGGCTGGGGGGAGCTGGTCCTGCGCCGAAGCCGCCCTGAGGTTGGCGCAGCCTGGACGGACAGCGGGAAGCCTTACGACGAACGGGGGCTCAAGCGGCGGGCCCGCAAAGCGAGCCGGTCGGTGCCCGTGCCGCCGGCACTCGTACAGCTCCTCCGAAGTCATCTGGTTAGAGAAGGGGTGGCTGCAGACGGTCGGCTGTTCCGTGCGGTGGAAGGCGGCCGGGTCGGTTCAAACGAATACACCCGCGTATGGAATGAAGCGCGGGCGAAGGCGCTGCCCGCAGCGGATGTGGATACGCCGCTCGCCGAAGTCCCCTACTCGCTTCGGCACGCCGGCGTCTCGCTCTGGATCAAAGCAGGCGTCGACCCAGTGGAAGTGGCCCGCCGGGCCGGCCACAGCGTGGCCGTCCTCTGGAAGTTCTACGCCAAGGTCCTCCACGGCCAGCAGCAGCACTCCAACCACCTCATCGATGTCGCCTTGGAAGCGTGAGACCCGCCCTTAAGAACCCGCTGAGCGCCTCAGGCGGGGTACTTCTCGCCGCCGGAAGCTGCCGTATTTCCGGCGGCGAGATTTTCGGCCCTACCCGCTCTCTGGCCTGCAATAGAGCGTCTATCTGCTCTGCGTGGGCAACCGCGGCATGCCAATCTCACTTGCAGATCCGCAAGCCGACTCGCTAGCTTCTACTCAACGCCGTCGGCCGCTAGGGCCCAAGGCTAGGGAGGGGACACCCATGACCGAACGAGAGAACTCCGACGCTCGGCCGCTGCCAGAACCCGCCAGCGAGGTGATCGGAACGCTGTTCGCGAACCGCGAAGCAGAGGAGGCCTGCCGCTTCCTCCTGGAGCGCCGCCTGAACCCGCCGACCATGGCTGAATGGGTGGCGCATTCACAGCGGGTCTTCGGCAAGGCGAACGTGCAGACGCAGCGCCGACTCCGTGAGGTGCGGGACCACTTCATCGTCACCTCATACCGCCGCCAGGGAGACGGCGAGTGGGTGTACAAGCTCGATGGATGGAGTTCCACGCCGGTCACCGACAAGGGTGCCCGCATCTCCCCGAAGCTCCAGGCAGAGGTCTACACGGTCAAGGGCCGCTTCTGCGCAATGTGCGGTGCCGGGCCGGAGGACGGCAAGCTGCAGATCGACCACATCATTCCGCGCTCGTGGGGTGGGAAGAACGAGCTGGCGAACCTGGAACCGCTCTGCCAGTTGCACAACAACGGCAAGAAGGCCTTCTTCGCAAGCCTCAACCCATACGGTGACGTCCTTGCCGCGGCACTCAACGGGCCCAATCCGTGGGAGCGGATCGGAGAGCTGCTCAAGGCCTTCGCGGAGCGCGATGAGCAGACTCCGGTTGAACTGATCGAGCTCGTTGCGAAGGACACGCACAAGGGAGACCCGTTGAAGCGCCTCCGGGAGCTGCGCTTCGTCCTCGGATGGGACATCGTTTCCCATCGCTTCAAGGAAGCCGGCATCACTCAGGTCACCTACGAACTCCGCTCCTGGCAACCGTGGCCGCCGGAAGGAGCGCCCGAGGCTGTGAAGGCTTACGAGCGTAAGCGAAAGAGCAGGAAGGCAGCCCAGAACGAGGGCGGCGACGAGTAGTAGCAACTGGCCAGAGCCGCACTCCTTGGCCACAGGCTGGCCGCACGCCCTGGTCAGGCACGGGATCCACGGGGTCAGTGTGAGACAGGGTGAACGTCGAAGGGGCGTCCCTTTATAAGGGACGCCCCTTCTGACCAGCACATACGCTGACCTGTGGCGGTGGGTGTGGGATTTGAACCCACGGTGACTCGCGCCACGACGGTTTTCAAGACCGTTCCCTTAGGCCGCTCGGGCAACCCACCTGGCCGGTACAGAGTACCGGGCGGTGGGGGTGGCTGGGGGCCGGCTCAGGCGGACTGGGCCTGGTCGTAGGCCGCCTTGGCCTCGTTGCCGAAGTACGGGCCGTACATGGTGTTCGGCAGGAAGTTGTAGCCGAAGCTGTTGACCGAGACCTGGGTGCCGAGGCCGGTGGCCTCGTTGAAGTCCTGGAACCAGGGGCCGCCGCTGGAGCCGCCCGTCATGTTGCAGGCCAGGCTGTGGTCCTTGGTCAGCAGGAAGTCCTTGCCACTGTTCGCACTGCAGTAGATCAGCTTGGTGCCGTCGTAGGGCGCGGCCGCCGGGAACCCGAAGGAGTACATCTTCTTGTTGTAGCCCCCGTTGAACTGGATGCCCTGGGCACCGACGACCTGGCTGAGCTTCTGGCCGTTCAGGGGCGCGACGACCGCGAGGCCGACGTCCATGTTCATGTCCTCGCTCGCCGCCCACTGGGTGGTCGCGAAGGTCTTGGTCGCCGACCACTGACCGTAGGGCGCGTTGCCGTTGTCGTACGCCGGGACGAAGATCCAGTTGGTGTGCCAGGCACCCTGGTACTTCACGCAGTGCCCTGCCGTGATGACCGTGCTGCCGTTGGCGCTGGTGATCGAGTCGCCGGAGCAGGAAGCGGTCCGGCCGTTGAAGGTGAAGAACACCCGGCCCGAGGTCTTCACGATCGCGCCGCCGCCCGTCCAGGCACCGCCCGGCTGCGGGAACGAAGTGGGGGAGGCCGCCGGCGTCGGAGGGACCGACGTGGGACGGATCGCCGGGGAGGCCGAGCGGGGGGCCCCGGGCCCCGGCGCCGCCGTGACGTCCAGCGCAGTGGCCGCCCGCATGCGCGCGGCGGTCCAGAAGCCCGGCGTCTGCTGCTGCCGGAAAGAGGAGGACGAAGGGGCTTCCACGGCGGCCGAGGGGGTGGCGGCCGTCAGGGCGCCGGCGAGCAAGGCGCCCGCCGCGAGCAGAACGGATGCGGCCGTGCGGTGTCGATTCACGCAGGACTCCTTCTGCCGTGCCCGGTCCGGTCGGAACCGGGCAGGGTGGGGGTGAAGAGTGGTCGGTGCGGATCGGGTGCAGGGTGGCACGACCGGGATGAGATGTCAGGACACAGTCGGAACGCTGGGTCGGTTCCGGCCAGGAAATGGCCAACTCCCTTCTCCGGCTGCGTCATACGGTGAGCAGCACGCCCCCGTAGGAGACCCCGGCCACCACCACCCAGGCACCGAGGCCCAGCACCGCCGCCCGGCCCCCGGTACGGGCCAGGGTGGGCAGGTGGACCGCGGTGCCCAGGCCGAACAGGGCTGCGGCCAGCAGCGCCTCCTGGGCGGTGTGCGCCCAGTCGAGCGCCGCGCCGGGCAGTACGCCGGTGGCGCGCAGCGCTGCCGCCAGCAGGAAGCCGGCCACGAAGAGGGGCACCGGGGCCGGACGTCGTCCCGAGGGCGTGCGCACTCCTCGTCGCCGGGCCCGTACCGAGAACGCCACTGCTGCGACGAGCGGGGCCAGCAGCGCCACGCGCATGAGCTTGACGAGTACCGCCTCGCCGAGCGCGCCGGGCCCGGCGGTCTGAGCGGTCGCCACCACCTGTCCGACATCGTGGACACTCGCGCCCACCCAGCGGCCGAATGCCAGGTCGGACAGGCCCAAGGGCCCCTGCAGTAGGGGGAGTACAGCGATGGCCAACGTTCCACACAGGGTCACCAGGGCAACGGAGGAAGCCACGTCCTCCTCGTCGCTGCCGGACACCTCGCTCACCGCGCCGATCGCCGAGGCCCCACAGATCGAGTACCCGGTGGCGATCAGCAACGGCTGGTCACCCGGCAGCCCCAGGCGCCGGCCCAGCCACAGGGTGCCGATGAAGGTTGCCGTGACCACCCCGCTCACCATGGCCACCGTCGACCAGCCCAGGCGGAGCACCTGGTCCAGGCCCAGGCCCAGCCCGAGCAGGACGATGCCGATCCGCATCAGCCTCCGCCCGGCCAGGGAAAGCCCCGGGCGCGCGGGTCCTCGTACGACGGCCCGGGCACCCGGGAGGTGCGCGACGGAGATGCCCAGCACCACCGACGCGGTCAGCATCGGCACGGCCGGCACCACCACGTGCACGCACCAAGCGAGGAAGGCACCGCAGCCGGCGAGGGTCAGCCCGGGCCAAGGGGAGGCAGAGGGGGAGGGAGCGGGGGCTGAGGTTTCACGTGAAACATGGCGCAGCCGGTGCCAGACCGGGCGATGGGCGGGCCGGTTCAGCAGGGCCATCAGCCGGCCGGGATCGTGTAGACGCGGCGGACGCTGCTGCCCAGGCGGGCCACGTCGGCGCCGTAGACGTGGATGGATATCGCCGTCGTACGACAGGAGTTGCGCACCTTGTGGATGTCGCCGGGCGGAGCGAAACCGCAGACGTCACCGGGTCCGTTGACCACCTCCTCCGTCGGCACCAGCCGAGCACCCGTCGTCGCCGTCGCCGGAGCCAGCCGGTAGCGGAGCTCGCTCTCGGCTCCTTCGTAGACTCCGGCCACGCACCACGCGACGTGGTCGTGGATGGCGGTCTCCTGACCGGGCAACCACACCAGCGCCACGACCGAGAAGCTGCCGTCCGGCTCGGCGTGCAGCACGTGCTGCCGGTACCGGTCCGGGTGCCCCTCGCGCTGCTCCGGGGTGAGCAGGCCCTCCTCACGCAGGTACGGGGCGAGCCGCTCACCGACGAGGTGGGCGGTCAGGTCGGGGATGAGCCCGCGCTCCACGACTGCGCGGATCTCACTGACGAAGGCGGCCATGCTCGTGGTCGTACGTACCGGTGTGGTGGTGGTCATACAGGGAGCGTCCGGCAGCCCATCCATCACGTCCAACGACAGTTCCGACCCGAAATCCCAAGCTGCGCTTATGGGTTGAGGGATCCGCCACGCCTCGGCGTCAGCAGCCGACGCGGTTCTCCGCCACCCGTTTCAGCTCGTCCAGGACCACCGAGGTGGCAGGGATCCGCAGGTGGTCCCGGTACACGTACGCAGCGATGTGGCGGCGCGCGGCCGGCTGGAGCGGTCGGCCGCAGACCCGGGTCAGTGAGAGTGAGGGGAGCACCAGGGCGGGCATCATCGCCACGCCCAGGCCCTGCGCGACGAGGCTCTGCACCACGAGGTTGTCGTCGGTCGCGAACCGGATGTCGGGGACGAAGCCGAGCTCCGCGCACTCGTGCAGCAAGTTGGCCCGGCAGCGCGGGCACCCGGCGATCCACCGCTCCTCGGAAAGGTCGGCCAGGTGGACGGCCCGGCGCCGGGCCAGTGGGTGCCCCGTCGGCAGGAGGACCGTCAGCTGGTCCTCCAGCAGCTTGACCTCGGCGACCTCTTCCGGGATCTCCTCGTGCAGCCCGGGATAGGTGAAGGCCAGCGTGATGTCGCACTCGCCCCGTTGGAGCCGACGCAAGGACTCCGGTGGTTCGCCCTCCAACAGCTCCACCTGGATGCCCGGATGGTCCTTCGCCAGTCCGCTGAGCGCCTCGGGGACGAGCGTGACATTGGCGCTGGGGAACCCGCAGACCCGTACCCGCCCGGTCCGCAGCCGCGCATACGCCTTGAGCTGCGCTTCGGCCGCGGAGAGGCTGCCGAGGATGAATTCGGCGTGCCGGGCCAGGGACTTCCCGGCCTCGGTGAGCTGCATCGTCCGGCCGACCCGGGTGAAGAGCGGGGTGCCCACGGCGCGTTCCAGCGCCTTCATCTGCTGGGTGATCGCGGGCTGGGTGTACCCCAGGACGCGCGCGGCCGCCGAGTAGGACCCGGAGGCGACTACTTCGTGGAATGTCCGTATGTGCCGAGAATCGAACACGAAGGAAGCATAAGCGGACGTTGGGAGGGGCCGTAGGCGGAATCCCGCCCACGGCCCCTCCCCATCAAGCCATCGCCCAGCGTGTGTTGAGCGCCCGCCCGTGCCGCGCCCGGGTCACTGAGGGCCGCGGGGCCGGGGCCTGTTGCCGCCCGGTCGGGGCTCGTCGCCGCCCGGTGAGGGCTCGTCGCCTCGCCGTCAGGGCTGATCGACGCCCGGTCAGGGGTGGTCGCCCCGCCGTCAGGGCTTGTCGCCCACGCGCGAGCCGAGCGTGATGTCCACCGTGTTCGGCTTGCCGTCGCGCAGGTAGGTGAGCTTCACCGTGTCGCCGGGCTTGTACGTCCAGATCTCGCTGATCAGGGTCGGGCCGCTGTCGATCGGCTTGCCGCCGAACTGGGTGATGATGTCGCCGGGCTTGAGGCCCGCCTTGCCTGCCGGCCCGTTGGGGTCGACCAGGTCGTTGGCGGAGGCGCCCTGCTCGGAGATCTTGGCCCCTTCGACCTTGGCCTGGAGGTCCACCGAGACCGAGATGATCGGGTAGACCGGCTTGCCCGTCTTGATCAGCGACTGGGCGACGTTCTTGGCCTGGTTGATCGGGATGGCGAAACCGAGGCCGATCGAACCGGCCTGCCCGCCGCCGAAACCGCTGTTCCCGGCGGACTGGATCGCCGAGTTGATACCGATGACCGCGCCTCGCCCGTCGAGGAGCGGGCCGCCGGAGTTGCCCGGGTTGATCGAGGCGTCGGTCTGGAGCGCGCTCATGTACGAGTTCTTGCTCCCGGAGCCGTCACCGGAGGCCACGGGGCGGTTCTTGGCGCTGATGATGCCGGTGGTGACCGTGTTGGACAGGCCGAAGGGGGCGCCGATCGCGATCGACGAATCCCCGACCGCGACCTTGTCGGAGTCGCCGAGCGGCAGCGGCTTGAGTCCGGCCGGCGCGTTCTTGAGCTTGATCACGGCCACGTCGTAGCCCTGTGCACGGCCGACCACCTCGGCGTCGTACTTCTTGCCGTTGGAGAAGGTCGCGGTCAGCTTGCCGCCGTTGGCGGCGGAGGCGACGACGTGGTTGTTGGTGAGGATGTGGCCCTCTTCGTCGTAGACGAATCCGGTGCCGGTGCCGCCTTCGCCGTCTCCGGCCGAGGCCTCGATGGTGACCACGCTGGGGAGCGCGCCCGCCGCCAGGCCCGCGACCGAGCCGGGCTCGCGCTTGAGGTCCTTGGGGGTGCTGGCGGTGATCGTGGTCGAGCCGACGCCGTCGTTGCCGCGCTCCGCCGCCCAGTAGCCGACGCCACCGCCGACGCCGCCGGCCAGGAGGGCCGCGACGAGTACGCCCGCGATCATGCCGCCCCTGCCCTTGGGCTTGGGGGCCGGGGCACCGTGGGCGGTCAGCGGGGCTCCCCAGGCGCCACCGCCGTGTCCGCCGTCAGCGCCGTAGGCCGGGACGGTGGGGGGCGGCGGGGGCCAGCCCTCCGCGCCGTGCGCCGCCGGGGCCTGACCGTAGGGTGCCTGGCCCTGCGGGGCCTGCCCGTACGCGTCCTGCACCGCCGTCTGGCCGTAGGCCGGAGCGGAGGGCGGCGCGGCCGGGGCCTGCTGGGTCGGCTCGGTGCCGGCCGCATGCGCCGGAGGGTGCACCGGGGGCGCACCGACAGGTGCGGCACCGGGCTCGGCGGCCGACGCGGGCTCGGGGGTGGTGGAAGGGGCCACGGGCACAGGGGGTGCGGACGGGGCCGCGGGGGGCGTCGGGGCCGCGGTGCCCTCGTTCTCGGTGCTCACAGCGCTCTCTCCTCGTTCACACACACGGCTACTGGTGCTGGATATCTGGTGATACCGGTCCGACTGAACGTTCGGCGTGCCGCACAAGTTCCAGTACAGAGCCTTTCCCATGACCCGTCAGAGCACTGTAAGCCGGACCTGTGCATCTCCCACCATTCTTTATATCCGACATTTCACACCCATCGATAGGACTCACCCCGACGCGTGGGCCCCCGCGGTGGCACCATGACCCGGTGACCCACGCAATGCCGCGCCCCATCCAGGTCGTCGCCCACCGCGGCGCCTCGGAGGATGCTCCCGAGCACACCCTGGCCGCCTACCGGAAAGCCATCGAAGACGGCGCCGACGGCCTCGAATGCGATGTCCGGCTCACCGCCGACGGCCACCTCGTGCTCGTCCACGACCGCCGGGTCAACCGCACCTCCAACGGCCGTGGCGCCGTCTCCGCCCTGGAACTGGCCGACCTCGCCGCCCTCGACTTCGGATCCTGGAAGGACCGCGAGGAGGCGCCCGACTGGGACGCCGACCCCGAGCGCACCTCCGTGCTCACCCTGGAGCGGCTGCTGGAGCTGGTTTCCGATGCCGGCCGGCCGGTGCAGCTGGCGATCGAGACGAAACACCCCACCCGCTGGGCCGGACAGGTGGAAGAGCGGCTCCTCTTCCTCCTCAAGCGCTTCGGACTGGACGCCCCGGCCGCGGAGGGCCCCCACCCCGTCCGTGTCATGAGCTTTTCGCCCCGCTCCCTGCACCGGGTGCGGGCGGCCGCTCCGACCATTCCGACCGTCTACCTGATGCAGTTCATCTCGCCGCGCATGCGGGACGGGCGGCTGCCGGCCGGTGTGAGCATCGCCGGGCCGGGGCTGCGGATCGTGCGCAACCATCCCGGCTACATCCGCCGGCTCCAGGCCGCGGGACACCCCGTTCACGTATGGACCGTAAACGAACCCGAGGACGTTCAGCTCTGCGCTGATTTGGGCGTAGAGGCGATCATCACGAACAGACCACGCCAGGTTCTGTCACAGCTGAGCCGCTGACGTCCCGTTTTGCACACCCGCTCCGCCGGACCCTTCCGTAACAGGGTGTGCACCGGCGCATCCGCTCCGCATCTGTCCGTCCTGAGTGCGTCAGAGGGCTCGGCCAGGGCGGTTTCCGGTCCAGGCCATTGGGGCATCCAGACCATGGCGTGGGGCTAAGGAGGTTCCGGGGGTGGCGTTGGTGATGGCACAGGAAGTGCCCACGTCGTCGTGCATGGGCGTACGCCATGGTCCTGCGGGCGTGGGCGAGGCGAGGCACCGGATGCGCCGGGAGCTGCGCATCAGCGGGGTGTCCGAATCGGTCGTGGACGATGCCGTACTGATCCTTTCCGAACTGCTCAGCAATGCCTGCCGACACGGCCGGCCACTGGGCGCGCGGGAGATCGGCGATGGGGAGATCCGCGCCGCATGGCGCGTCGACAAGGCGGGACGGCTGACGGTCGAGGTCACGGACGGCGGCGGTCCCACCCGCCCCATCCCGGCAACGCCCTCGGTCACCGCTCGGGGCGGCCGGGGGCTGAACATCATCAGCGCCCTGGCCCAGGACTGGGGTGTCCGGGACGGTGCGGCGGGTGAGGTCACCGTATGGGTGATCGTCGCCTGCGGGACCCGGCACGAGGATTTCGCTACGCGCGTTGCGTCCCCGGCGATCGATTTCGGGACGGCCTTCGAGGACCTGGACACCTGAGAGGGCGGCAGGCGGCCGTCCGGGAGCGCACGCCGACCGTGCTCCCGGCCGCACCCCACCGGTTCCGGCGGTACCAACGGCTAGGCTCGCGCCCAGAACCCGCCGTACCGCCGCAACCGGGAGACACCCACGATGGCAAAGAAGCGCCCCGCCGCGAAGACCGCGAAGCCGCAGCTCCACAACGGGGAGATCCCGGTGGTGGGTGCACGCGAACCCTGTCCCTGCGGATCCGGGCGCCGCTACAAGGCCTGCCACGGCGCCGCCGCCGCGCACGCCGTCACCGAGCACGTGCAGCGCCCGTTCGAGGGTCTGCCGGGCGAGTGCGACTGGGTGGCGCTGCGCGAGCTCGTCCCGGCGGCCACCGTGCCCCTGACCCTTAAGGGCGGCCTGCCTGAAGGCGTCCCTTCCGTCACGCTGGTCACCGTGCTGCCGATGGCCTGGCCGGCCCTGCGCCGCGAGGACGGTTCCGTACTCCTCGCCCTCCAGAACGACTCGACCACGGGGGACCTCGCCCGTGACATGGCGGACACCCTGGAGCGCGCGCTGACGGCGGAGCCGGGGTCTCCGGTTCCGGCCCGCCGGGTCCCGGCCGAAGGCCCGCGACTCCAGGATCTCCTGGACGTCGACGGCGTTTTCGAGCCGGTTGTGCACAGTGGCTTCGAATTCTGGATTCCGGATGCGGAGAGCGCTCAGAACGCCTCCCCGGAGGTCGCCGCCTCGCTGGAACGCGCCAACGCCGCCGCCATCCCGACGGTCAAGCTGACCGGCGTGGACGCCGCCTACTGGTGCGAGACCCCCGAGAAGAACCACCTGCGCTGGGTCATGCCGCACCCCGAGGAGAAGCTGCTCGACGCCCTGGCGCGGCTGCACGCGGCCGGCACCTCCTCGCTCGGCGAGGGCACCAAGCTCGTCGGGTCGTTCCGCGCCCACGGTCTGATGGTTCCCGTCTGGGACCTGCCCACCGGAGTCTCGGCCGACGACGTGGAGAAGCCCGCCGCGGAGCTCGCGGAGCGCCTGGCCGCGGCCCTGGCGACGGACGCCCCGCTCACCCACGACGAGCGCCGCGCGCGCGGTGGGCTCACCAACCGTCAGGTGACGCTCAGCTGACCGCTCCGGTCCCCGGCGGGAGCGGTGACTGGGGTCACAACTCCCGCTAATCGCCTGCAAATCGCTGTCTGAATATCAGAGATCGAATTTGCGAACAGGCGATCTCTTGTTACCGTTCTTGTAGCCCGGTCGCTGGTGCATCCCCCGTCGCCAGCGACCGGGCCCTTCCATTTACGGTGGTGCTCAACCACCGCTCGGTGCCGGTGCGTTGCTCCCGGACCGCAGTAGCAGTGCACCTTCATCATCCGGAACTGCAAACTCCGCTACGGCCGAGTATCCGTTCACGGCGCCCGCCGAAGCATCCTTCGGCGTCTCGCAGAGTCCCGGCTCGTCCCCGGCGCCCACCGCGCATCTGATCTGCACCGTGCGCCCCGCCGGCCCCATCACGGTCAGCACGGCATCCAGTGGACGGCCGCTGGTGTTGCGGTAGTAGCTGCGGCCCCAGGTGCTGCCCTCGCTCGTCAGGACGCAGGTCTGGGCTTCGAGACCGTGTGGCGAGGTGAGTTCGGGGCCGCACCGCGAGTCCGTGCGGGGCTGCTCCGGCGGACCGGGCTTGGCCGGGCGGGCGGCGGCCCGCGCCTTGTCCGACGTACGCGAAGAGTCGGAAAGGCCGAGCGAGGAGAGCAACCCGCCCCCCTTTCCATCGCCCTGACCGGCGAAATCCGGCCCGGCGATCGCTCCGGCAAGCGGAAGCGACAAGATGATCAGCACACCGGCGCCGATACCGATCAGGCGGAGATTCATTCGCCGAAGATAGCGATACGGGAATGGGGCACGGATCTCCCCGCGCCCAATTCCCCTGCAAACCGGCCCCGCCGACACCCGTAAGAGTGATCCGGCGGGCGCGCGGCATCAGTATGCGAGCCGGCTCCCGCCGCCCGGCGCCCCGCTGCTCGCCTCCACCAACGCGTGTACGAGTTCCTCGACCTCGGGCAGCCGGATGCCCTCCGGCCCGACGGACGGCTCGCGCTCCCAGTGGACGTGCCCACCACCGGACGCGAGCGAGGGCGGCAACAGGAGGTAGCCGCCCTCACCGTGGAAGCGCAGGGAGGAGGGCACGTGGTCCTTCGCGTAAAGGAGTTCGCCGAGCCGCTCCAGCGAATACGGCGCCACCAGCAGCGACCAACGGGTGGGCGTCGCGACGATCGGGCCCAGCCGCATGCCCTGCGCGTCCAGCCGTACGACGGCACGCGCGGCCGCGACGGCGGGGAGGCTGACCGCGCACGGCGCCGCGCCACCGGTGGCCACCAGCACCGGGGCGCCCGGCCGCCTGGCCCACCACCAGGCCACCATCCGGGGGTCGCAGGTCGCCGCGAGCAGCCCGGGGTCGAAGGGGTGCGCGCCGGGCACCACGCAGTCGGGGTCGGGGCAGGCGCACCGGGCGCCGTCGGCGCCGGCCCGGCCCACGCCGGGCAGTACGGGCCATCGCCATACGGTCGCGCAGGTCAGGGCCGCATCGAGCAGGGACGCGGCGTCGCCGTCCGGGTCATGGGCGGCGTGAGGAGTCGAGAACCGGGATTTCAAGCGATCGCGGAGCCGCTGGAGACGCCTTCCGAGGATCTCGCGCATGAGCGCTCGTTCCTTTCCGTTGAACGCCGAGGGCCACATCACACCACGTAAGCGGTGTTTCACCACACGTACACGTTTCGCGTCACTGTCCACTGGAAGCAGGTTCACACGGTTCGTGCAGTTTTCTTACGGGTCCATCCCACGTACGGCGGGGCCGAGCGCGTCCCCCACCGGATGCCGAGACCGGCTGCCGCCGCTTAGGACGACGGCACGCGCCGCGCGGTTCCCGGCGGATGCCGGGAGGCGTCAAGTGACCCCGGGCATCACCGTTTACGTACCCGGGCCCGCTGGGACGCCCGCTCAGTCGATCGCAAAAACCGTCCGCTTCCGGCTTTTTCCAGCCAAGTTATGCCCTTGACCGGACAGCGAGTTGTGGATCTGCGGACACCAGGATTCCCACCAGGGCAATGCTGGACATCGCTCCTCGTGTGCGTGTAGATGTGGATCCATTGATGGCGGCGCAGCACGATCTGGGGGTTTGCGATGCTATATGGCGAATCGCACCAGGTGGAAAGGCGGACGCCATGAGCGCCTCGCATCTGCCGAAAGTGGCTGGAATCGATTCAGCAGTTACCGCGTCACCGCACACTGCCGCGCCCACTGCGGCCGCTCCCGCACGCACCGCCGCCCCCGTACAGACCGTGCCGCCTGCCGCGAGCACCGTCATCCAGGACCGGCTGGCGGGCATGGTCTCCGATCTGACCACCCTCCACGAGCTGACCGAACGCCTCGCCCGGGCCGTCGATCTCGACGCCTCCCTGCGTGAGTTCGTGCGCGCCGGCGCGGCACTCGTGGGCGCCCGGCGCGGCCTGGTCGTCCTGGAGCCGTCCGACGGACTCGGTCCGAGCACCACCATCGGCCTCGGGCTCGGTCACGCGGACCTCGGCCACATCGAGACGGTGCCCCGCAGCGCCACCTCGTACGGCCGCATCCTCGACGGGCTCCCGGACGCGCAGGGCGGCTCCGAACTCCTCCCGGAGGCCGGCGCCGCACCGGGTACGGGCGGGTTCGCCGCCCCCGTCGACCCCCGCCACCGCGAGGTCGCCGCCCGGCTCGGCTACGCCGCCAGCTACGCGCTCCCGCTGGCCGCAGAGGCCACCGGCCGGCTCGGAGCGGCCGTCTGGCTCTACGACGAGCAGGCGGAACCGAGCGAACGCCAGCGCGACCTGGCCGGGCTCTACGTACGGCACGCCGCCGAGCACCTCGCGCGGATGATGGAGGTCGAGCGCTCGCGCTCCCGGCTGGCCACCGTCGCCGAGGAACTGCTGCCCAGCCGGCTGCCCCGCATCGCCGGGGTGCAGCTCGCGGCCCGGCACCACACCGGACCGCGCGGCGGCGGCGACTGGTACGACGCGCTACCGCTGCCCGAGGGGGCCATGGGGCTGGCCGTGGGCTCCGTCAGCGGCTCGGGGCCGAGCGCGGTCGCGGCAATGGGGCGGATGCGCGCCTCGCTGCGCGCGTACGCGGTCATGGAGGGCGAGGACCCCGTCGCCGTGCTGTCCGACCTCGAGCTGCTGCTGCGGCTGACCGAGCCCGCGCGCTCGGCGACCGCCCTGTTCGCCTACTGCGAGCCGGCCTCCCGCAAGATGATCCTGGCCGGGGCCGGCCACGCCCCGCCGCTGCTCATCGGCGAGCGGCGCACCGAGTACGTGGAGACCTCACTGTCCGCGCCGCTGGGGATGCTGGCCTGCTGGGAGGCGCCGAGCGTGGAGATCGAACCCGCGCCCGGAGAAACGGTGCTGCTGTACACCGACGGGCTGCTGCGGCGCACCGGCGACCCCATGGACCGGGCCTACGCGCGGCTGCACGCCGCGGCCGCGGGAGTTCCGCGCAGCGCCCGCGACGACCCGGCGGCCGTCTGCGACCACGTCCTGCGCACGATGTTTCCCCCGGCGGACGGCGACGCGCCGGCCGACGCCGCCGGCGCGGACCCGGCCGAGGACATCGTGCTGCTCGCAGTCCGGTTTGACTGATTTGTCACATGACCCTCCACGGGTCTTCCGCTCACCCATACGATGGACGAGGTCCACACCCGGTCCGTTCTGTCGTAGCTGAGGAGAAGACGTGGCTGACGAGCTCATCCCGGAGACCCCGGAAGAAGAGCAGCCCCAGAAGAAGCACAAGCAGCGCAAGAACGCGCTGTACCCGGGCGTCAGCGAGGAACTCGCGGAGAACATGCGCACCGGCTGGGCCGACACGGAGCTGCGCGGGCTGGAGCCGATCGCCCAGGCCGCGCACACCGCCGCCCGCCGCGCCGCGCTGTCCGCGCGCTTCCCCGGCGAGCGCCTGGTCGTCCCCGCGGGCCGGCTCAAGACCCGCTCGAACGACACCGAGTACCCCTTCCGGGCGTCGACCGAGTACGCGTACCTCACGGGCGACCAGGCCGAGAACGGCGTCCTGGTGCTGGAGCCCGCGGGCGAGAACGGCCACACCGCCACCGTCTACCTGCTGCCCCGCTCCGACCGCGAGAACGGCGAGTTCTGGCTGTCCGGCCAGGGCGAGCTGTGGGTCGGCCGCCGCCACTCCCTCGCCGAGGCCGAGCAGCTGCTGGGCATCCCCGCCAAGGACGTCCGCGAGCTGCCCGAGGCGCTCGCCGAGGCCACCGGCCCGGTCCGCGTCCTGCGGGGCCACGACGCCGTCATCGAGAAGGCGCTGACCGACAAGGTCACGGCCGAGCGCGATGAAGAGCTGCGCGTCTACCTCTCCGAGGCCCGCGCCGTGAAGGACGAGTTCGAGATCGGCGAGCTGCAGAAGGCCGTCGACTCCACCGTCCGCGGCTTCGAGGACGTGGTGAAGGTCCTCGACAAGGCGGAGGCGACGTCCGAGCGCTACATCGAGGGCACCTTCTTCCTGCGTGCCCGTGTCGAGGGCAATGACGTCGGCTACGGCTCCATCTGCGCCGCCGGTCCGCACGCCTGCACCCTGCACTGGGTCCGCAACGACGGCGACGTCCGCTCCGGTGACCTGCTGCTGCTCGACGCCGGTGTGGAGACCCACTCCCTCTACACCGCCGACGTGACGCGCACCCTGCCGATCAACGGCACGTACACCGACATCCAGCGCAAGATCTACGACGCGGTCTACGAGTCCCAGGAAGCCGGCATCGCCGCCGTGAAGCCGGGCGCCAAGTTCCGCGACTTCCACGACGCCTCGCAGCGCGTGCTGGCGGAGAAGCTCGTCGAATGGGGTCTGGTGGAAGGCCCGGTCGAGCGGGTGCTGGAACTCGGCCTCCAGCGCCGCTGGACCCTTCACGGCACCGGTCACATGCTCGGCATGGACGTCCACGACTGCGCCGCCGCCCGCACCGAGGCGTACGTCGACGGCACGCTTGAGCCGGGCATGTGCCTGACCGTGGAGCCCGGTCTGTACTTCCAGGCCGACGACCTGACCGTGCCGGAGGAGTACCGCGGCATCGGCGTCCGGATCGAGGACGACATCCTCGTCACCGAGGACGGCAACCGGAACCTGTCGGCCGGCCTGCCCCGCGCCTCTGACGAGGTCGAGGCGTGGATGGCGCGCCTCAAGGGCTGATCAGCCGCTGCACACGCCGGTGGGCGGGTTCCCGTACGGGGACCCGCCCACCGGCGTATGAGCGAGGAACCGGTCAGGTCTAGGAAACCTTGAGCAGCGCGCCCTCGCGCCACTTGAGGACCTTGTCGAAACTGACCACCGCACCCCGGCCCGGGCGGTTGCGAAAGCGGACCTGGTCGGAAAGCTCCGCGATCAGTCCCAGGCCCCGGCCGTGCTCCTTCTCCGACGGCCCGGCGGGCCGGGGTCTGTGCCCGGCGACCGTCGAGGGCGGGAAGCCCGGACCCGAGTCGGTCACCTCGATGCGGCAGCGGTCCCCGTCCAAATAAGCCGTCACGCGGTATTCGGCGCAGACCGTGGGGTCCGGCTTTCCGGCGCGGGACGGCCCGGCCACCGGCCCGCCGTGCTCGACCGCGTTCGCACAGGCCTCGCTCAACGCCACCGACAGGTCGAAACAGATGTCCGGGTCCACTCCCGCGGTCTCCATCGTCCCGAGCAGCAGTCGCCTGGCGAGCGGCACGCTCGCGGCTTCGCGCCTCAAGTGGAGAGACCACCAGATGCTCATACGGTTACCTATTGCCGCCCCCGGTCACCCGTAAGCCCCTTGCGGCGGTCGGAGCCCTCATTCGGCCGCCGGAGCCCCCGTTCGGCCGATGCGGCCCTTACGGCCGGAGGTGTAGGCGGCCGGGCCCCGGGCACCGCTCCGGGTCGACCGCTCGAACACCGCTCGGGACCCCATGGGGACGCATGGGACGTTCCGGACCTGCCGTACGGCCGTCGCCGGGGCAGTGCGATGATGGCCCGGCCATGACTGCCCCCCACGCGACGCATGCCGGAGCGGGCCTCCGGACGATTCGGGCCGCGGTGTTCACCGCGGTCTGCGTCGTGTTGTCCGCGGTCGGGCATGCCGTGGCGTCCTGCGCCACCGTGCCGTGGTGGGCCCTCGGCCTCGGCTTCCTCGCCCTCTTCACGGTCACCGCGCCGTTGGCGGGGCGTCGGCGTTCGCTGCCCGGCATCGCCGGCGGGCTCGCCGTCGGTCAGGTGGCTCTGCACGCGATGTTCGGCCTCGGCCAGCACGGCGCCGCGGCGCCGGTGGACGCCGCGTCCTCGGACTCCTCGCTCGCCGCGCTCGCCGCTCAGCTGATCTGCGGGGGCAACTCCATACCGCCGAGCCCGGAAGACGCCCGGCTGATCCTGGAGACCGCCGGGCTGGACCCGGCCGCGATGGTCGCGCAAGAGCACATGGCCCACGCGCACATGGCCCACGCCCCGCAGACCGCTCTGCTCAGCCCCGCCATGCTGCTCGGCCACCTGTTGGCCGCGCTCGCCGCCGGCTGGCTGCTCGGGCGCGGCGACGCCGCCCTGTTCCGGCTCGTCGAGTTGTCACGGCTGTCCACGGAGGCGGATCCGGTACGTCCGTTGCGTACCGCCCTTGCGCTGGTACGGGCCCTCGTCTCCGGGCTGCCGGGCGCCCCGGAGCGTCTTGTGCGCTTCCCCCGGAGCACGGCTTCCCCGGAGGTCTCCACCGGTCGTGGAGCGCTCCAGCACACAGTGATCAGGCGCGGGCCGCCGAGGGTGGCACTCACCCTCGCAGCCTGACGCGGCACCTCCACTCCCAGCGCATCACGGGAGCACCGGTGCCGTGCCGTCCCGCGCGCTCGCGCACGCGGAGCCATGTCACTGTTTCCTGCTTCCCTGGAGCGTTCCTGCCATGAAGTCCTCTCGTGTCTCCTTCGCCGCCGCCCTCGCCGCCGGCGCCGTCCTCGTCCTCTCCGGTCCCGCCTTCGCCCACGTCGGCGTACAGCCGGGCGAGGCCGCCAAGGGCGGTTACGCAGTGATCAACTTCAAGGTCCCGAACGAGCGCGACAACGCGTCGACCACCCAGCTCGAGGTCAACTTCCCGATCGACCAGCCGCTCACCTCCGTCATGCCGCAGGACGTTCCCGGATGGACCGTGAACGTCGAGAAGAGCAAGCTCGACAAGCCGCTCACCGTGCACGGCAAGCAGGTCAACGAGGCTGTCACCAAGGTGACGTGGACCGGCGGCAAGATCGAGCCCGGCAAGTTCCAGCAGTTCCCGGTCTCCGTCGGCAAGCTGCCCGACAACGCGGACCAGATGGTCTTCAAGGCGATCCAGACCTACGACAACAACGAGGTCGTGCGCTGGATCGAAGAGACCAAGGCAGGCGCCCCCGAGCCGCAGAACCCGGCGCCCGTCCTCAAGCTGACCGCCGCGGCGGCCTCCGCCGATCACCACGACGCCGGCGCCACGAAGACCGACGACCCCAAGGGCCACGAGGACAGCCACGACGAGGCCGCCGCGAGCGGCTCGGACACGACCGCACGTGCCCTCGGCATCGCCGGCATCGTGCTCGGCCTCGGTGGCGTCGCGTTCGGCTTCGCCTCGCGTCGCCGCGCCTCCTGACCGACGGGCCCCACGAGCCCTGTCATTGAGATCATCTTCCAACCCCGATCCCAGGGATTCCTCCCCATGCGCACCACACGTGTGACGGTCGCCGCCTTCGTGGCGGCGGCCGCGCTCGCCCTCACCGCTTGCGGCGGTGAGCCGGCCAAGTCCAGCGGTTCGGTCACCCAGATCACCGGCACCGACAAGGCCGGGTCGGCGACCGTCCTCGACCGCCCCTTCGACAAGCCGGACCTCGTCCTCACGGACACCACCGGCAAGCCGTGGAACCTGCGCGAGCAGACCAAGGGCCGGCCGACGCTGATCTACTTCGGCTACACCAACTGCCCCGACGTGTGCCCCCTGACCATGAGCAACATCGCGGTCGCGAGGAAGGCACTGCCCAAGGCCGACCAGGACAAGCTCCAGGTCGTCTTCGTCACCACCGACCCCGAACGGGACACCCCCGAATCGCTCGGCACGTGGCTCAAGGCCCAGGACCCGTCCTTCGTCGGACTGACCGGGGACTTCGCCACCATCCAAGCCGCAGCCCGGTCACTCGGCATCGGTATCGAGGCCCCCAAGAAGGAGGCCGACGGCAGCGTCGTCTCCATGCACGGCGCGCAGGTCATCGCGTTCTCTCCCAAGACCGACGAGGGCTACCTCCTCTACGGCGAGAGCACCACCGTCGACGACTACACCAAGGACCTGCCGAAGATCGTCAAGGGAGAGAACCCGTGAACGCCCGCACCACCCGCACCCTCGCCGCCGCACTCTCCTTGACGGCAGCGCTCGCGATATCCGGCTGCTCCTCCGAATCGGAGGGCAAGACCGGGGACGCCACTCCCAAGCTGACGGTCAGCGGGGCCTTCATGCCCGAGCCCGTCGACGAGAAGATGGCCGGCGCCTTCATGGTCATTACCAACGACTCCAAGACGCCCGACAAGCTCACCGGCCTGACCAGCCCGCTCTCCGACGACCTCCAGATCCACGAGACCAAAGACCAGAAGATGCGGCAGGTCGCCTCCCTGGACGTGCCCGCGAACGGCCGGCTCAGCCTGGAGCGCGGCGGCAGCCACGTCATGCTCATGGGGCTGAAGAACAAGCCGAAGGTCGGCGACAAGGTCAAGGTCGAGCTCAAGTTCGCGAAGGCCGACCCGATCACGGTCGAGCTGGACGTGAAGGACCGTACGTACACCGGGCAGAGCTCCAACGCCCACTGACGGACCGAGGAACTGACACGCCATGACGGCCACCGCCCCCACCCCGGCCCGCGCCCGCGCCACGGCATTCCTGCCACGGCTCGCGCTGGTCCTCGCAGCCCTGCTGGCATCCCTGTTCACCGCGGCCGGCCCGGCCACGGCACACGCCGCACTCACCGCGAGCGACCCGAAGGACGGGGCGGTGGTCGCCACGGCACCCGCCCAGGTCACCCTCTCCTTCTCGGAGCAGGTCGCCATGGGCGACGACTCGATCCGCGTGATGGACCCCCAGGGCAAGCGGGTCGACACCGGCGAACTCCGCGACATGTGCAGCGGGTCCACCATCCGCTACGGCACCGCCCTGCATTCCGGGCTGCCCAACGGCACGTACACGGTCGCCTGGCAGGCCGTTTCCGCCGACAGCCACCCTGTTTCCGGTGCCTTCACCTTCTCCGTCGGCGCTCCGTCGGCCACTCAGGTCGCCCTTCCCACGCAGAAGGCGGGCGGCGGACCCGTGGGCATCGCCTACGGCATCGCCCGGTACGCCGCCTACATCGGCTTCACCCTCCTCGTCGGGGGCGCCGCCTTCATCCTGCTGTGCTGGCGGCGGGGCTCGGCCGAGCGACCGTTGCAGAAGCTGGTGATGCGCGGCTGGGTACTGCTCACCGCGGCCACCCTGGCGATGCTGATGCTCCGCAACCCGTACACCGGGTCGGGCAGGTTCGCCGACGCCTTCGACCTCGTCGGACTCAAGGCTGTCCTCGACACCAAGGCCGGCGCCTCGCTCGTGTCGAGGCTGCTGCTGCTCGGGGCAGCGGCGCTCTTCGTGGCGGTGCTCTTTGGTGCTTACGCGCGCCGGCAGCAGGTCGCCGCACAGGACGGGAACGTCGAGCCGGTTGAAGGTGACGGGGCAGGCGGGGCCGAGGGGGCGGTGGACGAACGCAAGGACACGAGCGACCTCGCCTTCGGACTCGGTGTCGGAGGGGCCGTCGTGGCCGGTGGTATCGCCGCCACTTGGGCCCTGTCGGAGCACGCCTCCACCGGTATCCAGCCCGGGATCGCGATGCCGGTCGACATCCTGCACCTGCTCGCTGTCGCCACCTGGCTCGGAGGTCTCGCCGCGCTGCTGGTCGCCCTGTACAAGATCCCCGGCATCGAGCGCGAGGCCGTCCGGCGTTTCTCGCAGGTCGCGTTCCTCAGCGTCCTGGTGCTGGTCGTCACCGGCGTCTACCAGTCCTGGCGGCAGCTGGGCAGCTGGTCCGCCCTGACCGGCACCAGCTACGGGCGGCTTCTACTGATCAAGATCGCGCTCGTCGGCGTCCTCGTCGGCATCGCCTACCTCTCCCGGTCCTGGACCGCTCGGCTCTCGGATGGCCGGACGGAGGCGGCGCAGGGGGATGTTTCACGTGAAACACAGCTGAATGTTTCACGTGAAACATCGAAGCGTGAAGCAGCACCTGCCGAAGCGGAGGTAGCGGAAGCGGAGGTAGCGGAAGCGGCGCTGGTGACGGTCCCCGCCGACCCGAGGCGTGTCGCCCAGTTGGCACGGCAGCGCACCGCCCGTGAGAACGCCCGATCCAGGCAGGTGCGGGACGCCGACCCCGGGCGCGCCGGTCTTCGCCGCTCCGTCCTGGCAGAGGCCGCCGTCGCGATCGCGTTGCTGGCCGTCACCACCGTCCTGACCAACACCGAGCCGGGGCGCACCGCGGAACTGGAGACGGGACGGGGCTCGACGGCGGCCACTGCCGTCCCCAACCGGCCCATCAAGATCACGCTGCCCTTCGACACGGGTGGCCCCCAGGGCAAGGGCACCATCCGGCTGGAGCTCGCTCCGGGCCGGGTCGGCGCCAACGGCCTCCACCTGTGGGCGGAGAATCCCGACGGACAGCCCCTCGACCTCCCCGAGGTGAAGGTCTCCTTCACCCTCCCCTCCAAGGAGATCGGTCCGCTGCCGGCCCTTCCCGACCGCGCGGCTCCGGGACACTGGAGCGCGGACGGCGTACAGCTGCCGCTCGCGGGCGAGTGGCGCATCGACATCACCGTCCGGACCTCCGACATCGACCAGACGACCGTCCAGAAGAACGTGAAGATCGGCTGACCAGCGTGACCCACAGCACCGAGAGCAACCCCGACATCGAGATCTCGCGGCGCCGCCTGCTGGGCACGGTGGGCGCCGCGGGCGCCGCCGGTCTGGCACTCGGCGCCACCGGCGGCGCCCTGGTGCACTCCGCACTGGCCGACTCCCCGGAGGCCGGGTCGAAGGGCGGCGTGGGGACCGCCGCCTCGCTCGGCGCGACCCGGATCGCCTTTCACGGGGACCACCAGGCCGGCATCACCACCCCGCTCCAGGCCAAGGGGCACGTCCTCGCCTTCGACCTCGCGCCCGGCGCCGGGCGTACGGAAGCCGCCGCCCTGATGCGCCGCTGGTCGGACACCGCCCGGCGGCTGATGGCCGGCGAGACCGCCCCCACGGCCGACACCGGGATCGCCCTCGACGCCGGGCCCTCGTCCCTGACCGTCACCTTCGGGTTCGGCCATTCCTTCTTCGAGCGCACCGGACTGGCCTCCCGCCGGCCGACCGCCCTCGACCCGCTGCCGGACTTCTCCTCCGACCGGCTCGACCCCCAGCGCAGCAATGGCGACCTCTGGATCCAGATCGGCGCCGACGACGGGCTCGTCGCCTTCCACGCCCTGCGGGCCCTGCAGAGAGACGCCGGGGAAGCCGCTCGGGTCCGCTGGCAGATGAATGGCTTCAACCGGTCCCCCGGTGCCACGAGCACCCCGATGACCGCCCGGAACCTGATGGGCCAGGTGGACGGCACCGCGAACCCGAAGCCGGCCGACCCCGACTTCGACAAGCGGATCTTCGTGCCGGCCGCGGGCCCCGGCCCGGCCGAGCACTCCTGGATGGCGGGGGGCTCCTACGCCGTCGTGCGCCGGATCCGGATGCTGCTCGACGAGTGGGACAAGCAGTCCACCCTCCAGCAGGAGCAGGTCATCGGCCGTACCAAGGCCACGGGTGCCCCTCTGACCGGCGGAAGCGAGACCTCGAAGATGGACCTCGCGAAGCTGGGCGCCGACGGCAAGCCGGTGATCCCGGCGAACGCGCACGCACGGATCTCAGCCCCCGAACAGAACGGCGGGGCCGCCATGCTCCGCCGACCGTTCTCCTTCCACGACGGCATCGCCCCCGACGGCTCCCCCGACGCCGGTCTGCTGTTCATCTGCTGGCAGGCCGACCCGCTGCGCGGCTTCGTGCCCGTCCAGCGCAAGCTCGACCGGGGTGACGCGCTGTCGGAGTTCATCAGGCACGAGTCCAGCGGCTTGTACGCCGTCCCGCCCGGCCCGCGGCCCGGGGAGTACGTCGGGCAACGGCTGCTCGAAGGGTGAACATCCCGCCGGGCGAGACCGCCCCGGCATTAGGCTGATCGCATGTCGGCCACCCGCTTCACCTATCTCGGTCCCGAGGGCACCTTCACCGAAGCCGCCCTGCGTACGCTGCCGGAAGCCGCCACCAGGGAGCTCGTCCCGATGGTGTCGGTGCCGGCCGCCCTGGACGCCGTCCGCAACGGTGAGGCAGCCGCTGCGCTGGTGCCGATCGAGAACTCGGTGGAGGGCGGGGTGACCTCCACCCTGGACGAGCTGGCTTCCGGCGAGCCGTTGATGATCTACCGCGAGGTCCTGCTGCCCATTGCGTTCGCGCTGCTCGTGCGGCCCGGGACCAAGCTGTCGGACGTCAAGACCGTCACCGGGCACCCGGTGGCGCAGCCGCAGGTCCGCAACTGGCTGCGTGCGCACCTGCCCGACGCGGTGTGGGAGTCGGCCGCCTCGAACGCCGACGGTGCCCGGCTGGTACAGGAGGGCCGCTTCGACGCTGCCTTCGCCGGAGAGTTCGCCGCCGCCACGTACGGGCTGGAGCCGCTGGTCACCGAGATCCACGACGCGGAGAACGCCGAGACCCGCTTCGTGCTCGTCGGCCGCCCCGCGCGGCCGGCCGCTCCCACCGGTGCCGACAAGACCTCGGTCGTACTGTGGCTCGGGGACGACCACCCGGGCGCGCTGCTGGAGCTCCTGCAGGAGTTCGCCGTCCGAGGGGTCAACTTGATGCTGATCCAGTCCCGGCCGACAGGTGCGGGCATCGGCAACTACTGCTTCGCGGTCGACGCCGAGGGCCACATCTCCGACCGTCGGGTCAGTGAGGCGCTGATGGGTCTCAAGCGCACCTGCCCCCAGGTCCGCTTCCTGGGCTCCTACCCCCGCGCCGGGGTTGCTGTGAGTGACGTACGCGCCGCGCGGCCGGGCACCTCGGACAGCGACTTCACCGATGCCTCCGACTGGCTGGGGCGCTGTCTGGACGGGCGGCCGTAGCACTCGTCCACTGTCCACAGAGTTATCCACAGGCCGAGACGCGCGCCTGGGGACAAGTCGACAGTGCAGCGCGACAAGGTCGACAAATCGGCCGGGGACCTCAGGTTTCACGCAAGAGAGCGCTGGGTGAACGGCGTCACCCCGGTATCGCCGATCAACTCTTTGGGGCGAGTCATTCCCACCCGAATGAGTGTGTGAGGGTGGTTTGAACCTTGATTCCCGGCGAGCGCCCACCGGTCGGGAATGATCTATTTCCGTGTCCACAGATCCGGCGCACAGCCTGTGGATAAGACGGCTCCGGAGGGAATTCCTGTGGACAAGGAACGCCCTCCGCCCTGTTCAGGGACTGCCCTTCGCCAGCGGTGTGACCGCTTTCCGGGCAAAGAATCCGCTTTTTACGAGCCGCCCCGGAAGCGCTGAGGCGAACCCGCCCAGCGAGAGGGACGGCAGTTATGCATTCACCTCAATCGGGACATAGTGACCCGCAACGTGATATCGATGTGATCCCCGGAACCCCGGCCCGGTAGCCTGGAGGGGTGATTGACCTCCGGCTGCTCCGTGAAGACCCTGACCGTGTCCGCGCCTCGCAGCGCGCCCGTGGAGAGGACGTCGACCTTGTCGACGCACTGCTCTCCGCCGACGAGCGCCGCAGGTCCTCCGGCATGCGCTTCGACGAACTGCGCAATGAGCAGAAGTCGCTCGGCAAGCTGATCCCCAAGGCCTCGCCGGAGGAGCGGGCCGAGCTGCTGACGAAGGCCGAACAGCTCAAGGCGGACGTCAAGGCTGCGGAGGCCGAGCAGAACGAGGCGGACGAGGCGGCCAAGCAGCTTCTCCTCCAGCTCGGCAACATCGTCCACAGCGACGTACCGGTCGGCGGCGAAGAGGACTTCACCGTACTGGAGACGCACGGCACGATCCGCGACTTCGGAGCCGAGGGCTTCGAACCCAAGGACCACCTCGAACTCGGCGAGTCCCTCGGCGCCATCGACGTCGAGCGCGGCGCCAAGGTGTCGGGCTCCCGCTTCTACTACCTCACCGGCGTCGGCGCCCTGCTGGAACTGGCCCTGGTCAACGCTGCGATCGCCCAGGCCACCGAGGCCGGCTTCATCCCGATGCTGACCCCCGCGCTGGTCCGCCCGCGCGCCATGGAGGGCACCGGCTTCCTCGGCCAGGCCGCGGAGAACGTCTACCACCTGGAGAAGGACGACTACTACCTGGTCGGCACCTCCGAGGTACCGCTCGCCGCGTACCACATGGACGAGATCATCGACGCGGACAAGCTGCCGCTGCGTTACGCCGGCTTCTCGCCGTGCTTCCGCCGCGAGGCCGGCACGTACGGCAAGGACACCCGCGGCATCTTCCGCGTCCACCAGTTCGACAAGGTCGAGATGTTCTCGTACGTCGCACCGGAAGAGGCCGAGGCCGAGCACAAGCGGCTCCTGGAGTGGGAGAAGCAGTGGCTGACCAGCCTGGAACTCCCCTTCCAGGTCATCGACGTCGCCACCGGTGACCTGGGCGCTTCGGCCTCCCGCAAGTTCGACTGCGAGGCCTGGATCCCGACCCAGGGCAAGTACCGCGAGCTGACCTCCGCCTCGAACTGTGACGGCTTCCAGGCCCGCCGCCTGTCGATCCGCTACCGCGACGGCAAGAAGACCCAGCCCCTGTCCACGCTCAACGGCACCCTGTGCGCGGTTCCGCGCACGATCGTGGCCATCTTGGAGAACCACCAGCAGGCTGACGGTTCCGTCCGGGTGCCCCCGGTGCTCCGGCCCTACCTGGGCGGCCGTGAAGTCCTGGAGCCGATCACCAAGTGAGTCCCGCCCCGTTCCCGTACAAGCTCGTCGCGACGGACCTCGACGGCACTCTGCTCCGCAGCGACGACACCGTCTCGGAACGCACCCGTGAAGCGCTCGCCGCGGTCACCGCGGCGGGCGCGGCGCACATCATCGTCACCGGCCGGGCCGTGCCCTGGACCCGGGGCGTACTGGACGACCTCGGATACGACGGGATCGCCGTGTGCGGGCAGGGCGCCCAGGTCTATGACGCGGGCGCGCACCGCCTGCTGACCTCGGTCACGCTGGACCGGCAGCTGGCAGGGCTGGCACTGTCCAAGATCGAGGCCGAGGTGGGTCCGCTGGCCCTCGCCGCCAGCCGGGACGGGGTGGACGGCGAGGTGCTGTTCGGGCCCGGGTACCAGGTGCAGGAGGGCCTGCCGGCGCTCTACCTGGAGGACACCTCCGCCGTGTGGAGCGCCCCGCTGAACAAGCTGTACGTACAGCACCCCGGCATGGACGACGACACGCTCGTCAAGGTGGCCCGGGAGATCGTGGGCAACCTGGTGGACGTCGTGATGGCCGGCCCGGGGATAGTCGAAATACTGCCGCTCGGGCTGACGAAGGCCACCGGCCTGTCGCTGGCCGCACGGCGCCTGGGAGTGAAGGCGGCGGAGACCATCGCCTTCGGCGACATGCCCAACGACATCCCCATGTTCGCCTGGGCGGCGCACGGCGTCGCGATGGCCAACGCCCATCCGGAACTGAAGGCCGTGGCCGACGAGGTCACGACGTCTCACCAGGAGGATGGCATCGCCGTGGTGCTGGAACGCCTGTTGGATGCTGCCTGACGGCGGTGGCCCAAGCAGGGAAGGTCCGGAACGGCCCGCGTCCTGGGACGCGCTCGAAGTGGCTGTTCCGGACCTTTTGTTACTCCCCGCACGCCTCACTCTGCCCCGCCCGCAAGCCGCGTACCAGTGAATTTCCGCAGGTCCCGAGATCATGTTTCACGTGAAACATGCATGGTCGGCCGCGACGCGATCCCGTGCGGGTGACGGGTCAACGGCCAGGCGAGGAGACCGACGGCGAGCGAGATCGCGTGCCCCAGATCGGTGAAGGTGCCGCCCGTGAAGAGCGGGATCCCGAAGAAGGCGACGATCCCGGCGAGATAGAGCCATCTCCACGGGCCGGGCAGCCGGTACGTGAGGACCCCGGCGGCGGCCGCGAGTCCGTAACTCACACCGATGTCGACGACATGGACCATGCTGCGCGGGGCCCGGTGGTCCTGGATGGCCAGGAGGACCACCCTCTGGCTGATCAAGGTGGCGGTGATGTGGGCGGCCGCCACGATCACCAGCCAGCGCAGCGTGCCGAGCCAGCGCTCGACCGGGGCGTGGAAGACCTCGAAGAGAACGGCGTACTGGGCGAGCGAGGCCGGGTTCTCGATCCAGAAGGCGCTGGATACCAGGGCCCGTACCGGGTGCCGGGTGAGTTCGTGGATATTGCTGCTGTTGCGGTGGAGCAGGACGTGCTCCAGGCGGTCGGGCGCGACCACGACGATGACGCTGGTGACGGCGATGATCAGCAGCCAGATGTGCGTACCGGGCGAGGAACGTATCCAGGACCACAAGGGCCTGGACGGCTCGGCCTCTGGGTGAGGCGTCATGCCCCGATGATGCCCGGCGTGCCTGTGCCCCGCCTGGCCGGTGGGCCGGGCGGGGCACAAGGGGGGCGGGATGCGGGGAGAGGGCTACTCCTCGCCGGCCAAGGTCAACCTGCGGAGCTTCTGGCCGGCGTAGACCGTGGCCCCTACGGTGACCACGACGAGCAGGACGGCGGCGGTCGGCAGCGCCACGGTGGCGTCGACGTACCCTTCTCCGGCGATCTTCTCCGCCAGGGACAGGGACCACTGCTGCACGCTCAGCGTCTTCGCGCCGGAGACCAGGCTGCCGAAGAGCGACTCCCAGATCAGGGCGTAGACCAGGCCGAAGACGACCGCATGCCGGCTGACCGTGCCCAGGAGCAGGAACAGCGCGCTGTACGCGATCGAGGCGACCAGGGCGGCGACGGTGTAGGCGACGGCGATCTGCTGGCCGTTGCCGTTGAGGATGAACCCGGCGATCAGCGTGGGGATGGCGGAGAACGCCATGGTGACGGCGATCGCCACGATCAGCTTGGTCATGATGATCGTCGGTCGCTTCACCGGCTTGGAGAGCAAGTAGACGATCGAGCCGTCATCGATCTCGGGGCCGATGGCACCGGTGCCGGCGATGACGCCGATCAGCGGGACCATCGTCGCGAGGGCGAAGCCGCCGAGCAGGTCCGCTGCGACCTTGTCGTCCACGCCGGTGAGGGCGCGGACGGCAACGGAGATGAGGATCAGCAGTGCGGGCAGGGCGAAGAGGATCAGCGCACGCCTTCGGCCGAGCAGGGCACGGTAGGTGAGCCGGGCAACGGTGGGGTTGTACATGAAAGCCAGCTCCTCAGGCCGTGACGAGGTAGGAGAAGACCGACTCGAGGGACTCGTCGGAGGGGGAGACCGTCAGCAGCCGGATGCCGGACGCACGGGCGACCCGCGGCAGCAGTTCGGTGAAGCGGCCGAAGTCGACGGCCTGGATGCGCAGGGCACCTTCCTTGAGGTCTACCTCGATACCGGCCGTGGAGGGGTCGGCGATGAGGGCCGCTGCGAGCGCCCGGTCGTCGGAGGAACGGATGAGGTAGCGGTGGGGGCGGTCCGTCATCAGGCGGCGGATCTTGCGGAAGTCACCGGAGGCGGCGTGCCGGCCGGCGACGACCACCTCGATGTGCGAGGCGAGCTGCTCGACCTCCTCCAGGATGTGGGAGGAGAACAGCACCGTGCGGCCCTCGTCTCCCATCCGCCGCAGCAGTTCCATCAACTGCATGCGCTGGCGGGGGTCCATACCGTTGAACGGCTCGTCGAGGAGCAGCACGGACGGCTCGTGGACGAGGGCGGAGGCCATCTTCACGCGCTGGCGCATGCCCTTGGAGTACGTGGAGATCTTGCGGTCCTGGGCGTACTCCATCTCGACGGTGGCGAGCGCCCGCTGCGCGGCCGCATCGTCAAGCCCGTGGAGTTCGGCGTTGGCGACGACGAACTCGCGACCGGTGAGGAAGTCGTACATCGCTTCGCGTTCGGGCACGACACCGACCTGCTTGTAGACCTGTTCGTTGCGCCAGATCGGCGTGCCGTCGAGGGTGACGGTGCCCGTGGAGGGCGCCAGGAAGCCGCCCATCATGTTGATGAGGGTGGACTTCCCGGCGCCGTTGGGACCGAGCAGTCCGGTGACGCCGGGACCGATGCGCATGGTCACGTCGTTGACGGCGACGACGTTCCCGAACCAGCGGGAGGTGTGGTCGATGTCGATGGTGGTCACAGCCCGGCCTTCCGGTAGCGGGCCATCAGGGCGGCGTAGGAGCCGGCGATGAGGGCGAGGATGACGAGCAGGTAGACGGTGCCGGCGTCGGCGCCGGGGCCCTCACCGCCGGGGAATCCGGAGGTCGCACCGAGGAAGGCCGTCTGGAAGCCGTCGATCAGGGTGATCGGGGAGAACAGGCCCATCCACTCGATGGCGCCGGCGGAGCCGGTGTTCCAGGCGATGCCCTGTACGGCGGTCACCGCACCGTAGGGGATCAGGAGCACGGCGATGATGGCGGCGACGCCGAACCCGCGGCGCGGCGTCAGAGCGGCCATGACCAGGCCCACACCGGCGAACAGCAACGACAGCAGCAGTACGGACACCAGTCCCTGCCCGAATCCCTTGGTCTGGTACCCGAAGTCGAACTTCGCCAGCAGCGAGCCCACGTACATGATCAACAACGGGGTTGCGGTGAGGATGAACAGCGCCGACGCCATGGCCGCGTACTTCGCCACGACGTAGTCGACGCGCTCGATGGGCCGCGAGAAGTAGAGCGGCACCGTCTTGAAACGCAGGTCCCGGGAGACCGACTGCGGCGCCTGGGAGGCGAGGTACAGACCGATCACCACCTGGGTGGTCAGGGCGTACGTCGTGTACTTGACCGGAAGGTCGGTGGAGCCCGGTACCGCGATGGCGACGGCGACGAGGATCAGCGCGGGAACGCACATCACCGCGAAAAGGATCATCGGCAGCACTTTGGACTTGGCGGAACGGCCGAGCCCGTAGGCGCCGCGCAAGGACTGCGAGAACAGCGACTTGCGCCCGTAGGCGCGGCCGAGCCGGGCGCCGTCGTAGGACCGGTAACCGATGTTGTGGATCTGGGTCGAGGTGTCAGGCGCCATCGGAACCGGCTCCCTTCTGCTGGTGGATGTCACTGTGGCCGTTGTCGCGGAAGACCTCCGCGATGTGGTGGCGGCGCTGCTCCATGCGGACCAGGCCGATACCGAGGTCGGCGACGGTGTCGCGGACCTGGTCGTACGTCTGCTCGCCCGTCGCCTCCACGAGGAGGATGTGGCCCGCTCCCGGCAAGCCCTGTTCGTCGGCCGCGTGCAGGGTGAGGCCCGCCTCGGTGAGCGCCTTGCGCAGGGCGGCACTGCCGTCCGGGTGTGCGTCGGAGTCGGTGACCTCCACCGCCAACGTCGCGGTGTTCTGCGTGAAGTCGCTGGTGGAGCTGGAGCGCAGCAGCTTGCCGCCGTCGACCACGACGACGTGGTCGCAGGTCCGCTCCAGTTCCCCGAGGAGGTGCGAGGTGACGAGGACCGAGATGCCGAAGTCGGTGTGGACACGGCGGATGAGGCCGAGCATCTCGTCGCGGCCGACCGGGTCCAGGCCGTTGGTGGGCTCGTCCAGGAGGACCAGCTGGGGGTCGTGGACGAGGGCCTGGGCCAGCTTGACCCGCTGCTTCATGCCCGTGGAGTACCCGCCGATGGGGCGGTAGCGCTCTTCGTAGAGCCCCACGTGGCGCAGCGTGTCAGCGGTCCGCTCCCGCGCCGCGGTCGGCGGCAGCCCGGACATGCGTGCCATGTGCACGACGAACTCGGTGGCCGAGACGTCGGGGGGAAGGCAGTCGTGTTCGGGCATGTAGCCGACGCGTTCGCGGATGGCGCTGCCATGCGTGGCGACGTCGAGTCCGAGTACGGCGGCACGGCCCTCGGTGGCGGGGGACAGTCCCAGCAGAATCTTGATCAGCGTGGACTTGCCGGCTCCGTTGGCGCCCACCAGGCCGGTAACGCCGGGCCCGATGTCCAGGGAGAGCCGGTCGAGAGCGGTCACTCGGGGGTACCGCTTGCTCAGGCTTTCGGTCGCGATGACAGTCACGGCTTCGACGTTAGTGGTGCGGAGCACCGCGATCGTCAGACCTGGAGCGGGACCCCGTCTCCGCCTTGAGGACTACGGACCCTGACAGAAGTCTTACGCGGACGGGGGAGCCCCCGCGCGGTGGCTGCGGGCCCAGGAACTTTATCCACAGGTCTGTGCACGGCCCTTGACGTGACCTCTGGTCATTGTCACATTCATCAGTGTCAAGTTACGGACGCGTACGGCTATACGGACGGGCGGCTGACATGGCTGGGGACACCACGCAACGCACGAGGCACGGCACCACGCTGACACGCTCGTCGCTCACCGCACGTTCCACCGAGCTGCGCGGGTTCCGGGAGGTGCAGCGCCTCGCCTACGAGTGCGCCGAGACCGTCGCGGCGCAGCTGCGTGCCGGGGTGACCGAGCGGGAAGCGGCGCGCATGCAACGGGAATGGCTGCGTGAGCGCGGGGTGCGGGACTGGTTCCACATGCCGTTCGCCTGGTTCGGGGACCGCACCGCCTTCGTGAACTTCAAGATCCCTCTTCAGTTCTTCCCGACGAACCGGAGGCTGGAGCCGGGGATGCCGTTCATCCTCGACATGGCCCCGGTCTACAAGGGGCACGCCGCCGACATCGGCTACTCGGGCAGCCTCGGGCTCAACCCCGTCCAGGACCGCCTGATGTCCGACCTGCGGCCTCATCGAGAGCTGATCTTGAAACAGGTCCGGGAGCGGCGCCCGCTGCGCGAGATATACGAGAACGTCGAGCGGCTCATGACCCGCCAGGGCTACGCCAACCGGCATCGCGCCTACCCCTTCGGCGTGATCGCGCACAAGATCGACCGGGTCAAGGAGCGGCGCTGGTCACCCACCGCCTTCGGATTCGGCACCCAGTCCCTCAAAGGCCTGGCGAGCGACGCCCTGCACGGGCATCGTGAGGGCTGGTCCCCGCTGTGGAGCCCGTACCACTTCTCCGACCACCCGCCGCAGCCCGGACTGTGGGCGGTGGAGCCGCACCTGGGCTTTCGGGGGACCGGCGCGAAGTTCGAGGAGATCCTGGTCGTCACCGACTCCCGGGATCCCGAGGAGAGCGCCTTCTGGCTGGATGACGATCTGCCGCACGTGCGGCGCTGGGCTGAGGAGAACGCGGCATGAGCGGCATGAACGGGGCAGGGCTCACGGGGGCGCGCGAGCGCCGGGTGCGCACCGGCGGCGTCGACCTGTGTGTCGTCGAACTCGGTGAGGCCGGCCGGCCGACCGTGGTGCTCGTGCACGGCTACCCGGACAGCAAGGAGGTCTGGTCGGAGGTCGCCGAAAGGCTGGCCGCGCGCTTCCACGTCGTGCTGTACGACGTACGGGGCCACGGGCACTCCTCGGCACCGGTTCCGCTGCGCGGCGGCTTCACCCTGGAGAAGCTGACGGACGACTTCCTGGCTGTCGCCGACGCGGTCAGTCCGGACCGGCCGGTGCACCTGGTCGGGCACGACTGGGGCTCCGTCCAGGGCTGGGAGTTCGCCACGGTCGCCCGTACCCAGGGCCGGATCGCCTCCTTCACCTCCATGTCGGGACCCTCCCTCGACCACTTCGGGCACTGGGTCAAGGAGCGGATGGCGCGGCCCACCCCGCGGCGGGTCGCCCAGGTCCTGAACCAGGGCCGCAAATCCTGGTACGTGTACGCACTGCACACTCCCCTGCTGCCGGAGCTCGCCTGGCGCGGGCCCCTCGGCAAGCGGTGGCCCGGGATGCTCCAGCGCGTCGAGAAGGTCCCGGCCAGCGACTACCCCACCGCCTCTCTGCCCTCGGACGCCGCGCACGGTGCCTGGCTCTACCGCGACAACGTACGGCCCCGCATGCGCCGGCCGCGCGCCGATGCGTACGCGCACGTACCGGTCCAGCTGATCGTCCCGACCGGGGACGTGTTCCTTTCGGAGAGGCTCTACGACGGGCTCGAACGGTGGGCCCCGGATCTCGTGCGGCGGACACTGGCCGCCCAGCACTGGGTGCCCCGGACCCGTCCGGACCAGGTGACCGCCTGGATCACGGAGTTCGTCACCGCCACGGAGGAGCCCGCGACGCGCGCGCCGGAGCGGAAGGCGCCGGGCAAGTACACCGACCGGTTCGGTGGGCAGTTGGTGCTGGTCACCGGCGCTGCCAGCGGCATCGGACGGGCCACCGCCTTCGCGTTCGCGGAGGCCGGGGCGCGGGTGGTGTGCGTGGACCGGGACGGCGAGGGCGCGGCACGCACCGCCGAGATGGCCCGCCTGGTGGGCGCTCCGCAGGCCTGGGGGGAGTGCGTCGACGTCAGCGACGAGCAGGCGATGGAGAAGTTGGCGGCGCGGACCGCCGCCGAGTACGGGATCGTGGACGTCCTGGTCAACAACGCCGGGATCGGGCTCTCCGGCCCCTTCCTGGAAACCACTTCGGAGGACTGGAAGAAGGTCCTCGACGTCAACCTGTGGGGCGTCATCCACGGCTGCCGGATTTTCGGGAAGCAGATGGCCGAGCGCGGCCAGGGCGGGCACATCGTCAACACCGCTTCCGCCGCCGCCTACCTGCCGTCCAGGACGCTGCCCGCCTACAGCACCTCGAAGGCGGCGGTCCTGATGCTGAGCGAGTGCCTGCGCGCCGAGCTGGCGTCGCAGTCGATCGGCGTCTCGGCGATCTGTCCCGGCATCGTGAACACCAACATCACCGCCACCTCCCGGTTCGCCGGAGTGGACGCGGACGAGGAGAAGCGCCGCCAGGAGCGTTCCTCCCGGCTGTACGGGCTGCGCAACTTCCCGCCGGAGAAGGTCGCCGACGCGATCATGCTCGCCGTGGTGCGGAACGAGGCCGTCGTACCGGTGACCCCGGAGTCCAAGGGTGCCCTGTGGATGTCCCGCTTCGCACCGCGCACCCTGCGGCGGATCGCGAAGCTGGAGCCCCGGCTGTGAGCCCGGCCGGCTTCCCCGCCCGCACGGAGCCCGGCACGGCCGTATCCGGCTACCTGCGGCGGTCGTACCATCCCTCGCAGGAGGGCTCGCTGCGCACGGCGGTCGAGCACCTGGCGGCGTCACCTGCCGCCCGGGCCGCGGCGGGCGCGGCCGGCCGAGCAGCCATGTCGTAGGGAGCCGGGATTGTCCGATCAGGCGCTGGCCGAGTACCGGATCGAGGATCTGGCGCATCACAGCGGGGCGACGGTCCGCACGATCCGCGCCTACCAGGACCGCGGGCTGTTGCCGAAGCCGGAGCGGCGCGGCCGCTCCAACGTCTACCGGGACACCCATCTGGCGCGGCTGCGCCAGATCGCGGACCTGCTGGACCGTGGCTACACCCTCGCGTCCATCAAGGAGTTGCTGGAGGCCTGGGACGCCGGGCGCGGACTGGGCGGCGTACTGGGTCTGGTCGCCGAGGTACACGGGCCCTGGACCGACGAGGAGGCGGCACGGATCAGCCGGGCCGAACTCGACGAGCGGTTCGGGGGCAGGCCCGACGACGACGCGGTGGGGGAGGCGTGCGAGCTGGGGGTGCTGGAACGGATCCCCGGGCGGCCCGATGAGTTCCTCGTCCCTTCCCCACAGGAGCTGGCGGTGGCCGCCGAACTGCACGCGGCCGGGGTGCCCCTGTCAGCGATCACCGGGCATCTGCGGGAGCTCCGCGGCCAGGTGGAGCACATCGCCTCGCGGTTCCTGGAGTTCACCACCGAGCACGTCTTCGCACGCTACCTGGGGCACGTCCCGCCCACGGACGCGGACGCCGCGGAGGCGGCGACGATGGTACGGAGGCTGCGCCCGTTGGCACAGCAGACGGTGGACGCCGAGCTCGCGCGGGCGATGCGGCTGTTCGCCACCCGGCACCTGCAGCGGCACCTGGGCACCGTCGGAACGGCACAGGCACCGGGACCGTCGACGGTGCCGCTGCCCGCCGAGACGGTGCGGGCGGTGCAGGACCTGGTCGGTCCCGAACACGTGGGGGAGTTCGTCCGGGCCGCCACCGAGCGGGAACTCCAGGCGCGGACCATGAACGAGCTGGCCAGCCGGGGCAGCGGCCGGTAGCGCTCGATCAGTAGTCCACAGGGCGAATCGCGCTCTTGCCGCCAAAACCCGCCGAACCGGCTGTGGACAACTCGGCCGTCCCTGTGGGCAACCAGGGCGGCATCTCATATCGCGAGCGACTCCGAGGCATTCGTGCGGGGGAAATCAGCCACCGGCGTGGCCGGTTCGGTCGCATCCGACGCACCGGGGGCGACATCCGGGAGCGCCGTCCCGGCACCACCGCGCCCGGTTCCGCGCCGGGCGCCGTAGAGCAGCGCGGCGAGCGCGAGGCCGAGGGCTCCGCCGAACAGTTGGGCGGCGACGAACCCGGGCAGCGACCGGGGCGCGATCCCGGTGAACGAGTCGCTGAAGGCACGTCCGACGGTGCCGGCCGGATTGGCGAAGGATCCCGAGGAGGTGAACCAGATGGCTGCCGCGATGTACGCGGCGACCGCCGCCGGAATCAGCCGCGGGCGACCGACGTGGCCGAGGCCCTGGATGACCAGCACCAGTCCGGCGGTCGCGACGACCTCACCGACCAGCAGGTGGCCGCCGTCGCGGACCTGGGTGGCGAAGGTTCCCGGGACGCGGCCGAACATGACCTCGGCGAGGACGGCCCCGCCGATCGCGCCGGTGGTCTGGGCCGCGGTGTACACGAGGACCTCCCGGCCGCCCACGCCCTCGCCACCGGACCGCCGCGCCCACCAGGAAGTGAGGGTGACGACCGGGTTGAGATGGGCGCCGGACAGCGGGCCGAGCAGAGTGATGATCAGACCGAGGCCGATGGCGGAGGCGAGCGAGTTGGCGACGAGTGCGACGCCGGCGTCACGACTGAGGGCCTTGGCCTGGATCCCGGAGCCGATCACCACCACCAGCAGTCCGGCGGTGCCGATGAGCTCGGCCGCGGCGCGGCGCGGCAGTGAAGCATCGATTGGCATGGTTCCCTCCCCCTGAGATGCGACTAATCGGAAAATGTATTCCGTATCTTGGAATCGCGGTAGGGGCGTCCGGCTCACGGGACCGGCGAAAACCCGCTGCACACTCCCGCTCGCAAGCGGCACCCTGGGACGATGGACGACAGACGCACCGTGAAGGTGTCCAAATACGTCTCGAAACACCTGCGGCACCGGCCGGAACGGATCGGACTGGTGCTCGATCCACAGGGCTGGGTGGAGATCGACGACCTGCTCCGCGCCGCCACGACCCACGGGTTCCCGTTCAGCCGGGCCGAGCTCGACCACGTCGTCGCAACCAACGACAAGCAACGCTTCGCCGTCGAGGGCACGAGAATCCGGGCCAACCAGGGCCACACCGTCACGGTGGACCTCGGCCTGCCCGAGGCCGAACCGCCCGCGTACCTGTACCACGGCACCGTGGCCACCGCTCTGGACGCGATCCGCTCCGAGGGCCTGCGGCCGATGGCCCGCCACCACGTACACCTCTCGGCCGACCGGGAGACCGCGACCCGGGTGGGCGCCCGGCGCGGTCGGCCGGTCGTCCTCGCCGTGGACGCCGCCGCGATGCGCGCGGCCGGACACGCCTTCCGGATCAGCGCCAACGGCGTATGGCTGGTCGATGCGGTACCGCCGCCGTTCCTGCGCTTCCGGTAGCCGCGGTTCGTGGCGTCCGGTAACCGCGGAATTCGCGCGGAGATTGTCAGATCATCCCCCTACCCTGTTCCTCAATTCCGGGATCGGTGAGGGGGGCACCTCGCGATCGCCGAACCACTCACGCGACACACGAGGTGATGCTGCATGACGTCCACGACCCCGGCGCAATCGTCGGCCCCGCCCGACCCGGCGGCCAACAGCTTCCAGGTAGACCTGCGCGGCCTGGTCGACCTGCTCTCCCACCACCTCTACTCCAGCCCTCGCGTCTACGTGCGCGAGCTCATGCAGAACGCCGTGGACGCCATCACCGCACGTCAGGCCATCGAGCCGGACGCGCAGCCCCGGATCCGGCTGTGGGCCGCGGACGGAGCGGTGGGCATTTCGGACAGCGGCATCGGACTGACCGCCGACGAGGCGCACTCCCTGCTCGCCACCATCGGCAGGAGCTCCAAGCGCGGCGGCGAACACGGCCTGGAGACGGCGCGCAAGGACTTCCTCGGGCAGTTCGGCATCGGTCTGCTCGCCTGCTTCGTCGTGGCCACCGAAATCCGCGTCATCACGCGGTCCGCGCGCGACCTCACCGCGCCGCCCGTCGAGTGGCTGGCAAAGGACGACGGCTCGTACACCGTCCGCGAGCTGGACCACGACGCCGGACACGAACCCGGTACCACCGTCTTGCTGCGTGCCCGCCACGGCGCCGAGGAGTGGATGGTCCCCGCCAAGGTCGAGCAACTCGCCCGGGACTACGGCTCGCTGCTTCCCTACGACATCACCTTCCAGGCGGGACCCGACGCCGAACCGCGCTCCGTCACCGACCGCCCGGCCGTGTGGGACCGCCCCTATCCCACCCCGGCTGCCCGCCGCGTCGCGCTGGCGGCCCACTGCGCACAGGCCTTCGGATTCACCCCGCTCGACAGCATCGACCTCGACCTGCCCGTGGCCGGTGTGCGTGGCGTCGCCTACGTCCTGCCCGAACCGACCAGTCCCGCACACCGGTCCGGCCACCGCGTCCACCTCAAGGGCATGCTCCTCACCGACCAGGCGAGCAACCTGCTGCCGGACTGGGCGTTCTTCGTCCGCGTCGTCCTGGACACCGACACACTGCGTCCCACCGCCTCCCGCGAAAACCTGTACGACGACGAGACCCTGGCCGCCGTACGGGAAGCGCTCGGCTCCCGCATCCGGACCTGGCTCGCCGAGCTGGCCGCGAGCGAACCCGAGCGGCTCGCAACCTTCCTGGGTGTCCACCACCTCGGCGTGAAGTCCCTGGCCCGGCACGACGCCGAACTGCTGGGCCTGATGCTGCCGTGGCTGCCGTTCGAAACCAGCGACGGCTCTATGAGCCTGGAGGAGTTCGCGGCCGCGCACAGCGACATCCACTTCACGCGCACCGTCGAGGAGTTCCGCCAGATCGCTCCGATCGCGGCGGCCCACGGGCTCGGCGTCATCAACGCCGGCTACACCTACGACGCCGACCTGCTGGCCTTGTTGCCCGCCGTACGCCCCGACCTCAAGGTGACGGAACTGGACGCCGGAGCCGTCACCGAGCGCCTCGACCCCGTCCCCACCGACGTCGAACTCGCCCTCGCCGGATTCCTCTCCAGCGCACGCACCCGACTCGAAGCACAGGGCTGTGACGTGGTGTTGCGCGCCTTCCAGCCCGTCGCCGTCCCCGCGCTCTACCTCGACGACCGCCAGGCCCGGCAGGAGCGCGACCGCACCGCGGCCCTGGACAGCGCCGATTCGCTCTGGACCGGGATCCTCGGCGCCCTGCGCGGTTCCGCACCGCGCGCCCGCTTGGTCCTGAACCACAACAACCCGCTGATCCGACGCATCGCCGGCCTCCCCGACGAGGCCCTCACCGGAACCGCCGTCGAGTCGCTGTACGGGCAGGCACTGCTGATGTCCCAGCGACCGCTGCGCCCCGCCGACTCGGCCCTGCTCAACCGGGCGTTCCTGGGGCTTCTGGAATGGGCGACCCACTCCCACGACGCCCAGGAGGGCCACAAGTGACGACCCTGACACGCGAGGAGATCGAGCGCGGCCTGGCGGAGAACCGTCACGCGCCCGGGGGCGCGGCCCGCAATGCCCACGCCGAGGTGCTGGCAGGCGCGGCCGAGGCGAGCGGCGACGCCGCCCTTTTCCGTGAGGCGCTGGACAACCTCATCAACGCCTACCTCTACAGCGCCGAGTCCCCGAAGCTGCTGGTGCCCTTCGCCCGGCTGCTCCAGGAGTACGACAAGGACCCCGGTGCCTTTTCCGAAGGCGCCACGCACTCGCTGTTCTGGCAGTTCAAGTGGGTGGCCACGGCCATCGGCAACTCTCCCGACATTCCTCTCGAGTCCGCCGCCGGCTGGCTGGAGGACATGGAGCGCCGCTACCGGATCGCCGGTTACAGCGAACGCCCCGTACGCGAGGCCGAGATGTGGCTCGCCGACGCGACCGGTGACGACGAGCGGGCCGAACGCGCCTTCCGCGCCTGGCGCGGCACCGATCGCGACCAGATGAGCGACTGCCACGCCTGCGAGGACAACAGCCAGGGTCAGTACGCCGTTCTGCGCGGCGACGACGCCCAGGCCCTGGACGTCTGGAAGTACGTGCTGGAAGGGCAGCGCGTGTGCGCCGAGGAGCCCCACCGGGTCCTGGCCACCTCGTTGCTGCCCTTGCTGCGAGTCGGGCGCTTCGATGAGGCCCGCTCCCACCACCTGCGCGGCTACCGTCTGGTCCGGGGCAACGAGAGCCTGCTGCCCTCGGTCGGGAAGCACATCGAGTTCTGCGCGCTCACCGGCAACGAGTCGCGCGGCCTGGAGATCCTCGCCGAACACGCCCCCCACATGAGCCCGCTCGGCAACGACCGCGACCAGCTGGTCTTCCACGGCGGTGTCCTCGTACTGCTGCGTCGGCTGCGGGAGCTGGGGCACGGACAGAGCCCGGCCGTCGCCTACGACGGCAGACTGCACAGCGTCTCCGAGCTGTACGAGATCCTCCTCGCCGGCTCGCTGCACACTGCCCGGCGCTTCGACGCGCGCAACGGCACGACCCGGGTCTCCGACCGGTTCCTCGCACGGATCGCGCAGGAGCCGCTGGTCGGGATGCTTGCGCTGGGCGTGCGCAGCCCTTCCCTGCCGTCCACGACGGCGGCCGCTCCAGCGCCCGCACCTGCCGGCGCGCGGACCGAGACCGTGACGGGCGACCTCAGCGAGCTCGTCGGCCGGGCCAGGGCGGCACGCGAGCAGGGGCGTCCGGCCGCTAACGGGCTCTGGAGCCAGGTGGCGGTACTGCTGGACGCGGGCCCACAGGATGCAGTCGACCCGCTGGTCTCGGCCGATGTCGCAGACCACCGGGCGCTGACCGCCGCGCGCGCCGGATCGGTCGACGCCGCGGAGCAGCTGACAGCCGTGCGCGATACCTACCGGGCGCTCGGGCAGGCGGAGCGGGCCGCGCTCGCGGAGCTCCGTCTGGCGACCGTGGCCGCGCAGTCGGGCGCCGAGCCCGACAAGATCCGCGCTCTGCTGGGCGTGGCCCTGAGGGCCGCCGAGGCGCTGGACCCGGCGGACCCCGTACGGACCCGCCGGATCGCGCTCGCGGAACTGGCGTCGATCCGCGTGGGCTCGTACCTGCGCTCGGTCGAGGAACCCCGTCAGGGCGCGGGGCACGGCCACGCGCCCGGGGAGGATCACGGGCACGGTGAACTGTCGGCCGAGCTGAACGCCTTCGTCGCCGCCTACGCGCAGGCGGTTCCCGATGTGGTGGCGGAGGCGGAGGAGGTGCTGGGCCGCGTGGCGCTCGCCCAGGACGACCCTGAGCGTGCCCTGCCCCTGCTGGCCTCAGCCGCGGCTCGGGCGATCGGCGCGGGCCGTCCCTGGATCGCCGTTGATCCGCTGGTGCTGCGGGCCGGCGTGCTGTCGTCACTCGGCCGGCCCGGGGAAGCCGAGGAAGCGGCCCGTTCCGCATGGGAGAACGCCGCGGAGGTGACCGACGCCGAGACACAGGGCGTCGTACGGCTCACGCTCGCCGACATCCTTTTGCGCCGCGCCAACGCACAAGAGGGAGCCGCCGAAGACGCACGAAAAGGTGCCGCGGAGCAGGCGGCCGAGCACGCGCTCACGGCGGCCCACTGGTTCGACCAGGCCGGTCTCAGCGCCGATGGCGGCGCCCAGGCCCGGCTGCTGCTTGCCCGCGCCTATGCCCGCACCGGCCGGACCGCCGAAGCGGCGGAGGTACTGCAGTCGGCGATGCCGGATCTGCTGGAGCACGGAGACGGTCAGGCCGTCGCCGCCCACGAGTTCCTCGGTGATCTACTGCGCGAGCTACGGGAATGGCGTGCCTCGGCGGAGCAGTACGTGCAGGCGGCGGAGATCAGCAAGGAGTGGGAGGACCCTCGTCCGCAGGCGCGCTTCGCCCAGTCGGCCGCCGATCAGCTCTCCAGCGCGGAACTGGTGCCCGAAGCGGTCGCCGCCTATGAGCAGGCCCTCCAGCTCCACCGGCAGGCGGGCGGCGCACCGATCGCCGAAGTACGCATCCTGCGTTCGCTGGCCTGGCTGGGACTGCGTCCGGACGTGACCGGGGCGGCCGTGGCCTCTGCCCGGAACCGGATGGACGAGGCGGCCGACGTACTGGTGTCCGCGCTCGCCCTCGACCCCCAGTCTCGGGAACTGCGGGCCGAGCTCGCCCAGACCTGGCATCAGCTGGCGCAGGTGCTGGACCGTTGGGTGACTTCGAGGGAAGCAGCCGCCAGGGAAGCGGCCGGTGCCGACGCCGGCCCGGATGCGGAAGCGCAGGGCGCGGCCGAGGCCGAGACGCTGCGACTGGAGGAGATCCGGCTGTGGGAGCAGGCGGCCGGTCTCTACGCCGAGCTCGGCCCCGACCTCGTCCAGGACCGCCTCCAGTGCCTGAACAACGCCGCTTGGACCGAGCACGAGCGGGGCCGCCCCAAGGCGGGCGCCGAGCGGATTTCGGCCCTGATCGAGGAGATCCGGGCGCTGCCCGAGGGGACCGTGCCGGAGTGGGTGCTGCCGCAGGCTGAACGGATCGTCACAAGCCTGCTCTCCTGACGCGAGCCCCGATGGGTCTGCCCCCGTCACTCATCGGTGGCGGGGGCAGACTGCGGTGTGCGAGCCGGAGGCGCCGTTTGCCGGCTCAGCCGTTCAGCTGGGCCGGTGCCTCGGTGGCGATCCGCTCGAAGACGGCCTCATCGGCCGCGAAGTCGGAGTCCGGAATCGGCGCGTGAATGACCAGCTCGGTGAAGCCCATCTCCTGGTGGCGGCCCGCGAAGTCCACGAACGCGTCGAGGGAATCCAGTACGGCGCTGCCCTCCGGGGTGAACCCGGTGAGGAGGATCTTCTCCATCGAGGCGGGGTCCCGCCCGACCTCGGCGAATGCCTTGTCCAGCTTCTCCAGCTGCCCGCGCAGGGCTTCCCGTGACTGCTCCGGCGTACCGTTCTCCGCCAGCTTCGGGTCGCCGGTGGTCACCCAGGCCTGGCCATGCTGGGCGGCGAGCTTCATACCCCGCGGGCCGGTCGCCGCGACCGCGAAGGGCAGGCGCGGTCCCTGGATGCAGCCCGGGATGTTGCGGGCCTCTTCGGCGGAGTAGAAAGTGCCGTGGTGCGTGACGGCTCCCTCGGTGAGCAGCCGGTCCAGAAGCGGCACGAACTCGGCCAGACGGTCGGCCCGCTCTCGCGGCGTCCAAGGCTCCTGGCCCAGCGCGGTCGCGTCGAAGCCGTTTCCGCCGGCGCCGATACCGAGGGTGATGCGGCCTCCGGAGATGTCGTCCAGCGACATGAGGTCCTTGGCAAGCGTCACCGGGTGCCGGAAATTCGGGGAGGTGACCAGCGTGCCCAGGCGCAGCCGGTCGGTGACGGCGGCCGCCGCGGTCAACGTGGGGACCGCGCCGAACCACGGGCCGTCACGGAAGGTCCGCCAGGACAGGTGGTCGTAGGTGTAGGCGGTGTGGAATCCAAGCCGCTCGGCCCGTACCCACTGGTCACGGCCTCCGGCGTGCCAAGGCCGTACCGGGAGGATCACAGTGCTCAAACGCAGACTCATGCGTTCGAGCGTACGGTGCCCACGCAACAACTACGCATCCCCGCATCAGGGGCCCCATCGATGTTTCACGTGAAACATCGGCTCCGGCGGTGTTTCACGTGAAACATCGCTACAGGCCTCGCCTGGCTGATCTTGGTCTGACCGCCTGCACCCATGGGCGAAGATGGAGCGGTGACCTCGGCTCCCCAGCGCCCGGACGGGCCTCTCTCCGCTCCCCGGCTCATCGCCACAGACCTCGACGGCACCCTGCTGCGCGACGACAAGACCGTCTCTCCCCGCACGGTCGCCGCGCTCGCCGCCGCCGAGCAGGCCGGTATCGAGGTCTTCTTCGTCACGGGCCGCCCGGCCCGCTGGATGGGCGTGGTCAGCGATCACGTCCACGGCCATGGCCTGGCTATCTGCGCCAATGGCGCAGCCGTGGTCGACCTCCACGCCGGCGGTGAATTCGTGCAGGTCCGGTCCCTGCCCAGGGCCACCGCGCTGACGGTCGTGGACGCACTGCGGGCCGCCGCACCCGGTACGTCGTTCGCGGTCGAACTGACCACCGGCATCAATTACGAGCCGTCGTATCCGCCGTTCTTCCAGGACCCCGGAGCCGCCGTCGCCATCGCGGAGAAGCTGCTGAGCGAGGAGCTGGACGACACTGCCGCTCCGGTGCTCAAGCTCCTCGCACACCACTCCGAGCTGGCGCCGGACGATTTCCTGGCTCTGGCCCGCTCCGCGGCCGGCGCTTATGCCTCCATCACCCGCTCCAGCCCTACGTCCTTGCTGGAGATCAGCGGGCTCGGTGTGTCCAAGGCGAGCACGCTGGCCCTGTGCTGCGCCGAGCGTGGCATTTCCCCCGCGGAGGTCGTCGCCTTCGGGGACATGCCGAACGATCTGGAGATGCTGACCTGGGCAGGCACCTCGTACGCGATGGGCAATGCCCACCCCGATGTGCTCGCGAGTGCCTCGGACCGTACCGTCGCCAACAACGAGGACGGGGTCGCCCTCGTCATCGAACGCATCCTGGCCGAAGGCACCGACCCTCAGCCGGGGCTCTGACCAGCGCGACGGGGGCCTGGACGGCCTAGTGCGGGAGACGGGGCCCTGGACGGCCTAGTGCGGGGCCTCCCACACGACCGTGGTTCCGCCTCCGTTCTCGGCGAGGCCAGGGCCGTACCAGCTGGCGCCGCCCAGCGACTCGGCCCGTCGGCGTAGATTGCGCAGACCGCTGCGCCGGCCGCCCTCCGCGATGCCCACTCCATCGTCGGCGACCTCAAGCCGGACGCCCGGTCGCCCGTCGGCCAGATGGATCGTGGAGTCCACCAGGACTTCGATCCGGGATGCCTGCGCGTGCCGGAACGCGTTCGACAGGGCCTCACGCAGGGCCGCGATCAGGTTCTTGCCGACCAGCTCGCCGACGGTCGCGTCGATCGGGCCGATGAACCGGTGCGCGGGCTTGAAGCCCAGCGGTACAGCGGCCATGTTGATCTCGCGCAGGACCCTGGTGCGCAGCCCGGACGGCGCCTCCGCCGGCCCCTGCTGCAGCGCGAAGATCGCGGTGCGGATCTCCTGGATCGTCACGTCCAATTCATCCACCGCCTTGCCGACGCCGTCACGGACCTCGGGGACGATGGACCGGCGCTGAGCGCCCTCCAGCATCATTCCCGTCGCGAACAGCCGCTGGATCACCAGATCGTGCAGGTCGCGGGCGATCCGGTCCCGGTCCTCGAAGACCGCGAGCCGTTCCCTGTCGCGCTGGGCTTCCGCCATCATCAGCGCGAGCGCCGCTTGTGAGGCGAACTGGGTGGCGAGGGTGCGCTCTGCCTCGCTGAAGGGCCGGCCGCCCCTAGCCCTCGGGGTCACCAACGCACCGAGCACCCGCCCGCCGCTCTGTAGCGGCAGCATCATGCAGGGGCCGTACTGACTGGTGAGCCGGCTGATCATGCGGGAGTCCGCGGCGGCGTCCTCGACGAAGACGGGTTCGCCTCGCAGCAACTCGTTCACGACGGGGCTCTCGGGCGGGATCACCAGGCCGAGGGAGGTGGCCGGGTTGTCGGAGGAGACGGCGACGATCTCCATTCCGCCCTCCTCGGCGGGCAGCATCACGATTCCGGCGGCGGAGTCGGCCAGTCGGCGAGCCTGCTCGGCCACCACGGCGAGGGCGTCGTCCGCGTCCCCTCCGGACAGCAAGGCCGTGGTGACGGCCACCGAACCGTCGATCCAGCGCTCGCGCTGTGTGGCGGCCTCGTACAGCCGGGCATTGCCGATGGCGATGCCCGCTTCGGTGGCCAGGACGCGGACCATGTGGACGTCGTAGTCGTTGAACTCGCCGCCACCGTTCTTCTCGGCCAGGTACAGGTTGCCGAAGACCTCTCCCTGCACCCGGATGGGAACGCCGAGGAAGCTCTTCATGGGCGGGTGATGGGCCGGGAAGCCCGCCGAGCGCGGATCCTTCGTGAGGTCCGGGAGCCGCACCGTGTCAGCGTGTGAGATCAGCGCTCCGAGCAGGCCCCGCTTCCCGTCCGGGCGGTGTCCGATCTTCCGGGCCAGCGCCTCGCTGAGGCCGAAAGTGACGAAGTCGGACAGGCCCCGGCGGTCGGTGTCGACGACCCCGATCGCCGCGTAGCGGGCGTGGGCGAGTTCGGCGGCCGTCTCACAGATGCGGTCGAGCGTGGAGTGGAGTTCCAGCCCGGTACCGACCGAGCGCATCGCCTCCAGCAGTTGCGGAACCCGAGCGGTGAGTTCGGTGGACAGCTCCTGCAGACTTCGGGTGGCGTGAGCAGCGGCCTCCAGCGGGTCCGGTGATACCCGTGATGGTTCCGGCGATTCCTGAGACTGCTCCGCTGACATGCCCTTGAGCCTAGTTAGTCCCAATTAGCTGTGAAAGTCGGCCAACGTCCCATCAGTCTCCCGCTCGCGCTCCAGGAGCCGCCGTAGCGGCCCTTCGGCCGTGGCCAGCTCCCCGTACGCACCGCGCTGCACGACACGCCCCCTGTCCAGCACGAGCACCTCGTCCACCGCCTCCAGTCCCGCCAGCCGGTGCGTGATCAAAACTGTGGTGCGGCCCTCGGTGGCGGCCAGCAGGTCCGTCGTCAACGCGTCCGCGGTACGCAGGTCCACATGCTCGGCCGGCTCGTCCAGAACGAGTACCGGGAAGTCCGCGAGCAGTGCCCGGGCCAGGGCCAGCCGTTGGCGCTGACCACCGGACATCCGCTCACCGTGTTCACCGACCAGGGTGTCGAGACCGTCCGGGAGGCTGTCGACCCACTCCAGCAGCCGGGCCGCGGACAACGCGTCCCGCAGCCGGGCATCGCTCGCGTCGGTCCGTGCCAGTCTCAGGTTCTCCCTCAGGGAGCTGTCGAAGAGGTGTGCGTCCTGGGCGCACAGGCCGACGAGGCGGCGTACGTCGTCACTGTCGAGGGAGCGCGCTTGCGTGCCGCCGAGGGTGTACGAGCCTTCGCGCTGGTCCAGGAACCGCAGCAGAACCTGCGCCAGTGTCGTCTTGCCCGATCCGGACGGGCCTACGACGGCGATGCGGCGGCCCGGTTCGAGGGTCAGGTCCAGCCCGTGCAACGCGTCCGTCTCCTGCCCGGGGTGCCGGGCCGCGACGCCCGTGAGTCTCAGGGGGAACGGTGAGGCGGGGCGCGCAGCAGCCTGCTCCGGCTCACCGACCGGCATGGGCGCGTCGATGACCTCGTAGATCCGCTCGGCACTGCGGCGGACCCGCTGCCGGTACTGAACGGCTTGCGGGAGTCCGACCACGGCCTCGAAGGCGGCGAGCGGGGTCAGTACGATCACCGCCATCGCCACTCCCGCCAGTCGGCCCCCGGCCACCGCGTTCGCGCCCAGAGCGGCAGCGCACACCACGGTCAGCCCGCCCACCAGAGCGGACAAGCCGCTGCCCAGCCCGGTCGCGTCCGCGCCCCGCGAGGCGATCATGGTCAGGGTCCGGTCGCCCTGCTTCGCGGCGGCCTTCCGCCCGTCGAGTGCACCGGCCACCGTCAGCTCGGCAGTGCCGGTGAGCAGGTCGGCCACCCGGGTGGCCAGCTCACCCCGCGCGGGCGCGAGCCGGCGCTCCGCCCGGCGGGCGACGGCCCCGCTCACCAGCGGCACTCCCACCCCCGTCGCGAGCAGTCCGAAGGCGAGGGCGGCCCCCGCTTCGGGGAGGAGCCACGCGGTGAAGGCGACCGACCCGGAACCGACGAGCACAGCGGTTCCGACCGGCAGGAGCCAGCGCAGCCAGTAGTCCTGGAGGGCGTCGGCGTCGGCCACCAGCCGGGACAGCAGATCACCTCGCCGCTGCTCCCGCAGTCCGGCAGGCGCGATCCGTTCCAGTCGGCGGTAAACGGAGACTCGCAGGTCCGCAAGCATCCGCAGCACCGCGTCGTGCGACACGAGCCGCTCCGCATAGCGGAAGACAGCCCGGCCGATACCGAAGGTGCGGGTGGCGGTGACGGCCACCATCAGATAGAGCACGGGCGGCTGTTCGGAGGCACGGGAGATGAGCCAGCCCGACACGGCCATGAGCCCGACGCTGCAACCGACAGCCAGCGCCCCGAGCAGCAGTCCGAGCCGGAACCGCCCCTGCCAGGCTTTGGCCACCGCCCTGACGCGGGTGAGGGGATGCGTCCCAGCGCCGCCGGACCCTTGCCCCTTCGCAGTCCGTTCGGGCGCCCTGCCGAGAATCCATTCGCCGGGGCCGGACGGTTCGTCACCGGACCCCACCGCCTCCTGGCCGATCACCACGGCGGAGGCCCGGGCCGGAGCCCTGCCGAACCCTGCCGCCGGGCCGGCTGTCGGGTCGGCCGCCGGGCCGGCTGTCGGGTCGACAGCCGGGTCAGCCGCCGGGAGCTCCACCACCCGGTCCGCGACCGCGAGCAGGGCCGGCCGGTGCACGACCAGCAGCACGGTCCGCCCCACCGCGAGGCGCCGGACGGCCTCCACGACGCCCGCTTCTGTCTCCCCGTCCAGTGCTGCGGTCGGCTCGTCCAGCAGCAGCACCGGCCGGTCCGCGAGGAAAGCCCGCGCCAGCGCCAGCCGCTGGCGCTGGCCCGCGGAAAGCCCCGTACCGCCCTCGCCCAGCGGGGTGTCCAGACCTTGGGGAAGCCCGGTCACGAACTCCAACGCCCCGGCGTCCCGCAACGCCCGGGACACCGCGTCGTCGGAGGCGGCGGGCCTGGCCAGTCGTACGTTCTCGGCGATCGTGCCCGCGAACAGGTGCGGGCGCTGCGGCACCCACGCGATCCGCTCCCGCCACTCCTCCATCGCCAGTTCGGTGAGATCGCTGCCGGCGACCCGTACCCGCCCGGAAGTGGGAGTCACGAAGCCCAGCAGCACCTGGAGCAGAGTGGACTTTCCCGCCCCGCTCGGCCCGGTGAGAGCGACGCATTCCCCCGGCTCGACAGCCAGCGATACGGGCCCGGGCGAATCCGCGCCCCGTCCGGGGTATCGGACAGCCACCTCGTCCAGTTCGATCCTCAGCCCCCGGGCGGGCACTTCACCGGTCCCGCCCGAAGCAGTCACCGGCGTCTCCAGGACCTTGAAGATCTCCTCAGCGGCCGACAGTCCCTCGGCTGCCGCGTGGTACTGCGCTCCCACCTGGCGCAGCGGGAGATAGGCCTCGGGAGCCAGGATCAGGATGACCAGCCCCGTATACAGGTCGAGGTCACCGTGGACGAGCCGCATGCCGATGGTCACCGCCACCAGGGCGACCGAAAGCGTGGCGAGCAGCTCCAGGGCGAACGAGGACAGGAAGGCGATGCGTAGTGTCCGCATCGTGGCTTGGCGGTAGTCGTCGGTGATCTTGCGGATCGATTCGGCCTGGGCCTTGGCCCTGCCGAAGACCTTGAGCGTCGGGAGCCCCGCCACCACGTCCAGGAAGTGCCCCGACAGCCGGGACAGCAGCCGCCACTGGCGGTCCATCCGGGACTGAGTGGCCATACCGATCAGAGTCATGAACAGCGGAATCAGCGGCAGGGTGGCCATGATGATGGCTGCCGAGACCCAGTCCTCGGTGACGATGCGGGCGAGAACCGCCACCGGCACGACCACCGCGAGCCCCAGTTGGGGCAAGTAGCGGGAGAAGTAGTCGTCGAGTGCGTCGACGCCTCGGGTGGCCAGCGCCACCAGCGAGCCGGTCCGCTGCCCGCTCAGCCAACCCGGTCCGAGATCCGCGGCCCGGTCCAGCAGCCGGTCCCGTAGCTCCGACTTGACGGCCGCGCCGGCCCGGTGGGCGGCACGTTCCGTGAGCCAGGCGATCAGAGCGCGCCCCAGCGCCACCGCTGCGAGCAGCAGCAGTGGCGTCCGGAGCGTTTCTGCATCCAGCCCCTTTTCGAAGGCACCGACCACGATCTCGGCGAGGAGCATCGCCTGTCCGACGATCAGCCCCGCACCGGCGAGCCCGAGGGCCACCACCGCAGCCAGGAAGAGGCGGGTGGATCGGGCGTAGCGCAGCAGGCGCGGGTCGATCGGTTTCACGTGAAACATCCCCTCGGCAGGGTCAAGCGGCAGAGTCGGTCAGCGCGCCGGATCAGTGCGCGTCGACGATGTGCTGGGTGCCGATCCGCTTGCGGAACACCCAATAGGTCCAGCCCTGGTAAAGAACGACCACCGGCGTGGCCACTGCGGCGCACCAGGTCATGATCTTCAACGTGTACGGGCTGGATGACGCGTTGGTGACCGTGAGGTTCCAGGAGTCGTTCAGCGAGGAGGGCATGACGTTCGGGAAGAGCGTCAGGAAGAGCATCGCGACGGCTGCCGCGATGGTGACCCCGGACAGTGCGAACGACCAGCCTTCTCGGCCCGCCATATTGCAGCCCAGGGCGGCGAGCAGCGCCGCGACCGCGACGGCCATGGCGATCAGGCTCTCGCCGTCACCGCGCGAGGACTGCGTCCAGAGCAGGAAGACCGCCGCCAGGATGGCGGTGACGACACCCAGCCGGGTCGCGAGCCGGCGCGACCGGTCCCGGATGTCACCGACCGTCTTGAGCGAGGCGAACACGGCGCCGTGGAAGGTGAACAGGGTGAGTGTGACCAGACCGCCGAGGAGCGAGTACACGTTGAGCAGGTCGAGCAAGGTGCCGACGTACTCCTTGTGCTGATCGATCTTGACGCCGCGGACGATGTTGGCGAACGCCACACCCCACAGGAACGCGGGGATCAGTGAGGCCCAGAAGATCGCGTGTTCCCAGTTGGTCTGCCACTTGTCCTCGGGACGCTTGTGCCGGTATTCGAAGGCGACACCGCGGACGATGAGACAGACCAGGATCACCAGCAGCGGCAGGTAGAAGCCGGAGAAGAGGGTGGCGTACCACTCGGGGAAGGCGGCGAAGGTGGCACCGCCGGCTGTGAGCAGCCAGACCTCGTTCCCGTCCCAGACGGGTCCGATCGTATTGATCAGCACCCGCTTCTCCTGACGGTCGCGGGCAAGCAGTTTCGTCAGTACGCCGATACCGAAGTCGAAGCCCTCCAGGAAGAAGTAGCCGATCCACAGGACGGCGATGAGCACGAACCAGACGTCGTGGAGTTGCATGGTGTGGTCTCCTCAGCCTCAGTACGAGAAGGCCATCGGCCGGTCGGAATTCCTGTCGTCCCCGCCGATCTTGGTGGGCGGGTTGAGGTCGGCTTCGGTGAGCTCCGGAGGGCCGGCCTTGACGTACTTCACGAGCAGCCGGACCTCGATCACGGCGAGCACGGCGTAGAGGGCGGTGAAGACGAGCATGGACGTGAGCACCTCGCCCTGCGTGACGCTGGGGGAGACCGCGTCACGGGTGCGCAGGACTCCGTAGACGACCCACGGCTGGCGGCCCATCTCGGTGAAGATCCAGCCCCAGGAGTTGGCGATCAGCGGGAAGCCGAGCGTCCCGATGGCGGTGAGCCAGTACAGGCGGGTCAGGCGCGGGTTCAGGGCCGTCTTGAACAGGACCAGGTGCGGCCGTTCGTCGTCACCGGTGCGCAGGGCGGCCGGAAGCAGGAACTTGCGCCGGGTCAGCCACAACCCCAGGGCGCCGATACCGAAGGACGCCATGCCGAAGCCGATCATCCATCGGAAGCCCCAGTAGGCGACCGGGATCGCGGGCCTGTAGTCGCCGGGGCCGAACTTCTCCTGCTCGGACTTGTTCACGTCGTTGATGCCGGGCACGAAGGAGTCGAAGTCGCTGTCGGCCAGGAAGGACAGCAGGCCGGGCAGCTCCACGGCCACCTTGTTGTGGCCCTTGTCGACGTCGCCGACGGCGAAGACCGAGAAGGGCGCGCTCTTCTCTCCGTCCCAGAGCGCTTCGGCCGCGGCCATCTTCATCGGCTGCTGCTTGAACATGACCTTGGCGAGCGTGTCGCCGCTGATCGCTGTCAGCAGGCCGCCGATGACGACGGCGATCAGACCGAGCCGCAGCGAGGTGCGCATCACGGGGATGTGCTTCTTGCGCAGCAGGTGATAGGAGGCGATGCCGACCATGAAGGCACCGCCGGTCAGCGCGGCCGCCGTGAGGGTGTGGAAGACCTGTGCGACGGCCGTGTTCTGGGTGAGGACCTGGAGGAAGTCGGTCAGCTCGGCGCGCCCGGTCTCCTTGTTCATCCGGTATCCGACCGGGTGCTGCATCCAGGAATTGGCGGCGAGGATGAAGTAGGCGGAGAGGATGGTGCCGATCGAGACCATCCATATGCAGGCCAGATGGATCTTCTTGGGGAGCTTGTCCCAACCGAAGATCCACAGCCCGATGAAGGTGGACTCGAAGAAGAAGGCGATCAGCGCCTCGAAGGCCAGCGGAGCTCCGAAGACGTCACCGACGAACCGCGAGTAGTCGGACCAGTTCATGCCGAACTGGAATTCCTGGACGATGCCGGTGACGACACCCATCGCGATGTTGATCAGGAACAGCTTGCCCCAGAACTTGGTCGCCCTGAGGTACTTCTCCTTCTCGGTGCGCACCCAGGCGGTCTGCAGGATCGCGACGAGCGCGGCGAGCGAGATCGTCAGGGGGACGAAGAGGAAGTGGTAGACGGTGGTGATACCGAACTGCCATCGCGCCAGAGTCTCCGGCGCCAGAGCCAGGTCCACGTCGCATCTCCTTCGGGTCGCCGTGGGTCGACAAAGCCTCACCCCGTCTGTCACATCCCACGCGATACGGGATGAAACAGACGAGCTTGTGAACGCGTTCACATTCACAAGCATTATGGCGCACACCCTTTTCGATCTTTTCGGCGGGGGTCCCCTCTAGCCAGCTAGTTCAACAAATTGTTGAATGTGACCCATGAAGATTCGAATCTCGTGGCCCGCGGGCCAGCTCATCGCCACCCTGGAAGAGACCCCGAGCAGCAAGGCCCTGGCCGAGGCGCTCCCGATCTCCGCCTCTGCCCACACCTGGGGCGAGGAGGTCTACTTCGACACCGGCGTGTCCGTCACGCTGGAGCACGACGCCCGCCAGGTCGTCGAGCCGGGGACCGTCGCCTTCTGGACCGAAGGCGACGCACTCGCGCTGCCGTACGGCCCGACGCCCATTTCCCGTTCGGGCGAGAGCCGCCTCGCGAGCCCCTGCAACGTGCTCGGCTCGTTCGACGGCGACCCCCGCCTGCTGGCCACCGTCCGCGACGGCGACCCGGTCCGCGTCGAACTCGCGTAACCGGGTCGCGCCCTACGGCGGTACGGCTACATCTCCTTGAAGAACGCTTCCGCCGTCTGCAGGAAGATGTCATTCGCCTCGGACTCACCGATCGTGACCCGCAGGCCCTCACCCGGGAACGGCCGGACCACCACACCGGCCTTCTCGCAAGCCGCCGCGAACTCGACGGTCCGCTCCCCCAGCCGCATCCAGACGAAGTTCGCCTGCGTGTCGGGGACCACGGTCCAGCCCTGCGCGAGAAGGGTGTCGTAGACCCGCTTGCGTTCGCATACCAGCGAGCCGACCCGACCGAGCAGCTCGTCCTCGGCCTGCAGCGAGGCGACCGCCGCGTCCTGAGCGAGCTGGCTGACGCCGAAAGGCACCGCGGTCTTGCGCAGCGCCGCTGCCACCGGCTCGTGCGCCACCGCGAAACCGACCCGCAGGCCGGCCAGACCGTACGCCTTGGAGAACGTACGCAGCACGCACACGTTCGGACGGCTCCGGTACAGCTCGATGCCGTCAGGAACGTCCGTGTCGCGGACGAATTCCCGGTACGCCTCGTCCAGCACCACCAGTACGTCCGACGGCACGCGGTCCAGGAACCGCTCCAGCTCGGCCCGGCGCACCGCGGTACCGGTGGGGTTGTTGGGGTTGCATACGAAAATCAGCCGGGTCCGCTCGGTGATCGCGGCCGCCATCGCGTCCAGGTCGTGCACGTCCCCGTCGGTGAGCGGAACCTGCACGGACGTCGCGCCGGAGATCTGGGTGATGATCGGGTACGCCTCGAAGGAGCGCCAGGCGTAGATCACCTCGTCGCCCGGACCGGCCGTCGACTGGATCAGCGACTGCGCCACGCCCACCGAGCCGGTGCCCGTGGCGATGTGCTCGACCGGAACCCCGAAGCGCTCGGCGAGCTCGTTCACCAAGCCCGTGCAGGCCATGTCGGGGTAGCGGTTGAAGTGGCCGGCCGCCGCGACCGCCGTCTCCAGGACCCCCGGCAGCGGCGGGTACGGGTTCTCGTTGGAGGACAGCTTGAAGGCGACGCGCCCGTCCGCCGCCGCGGGCTTGCCGGGCTTGTACGTGGGGATGCCGTCCAGCTCGGCGCGCAGCTTCGGGCTCTTCTCGCTCACCGCAGGTCCTCCTCGACCGTCCCGTCGACGTCGCCGACGACTCAATACTGCTCACCTTATGAGGATTCCGCCGATCAGAGAATGGCGGGCGCCAGGATCACAGGGGGAGCGCGCGCATATATGCGCGCGCCGGTGGCCTGCGCCGTGGCGCGCGTCCCCCGTGCAGGTGAGTTGAGAACTGCGCAGGACGGCACCGTTTTGGCGGGCCCGTCGTCAACGACTAGCGCCTTGGCCGCCCCACACCTCCAAATTGCCTTGTATTGCAAGGTCATTGGGGGTGGCGAACCAAGGAGAATCGTGCCTGTCAACGGGTGCATATGCAGCCGGACCAGCCACCCCTTCGAGCCCTACTATCGGCTCGCCATGACAGCAGCAGGGAAGCATCAGGTGAGCCGGACCGAGACCACCCGGCGCGTCGGCGGCCGACAGGGCCGGGCCGGCATCAGGGACGTGGCCGCCGCGGCGGGCGTCTCGATCACGACCGTCTCCGACGCGCTCAATGGCAAGGGACGGCTGCCCGACGCCACCCGCCGCCACGTTCGCGAAGTCGCCGACCGGCTGGGCTACCGGCCCTCAGCCGCCGCACGCACCCTCCGTACCGGCAAGTCCGGCCTCATCGGCCTGACCGTGACGACGTACGGGGATGAACCTTTCACCTTCACGGAATTCGCGTACTTCGCGGAAATGGCCCGGGCCGCGACGTCCGCCGCGCTCGCCCGCGGCTACGCCCTGGTCATCCTCCCCGCCACCTCACGCCACGACGTGTGGTCCAACGTCGCCCTCGACGGCACCGTCGTCATCGACCCCTCCGACCACGACCCCGTGGTCAGCGAGCTGGTCCGCCAGGGCCTGCCGGTGGTGTCCGACGGCCGGCCCGCCGGATCCCTCCCGGTGACCGCCTGGGTCGACAACGACCACGAGGCCGCCGTCCTCAACCTCCTCGACCACCTCGCCGCCGCGGGAGCCCGCAGGATCGGGCTCCTCACAGGAACCACGACCGACACCTACACCCGGCTCTCGACCACCGCGTACCTCAGCTGGTGCGAGCGCGTCGGCCAGGACCCCGTCTACGAGTCCTACCCCGCCCACGACCCGTGCGCCGGCGCCGTCGCCGCCGATCGGCTGCTCGCCCGGCCCGACCGGCCCGACGCCGTCTACGGGCTCTTCGACCCCAACGGCACGGACCTGCTCGCCGCCGCCCGGCGGTACGGTCTGCGCGTGCCCGAGGACCTGCTGCTCGTCTGCTGCAGCGAATCGACCGTCTACGCCAACACGGAACCCCCCATCACCACGCTCTCCCTCAAGCCCCGCCGTATCGGCACGGCCGTGGTCCAGCTGCTGATCGACGCCATCGAAGGGGTCGACACCGGCCGTCCCGTCGAGCAGGTGGTCCCGACCGAGCTCATCATCCGCACCTCCTCGCAGCGCAGGCAGCCCCGCACGACCGTCAGCCCGCCCCGCTCGCCCGCCCAGGACTGATCACACCGCCTACGCCCGGTACTTGGCGCCACACCGGCGGGGCCGACCGCCCTGCCGGATATTTCAACAACCACCCATACGGGGAGAAAGCGGCAGGAAGGAACGGCTCCGGCCAGGATTCACCACCCCTGGTGCGTCACAGAGCGCGAGCTGCATTCCTATGATGGGCGCACGACATCACGGACCCTCCGCCACGGAGGCCAGGAGGGTCCGCAGGTGTACGGCAGTGCGACGGTGGTGGAGGGGTCGATGACTCAGGGGGCCGGTCAGGGACCCGCGATGCGGACGGACACGCTGCGGGACTTCCGGGTTCCCGTCACCGAACCCGCCCCGTACACCGCGTCCGTCGGCGTGCCCGGTGAGGCTCCCGTGTACGGCGAGTACCCGGCGTACTACGAGGAAGGCGCTCCCGTGCCTCCGCGCCCCGCCTACGCGCCCGAGGCCGCCCCGCCTCCCGCACCCGGGTCGGACGCACCGCCCGCGGCCGCACCTCCCGCAGCCGCACCGGCCGAGGATCCCGATGGCTACACACCCACGCAGCGCGACCTGCCCGTGATCGGCCGCGGTGCGGCCGAAGGTCCCGGGGACACCGTCCAGGTCCACTACGTGCCGCAGGAGCCGGCAGCCACCGGCCCGGGTCCCCTGTACGTCGTCGGCGACGTACACGGGTACCTCGACGAGCTCCTCACCGAACTCCGGGCGCAGGGGCTGATCGACGCCGACGGCCATTGGTCCGCCGGAAACGCCCGGCTGTGGTTCCTCGGCGACTTCACCGACCGCGGTCCGGACGGGATCGGCGTCATCGACCTCGTGATGCGGCTCTCCGCCGAGGCCGCCGCCGCAGGCGGCTACTGCAAGGCCCTGATGGGCAACCACGAGCTGCTGCTCATCGGTGCCAAGCGGTTCGGCGACACCCCCGTCGTCTCCGGCGCCGGGACCGCCACCTTCCAGGCCGCCTGGCTGCTCAACGGCGGTCAGCGAAGCGATATGGAGCGTCTCCAGGACGTCCACCTCCAGTGGATGTCGCGGCTCGACGCCGCCACGCTGGAAGACGGACACCTGCTGCTGCACTCCGACACCACCGCGTACCTGGACTACGGCGACTCCATCGAGGACGTCAACGACACCATCCACGAGCTGCTCACCCGCAACGACGCCGACATCACTTGGGACCTGTTCCGCAAGTTCACCAAGCGGTTCGCCTTCCGTGACGAGGAAACGGGCCCACAGGCCGTACGGGAGCTGCTCGGCACGTACGGCGGCGACCGCGTCGTGCACGGCCACAGCCCCATCCCCTACCTACTCGGCGAGGTGGGCACGGAGGACGGTGACGACGCCCACGGGCCGGAGGCGGTGGACGGCCCGCACGTGTACGCGGACGGTCTGGCGATCGCGATGGACGGCGGCGTGACCATGGCCGGCAAGCTGCTCGTGGTCCAACTACCGCTGAACGACTGAGTCTTCCCCGAGCGGGTATTTCCGGAAAGCCCCTGTCACCTCGTGGCATGGGCGCTCTACCATCGCTCTATCCGTAGCAGGCTCTCCTCCGTTTGTGCCGGCGCCCGAATCTACGCGGGCATACCGGCTTGTACGGAGCATCGGGGGATGCACATGACCAGCGCTCCGCACCTGCTCACCGAAGACCGACCGGAGTTCGATCGGCTCCTCGACGAGGCGCTGCGCACCGCGAACGAACGGCCAGAGCTCGCTTCCATGGGCGAACGGCTGAACGCCGAACAATTGCGCACCATGGCCATGAGTGCCAGCGCCTTGCTGACGGCAGCGGCCGCAGCCGAGTACGACCACTACGTCAAGGTCCGCGCGGAACTCCGCGACGAACACCTCTCCGCCCCCGGTACGACGGACGAGGGCGAGGGCGACGGGCAGAACGACGGCGTGGGCGTGAGCGCCGTGGTCGCAGTCCTCGCGCCGGTCCTGGCCGGCACGGCCATGCTGATCTTCCTGTTGGTCGGCTACAGCCTCAAGATGATCGACCCCGAGCCGGCCTTCGCCCGCACGATGCTGACGGCGGGGTGGCTCTTCGGCGGGCTCACCGTGGCCGCACTGCTCTTCGCCGTGATCGGCCTGCTCGTGACCGCCGTCCGCAACAGCTCCACCGAGGTGGCGGCCGAGGAGGCGGTGGCGGTACCCGACGAGCTCTCGCGCGCGCGGGAGGCCTGGCGCAACGCCCTACTGGAACGAGGCATCATGCCGTTCCTGCGGGACGCACTGGCCGATCCGAGCGCGGGCCCCGGGTATCCGATCCCCCGAACGCCCCACGCCGGCCGCATACCCAGCCTGGGATACACCCGGCCGGACTTCACCAGTCCCGCAGCCACGTCCAAGGGACCCCGCCCGGACTACACCCCGCCCGACTTCACCAGCCCCGACTTCGGAGGCTCCGAAGCCGACCGGGAGTGATGTTTCACGTGAAACACCCAGCGCGGCCGGGCCCGCGACTCCCCCCAATGGGTCGCGGGTCCGTTCCGTGCGGTGCTGTCCTCTCAGGCGGGTGCTGTCTCCTGAGCCGGGTGCCGCCTTCTTCAGTCGGCCAGCGGAAGGTAGACCCGATTGCCCGACGCCGCGAACTCCGCGGACTTCTCCGCCATGCCGGCCTCGATCTCGTCGGCCTTGAGGTCCCCACCGTGCTCGCGGCGGATGTCCTGGGAGATCTTCATCGAGCAGAACTTCGGACCGCACATGGAGCAGAAGTGCGCGGTCTTGGCCGGCTCGGCCGGGAGCGTTTCGTCGTGGAACTCACGCGCGGTGTCCGGGTCGAGGGCCAGGTTGAACTGGTCCTCCCAGCGGAATTCGAAGCGTGCGTCCGACAGGGCGTCGTCCCACTCCTGAGCGCCGGGGTGGCCCTTCGCCAGGTCCGCGGCGTGCGCTGCGATCTTGTACGTGATGACACCGGTCTTCACGTCGTCCCGGTTGGGCAGGCCCAGGTGTTCCTTGGGCGTGACGTAGCAGAGCATCGCGGTGCCCCACCAGGCGATCATCGCGGCGCCGATGCCCGAGGTGATGTGGTCGTAAGCAGGCGCGACGTCCGTGGTCAGCGGGCCGAGGGTGTAGAACGGCGCCTCCTCGCAGATCTCCTGCTGGAGGTCGATGTTCTCCTTGATCTTGTGCATCGGGACGTGCCCCGGGCCCTCGATCATGGTCTGGACGTTGTGCCGCTTGGCGATCGTGTTCAGCTCGCCCAGCGTCTTCAACTCCGCGAACTGCGCGGCGTCGTTGGCGTCCGCGATGGAACCGGGACGCAGTCCGTCACCCAGCGAATAGGTGACGTCGTACGACGCGAGGATCTCGCAGAGCTCCTCGAAGTTCGTGTAGAGGAAGTTCTCCTTGTGGTGGGCGAGACACCACGCGGCCATGATCGAGCCGCCGCGCGAGACGATGCCCGTCTTGCGCCGGGCGGTCAGCGGCACGTACGGCAGCAGCACGCCGGCGTGCACCGTCATGTAGTCGACGCCCTGCTCGGCCTGCTCGATGACGGTGTCCTTGTAGATCTCCCACGTCAGCTCTTCGGCGCGGCCGTCGACCTTTTCGAGCGCCTGGTAGAGCGGCACGGTGCCGATCGGGACCGGGGAGTTGCGCAGCACCCACTCGCGCGTCGTGTGGATGTTGCGGCCGGTGGAGAGGTCCATGACCGTGTCGGCGCCCCACTTGGTCGCCCAGGTCATCTTGTCGACCTCCTCCTCGATCGAGGAAGTGACCGCGGAGTTGCCGATGTTGGCGTTGACCTTCACCAGGAACCGCTTGCCGATGATCATCGGCTCGATCTCCGGGTGGTTGACGTTGGCCGGCAGTACCGCCCGACCTGCGGCGATCTCTTCGCGGACGACCTCGGGAGAGACGTTCTCGCGGATCGCCACGTACTCCATCTCCGGGGTGATCTCGCCCCGGCGGGCGTACGCGAGCTGGGTGACCGCCGCCCCGTCACGGCCCCGCCGGGGCTGGCGCGGGCGGCCCGGGAAGACCGCGTCGAGGTTCTTGAGGCCCCCGCGCGGCGAGGTGTGCTTGATGCCGTCATCCTCGGGGCGCACCGGACGTCCGGCGTACTCCTCGGTGTCTCCGCGCCCGATGATCCAGTTCTCTCGGAGCGGGGCGAGGCCCCGGCGGACATCGGTCTCGATCTGGGGGTCGGTGTACGGACCGGACGTGTCGTAGAGCGTCACGTCCTTGCCGTTGGTGAGGTGGACCTGGCGGACCGGCACCCGGATGTCCGGGCGGGAGCCCGCCACGTATCCCTTGTGCCAGCCCGGCTGGCGCTCGGTCTGGCCGTCAGCGTCCTGGCTGACGGCAGGCGTGCGTGCGTCCTGCATGGTCATGAGACCTATCTCCCTACGCCGGCATTACCCGGTAACAGGTTCGGCGGTCGACGCAGCCTCTTCCCGTACCCGCCTTCCGGCAGGCGTACGGTGATCAGCGCCCTCTCAGCCCGGTGCTCCGAGCTCCCGCGTTGTGCAAAGTAGCCCCCACGCTAGCGTCATCTGTGGCGTGCTGAACAGTGGGCCCCCGCAACTCTTGCGATGATCGGCCGGTGACGTCTTCGCCGCAGTCTCCCAGCCGCCTCCCCGAGCCCAGTGGTCCCAGCGACCACGAGCACGCACACCACGGGCACGACCACGGGCATGACCACGCGCCTTCCCACGGCTCCACGCACGGATCGGCGCACGGGTCCACGCACAAGTCCGCGCACGGTCATTCCCACAGTCACGGTCACGGCCCGGCGGCGCCCGTCTCCCTGCACCTGCGCAAGGTCATCGCCGCCGTGCTGATCCCCTTCGCGGCTGCCGTCTTCGTCGGGATGGTGGTGCTCTGGCCGGGCGGAGCCCCCGCTCACGAGCGGACCGGCGTCGGATTCGACCGACAGACCCAGCAGGGCCAGGTCGTCGCATTGGCGAGCGTCGACTGCAAGTCGGTCAACGCCGCTCAGGTCCCACCCACCGGCGACACTTCGACCCCGTCGGGGCGCGAGGCCACGGCGGAGCAGACCGGCGCGTGCAAGAAGGCGACCGTCGAGGTCGGTACCGGCCCGGACAAGGGCCGCACCTTCGTGGAGATCGTCCAGCCGGGCGCCCCCCGGCAGCTGGCGAAAGGCCAGGAGGTGGTGGTGGCCTACGCGCCGGATGCCCCTCGGGACCTCCAGTACTCGGTCATCGACCTGAACCGGAAACTTCCGTTGGCTCTGCTGGCGCTCATCTTCGCCGTCGCCGTGGTCGTGGTCGGACGGATGCGCGGACTGTTCGCCCTGATCGCGCTGGTCGTCAGCTTCGGCGTGCTGACGCTCTTCATCCTCCCGGCGATCTTGCAGGGCTCCAACCCGCTGATCGTGGCGGTGGTCGGGGCCAGCGCCATCATGCTGATCGCGCTCTACATGTGTCACGGCCTGACCGCACGCACCTCGGTCGCCGTTCTGGGCACGCTGGTGTCGCTGCTGCTGATCGGCCTGCTGGGCTCGCTCTTCATCGGCTGGGCATTCCTCAGCGGCAACACCGACGACAACACCGGGCTGATCCACGGCCTTTACCCGGACATCGACATGAGCGGTTTGCTGCTCGCCGGCGTGATCATCGGATCGCTCGGTGTACTCGACGACGTGACCGTCACCCAGACGTCCGCCGTCTGGGAGCTCCACCAAGCCGATCCCACGATGGGCTCCCGGGCCCTGTACCGGGCCGCCATCAGGATCGGACGCGACCACATCGCCTCGGTGGTCAACACCCTGGTACTCGCCTACGCGGGCGCCGCGCTCCCCCTGTTGCTGCTCTTCTCCATCGCGAACAGCAGCATGGGTGCGGTCGCCAACAGCGAGTTGGTGGCCGAGGAGATCGTCAGGACGCTGGTGGGTTCCATCGGGCTCGTGGCCTCCGTACCGGTGACCACCGCCCTGGCCGCACTGGTGGTTTCCGCCGACCGTCCGGGGACCACGGGGACCGCCCCGCCGGCCGCGCCGGTACGTAGTGGCCGAGGACGTCGGCGCAAGCGCTGAGCCGCGGCGTCCCCGGGTAGGGCCGCGCAGGAGACCCGCTCAGCCGGCGTTCTGCTCGTTGTGCCGGGCTTCGGCGAGGATCTTGTCAAGCGCCTCGTCGAGCGTCCCCTCGAAGTCTCCGAGGTTGCGTTCCTGACCGAGCGGAACCAGCCGGTCGGTGCGGTCGAGAAAGGCGACCAGCGGCGCCGCTCCCGCGCGGAACAGGGCCCGTTCGCCGCCGACCTGCAGGCGGATGTGGACGTCCGACAGTTCATCGGGGTGGGACGGGGCGATGTGCACATCGCCGTCGCCACAGGGCTTGTTGATGCCATCGAGGAGCAGCTCCCGACCGAACGCCCAGGTCACGGGCGCGTCTCCGGGAAGGTGGAAGGTCAGTCGCACTGCGTAGGGGTCGTGAGCGTCGTACCGGAGTTCCACCGGGATCCGGAAGGAGAGCTCCTCGGAGACGAGAAAGCTCATCATGACCTCTGCCTGTACCGACTCGCGCATTGCCTACCCCGATGTTGTGGAAGTGGCCAGGAATGGTCCCCCCAAGGGCCCTCTTGACAAGAGTGGTGTAAGTGCTAGCAGATCACAAGGAGTGAGATTTCAGATACTGATAGAGAACGAGAGGGTGCTCAACAGCGCGCCTACTTCTCTACGCAGCCGGTCAACTGCATAGCGCAAACGGTCCTCTTGGTGCAAAGGGAACGAAATCGCCATGGTTGCAGCAGTATCTCCCGCCGTAATCGGGATCGCGGCGCACACTGTGCCCAATACATATTCCTGACGCTCCGTAACCGGTTCCATTCGCTGGACAGAGGCGAGGCGTTGTTCGAGAGCGCGCTCGTCCCGCACGGTGTAAGGGGTGACCGCACCGACCGGATGCCGGGCGTAGTGGTCCTTGCGCGTCTTCTCATCGAGCTGGCCGAGAAGGCACTGCCCGATGGCGTGCGCGTGGCCGGTCGCGCGGAAATCGGCCCACTCCTCGCAGGCGGGAGCGGCCGGCGTGTCCGATACGCCCACCACCTCGATCTCACCCTCGCGGTAGACCGCGAAGTAGACGGGGGCCCCGACCGCGTCGCGGAAGTGTGCGAGGGAGTCCACGATCATGCTGCGACGTTTCTGCTGCAGTCCACCGCTCGCCAGACGCCAGGCAGCGTCACCGAGCACGAAGACCCCGCCTTGGCGGCGCAGGTAGCCCTCGTGGGTCAGGGTGCGCAGCAGGTGGTACGCGGTCGGCAGCGGGAGGCCGGCCTCACGTGCCAGTTGTTTCGCCGGGGCTCCGTCGCCGTGGGCACTTACCGCTTCGAGCAGCCTCAGCGCCCTCTGCACCGAACCGATCAGCGTCGGCACACCGGCGTTGTGCACTGCGGACAAAGCTCACCCCCAGGCGTGAAGGCGGGCTCAAGGGTGGCCCGCCTTGCGGGGGCCACCCCCGCGTATGCCGTGGATCCTGGGGGTCGCGCTCGACAGCTGATGAAGATGACCGCAGGTCAGAACGGTGATACCGCGAGGGGTACCCAGGGACGGCCCAGATTGGCACTCTATCCGCCGGTTCTGGTCGAGCGAGAGGTTTCCCCCCTCACGTTCCCCCACCTGGGTCAATCCCGGTCGCGCCCGGCCGGGCGTCCTACCACTCACCGGCGGAGGACTTGGATCCGCCGCGGGTGAACTTCTTCACCACGAAGACCAGACCGCCGACGAGGGCCGCGAAGAGCAGCAGCTTGAAGACGAAGGCGATCAGTGTCCCGAGGATGGTAGTGATGACTCCTCCGAAGACGAACAGCGCCAGAAGCGGAACGGCGACCCACTTGACCCACCAGGGCATGCCCTCGAACATCGCTCGGATCCCGTTCATGTCCACAACCTTTTCCTCGTCGGTGACTTCCTGCTTTCGATGCTAGGAGGCGACGGTCTCCACCGGGTGCCCGCGAGCCCTCGGAACCCCCTGATCCGACCCTTAGGGGGATCAGGGCTCCTACCCTCAGCCCTCCGGCGGGGAGAAGACCACCAGCACTTTCAGCGGTTCCGTGATGTGGTGGAACCTGTGCGGCACACCGGCCGGGACATAGACGACGCTCCCGTTCGCCACCGTCGTCGTCTCCTCCCCGACCGTGATCGAGGCCCGGCCGCTCACGACGAAGTACACCTCGTCCTGTCGGTGCGGCTGCTGGGGGTCGGTCTGTCCTGCATCGAGCGCGTACAGCCCGACCGACATGTTCCGCTCCTTCAGGAACTGCAGGTACGCGCCGTCATTGGCAGCCCGTTCCGCTTCGAGCTCGTCCAGCCGGAAGGCTTTCATCCTTGTCCTACCCCTTGTTCCGCGGTGCCGTGGAATCCGCTGATCTGACGATGTCCCACCAGGATCTTCTCTGCAACGATCGGACCCATGACGAACTTCGTAGTCAAGACGCTCGCCAACGCGGCGGCCCTGGCCGTGGCCATATGGCTGGTCGCCGGCATCACGCTCGACGAGGGCGTGGACAGCACCGGCAACCGGGTCCTCACCCTGATCCTGGTCGCTCTGGTCTTCGGCCTGGTCAACTTCATCGTCAAGCCCGTGGTGAAGCTGCTCTCCCTGCCGCTCTTCATCCTCACCCTCGGCCTGTTCACCCTCGTGGTGAACGCCCTCATGCTGCTGCTGACTTCCTGGCTGGCCAAGCAGTTCGACCTCAGCTTCCATGTCGAGGGGTTCTGGACCGCGGTCATCGGCGCTCTGATCATCTCCGTCGTCTCCTGGGCCGTGAACCTCGCCCTGCCCGACAAGAGCTGACCGGCCACCCGTACCGCGCGTGTTGAAGGAGCCCATCCCGTGAACGATCACTCCGAGGCATCGGCCGACCGGTACGGCGACGGGACCCGGGCCGTCCGCGCCGGGCTGCCCGAGCCCGTGAAGAACGAGCCGCCGTTGCCGGGGCCCGTCTTCGCTGCCCACTTCCACCTCCCCGGCGAGGTCGAGGGACCGTACGCCTACGCCCGGGACAGCAACCCGACCTGGACACTGCTGGAACGGGCCATCAGCGAGCTGGAGGCACCCGGCCAGGACGGCGCGGAAACCGTCGTCTTCGCTTCCGGGATGGCCGCCATCTCCGCCGTCCTCCTGTCACAGACCCGGTCGGGGGACACCGTCACCCTTCCCTCCGACGGCTACCAGGCACTGCCGCTGCTCCAGGAGCAGCTCAAGGCCTACGGAATCCGCGTGCGCACGGCCCCGACCGCCGGCGATGCCCAGCTCTCGGAGCTCGACGGCGCCCGGTTGCTGTGGATCGAAACGCCGTCCAACCCGGGCCTCGACGTGTGCGACGTACGCCGCCTCGTCGCCGCCGCGCACGCCGGCTCCACCCTCGTCGCGGTCGACAACACGCTCGCGACGCCGCTCGGGCAGCGTCCACTGCAACTCGGCGCGGACTTCTCCGTCGCCAGCGGCACCAAGGGACTCACCGGTCACGGCGACCTCCTGATCGGCTACGTCACCTGCCGCGACCCCGAGCTGGCCGCCGCGATCCGCCGCTGGCGCAAGATCGTCGGAGCCATCCCGGGCCCGATGGAAACCTGGCTGGCCCACCGCTCCCTGGCAACGATCCAGCTCCGGGCACAGCGCCAGTGGGCCAATGCGCTTGCCGTCGCCGAAGCACTGCGCGAGCGCGCCGACGTGAGCGGACTGCGGTATCCGGGACTGCCGTCGGACCCGTCGCACAAAACGGCCACCTTGCAAATGAGCGGCTATGGGTCGGTGGTCTCGTTCACCCTGTCCGACCGCGCGCACGCGGAACGCTTCATGAACGCCCTGCGCCTGGTGGAGGACGCCACGAGTTTCGGTGGGGTGCGGTCCACCGCGGAGCGGCGCGGACGGTGGGGCGGGGACGCGGTGCCGGAAGGCTTCATCCGCTTCTCGGCCGGCGCCGAGGACACCGACGACCTGGTCGCAGACGTCCTGCGGGCTCTAGATTCCGCGGGCCAATTCAACTGAGTGGATGAGCGGGAGTGGTCCGAGCCTCCCCCCTCTTGGCTCGGACCCCCCGCTGGTTCCCTCGGTGAAGAACCACATCCACAAGGCTAGTTGACTTAGCGTCAGAGTCCAATCACGGTAGCGACAGGGGCCTATCGGCATATTTATAGTTGAAGGCCCCAACGAGAGGGGCCGCCATGGACCTGGCCCTGTTGCGTACCTTCGTCGCGGTGCACCGGGCCGGCTCGTTCACCCGTGCCGCCGCACTGCTCGGGCTGTCCCAGCCCGCCGTCACCTCGCAGATCCGCACCCTCGAACGGCAACTGGGCCGGCCGCTCTTCCACCGCCGGGCTCGTGGGGTAACGCCCACCGCGATCGGTGACGAGCTCGCCCACAAAGCCGCTCCCCACCTCGACGCATTGCTGCGCATCGCCGAGACGGAACGCGAGGCGGCCGGCGGGTTACGCACGCTGCACATCGCCGGTCCCCCCGAGTTCGTGTGCCAGCGCGTGCTCCCGGCCCTGGCGCCTCTCGTGGGACAAGGCCAGACCCTGCGCACCGCCCTCAAGGCCGACGCCGAGGAGGCCCTCGACGGACTGTCCGCCGGGCAGCACGACCTCGTCGTCACCACCGGTCGTCCCCGTGGCGGCCCGGTCACTGCCACCGCCCTGTGCGACGAGGAACAGGTACTCGTCGCCGCGCCCTACTGGGCCGCGCTCGTCGATCCGGTCCTTCTGCGGGCCAAGGGCGGCGGCAGCCCGGCCGCCCTCGAAGGGATCCCGGTCGTGGAGGTCCACGAGAGCCTCCCCCTCATCACGCGCTACTGGGCCGCCGTCTTCGATGCGCTGCCGGAAGCCGCCGCCACCGTCGTCGTGCCCGACCTGAGGGCGGTACGAGAGTGTGTCCGGGCCGGCGCCGGGCTCGCCGTGCTGCCCCGTTACCTCTGCCAGGACGCCATCGACCGCGGCCAGATCGTCTCTCTGCTGGAGCCCGCGGTACCACCCCTGCGTACCTGGTTCGTCGTCGTACGGACTGGCAGTCTGGCGCTCGCCCACCTCGCCCGGGCCCATGACCGGCTGCTGCGCGCCGCCGTGGACTGGTGATCCGCCGCCGCGGAGTACAGACCGCGGAAACCGCGTGTTTCGCGACCACGCGTTTCAGAAGCGGAAGAGTGGGCCACTCTTCTCCCATGACCGAACGTCCCGTCGTCAAACGCACCGCCCGCGCGATCCTGCTCGACGGTGACGACCTGATCCTCATCAAACGCACCAAGCCCGGCCTCGACCCGTACTGGCTCACTCCCGGCGGGGGGGTGGAGCCCACGGACGCCACCGTGGTCGACGCCCTGCACCGGGAAGTCCACGAGGAACTCGGCGCCAAGATCGTCGACGTGGTGCCCTGCTTCGTGGACACCGTCGAGCACATCGCCGACGGCGGAGTGACCGGCGTCAAGGTGCAGCACTTCTTCGTCTGCCGTCTGGAGTCCATGGATCCCGCACAACGGCACGGCCCCGAGATCGACGAGCCCGAGGGCGAATACGAGATCGTCCGTGTGCCGTTCAGCCGGGTCGGCATCGCGGCCGTCCACCTCGTCCCGCTGTCCCTGCGCCACTACCTCGACGGCAACATCGAAGGCGTACGGGCGATGCACGCCCCCGACCTGCGCTGACGATCTGCCGAGGGGCCGAGGGGCAGTCGCCGGGTCAGCCGGCGGCTCCCACCAACTCCTCGACCGAGTCGTAGCGGATCCGCTCCCACGGGATCCCGATCCGCTTGAGGGCGTCCACACCATTGCGGACCATCGCCGGCGGACCCGAGATGAAGGCGTCGTACGAGCTCCAGGGCCCGTTCGCACCGACGGCCTGGGGCAGCTGCCCCGCCAACCCCTCCCCGACGACCGGACGTACCGACAGCCAAGGATGTGACCGCTGCAGCCCGAGCAGCGTGTCCTTGTCGTACAGGTCGGTGTCGCTGCGCGCTCCGAAGAAGACTTCCATGCGGCGTCGTTCACCGTGCTCCGCCACATCCTCGATCAACGCCTTGATCGGGGCGATGCCCGTCCCGCCGCCGAGGCAGAGCATCCCGTTGTCCGTGCTGTGGTCCACCACCATCGATCCGGCCGGAGGGCCCAGGCGCAGGACATCACCCGGCCGGGCGTGACGCACCAGGGCGTTGGAGACCCAACCCGCCGGAACGGCCTTGACGTGGAAAGACAGCAACCCGTCGGCGCGCGGGGCGGAGGCGAAGGAATAGTGCCGCCAGACCCGAGGCCACCACGGGGTCTCCAGGCTCGTGTACTGGCCTGCGAGGAATGCGTACGGCCGGTCCGGGCGCACCGTCAGCACCGCGATGTCCGGTGTCCGCAGATCGTGGGCGACCACCTCCGCGTGCCACCAGGCCGGCGCTTTGAACTCGTCCTCGGCCGCCGCGTCGATCATGATCTGGGAAATCAAGGTGTACGCCCGCACCCATGCGGCCTCGGCTTCCGGCCCCCAGGTCAGCTCCGCGTACCGGGACAGCGCCCCCATCAGCGCCTCGCCCACCAGGGGGTAGTGGCCTGCCATGGTTCCGTACTTGCGGTGGCCGGTGCCGAGCCGACGCAGATAGGGGGTGAGCACCTCGGGATCGTCGATGTGTTCGGCGGCCGTGAGGAGCGCCTTCAGCAGCCGGTCGCGCTGGGTGTCCATGGCCACGGGGAACATCTCCCGCACCTCGGGTTGCCGCGTGAACAGCAGGGCGTAGAAGTACGAAGTGACCTTGTCGGCGATGGGCGCGATCTCCGCGAGCGTGCTGCGGATGAGTACGGCATCGGGGGAGGGCTCGGTCGCCCCGGCACCGGAAGGTATCCGGTCCGTCCCCCGTCTTGCCGGTCTGGTGGACGGAGCGTCCATGCGGTGCCTCGCTTAGAGCATCTCGGTCGGTCTGCACACACCACGGTCGAATCCGTGGTTCCGGGCTTTATAGCGTGCCAGCGGACCGTGTGCCCCGCGGGGGAATGAGGAAACTCGGCGCTCGCATTCCCCTTTCCCCCTAAGATACGGCGACTTCCTGACGTGTCGTCCCGAGGAGCCGGTACGCCTCGCGGAGGTCCCGTCCCTGGTAGATGTATGTGGCCCGCTCCGCCAGGTACTGCTGCGCGTTGACTGCAATCGACGTCGGTACCACCTCGAAGAGCACTGAATCGGTCAGAGAGTCCCCGTAGGCGACACAGTCGTTCCGGCTCACTCCGAACCGGGCGCACAGCCGGTCGGCGACCTCCACCTTCCCCTCCGGGGTGAGGATCCCCGTGACGTCCATGGGCCCGGTGAAGGGGACCGCTGGGTAGACCGACCCGTGCGCGGCATCCGCTCCCCACTCCAGGAGCAACTCCACGAAGAAGGAGGGAGACAGTGAGATCACCGCGCAAAGATCACCACGTTCCTTGATCTCCCGCCACACCTCGCGGATCCCCTCCAGCCACGGGGCACCGTCGAACGCAGCCCGGACATGGGCGGCCGTCAGGTCCGACCACAATGCGTGCGCCGCCAGGGAGAACTCGTGCGGGCCGATCTCCCGGGCAGCGAAGGCCCGTTCCAGCTCGGCGATCTCCTGGCTGACGCCGAGCTGCCGGGAGATCTCTACCGGCGCCGCCGACCCGTACATCAGGGTGCCATCGAGGTCGAAGAGGTGCAGACGCGTCATAGTCATCGAGGCTAGCTTCCATGTTTCACGTGAAACAGCCTGTTTCACGTGAAACACAGACCGGCCTCGACCCGGTGAGGCAGCAGCAGCCGGGCAGGCCGGACGGATGTTTCACGTGAAACGTTCGCCGCGTCGAGCGCCTCGGTCTGCCAAATCCTCTGGACGGCCTCCGCGTCATGATCCAGGCTGAGCCGGTGACACCATCAGAGCTCACCGACCTGCCGATCCGCTCACTGGCCCTGAACGATCTCCGCCACTGCGCCGACCTCTCCGAGGACCGTGGCTGGCTCCGCGAGGACCACAAATGGGGACTCCTCCTTGTGGCCGGGGACGGTTACGGAATCGACGCCCCCGACGGCAACGGACTCGCCGCGGTGTGCGTCGTCACCCGATACGGCCGGCCACATGCCGATCCGGAGCTTGCCGCCATCGGCATGGTCCTCGTCGCCGACCGGTACGCGCGGCAGGGCATGGGGCGCCGCCTCATGACGTACATCTGCAACGACGTCCTCAAGGGCATCCCGCTCACTCTCCACGCCACGCCCTTCGGACGCCCGCTCTATGAGGAACTCGGCTTCGACGCCATTGGCAGCGCCGAGATGTTGCAGGGAAGCTTCCAACCGGATCCCGCACCGCCAGGGTCCGAAGCCGCACTCGTCAGGCCGGCCACCGCCGATGACATCGCCCGGATCGTCGGCTTGGACACGGAGGTGTTCGGTACGGACCGCACCCACCTGTTGACGCGACTGCCGGCCTTCGCAGACAGGTTGTTCGTCGCCGAGGAAAGCACCGGTGAGCTGATCGGTTACGCCGCCATCTGGCCCAACATGGAAACTCATGTGATCGGGCCGCTTGTCGCCCAGGACACAGCCACTGCACGAGCTCTGGTCAACGCACTGGCGGCCACCACCGATCGACCGCTGCGCACCGATGTCGACGTACGCCACGAAGGGCTCATTGCGTGGCTCAAAGCCCGCGGTCTCGGTTCTCTGGCCGTCAACGCCGTGATGACCCGGGACATTTCCCGTCTCCCCGGCGACTGGAAACGGCGCTGGGCCCCGATCACCGTCGCCGCAAGCTGAGGAAGGAACCACCATGGCCGACGACACCGAGCTCACCATCCGCCCCGCGACCGAGGCCGATCTACCCGCCATCGTCTCCCTGCTCGCCGACGACCCGCTCGGGGCGGCCCGCGAATCTCCGGACGATCTCGCCCCCTATGTCGAGGCTCTCAAGCATCTGACGGACGACCCCCACCAACACGTGATGGTGGCCGTCCGCGGTGAGCGTGTCGTGGGTACCCTCCAGCTCACCGTCGTCGCAGGCCTTTCCCGCCGGGGAGCCACCCGCTCCATCATCGAAGGGGTTCGCGTTCACGCCGATGAACGGGGCAGCGGCCTGGGCACCCGATTCATCGAGTGGGCGATCGAGAGGTCCCGCCAAGAGAACTGTGCGCTGGTCCAGCTCACCTCCGACGTCACACGGACCGACGCGCACCGTTTCTATGAACGGCTCGGCTTCACCGCCTCCCACGTCGGATTCAAACTCGCGCTCTGACGGATCGCCCCACGGCCGGGCCGCTGTCCGTAGCCCGGCCTACGATCAGGAGGGTGAATGCCGCCCTCCCTCTGATCACACAGGCCGAGCGTCGCCACCGGCTGGGCCGCCGTCACCGGCTGGCGCCTTCGGCGCGCGCGGCCCTCGTGCCCCAGGCGGCGGACGCCGTCGTCGCCCTGCACGCCACCGACGCCGCGACGGTATTCCTCTCCGCCCGCGCACGGCTCACCGAAAGCGACCCCGCCACGATCGAACAGGCCCTGTACGGGGACGTGAGCCTGGTCCGGCTGCTGAGCATGCGCAACACGCTGTTCGCCGTCTCCACCGAACTCGCGCCCTACGTCGACTCGTCCACGGCCCGGGCCATCGCGGTCAAGGAACGCAGGAGCATCCTCAAGCACCTCGAAGAAGACGGCCAAGGGCTCGATGCCGCCTGGCTGGCCGAGGCGGAGAAGGCCACACTCGACGCACTCGACACCCGTGGTGCTTCCACCGGCGGCCAACTGTCGGCCGCCGTACCCGCTCTGCGCCGGAAGATCACCGTGGGCCGGGGCAAGAATTACGAGGCACAGACCGGCGTCGCGACCCGCGTCATCCGTCTCCTGGCGGCCGACGGGCGGATCCGGCGCGACCGTCCCCGCGGGGCGTGGACCTCCAGCCAGTACCGCTGGGTCCACACCGAGCCCTGGCCGGCCGTCCCGGTTGCCGAGGCCCGCGCCGAGATCGCCCGCCGATGGCTGCGCGCGTACGGGCCGGCCACCGAGGCCGACTTCAAGTGGTGGACCGGCTGGACGCTGACCGACGCGCGCAGGGCCCTGGCCGCCGCCGGTGTGGAACACGTCCGCCTCGAAGGCGGCGCCACCGCCCTCGTCAGCCCTGGCGACACCGTCCCCGAGCCCGCTCCGGAGCCTTGGGCCGCGTTGCTTCCGGCTCTGGACCCCAGTGCAATGGGCTGGGCCGACCGCGGGTTCCACCTGGATCCTGCCTACCGGGCCGCCCTGTTCGACTACGCGGGGAACATCGGCCCGACCGTGTGGTGGAACGGCGAGATCGTCGGTGGCTGGGCTCAGCGCGGCGACGGCCGGATCGTCTGGCGTCTGCTGGGGAGCCCCGGCCGGGCCGCCGAGCGGGCCGTGACCGCCGAGGCCGGCCGCCTCGCGGAGTGGATCGGGGAGGCCCGGATCACCCCTCGTTTCCGGACGCCGCTGGAGCGCGAGCTGGTCTCCTGACGAGTTGGTGTCCGAGCGAGCTGGTCTCCTGAGGGGGCCGGCCGCCCGATCCCCACCCCCTGCTAACCGATGCCGCGCCAGCCCTGCGGGTCCACTCCGCCCGGGACCGGGGCACCGGCGTCGTACGGCTCCCGCGTGAACACGAACGAACCAAGGTCGAGGTGACTCACTGACCCGTCCGCCCGCCGTACCGCGCGCAGTGTCTCACCCGCGTAGTAGCCGTTCAGGCCGGTCCAGCTGCCGTCCTGCTCGGCCCGGAACCTGGCCGTGCGACCCGTCGGCCCCATCGGGCCCAGCTCCAGCAGCCCGTCCGACGTCAGCCGCACCACCTGGGCCGCCGTGCCCCAGTACCAGGGGCCGCACAGCTCAAGGGCCACCGGGTCCGAACCGAGGAAGGGCCGCCACGGCTCGGGGATACGCGGCTCGGCTTCCGCCACGAGGCCGACCAGCTCCACCGCAACGGTCGTGGCGGGCAGTCCCGACGTGCAGTTCGCCAGCACCACCGCGGCCACGTCGTCCGCCTCGCTCAGCCACAGTCCCGCGACGAACCCGGGCAGTGACCCGCCGTGTCCGGCGAGCGCGCGCCCACCGTGGTCCAGTACTTGCAGCCCGAGTCCGTAACCGTTCGCCGGGGCACCCGGCTCGGGGGCGACGGTCGGTGTACGCATTTCGCGCAGTGATTCCGCGCTCAGCACCCCGGCCTCACCCCGAACGAGGAACGCCGCGAACCGGGCCAGGTCCCTGGTGGTGGACCAGAGTTGACCGGCCGAGGCCATGATCCCGAGGTCCTCGACGGGCTCCGGCATCATCACGTCCGCCCAAGGGTGCACCGCCCAGCCGCCGGCGTGCGGTGACTGCGGGCCGACCGTCGTACGGTCCAGCCCCAGTGGCTCCAGCACCTCAGCCCGGAGCACCTCCTCCCAGGGCTTGCCGCGCAGCGCCTCGACGAGCGAACCGAGCAGCGTGTAGCCCGGGTTGGAGTAGTGGTGCCGCAAGCCCGGCTCGAAACGGAAGGGCGCCTCTCCCAGCACGTCACCGAGCGCCGGTCGCAGCGCGGCCGGCGTCCGCTCCCACCACTCGCCCGGCGTCTCGGCCGCCAAACCGCCCGTGTGGGCGAGCAACTGGCGGACGGTCACCTCCCCGGCCCCCGTACCGGGAAGGTGCTTCTCCAGCCGGTCGCCGAGTTCCAGCAGCCCTTCGTCCCGCAGGCGCATCACCAGTACGGCGGTGAACGTCTTGGTGATCGACCCGATCCGGTACTGGACGTCCCCGTCAGGACCGTGCCCTTCGACAGAGGTCCGGGACCCTTCCCAGACCACCTCCCCGCCGCGCACGACAGCAGCGACGACGGACGGCGCACGCCCCTCGCTCTGCGCCAGGGCGATCCGGTGCGTCAGCGCGCGCCGGGTGGCGGGAAGCAGTCGGTGGTCCTCAGGTACGTCCTCAGATACAGCAGCCATGATCGGATGCTACGTGTTGGCCATGTCCACGAACCGCGAATAATGGCCCTGGAAGGCCACGGTGATCGTCGCCGTCGGACCGTTACGGTGCTTGGCCACGATCAGGTCGGCCTCGCCCGCGCGGGGCGACTCCTTCTCGTACGCGTCCTCGCGGTGCAGCAGGATCACCATGTCCGCGTCCTGCTCGATCGAGCCCGACTCACGCAGGTCGGAGACCATCGGCTTCTTGTCCGTGCGCTGCTCGGGTCCACGGTTCAGCTGGGACAGCGCGATGACCGGGACCTCCAGCTCCTTCGCCAGCAGCTTGAGGTTTCGGGACATGTCCGAGACCTCCTGCTGGCGGCTTTCGGGACGGCGCGAGCCGCCGGACTGCATGAGCTGGAGGTAGTCGATGACCACGAGCGAAAGGTCGTTGCGCTGCTTGAGCCGACGGCACTTCGCCCGGATCTCCATCATCGACAGGTTGGGGGAGTCGTCGATGTACAGGGGCGCGGCGGAGACGTCGGGCATCCGACGGGCCAGCCGGGTCCAGTCGTCGTCCGTCATGGTGCCGGAGCGCATGTGGTGCAGCGCGACCCGGGCTTCCGCCGAGAGGAGGCGCATCGCGATCTCGTTGCGGCCCATTTCGAGGGAGAAGATGACGCTGGGCAGGTTGCTCTTGATGGAACAGGCGCGGGCGAAGTCGAGGGCGAGCGTCGACTTTCCCATGGCGGGACGTGCAGCGATGACGATCATCTGACCGGGGTGCAGGCCGTTGGTCAGGGAGTCGAGGTCGGTGAAACCGGTGGGGACGCCGGACATCTGGCCGCTGCGCGAGCCGATCGCCTCGATCTCGTCGAGGGCGCCCTCCATGATGTCGCCCAGCGGCAGATAGTCCTCAGACGTCCGCTGCTCGGTGACCGCGTAGATCTCGGCTTGGGCGCTGTTGACGATCGCGTCGACGTCGCCGTCCGCCGCGTATCCCATCTGCGTGATCTTGGTGCCGGCGGCGACCAGGCGGCGCAGCACGGCTCTCTCGTGGACGATCTCCGCGTAGTACTCGGCGTTGGCCGCCGTCGGTACGGACTGCACCAAGGTGTGCAGGTACGCCGCACCACCCACCTTGCTGATCTCACCGCGCCGGGTCAGCTCGGCGCCGACGGTGATCGGGTCGGCGGGCTCGCCCTTGGCGTACAGGTCGAGGATGGCCTGGTAGATCGTCTCGTGCGACGGACGGTAGAAGTCGTGCCCCTTGAGCACCTCGACCACGTCGGCGATGGCGTCCTTGGACAGCAGCATGCCGCCGAGGACCGACTGCTCGGCATCGAGGTCCTGGGGCGGGACGCGCTCGAAGCCGCCGCCGTCCCACGAGCCGCCCTCGCGCCCGCGGTCCTGCTGGTCGTCTCCACGGCCGCGGCCGTCACCGTTGCGGCGCGAGCGGGCGGGCAGACGGTCACCCGGACCGCTGTCGGCCCAGGGGTCGTCCATGGGCTCGGGCATACTCACCGGGCCGCCTCCTCCCGTCCGCAACGCGGACCTCGCCGTGCCACTCTTTCTAGGGCACGGCTCTGACATTCGGGGACCCCGGACCGGCTGTCGGCGCATCGGGGCAACGCACAACGGTAGGGCCGCGGACGACGTCAGCCAATCTTGTTATCCACAGGCTGTGTGGATGAGATGTGGATGACGGCGCCAATGCTGTGGGTAAGTCGGCCGAAGCTGTGCACGGACCGGGGGACGACGCTGTGGACAAAATCACCTGGCCACCCCTGTTAGCCCACTGACCTGCACTTTCTCCGTCCTCAGGCTGTGAGGGAGAAAATTCTTGGCCACTGTCTCAAGATCGCCTCCAAAGGGGTGCGGAGAACTCCCAAGTCAGCGGCCAAGTAAGGGTCCTAGATATGTTGTGTCCATTACCTGTGGAAGATTAGATTGGGCGTATGAAACTGGCCTCCACAGCACCGGAAGCGGACCCGAGACGACACGACCGCGAGATCCTCGCGCTCGCCCTCCCCGCCTTCGGCGCGCTCGTCGCCGAGCCGCTCTTCGTGATGGCGGACAGCGCCATCGTCGGGCACCTCGGGACCCCCCAGCTGGCCGGCCTGGGCGTCGCAGCCGCGCTGCTCACCACCGCGGTCAGTGTCTTCGTCTTCCTCGCCTACGCCACCACCGCGGCCGTCGCCCGACGGGTCGGCGCGGGTGACCTCCAGGCCGCCATCCGCCAGGGCATGGACGGGATCTGGCTGGCACTGCTGCTCGGGGCTGCCGTCATCGCCGTCGTCCTGCCCACCGCGCCGCGGCTGATCTCCCTGTTCGGGGCTTCCGACACCGTCGCCCCCTACGCGGTCACCTATCTGAGGATCTCCGCCCTGGGCATCCCGGCCATGCTCGTGGTGCTGGCGGCCACCGGTGTCATCCGTGGGCTCCAGGACACGCGCACGCCGCTCTATGTCGCCATCGGCGGCTTCACCCTCAACGGGGCCCTGAACCTGGCGCTCGTCTACGGGGCAGGCCTCGGCATCGCCGGCTCCGCGTGGGGCACGGTGATCGCCCAATGCGCCATGGCGGCCGTCTACCTCGTCGTGGTCATCCGCGGCGCCCGTCGGCACGGAGCCACGCTGCGGCCCGACACGGCAGGCATACGCGCCTGTGCACAGGCCGGCGTGCCCCTACTGGTCCGCACGCTGTCCCTGCGGGCCATTCTGATGATCGCTACTGCCGTAGCCGCTCGGCTGGGGGACGCGGACATCGCCGCTCACCAAATCCTTCTTTCGCTGTGGACACTGCTCGCCTTCGCGCTGGACGCGATCGCGATCGCCGGACAGGCCATCATCGGCCGGTACCTGGGCGCAGGGGACACCGAAGGGGCCAAGGCTCTGTGCCGACGGATGGTGCGGTGGGGCGTCATCGGCGGCCTTGTACTGGGTCTGCTCGTCGTTCTGGCGCGATCCGTCTTCGTGCCGCTCTTCACCAGCGATCCTGTCGTGGAGGACACACTGCTGCCCGCCCTGCTGGTACTCGCCGTCTCCCAGCCGATCTGCGGCATCGTTTTCGTACTCGACGGGGTCCTGATGGGCGCGGGTGACGGCCGCTACCTGGCCGGCGCGATGCTGCTGACCCTGGCCGTCTTCACTCCCGCCGCGCTGCTCCTGCCCAGCCTGGGAGGCGGCCTGACCGCCCTCTGGTGGGCCATGACCTTGATGATGGTGGTCCGTATGGCGACCCTCCAGCTGCGCGCCCGCTCGGGCCGGTGGCTGGTGGCCGGCGCTACCCGCTGACCCCGGGCGGGCGTTGTTTCACGTGAAACATCGCCTGGTCCCACGAGACCCACCGTGTTTCACGTGAAACGAAGAACCCCGGAAACGACGAAGGGCCGCACCCCACTGGGGTGCGGCCCTTCGTGCGCAGCACTTAGGCGGCGACGACCTCGACGCCCACGTTCGCCAGGACCTCGGCGTGCAGACGCACGGAGACCTGGTACGAACCGAGGGTCTTGATCGGCGAGCCGAGCTCAACGCGGCGCTTGTCGACCTTCGGGCCACCAGAAGCCTCGATCGCCGAAGCGATGTCGGACTGCGTGACGGAACCGAAGAGACGGCCGGCGTCACCCGAGCGGGTGGCCAGGCGCACCTTGACGCCCTCGAGCTTGGCCTTGATCTCGTTGGCCTGCTCGATGGTCGCGATCTCGTGGATCTTGCGGGCGCGGCGGATCTGCGCCACGTCCTGCTCGCCACCCTTGGTCCAGCGGATCGCGAAGCGACGCGGGATCAGGTAGTTGCGGGCGTATCCGTCCTTGACGTCGACGACGTCGCCAGCGGCACCGAGGCCATTGACCTCGTGGGTCAGGATGATCTTCATTAGTCGGTCACCCTTTCCTTATCGCGCGGTGGACGTGTAGGGCAGCAGCGCCATCTCACGGCTGTTCTTCACGGCCGTGGCGACGTCACGCTGGTGCTGCGTGCAGTTGCCGGTAACGCGGCGGGCACGGATCTTGCCACGGTCGGAAATGAACTTCCGCAGCATGTTCGTGTCCTTGTAGTCCACGTACGCGGTCTTGTCCTTGCAGAACGCGCAGACCTTCTTCTTAGGCTTGCGCACAGGCGGCTTCGCCATTGTGTCTCTCCTGTGTGATCAAGAAGTGGGGATGCGAGCTGCCCTAGAAGGGCGGCTCGTCCGAGTAGCCACCGCCGGAGCCGCCGGAGCTTCCGCCCCAGCCGCCCCCGCCGCCGCCCTGCTGCTGGCCACCGGCCGGCGCGCTGGACGCCCACGGGTCGTCGGAGGGAGCTCCGCCGCCCTGAGGCGCACCGCCGCTGGGGGCTCCGCCCCAGTTGCCGCCGCCGGCCTGCGGCTGACCGCCGCCGTACCCACCCTGGCCGCCGCGACCCGTGGTCTTGGCGACCTTGGCCGTGGCGTTCTTCAAGCTGGGGCCGACTTCCTCGACGTCCAGCTCGTAGACCGTGCGCTTGACACCCTCACGGTCCTCGTACGACCGCTGCCTCAGCCGGCCCTGCACGATGACGCGCATGCCTCGCTGGAGGGACTCGGCGACGTTCTCCGCCGCCTGCCGCCACACCGAGCAGGTCAGGAACAGGCTCTCGCCGTCCTTCCACTCATTGGTCTGACGGTCGAAGGTGCGGGGGGTGGACGCGACACGGAACTTCGCGACCGCCGCACCCGAGGGGGTGAAGCGCAGCTCGGGGTCGTCGACGAGATTGCCGACGACCGTGATGACGGTCTCGCCTGCCATGGATGAACCTCTCGGCGGGGATTTGCTGCTGGGCTGCTGTGCTACTCGGTCCCGATTACCGCTGAACCGAAGTTCAGTGGGTCTCGGGGCGGAGGACCTTGGTCCGGAGAACCGACTCGTTCAGGTTCATCTGTCGGTCAAGCTCCTTGACGACCGCAGGCTCGGCCTGGAGGTCGATGACCGAGTAGATGCCCTCGGGCTTCTTCTTGATCTCGTAAGCGAGACGACGACGGCCCCAGGTGTCGACCTTCTCGACCTTTCCGTTGCCCTCACGGACGACGGAGAGGAAGTTCTCGATCAGCGGGGAGACAGCGCGCTCCTCGAGATCGGGGTCGAGGATGACCATCACTTCGTAGTGACGCATGTGGAACCCACCTCCTTTGGACTCAGCGGCCACGGTCGTTCCGTGGCAGGAGGGTCGTGATGCGTGCGCACGGCGTCCACAGAGCAGACACCGCGCAGACCGTACAGACTACCTGCTCGACTCCTTCCGGTTGAAATCCGGCAGGAGTGGGCCACACTCTGTATCCATCGGGTGTGCACGGTGCTATGCCCCCGGCTCCCCCGGAGGCGGCCCCGTAGCACCGCTCTGCGGCAGCCAGGAGGTGCCTTCCGATGGCACAGGCAATGCGACCTCAGTCCTCCATCTCGCTCTTCGCGACCGACGGCAAGCCCCACCCGCTACAGGACACCCTGATGGCGGTCACCGTGATCCTCGGCGTCGTGGCGTTCGTCACGGGGTTCTTCGACAACCTGCACCTGCTCAGCTCCTGGACCGGGCTGATCGGGATCATCACCGGCGCCTACGGACAGTTCATCTCGGAGACGACACGCGAACGCTTCGCGCTGATCATCGGGCTTGGTGCCTCAGCCGTGGGCTTCTTCCTCGGCATGGCACACGGCGGCCTCTTCGGCGGCTGGCTGGGCTGACCGGGGTACCTCCGCGACGGGGCGCCGCCCGGCACCGGGCGGGGCCCGACCCGTCCCCCAGTGGGGCGGCGCCCCTGTCGCAGTAGGCTTCGCGCCATAGCAGCGAAGCCGCCGGAGGAGCACCCCGCATGAGCCTGTCCCTGAGGACCATCAGCCGAGAGCAGCATCTGGGTTACCTCCAGAGCCTGCCCTCGGCTAGCCACTGCCAGGTCCCGGCGTGGGCCGACGTCAAGAACGAGTGGCGTTCGGAGAACCTCGGTTGGTTCGGCGCGTCCGGCGAACTCGTCGGTGCCGCCCTCGTCTTGTACCGCCAGCTGCCCAAGGTGAAGCGGTACCTCGCCTACCTGCCCGAGGGACCGATCATCAACTGGTTCGCCCCGAACCTGGAGGAGTGGCTCCAGCCGATGCTGGCCCACCTCAAGCAGCAGGGCGCCTTCACGGTGAAGATGGGTCCGCCCGTCGTCATCCGCCGCTGGAACGCGGCCGCCATCAAGGCCGGCATCCAGGACCCGGACGTCAAGCGCCTGCGGGACGTGGAGGCATCGGTCATCGAGCCCCGCGCCTTCGAGGTTTCCGACAAGCTGCGCCGGATGGGCTGGCAGCAGGCCGAGGACGGCGGAGCCGGCTTCGGAGACGTCCAGCCCCGCTACGTCTTCCAGGTACCGCTGGCCAACCGTTCGCTGGACGACGTCCTCAAGGGCTTCAACCAGCTGTGGCGCCGCAACATCAAGAAGGCCGAGAAGGCCGGTGTCGAGGTCGTCCAGGGCGGTTACGACGACCTGCCGACGTGGCAGCACCTGTACGAGATCACGGCCGAGCGCGACAAGTTCCGCCCGCGCCCGCTCAGTTACTTCCAGCGGCAGTGGACGGCCCTCAACTCCGAGGACCCCAACCGCATGCGGCTGTACATCGCCACGCACGAGGGCGAGCCGCTGGCAGCCGCCACGATGCTCACGGTCGGCCAGCACGTCTGGTACTCCTACGGCGCCTCCGCCAACCACAAGCGCGAGGTCCGCCCCTCGAACGCGATGCAGTGGCGCATGCTGCGCGATTCCTACGCGCTCGGTGCGAGCGTCTACGACCTGCGCGGAATCAGTGACACCCTGGACGAGAACGATCACCTGTTCGGTCTGATCCAGTTCAAGGTCGGCACCGGCGGCGAGGCGGTCGAGTACGTGGGCGAGTGGGACTTCCCGCTGAACAAGGTGCTGCACAAGGCGCTCGACATCTACATGTCGCGCCGCTGACGGCACCCGCCCCATCCACAAACACAGCACCGCCGCACCCAGCGGCTTATCGGAGAGGTTCCGGACGGGCATGGCGCTCACGCTCTACGTCGACACCGCGCGCTGGCGTGCGCACCAGAAGCAGATCGCGGACCAGTTCCCCGGGCTGATCCCGGTCTGCAAGGGCAATGGCTACGGCTTCGGCCACGAGCGGCTGTGCGAGGAGGCGACCCGGATGGGCGCCGACATCCTGGCCGTCGGCACGACGTACGAGGCCGCGAGCATCAAGGACTGGTTCGGCGGTGATCTGCTCGTCCTCACCCCGTTCCGGCGGGGCGAGGAGCCGGTGCCGCTGCCGGACCGCGTGATCAGGTCCGTGTCCTCGGTGGACGGGGTCCGGGGCCTGGTCGGCGCCCGCGTCGTCATCGAGTGCATGAGCTCGATGCGCCGCCACGGTGTTTCGGAGCAGGACCTGGGGCAGCTCCAGTCGGCCATCGAGGACGTGCGCCTGGAGGGCTTCGCCCTGCACCTGCCGCTCGACCGCCCCGACGGCTCCGATGCCGTCGAGGAGGTCATCGGCTGGATGGACCGGCTGCGCGCCGCACGGCTGCCGCTGCACACCATGTTCGTCAGCCACCTGCGGGCCGAGGAGCTGGCCCGGCTCCAGCAGCAGTTCCCGCAGACCCGTTTCAGGGCCCGCATCGGTACCCGGCTGTGGCTGGGCGACCACGAGGCGACCCAGTACCGGGGCGCCGTCCTGGACGTCACGCGTGTGGCCAAGGGCGACCGGTTCGGCTACCGCCAGCAGAAGGCCGCCTCCGACGGCTGGCTCGTCGTGGTCGCCGGGGGTACCTCGCACGGGGTGGGCCTGGAGGCCCCCAAGGCCCTGCACGGGGTGATGCCGCGCGCCAAGGGCGTCGCACGGGCCGGCCTGGCGACGGTCAACCGGAACCTGTCGCCGTTCGTCTGGGCGGGCAAGCAGCGCTGGTTCGCGGAGCCCCCGCACATGCAGGTGTCGATCCTGTTCGTGCCGTCCGACGCCACGGAGCCGAAGGTCGGCGACGAGCTGGTGGCGCACCTGCGGCACACCACCACGCAGTTCGACCGGGTGGTCGACGCCTGAGCCCGCTCAGTGCCGGGGGCGGGTCCCCCATTCCACCCGTTGTGCCTCCGGGGGCGTCGCGTCATGCGGCGCCCCCGCGGCGTTGGACAGCGTGAAGACGTCACGCGCCCCGTCCAGGACCCCGCCCGAAGGGTCGTCGGATCCGTCGCGCCGCACGACGTCACGCTCGGGCAGCAGGACGTCCCGTACGACCACCGCACACAGGTAGAGGGTCGCCAGCAGGTGAAGGGCGATGGCCAGCTGGTAACCCTCGACCGGCAGGCCCTGGTGCTTGTCGCCGCTGGTCGTGTAGGCCAGGTAGAACCAGATCCCGAGGAAGTAAAGGACCTCACCGGCCTGCCAGATCAGGAAGTCCCGCCAGCGCGGCCGGGCGAGCGCGGCGAGGGGGATCAGCCACAGCACGTACTGCGGCGAGTACACCTTGTTGGCCAGGATGAAGGCCGCGACGACGAGGAAGGCCAGCTGTGCGAAGCGCGGACGGCGGGGCGCCTTGAGGGTGAGCAGCGCGATGCCGGCGCACAGCAGCAGGGTGAGGACGGTGGCGTACGTGTTCGCGCCGGTCAGGGGGTTCCCCGACCGCTGGGAGATCAACAGCCACACCGAACCGAAGTCGATGGGCCGCTCCTGGCTGAAGGTGTAGAACTTCTTCCAGCCGTCCCAGGCGAACAGCATGACGGGCAGGTTCACCACGAGCCACGCAGCGGCCGCTCCCGCTGCGGCGCCGCCGAACGCCCGCCATTTCCCGGCCCTCAGGCAGAGGACGAAGAGCACCCCGAGCAGCAGTACCGGGTAGAGCTTGGCCGCGGTGGCCAGCCCGATGAAGACGCCGAAGAGCACCGCGCGGCCGCGGGACCACATCAGCATCGCGACGGCGGTCAGGGCGAGGGCCAGCAGGTCCCAGTTGATCGTCGCGGTGAGGGCGAACGCGGGGGCCAGGGCCAGCAGCAGCGCGTCCCAGGGCCGTCGGCGATGGGTGCGGGCGACGCACACGGCGATGACCGCCGCACAGATCATCAGCATCCCCGCGTTGACCATCCAGTACATCTGCTCGCGGTGCTGCATCGAGCCGCTGCCGGGGGTCATCCAGGAGGCGATCTGCATGAAGAGCCCGGTGAGCACCGGGTATTCCAGGTACTGCATGTCGCCCGGGAGCCGGTCCCAGTAGGGGGTGAGGCCGTCGGCGAAGCCCCGCACCACGTACAGGTGCGGGATGTCGGAGTAGCAGGCGTGGGTGTACTGGGAGCCGGCTCCCCGGAACCACGCCCAGTCGTAGCACGGCACCTTCTGCACCATGCCGAGCGCGAACATGCCGAGCGCGACGAGGACCACCACACGGACCGGCGTCAGCCAGTGGCCGCCCAGCCGGACATGGCGGCCGAACGGGCCACCGATGAGCTCACTGCCGGCGGCGGCGACCTCGTCCTGCTGGGTCGGCAGAACGGGCCGGTCCTCGTGCACCTTCGTCATGGGCTCATCCTGCCGTACCGCCCCGGGCACGCACGAGGGCCGCCGCGGAGTGCGACGGCCCTCGTCGAGTGGGGCGTGGAGGGGATCAGCCCCCGGTGCCGAGACTGGTGCCCCAGCTGGTGCCGCCCGGGCGGCCCGGTTTTCCGCTGGCGGGCGGCGAAGGTGCCCCGGTGGTGCCGCCGTCCGGTCCGCCGTCGACGCCGCTGCTGGTGCCGGTGCTGGTCCCGGTGTCGGTACCCCCGGTGGTGCCGGGCGGGCACAGCTTCCAGGGCGGGCAGCTCGGCTTGCCGCCCTTGGAGGGGGACGGGGAACCCGAGGGCGAGGGGCTCGCCGGAGGCGTGGACTGGGACACCGAGGGGGAGGGTGTGGGCGCCGCCGGCGTGGGGGTGGGGGCTCCGGGAGAGTCCGCGACCACGCCGATGTCCTCCGCCTCCGGGAAGTCCTTGACGGGCTTTCCCTTGAGCGCTTCCTTCATGTACTCGGTCCAGATGGTGGCGGGGATGTCACCACCGTGGATCGAGTCGATGTTGCCCACACCGTTCATGGACAGGAGTCCCTGGTCCGGCTTGCTGGGGTCGCTGCGGAACAGGGTGACCGCGGTGGAGAGCTGCGGGGTGTAGCCGACGAACCAGGCCGACTTGTTCTTGTCGGTCGTACCGGTCTTGCCGGCCACCGGCCGGCCCAGCTTCTTCGCCTTGGTACCGGTTCCCTCGGGGCTCTCTACGACGTTCTTGAGCACCTTGGTGACGTTGTCCGCGACGGAGTTGTCCATGGCGCGCTGCGCCTTGGGTGCCTCGAAGCCCGGCAGGGGCGTGCCGTTCTTCTCTACCTTGGTGACCGAGTAGGGCTCGTGGTGGGTGCCCGAGGCGGCGAAGGTGGCGTAGGAGTCCGCCATCCGGATGGCGCTGGGGGTCGAGGTGCCGAGGGCGAAGGAGGCGTTGTCGTTCGGGTCCATCGAATCCTTGAGGATGCCGGTGGACGCGGCCACGTCCCGGACCTTGCTGTGACCGACGTCGAAGACGAGCTGGGCGAAGGGCACGTTGATGGACTTTTCCATCGCCTCGTTCAGCGTGACGTAGCCGTAGGCCCTTTCGCTCTCGTTCTTCTGCTGGAACGGCTTGCCGTCCTTGCCGAGCAGCGGCCTGCCGTCCCGGTCTTTGATCACCGTCAGGTCGTTGGCGTTGTACTTGCTGTCGGCCGAGATGCCCTCGCCCTTGGACTTCTTGGTGCCGTACTCCATCGCCGCCGCCAGCACGTACGGCTTCCAGGTCGAGCCGACCGGGACACCGCTGGTGTTGGCGTTGTTGTTGAAGTACTTCTTGTCCATGCCCGGGCCGCCGTAGAGGGCCACGATCGCACCCGTGTTCACGTCTACGGAAGCGGCGCCGAACTGGACGAACGTGTCGGTGTCGGGGCGTGCCTTCTCGTTGATGAAACCGTTGCGGGTGTCCTCGACGGCCTTTGTCAGGGCGTCCACTCTCGGCTTCTCGAAGGTGGTGTAGATCTGGTAGCCGCCTCGGGCCAGGTCGTCCGGGGTGATGCGCAAGGTCTTCGTGACGTACTGCTTGGCCGTCTCGACCAGGTAGCCGGTCTGTCCTGACAGGCTGCGGACCTGCTCGGCTTCGATGCGCTCGGGGAACTGCGTGTACTTCGCCCGCTCCGCCGGGTCCATCCGCCCCACCGCGACCTCACGGTCCAGTACCCAGGCCCAGCGCTGGCGGGCGCGCTTGTCGTTCTGCTCTGGAGTCGCAGCCGAGCCGATGCCGCCGTCCGGGTTGTAGAGGTTGGGGCCCTTGAGCATCGACGCCAGGAACGCGCTCTCCGAGGGGTTCAGCTTGTCGCTGTCCTTTCCGAAGTACGCGCGTGCGGCTGCCTGGATGCCATAGGCGTCCCGGCCGTAGTACGCGGTGTTGAGGTAGCCCGCGAGGACCGTGTCCTTGTCCTCCGAGACGCCGAGCTTTATCGCGATGAAGAGCTCGGTCACCTTCCGCTTCAGCGTCTGGTTGGAGTCGAGGTAGGTGTTCTTGACGTACTGCTGGGTGATGGTCGACCCACCCTGGGTGGAGCCGCCCTTGGCCATGTTCACCACGGCCCGGGCGATGCCCATCGGGTCGACGCCCTTGTCCGTCTCGAAGCTCTCGTTCTCCGCCGCGATCACGGCGTTGCGCATCGAGAGGGGGATCTTGTCGATGGGCACGATCTGGCGGTTCATCGAACCGCCGGTCGCGACCATCTGGGTGTTGTCCGCCCAGTAGAAGACGTTGTTCTGTGCCTTCGCCGCCTTGTTCGCGTCCGGGGTGTTGACCATGGCGATACCGATGCCGGCGCCGGCGATGATCACAGCGAAGAACCCGAAGATGGTGCCGCTCACCAGCTTCCAGGACGGCACGAAGCGCATCCAGCCGTCCTTGTCGGAGCGCGGGTAGTTGATGAGCCGCTTGTCCGGCCGTCCGTTGCCTCCCGCCCGCCCACGGCCCGCGGATCCTCGCTGGGCGGCTCTGCGTGTGTCGGCCCGGCTGCCGTGGGGGGCCTGGGGCCCTCCGTGCGGGCCGCTGCGTGAGGCCATGGGGACGTCACGTCCGGCCGCGGCGCCGCGGCCCGGGTGCTGCGGGGCACCCCGGCGGGACGCGGCGCGCCCGCCGCCTTGGGGCTGCTGCGGCGGTTTGCGGCGGTGCTCGCTCATCGAACGACTACTCCTCGGGCAGGCGAGTGGCCTGGAAGCGGCGGTTACATTCCGGTTCCCCCGGTGTCATGCGGCAAAGAGTACGCAGGGTCAAAACCCAATCAGTGCCGAAGTTCACCCCAAATCAGGCAACTTGCCTGGTACGAATTGGTGATGTGACGCCGGTCACCACTCCACCCCTTGTCGCCACGAGCCGCCCGCTCTATCGTCTGGATGTATCGAGTCGATACATCAGCTCGGCATAAACTCGGAGCCGGAAGAGAGGCAGGCGGATGAGCAGGCGCTCAGGCATCCTCGAGTTCGCCGTCCTCGGCCTGCTCCGCGAGTCCCCCATGCACGGTTACGAGCTTCGTAAACGGCTCAACACCTCACTGGGGGTCTTCCGGGCGTTCAGCTACGGGACGCTCTACCCCTGCCTCAAGACGCTGGTCGCCAACGGCTGGTTGATCGAAGAACCGGGCAACGCCCCGGAAGACGCTCTCGCCGCTTCACTCGCGGGGCGCCGGGCCAAGATCGTCTACCGGTTGACGGCCGCGGGCAAGGAGCACTTCGAAGAGCTCCTCTCCCACACCGGCCCGGACACCTGGGAAGACGAGTCCTTCGCCGCCCGGTTCGCCTTCTTCGGTCAGACCGAGCGGGAAGTGCGCATGCGAGTGCTGGAGGGCCGCCGCAGCCGGCTGGAAGAGCGTCTGGAGAAGATGCGCGCCTCACTCGCGCGCACGCGGGAGCGGCTCGACGACTACACCCTTGAGCTGCAGCGACACGGAATGGAATCCGTGGAGCGCGAAGTGCGCTGGCTGAACGAGCTCATTGAGAGCGAGCGGGCGGGACGGGATCAGAGACGACCCGGTCCGTCCGACGAAACTGCAAAGTGAGGCCTGCATCTCGCAGGCCTCGTCCGAGAACAAACAGGGAGCAACCGGAATGGGTTCGGTTCGCGTAGCCATCGTCGGCGTGGGCAACTGCGCCGCCTCGCTGGTGCAGGGCGTCGAGTATTACAAGGAAGCCGACCCGGCGGCCAAGGTCCCCGGTCTGATGCACGTCCAGTTCGGCGACTACCACGTGGGTGACGTCGAGTTCGTCGCCGCGTTCGACGTCGACGCGAAGAAGGTCGGCCTCGACCTTTCGGACGCCATCGGCGCCAGCGAGAACAACACCATCAAGATCTGCGACGTCCCGAACACGGGCGTCACCGTGCAGCGCGGCCACACCCTGGACGGCCTGGGCAAGTACTACCGCATGACCATCGAGGAGTCCGCCGAGGCTCCGGTCGACGTGGTGCAGATCCTCAAGGACCGCCAGGTCGACGTCCTGATCTGCTACCTGCCCGTCGGTTCCGAGGAAGCGGCGAAGTTCTACGCCCAGTGCGCCATCGACGCCAAGGTCGCGTTCGTCAACGCCCTCCCGGTCTTCATCGCCGGCACCAAGGAGTGGGCGGACAAGTTCACCGAGGCCGGCGTTCCGATCGTCGGCGACGACATCAAGTCCCAGGTCGGCGCCACCATCACGCACCGCGTGATGGCGAAGCTGTTCGAGGACCGCGGTGTCCGTCTTGAGCGCACCATGCAGCTCAACGTCGGCGGCAACATGGACTTCAAGAACATGCTTGAGCGCGACCGCCTCGAGTCGAAGAAGATCTCCAAGACGCAGGCCGTCACCTCGCAGATCCCCGACCGTGAGCTCGGCGAGAAGAACGTCCACATCGGCCCCTCCGACTACGTCGCGTGGCTCGACGACCGCAAGTGGGCCTACGTCCGCCTTGAGGGCCGTGCCTTCGGCGACGTCCCGCTGAACCTCGAGTACAAGCTCGAGGTGTGGGACTCCCCGAACTCGGCCGGTGTCATCATCGACGCCCTGCGCGCCGCGAAGATCGCCAAGGACCGCGGCATCGGTGGTCCGATCCTGTCGGCTTCGAGCTACTTCATGAAGTCCCCGCCGGTCCAGTACTTCGACGACGAGGCCTACGCGAACGTCGAGAAGTTCATCAAGGGCGAGGTCGAGCGCTAAGCAGCTCCGGCTCGACGCGTTCCACAAGAAAGCACACGAAGCCCGGTCCTTCGGACACCTGGACTTCGACTGTTCTTCCGCCGAGGGTCCCCGGGCAATGTGCCCGGGGACCCTCGGCGTATGTGACCCTTGCCCTCATGCCTGTCGTACGTGATCTGCGCGTACTCCTGCGCCTGAGGGACTTCCGCAATCTGCTGACCGTCCGGCTGTTCTCCCAGGCCGCCGACGGCGTCTACCAGGTCGCGCTCGCCACCTACGTGGTGTTCTCGCCGGAGAAGCAGACCTCACCCGCGGCCATCGCCTCAGCGATGGCCGTGCTGCTCCTGCCCTACTCCGTCATCGGGCCGTTCGCCGGAGTGCTGCTGGACCGCTGGCGCCGCAGGCAAGTCTTCCTCTACGGCAACCTCCTGCGGGCCTTTCTCGCCTGCGTGACGGGTCTGCTCGTGGTGACCCACGTCCCCGACTGGCTGTTCTACGCCTCGGCCCTGTCCGTGACGGCCGTCAACCGCTTCGTACTGGCAGGTCTGGCCGCGTCGCTGCCGCATGTCGTCGGGTCCGGCCAGCTGGTGACAGCGAATGCCCTCTCGCCCACCGCCGGAACCCTGGCGGCGACTGCCGGCGGGGGGCTGGCCTTCCTGGTCAGGTTGCTGGCCGCGGGCTCCGACGCTCTGGTCGTACTGTTCGCCGCCGGGCTGTACCTGTGCGCCGCGCTCGTCTCCCTGCGTCTGGCCGTCGGCCTCCTGGGGCCCGACCACCTCCCTGGACGGTCCCACCCCTCGCTCGCAGAGGGAGCGGCCCTCACCGTACGGGGCATGGCCGAAGGCCTGCGGCACCTGGCCGGACGCCGCGAGGCCGCCCAGGCACTCACCGCGATGACCATGATGCGGTTCTGCTACGGAGCTCTACTGGTCACTCTGCTCATGCTCTGCCGCTACTCCTGGTCGGACGACGAATCCGCCGGCCTGGCCCTCCTGGGCGTTGCCATCGGTGTCTCCGGCGCGGGCTTCTTCGCAGCAGCCGTCGTCACACCGTGGCTGGTGGGCCGGCTGGGCACCCGCGGCTGGATGACCGTGTGTGCGGGTGGCGCGGCCATCCTGGTTCCGGCACTCGGCCTGTTCTTCGCACCCGGACCGATGCTCGTCGCCGCCTTCGCCCTGGGCATCGCAACGCAGGGTGCCAAGATCTCCACCGACACCGTCGTGCAGTTCCAGGTGGACGACGAGTTCCGGGGGCGCGTTTTCTCCGTCTACGACGTGCTCTTCAACGCCGCGTTCGTGGCAGCGGCGGCGGTGGCCTCCCTGATGCTCCCCGCCGACGGCCGGTCCGTCCCGCTGGTGGTGAGCGTGGCCGTCCTCTACGCCGCCACAGCGGCGCTCCTCCAGCGGCAGGGCCGACACCCCGCCGCGGGCGCGGCCGCGCCCTAGCTGAGGGACAGGGCGCCCACCCCGCGATGTTTCACGTGAAACATGACCTCGGTTTCACGTGAAACATCGTGACGTTTCACGTGAAACATCAGCGGCCGGCACCGTCTCAGGCCTGAGACGCCCACCACTCCTTCAATGCCGCCACCGCCGCGTCATGGCCCATCGGCCCGTTCTCCAGCCGCAGCTCCAGCAGGTGCGCGTACGCCTTGCCGATCACCGGACCGGGACCCACACCCAGCACCTGCTGGATCTCGTTGCCGTTCAGGTCGGGCCGGATCGCGTCCAGCTCCTCCTGCTCCTTGAGCTGCGCGATCCGCTCCTCCAGGCCGTCGTACGTACGGGAGAGCGCGCTGGCCTTGCGCTTGTTGCGCGTGGTGCAGTCCGACCGCGTCAGCTTGTGCAGACGCTCCAGCAGCGGGCCCGCGTCTCGGACGTACCGGCGTACGGCCGAGTCGGTCCACTCCCCGTCGCCGTACCCGTGGAAGCGCAGGTGCAGCTCTACCAGCCGGGACACGTCCTTGACCATGTCGTTGGAGTACTTCAACGCGGTCATGCGCTTCTTGGTCATCTTCGCGCCCACCACCTCGTGGTGGTGGAAGGAAACACGGCCGTCGCTCTCGAACCTGCGGGTGCGGGGCTTGCCGATGTCGTGGAACAGGGCAGCCAGGCGCAGCACGAGGTCCGGGCCATCCTCCTCCAGGTCGATCGCCTGCTCCAGGACGATCAGCGAGTGCTCGTAGACGTCCTTGTGGCGGTGGTGCTCGTCACTCTCCAGCCGCAGGGCGGGCAGCTCGGGCAGCACCCGGTCAGCCAGACCGGTGTCCACCAGCAGCCCGAGGCCCTTGCGGGGGTGTGCGGACAGCAGGAGCTTGTTGAGCTCAGCCTGCACCCGCTCCGCCGAGACGATCTCGATCCGTTCGGACATCGCCTTCATCGCCGCCACGACCTCGGGTGCGACCTCGAAGTCCAGCTGTGCGGCGAACCGGGCCGCGCGCAGCATCCGCAGCGGATCGTCCGAGAAGGAGTCCTCAGGGGTGCCGGGAGTACGCAGAATGCCTTCCCTGAGGTCGTCCAAGCCACCGTGCGGGTCCACGAACTCCTTCTCCGGCAGCGCGACGGCCATCGCGTTCACCGTGAAATCGCGGCGGACCAGATCTTCCTCGATGGAGTCGCCGTAGGAGACCTCCGGCTTGCGCGAGGTGCGGTCGTACGACTCCGAGCGGTACGTGGTCACCTCGATCTGGAAGTTCCGGTCGCCGTCCGCGACGCGGGCCAGCTTCTGTGCGCCGACGGTGCCGAAGGCGATTCCGACGTCCCACACCGAGTCGGCCCACGGCCGCATGATCCTCAGCACGTCCTCGGGCCGGGCGTCGGTGGTGAAGTCGAGGTCGTTGCCGAGACGCCCGAGCAGCGCATCGCGCACGGAGCCGCCGACCAGGGCGAGGCGGAAGCCCGCCTCCTGGAAACGGCGGCCGAGCTCGTCGGCGACAGGAGCGACGCGCAGCAGTTCACTGACCGCTCGGCGCTGCACCTGACTCAGGGCACTGGGGGTGTCTTCATTGGCGTTCGGCACAACAGAAAAGGGTACGTGGCCCGCCCGGCGGGGGCCGCCGCGATTTTGTGGCCACCCCGCCCCACCGCGCCCGGGGGGCGGAGCCGATCATGTGGAGCAAGGGGCGGCACTCGCGCACAGCGCGCCTCGTTACCATTCGTGGACGCACAACCGACGACCACTGACACTTCGAGGGACGGGCGAGCGCGTGGCCGAGGCGGCAGACATCCTGGGGGCAGCCGCCCCTGCCCGGCGCCGCTGGCTGCGGCGGGCAGTCGTCCTGCTCGCGGGCACGCCGGTCCTCGCCGCCCTGGTCTACTCCCCTGCCCCGACGGCTCAGGCCGCCGACTCGGCCGTCGACGTCCAGCTGCTTGAGGTCTCGCCCAACGCCCCTGTGAAGAGCGACACCCTCACCATCTCGGGCAGCGTGGTCAACAACAGCCGCGAGCCGATCAAGTCCGCGCACGTGGGGCTGCGCGTCGGTCCCGTCGTGGGGGACCGGGCGTCCATCGACGAGGTGGCGGACCGCACCGGCTTCCGGGCCGGCGTGGACCCGGGGGAGATCGACCCCGCGTACGCGGTGAAGATCGACTCGTTGCCCTCGAAGGCCAGCCGGCCCTTCACCATCAACGTCCCGGTCGGCAAGCTGGACCTGGGCAAGGACGGTGTCTACCAGCTGGGCGTGTCACTGTCGGGAGAGACCGACAGCCGACCGTACGAGCAGGTGCTCGGTATCCGGCGGACCTTCCTGCCGTGGCAGCCCGAGGCCGCCACGAAGCGCTCCTACCTCACCTACGCGTGGCCGCTGATCTCCACCACCCGGGTCACGGCGGAAACCGGCTCGGACGAGACGCAGACGCCCGTCTTCCTCGACGACTCCCTCGCCAGGGAGCTGGCGCCGGGAGGCCGCCTGGAGCGGATGGTCTCCCTCGGCAAGGACCTGCCGATCACCTGGGTCATCGACCCGGACCTGCTCTACACGGTCGACGCCATGGCCAAGGGCTACCGGATCCGCAACCCCGACCCCGACGGAAAGCCCCTGCCGGGCAAGAGCAAGGCCGTCGCCGAGCAGTGGCTGAGCGCCCTGGAAACCGCGGTGCAGGGAAAGAAGGTCGTCGCGCTGCCCTACGCCGACCCCGACCTGGCTTCCCTCGCCCACCACGGCAAGGACGTCTCGGGCACCCTGGGCCAGCTGCGGCCCGCCACCGACAAGGCGAAGCAGGCCGTCGAGACGGTCCTGCACGTCACCCCGTCCACCGACTTCTCCTGGCCCGTGAACGGCGCCATCGACCCGTCGATCGTCAACGTGGCCACCTCGGCGGGCGCCCACAACGTCCTCACCCGCAGCGACAGCCTCCAGGAGACCGGCGCCCTCGGTTACACCCCGACGGCCGCCCGTCCCATCGGCGCGGGCGCCACCGCGATCGTCGCCGACGCCGAACTGTCGACGGCTTTCGAAGGCGACATGCTCAATGCCAGGGATTCCGCGCTCGCCGTGCAGAGGTTCCTGGCCCACAGTCTCGCCCTCAACCTGCAGGGCGGCGACGAGCAGCGCAGCTTCGTCGTCACACCACAGCGGATGCCGTCCGCCAGCCAGGCGGAGTCGATGGCGGCGGCCCTGCGCGGCCTGCAGGGCGGCCGCTGGACGCAGCCCTCCGACCTCGAAGCGGCGGCGTCCGCCAAGCCGGACCCCGGCGCCGCCACCCAGGTCCCGGGGGCCGGTCAGTACCCGGAAGCCCTCAGCCGGCAGGAACTCCCGGTGTCCGCGTTCGAGAAGATCCGGACCACGCAGGACACCCTCGACCGCTTCAAGGTGATCCTCGCGGCGCCCGAGCGCGTCGAGATCCCCTTCGGCAACACCACCAACCGGGAGATGTCCACCTCGTGGCGCGGCCGGCCCGAGGAGGCCGGCGTCTACCGGGACCAGGTGCAGGACTACCTGATCGGCCTCACCGAGAAGGTCAAGGTCGTCCCCAAGTCCGACGCCACCTTGTCCGGGCACAGCGCGATCATCCCGGTCAGCGTCCAGAACAGCCTCGTGCAGGACGTCCACAACCTGGTCCTGCGCGTGAAGTCGGCCAACCCCACCCGGTTGATGTTCGGCGACAGCGGAATGGCCGAGCAGGAAGTCACCGTCCAGGCCGATCACAGCCAGACCCTGAAATTCCCCGCGAACGCCACCGCGAGCGGTCCCGTCGAGGTCACCGCGCAGTTGTTCACGAAGAACGGCGTCCCCTACGGCAAGGAACAGAAGTTCACCGTGGAGGCCACCGAGGTCACTCCCACCGTCATGCTCGTCATCGCGGGCGGCGTTCTCCTCCTCGTCCTCGCGGGCATCAAGATGTACGCGAGCCGCAAGCGCCTGGCGACGCGTGCGGCCTCTGAGGAGAGCACGCAGCCGAGTGACGAGTCCCCGGACACCGGACCGCAAAGCACAAGCGGGTCCGGCACGGGTGAGACAGTGGACCGTTAAAGCGATGCCGTGGCCGGTCGGCCTGGGGACGATGAGGTGGGGTTTCGATGAACGCGCCGTACGACGGTGACCGCGCGCAGGGCACTGGTGGGCCGGCGCCCTCCCAGGGCACCGCGCCGGGTGCCCCGGTGCCCGGGCAGGCCTCCGCGCCCGCATCCGGGCCGGATCACGACCCGTATGTCCAGGATGCCTACGACTACGACCCGTACCGGTCCCAGGACCTTTCGGCCCAGGACCCCGTAGCGGAGGCCCTGTACGACCGGGCTTCACACCCTCCGCCGCCGCCGGGCACCTACCTGGAACCCGGCCCCTTGTACGCGGCCCCGCAGCCGCCTTCGTACGGCGGTCCCGACGCTCGCGTCTGGGCCCAGACCCCGCCGCCCGAGCCCGACGGCCCTTCCCGCCACCTGCCCTACGGTGACCGCCCCACGACCACGGAGTTCGTGGGTGTGGACTCCCTGGTGACCAAGGCCGCGGACGAGCAGCCGGAACCCGATGCCTTCGCCCACCTGTACCGCGACCAGGAGGCGGCCCCGCAGCTTGCCACCGAGGAGCCCCCGGTCGCCGTCCCGGCCCCGGCCAAGCCCGCCGGGCGGGCTTCGGGCCTGTTGAAGTCGAGCGCCCTGATGGCCGCGGGCACGATCGTGTCCCGGATCACCGGCTTCCTGCGCACGCTCGTGATCGGCACCGCGATCGGTGTCACCACCCTCAACGACAGTTACCAGGTCGCCAACACCCTGCCGACGATGATCTACGTGCTGGTCGGCGGCGGCGCGCTCAACGCGGTGTTCATCCCGCAGCTGGTCCGCGCGATGAAGAACGACGAGGACGGCGGCGAGGCATACGCCAACCGCCTCCTGACGCTCGTCGTGGTGCTGCTCGGCGCCGTCACCACCGTCTGCGTGCTCGCGGCCCCGCTGTTCATCGGCATGATGTCGCAGAAGATCGCCGACGACCCGCACCGGATGGACGTCGCGGTCGCCTTCGCCCACTATTGCCTGCCCACCATGTTCTTCATGGGCGTGCACGTGGTGCTCGGTCAGATCCTCAACGCCCGCGGCCGCTTCGGCGCGATGATGTGGACCCCCGTCCTCAACAACATCGTCGTCATCGCCACGTTCGGTGCGTTCATCTGGGCGTTCGGCGGCTTCACCAGCACCGGCGTCGACGAGGCGAGCATCACCCCCGAGGGCGTCCGGCTGCTCGGCCTGGGCACCCTGCTCGGCCTCGCCGTCCAGTCGCTGGCGATGATCCCCTACCTGCGTGACGCCGGCTTCAAGCCGCGCCTGCGCTTCGACTGGAAGGGCCACGGGCTCGGCAAGGCGGCCGGCCTCGCCAAGTGGACGTTCTTCTTCGTCCTGGCCAACCAGCTCGGCCTCATCGTGGTCACCCAGCTCGCGACCTGGGCGGGCGACGTCGCCCACAACCAAGGCCACGACGGCACCGGCATCGCCGCGTACAACTACGCGCTGCTCCTGTGGCAGATGCCCCAGGCCATCATCACCGTCTCGGTCATGACCGCCGTCCTGCCGCGCATCTCCCGCTCGGCCCACGACGGGGACGTCGCCGCCGTCCGCGACGACATCTCCTACGGCCTGCGCACCTCCGCCGTGGCGATCGTGCCCTGCGCCTTCGCGTTCCTCGCGCTCGGCGTCCCGATGTCCACCCTGCTCTACGCCGGATCCGGCTCGGCGACGGCGCAGAACATCGGCTACATCCTGATGGCCTTCGGCCTCGGACTCATCCCGTACTCCGTCCAGTACGTCGTCCTGCGCGGTTTCTACGCCTACGAGGACACCCGGACGCCCTTTTACAACACCGTCATCGTCGCCGCGGTCAACGCCGGCGTCTCGGGGCTCGCCTTCCTCGTCCTCCCCGAGCGCTGGGCCGTCGTCGGCATGGGCGCCGCCTACGGTCTCGGATACACGGTCGGCGTGGGCGTCGCCTGGCGCCGTCTGCGCGCCCGCCTCGGCGGTGACCTCGACGGGGCGCACGTCATGCGCACCTACACCCGCCTCATCGGCGCATGTGTCCCGGCCGCAGTCGTGGCCGGCGCGGCCGCCTACGGGGTCACCAAGTGGCTGGGCAGTGGAGCCGGCGGGTCGCTCGCCGCCCTCGTGGCCGGCTTCATCGCCCTGGTGGCCGTTTTCCTCACCGCCGCGAAGCGCATGCGCGTCGAAGAACTCAACGCGATGGTCGGAATGGTCCGCGGACGTCTGGGGCGTTGACGGGCAGAACCGACGGTTCGCCCCTCCTTCGCGTGTCGTGCGGAGGGCCGGACTGTGGGCACAATTGGCATGGCTTCGCAGACTGGCCGACAGCGCGCAACGGATGGGGAGGCAGGGACGACGGTGGCGGAACGTAGCACAGCTGCCGTCGACGTGGCCGACAACAGCGGCGATGAGCCGCTGACCGCGGAAGCGGTCAAGGCCACGGCCGACGGGGTGGACACCCAGAACGACCGAGCCGCGGACGGATCCATGCGCGAAACGGATGGCGAACGCAGAACGGCCGCGCCCGTGGCGGCGCCCGAACTGCACAGCGGCCACAAGCTGGCCAGGCGCTACCGCCTCGAGGAGTGCGTCACCCGTCTGGACGGATTCAGCAGCTGGCGTGCGATGGACGAAAAGCTGCGCCGCGCCGTCGGCGTGCACCTGCTTCCCGCCGACCACCCCCGGGCCCGGACCGTCCTGTCCGCGGCCCGCTCCTCCGCGCTGCTCGGCGACCCCCGGTTCGTCCAGGTCCTCGACGCCGTGGAAGAGAACGACCTCGTCTACGTCGTGCACGAGTGGCTGCCCGACGCCACCGAACTCACCGCCCTCCTCGCCGTCGGACCCTTGGAGGCCCACGAGGCCTACCAGCTCGTCAGCCAGGTGTCGCAGGCCATGGCCGCGGCCCACCGCGAGGGCCTGGCACACCTGCGCCTGACACCCAGCGCGATACTGCGCACCTCCACCGGCCAGTACCGCATCCGCGGCCTCGCCGTGAACGCCGCCCTGCGCGGCATCACCAGCGACACCCCGCAGCAGGCAGACACCGAGGCGATCGGCGCGCTGCTGTACGCGGCGCTCACCCAGCGCTGGCCCTACGAGACGGACGCCTACGGGCTCACCGGCCTGCCCAAGGGCGTCGGCCTGATCGCCCCCGACCAGGTGCGCGCCGGCGTCCACCGGGGTCTGGGAGAACTGGCCATGCGCGCGCTGGCCAACGACGGGGCCACCGCCTCCCGGCAGGAGCCCGCCTGTACCACCCCGGAGGAGCTGGCCAAGGCCGTCGCCGCGATGCCCCGCATCCGGCCGCCGGAGCCGGCCTTCACCGCCCCGCCCGAGTACCAGCACACCACCTACCAGCAGGGGAGCTACGGCCGGCACCCGGCGACCGGCCTGCCCACCGTGCAGAGCCTCGCCGTCCCGCCGCCGCCCCCGTTGCAGAGCCGTACCGGCCGCGCCCTCAAATGGGGCGTCGCGGCGCTGCTCATCGCCGCCCTCGGCCTCGGCAGCTGGCAGCTCGCCGACGCACTCCTCGACCGCAAACACGGGGGCTCCGGCAACAGCGGCTCCACCCCGCAGACCAAGTCCGACGAGGCCCCCAAGGAGATCAAGCCGGGCAAGCCGCTGCGCATCGGCAAGGCCACGGTCTTCGGAAAGGATCCGATCAAGCCCGGCGACGCGCGCAAGGCCATCGACGGCGACGCCGACACCGGCTGGGTCACCCTGCAGTTCCGCGGCTTCGCCAACTTCGGCAACCTGGACAGCTATGACGACGGCAGCGGCATCATCGTCGACCTCGGCAGCGCCCAGGACGTGGCCGGCCTTGAGGTCGGCCTGCACGCGTCGGGGCAGAAGATCGAGGTGCGGGCCGCTTCCCCGGAAGCCGCCTCAGCGCGCTCCCTCTCGGACTTCCCGCAGGAGATCGTCAAGCTGGGCAACACGGGGAAGAACCTGAACACGACCCTGCAGACCCCGGTCAAGACCCGCTTCCTGCTGATCCACATCACGTCCCTGCCTTCCGAGGGCGGCGATTCCTACCGCGGCGGCATCAACGAGATCAAAGTGCTCGGTACGGCCGAATAGGACCGGACCGCGACACCCGCCGGGCCCGCTGCGCCGCCGACGCGGCGGGCCCTCGTATTCGCCCTGCCCGACCCGTACTCTCCCTTCCGGAGGGGAGGTGTGATGCACGACGCGACGACCAGCGGGGACGGCGACCAGGAGCTGCTGGCGCGGCACGTGGCGGGGGATCCCGACGCCTTCTCGGAACTCGTGCGGCGGCACCGGGACCGGCTGTGGGCCGTGGCGCTGCGCACCCTCGGGGACCGGGAAGAGGCCGCCGACGCCGTACAGGACGCGCTCGTCTCCGCCTACCGGGCCGCACACACCTTCCGCGGGGACTCCGCCGTCACCACCTGGCTCCACCGGATCACCGTCAACGCCTGCCTCGACCGGGCCCGCAAGGCTGCCTCCCGCAGGACGGCGCCCCTCGACGACACGGACCGGCTGGAGCGGCTCATGGAGCCGCACGAGTCCGCCGAGGCCCCCGCCGAGCGCCAGGACCTCCACCGGCAGCTGCTGGCAGCCCTCGGCACCCTCCCGGCAGAGCAGCGGGCCGCGCTCGTCCTGGTCGACATGCAGGGCTACCCCGTGGCCGAAGCCGCGCGCGTCCTCGGCGTCGCCGTCGGAACGGTCAAGAGCCGGTGTGCGCGGGGCCGGGCGAAACTGCTGCCGCTGCTCACTCATCTGCGCTCGAATGCCGCGGATAACACCTCCGCCGGGCGGGGAAGGAACCGGACGCCGGGGTCACCCGTCCCACCCGCAGAACCCAGGCAGCCAGACCCAGACGCAGTGAAGGGCGGAGGTGGACGACCGTGAGCCCCACAACCGGCACGACCGGCACGATCCGGCACCCGGACGTCGCGGAGATCTCCGACCTGACCGAAGGGCTGCTCTCACCGGCCCGCACCGCCGCCGTACGCAGCCACCTCGGCGACTGCGTCCTGTGCGCCGACGTCCTCGCCTCCCTCGAAGAGATCCGCTCCCTGCTGGGCACGCTGCCCGGGCCGAGCCGGATGCCCTCCGACGTCGCGGGCCGTATCGACGCCGCCCTCGCCGCCGAAGCGCTCCTGGACTCCACCTCGCAGCGCGCCCGGCCCACGCCCGGCCCCGCCGTTGCCCCCCGGCAGACGCCGCCGTCCGCCCCGGCACGACCCGCGGGTCACCCGACCGGCCCAACCGGCCCCGGCCGACGCAGGGCACGCCGACGGATCGCCGTCCTCGCCGGCCTCGCGGGCGCGGCCGCCTGCGTACTGGGCCTCGTCCTGTCCGGCGCCTTGGGCGCAGGCGATTCCCGCGACACCGTCGCCCGGACCGGTACCTCCGCCACCGCCACTCCGCCCGCCTCCGACGGCTCCTACACGTCCGAGGGACTCCAGGGCAGCGTCCAGCACCTCCTCGCTTCCGCCGCGAAGCCGCAGAGCAAGCCCGAGGAGAGGAACAACACGTACGGGATGGAGAACACCTCCCCGGGCGTCCCCTCCGACACCTCCCCGGGCGTCGCCCCCGGCGAGCGGCAGGCCCCTCCCGTCCCGCCCTGCGTCCAGCGGGCCACCGGCCGTGCCGACACCCCGCTCGCCGCCGAGCACGGCAGCTACCAGGGCACGGACGTCTACCTCGTCGTCCTCGCGCACCCCGGTGATCCCGGGCGCGTGGACGCCTACCTCGTCCCCAGCGGCTGTGCGGACCCCCCCTCGGCGCCCCCCGGCAAGCCACTGCTCACCGGTACCTACGCCCGCCCCTGACCCGTTCAGGTCTGAGCCGCGCCGGACCGGGAATGCGAGCGCCGTAGGATCCGTTGGGTGGGATGACAGTCCACACCGGCCCCCCGGTAGGCAGCACGCAGTCCGCAGAGACGAGGAACGAACCCGTGAGCGACGTCCGAAACGTGATCATCATCGGCTCCGGGCCGGCCGGTTACACGGCCGCCCTGTACACCGCACGCGCTTCGCTCAGCCCCCTGGTCTTCGAGGGTGCCGTCACCGCCGGCGGTGCGCTGATGAACACCACCGAGGTCGAGAACTTCCCCGGCTTCCAGGACGGCATCATGGGTCCTGACCTGATGGACAACATGCGTGGCCAGGCGGAGCGTTTCGGCGCCGAGCTCGTCCCCGACGACGTCGTGGCCGTGGACCTCACCGGTGAGATCAAGACCGTCACCGACACCGCCGGAACCGTGCACCGCGCCAAGGCCGTGATCGTGACCACCGGTTCGCAGCACCGCAAGCTCGGTCTGCCCAACGAGGACGCGCTCTCCGGCCGAGGCGTCTCCTGGTGCGCCACCTGCGACGGGTTCTTCTTCAAGGACCAGGACATCGCCGTCGTCGGCGGCGGCGACACCGCGATGGAGGAAGCGACCTTCCTCTCCCGGTTCGCCAAGTCGGTCACCATCGTCCACCGCCGCGACAGCCTGCGCGCCTCCAAGGCCATGCAGGACCGCGCCTTCGCCGACCCGAAGATCTCGTTCGCCTGGGACAGCGAGGTCGCCGAGATCCACGGCGAGCAGAAGCTCTCCGGTCTCACCCTGCGCAACACCAAGACCGGTGAGACCTCCGAGCTGCCCGTGACCGGTCTGTTCATCGCCGTCGGACACGACCCGCGTACCGAGCTGTTCACCGGCCAGCTGGACCTGGACGACGAGGGCTACCTCAAGGTCGACGCCCCGTCCACGCGCACCAACCTCACCGGCGTCTTCGGCGCGGGCGACGTCGTGGACCACACCTACCGTCAGGCGATCACCGCCGCCGGTACGGGCTGCTCCGCCGCCCTGGACGCGGAGCGCTACCTCGCCGCCCTCGCGGACGCCGAGCAGGCGCACGCGAACGCGACCGTCTGACCCCCGCACCACCCCCATCCCCACCCACACCCCGCAGGAAAAAGGAGGCCGCTGTGGCCGGCACCCTCAAGAACGTGACCGACGCCAGCTTCGATGCCGACGTCCTCGCCGCCGACAAGCCCGTCCTGGTTGACTTCTGGGCCGCCTGGTGCGGCCCGTGCCGGCAGATCGCCCCGTCGCTGGAGGCCATCGCGGCCGAGTACGGCGACCAGATCGAGATCGTCAAGCTCAACATCGACGAGAACCCGGCCACGGCCGCCAAGTACGGCGTCATGTCCATTCCGACGCTGAACGTCTACCAGGGCGGCGAGGTCGTCAAGACCATCGTCGGTGCCAAGCCGAAGGCTGCCATCCTGCGCGACCTCGATCCTTTCGTCGAGGTCAAGACCGCCTGATGTTTCACGTGAAACGGGGCCGCTCCCTGAGGGAGCGGCCCCGTTCGCACATCCGGCCGCTGCTCACAGCGGGCGCAGGGCCGGTTCCTTCCGCGCCCGCGCCCCGCCCAGCAGGCGGTCCAGGGCGAGTTCCACGTCTTCCTTCCAGGACAACGTCGAGCGCAGTTCCAGTCGGAGCCGGGGATGCACCGGATGCGGTCGTACCGTCTTGAAGCCCACGGACAGCAGGTGGTCTGCCGGGAGCAGACAGGCCGGCCGCTCCCACTGCGCATCGCCGAACGCCTCGATCGCCCGGAAACCACGCCGTAGCAGATCCTTTGCCACCGTCTGGACCATCACCCGTCCCAAACCCTGCCCCTGATACCCCGGCATGATCCACGCCGTGATGAGCTGGACGGCGTCAGGGGAGACCGGGCTCGTCGGGAACGCCGTCGCACGCGGCACGTAGGCCGGGGGCGCGTACAGAACGAAGCCCACGGGGACGTCGTCCACATAGACGACGCGGCCGCACGATCCCCATTCCAACAGGACGGCGGAGATCCAGGCCTCCTTCTCCAGCTCAGCGGTTCCCGCCTTCACGGCGGCCTCACCACTGACCGGATCCAGCTCCCAGAACACGCAGGTCCGGCAACGCCGGGGAAGGTCCTGGAGGTTGTCCAGCGTGAGCGGTACCAACCGACGACCCATACACGCATCGTATCCGCTACGACAAAGAGGCGAGCCATACCGGCTCGCACCGTACGACTCGCCTCCCGACTCCCCGGCCGGACTCCCGGGTCACTCTCCGGAAAGCCCCTGTTCCAGGACCCGGCCCTCGCCCGGCGCCAGCGTCCCGAGGATCCGCTCCAGATCCTCCATCGAGGCGAACTCGACGGTGATCTTGCCCTTCTTCTGACCGAGATCCACCTTCACCCGCGTCTCGAACCGGTCCGACAGCCGCGTCGCCAGTTCACTGAGCGCCGGAGCCACCCGGGCACCCGCCCGCGGGCCCTTCGGCTTCACCGGGCTCTCCGGCTCAGACCCCATCAGCGACACGATCTCCTCGACCGCGCGCACCGACAGGCCCTCGGCCACGATCCGGTGCGCCAGGCGGTCCTGCGCCTCGGAGTCCTCCACCGACAGCAGCGCCCGCGCGTGTCCCGCCGAGAGCACCCCCGCGGCCACCCGCCGCTGCACCGGGGCGGAGAGCCTCAGCAGTCGCAGCGTGTTCGACACCTGCGGACGCGACCGCCCGATCCGGTCCGCCAGCTGGTCGTGGGTGCAGTGGAAGTCCTGCAGCAGCTGGTCGTACGCGGCGGCTTCCTCCAGCGGGTTGAGCTGCGCCCGGTGCAGGTTCTCCAAGAGGGCGTCCAGCAGCAGCTTCTCGTCGTCCGTCGCCCGGATGATCGCCGGAATCCGGTCCAGTCCGGCTTCACGGCACGCGCGCCAGCGGCGCTCACCCATGATCAGCTCGTAACGGCCCGGCCCGGACTGCCTCACGACGACCGGCTGGAGCAGACCCACCTCCCTGATGGAGGTCACCAGTTCGGCCAGCGCGTCCTCGTCGAACACCTCACGAGGCTGCCGCGGGTTGGGCGTGATGGCGTCCATCGGGAGCTCCGCGAACGTCGCCCCCGCCACCTCGTCGGCCGGTGCCGCCGGCTCCGGTACGAGCGTCGGCAGTGCTTCGCCGTCGGCTGCGGCCGGGGGAGCCCCCAGCGCGCCATCGGTCTGTGCCAGCGCCGCCAGCTTCGCCGCAGCGATTCCGCGCTCCGACGTCAGCACCGGCAGCGCCGACGGTGACGTCGACCCGGCACCCACCATGGGCGTCTTCTCCTGGGGAGCGGCGGGAATCAGCGCGCCGAGCCCCCGCCCCAGACCCCTACGTCGCTCACTCACTGGATCCCCTCCGCCATACTCTGTGTGCTGTTCATGCCGGCCCCCAGATGGGCGTGCCGGGCGTCGTAATGGATTCCGGCTCCCCGCAGCGCGATCTCCCGCGCCGCTTCCAGATAGGAGAGGGAGCCGCTGGAACCCGGGTCGTAGGTGAGCACCGTCTGCCCGTAGCTGGGCGCCTCCGAGATGCGTACCGAGCGCGGGATGCTGGTCCGCAGCACCTCCTTGCCGAAGTGCGTGCGGACCTCCTCCGCCACCTGCGAGGCCAGCCGCGTCCTGCCGTCGTACATCGTCAACAGGATCGTGGACACGTGCAGCGACTGGTTCAGGTGGGCCCGCACCAGGTCGACGTTGCGCAGCAGCTGACCCAGGCCCTCCAGCGCGTAGTACTCACACTGGATCGGGATCAGCACCTCCGCTCCCGCCACCAGCGCATTCACCGTGAGCAGTCCCAGCGACGGCGGGCAGTCGATCAGGATGTAGTCGAGCGGCTGCTCGTACGCCTGGATCGCCCGCTGGAGCCGGCTCTCCCGCGCCACCAGCGAGACCAGCTCGATCTCCGCGCCCGCCAGATCGATCGTGGCCGGGGCACAGAACAGGCCCTCCACATCCACCACGGGCTGGACGACCTCCAGCAGCGGCCGGCTGTCCACGAGCACGTCGTAGATGGAGGGCACGTCCGCGTGGTGATCGATGCCGAGTGCCGTGGACGCGTTGCCCTGCGGATCGAGGTCGATGACCAGGACCTTGGCCCCGTGAAGGGCCAGCGAAGCCGCCAGGTTCACGGTCGTCGTGGTCTTGCCGACGCCGCCCTTCTGGTTGGCCACCACCATCACCCGGGTCTGCGCCGGCCGCGGCAGCGGTTCACCCGCCCGTCCCAGGGCGTCCACCGCCAGCTGGGCGGCCCGCCCGGTGGGGGCGTCGTCGTTGTCCACAAGGGGCGGAGGCGGCATCTCTTCCCCAGCGGTAGCGGGGGCAGGAACGTCCTCGCCCGGCGATTCAGAGCGGGGACCGGGGACCGGGTCGGCCATCGGCCCCGCGAGGTTGGCGTCGGACCGCACGGTGTCACTCTCCTCGGCATCAGGCTCGCGATGAACAGAGCCTGCCATGTCACCCGGGTCACGAACCAGCGGGGCCCGAACTCCTGTGGATGAATCCACCGATGTGGACAACTGCGTCACCCCCGCGCCGTCGCGCGGGCGGGGGGACGCGGCCTCACGACCGCGGCTGATGATTCCGTGCAGCAGGGAGCGACGTTTCACGTGAAACACGATGCCCGGACACTGACTTCCGCCCGCTACGACACTCCGAAATCCATACCTATAGGGCCCAACACGCCTGAAATGGCGCGGGCCGACCCCAAAGGGACGATCATCAACGGCGGCGCCGGGTCCGCCCCACACGAGCCGCCTTCGCCCGCTTGGCCGCGAACCTGACCCCGCCGGGGCTCTCGCCCACCTCGACGCGCACCACCGTCGTCAGCGGGTCCACGACACCCTCTCCGACCTGGAGGACCGAGGTCTTCACCACACCCAGCTTCGTCAGCGCCGCCTTGGCCGCCACCAGCTCCTCGTCGGCGGTGTCACCCTTGAGCGCCAGCATCTCCCCGTAAGGACGCAGCAGCGGCACGCCCCAGCCGGCCAGCCGGTCCAGCGGAGCCACCGCACGAGCCGTCACGACATGGACGGGCTGGAGCTTGCCGAGCACCTCTTCGGCCCGACCGCGCACCACGGTGACGTGGTCCAGGCCCAGCAGCTCGACCGCTTCCTGGAGGAAATTGGTCCGCCGCAGCAGGGGCTCCAGCAAGGTGATCTTGAGGTCCCTGCGCACCAGAGCCAGCGGGATGCCCGGCAGCCCGGCGCCCGAGCCCACGTCACACACCGAGACGCCTTCGGGCACGGCCTCCGACAGCACCGCGCAGTTCAGCAGGTGCCTCTCCCAGAGCCGGGGCACCTCACGCGGGCCGATCAGGCCGCGCTTGACCCCCGCGTCCGCCAGCAGCTCCGCATACCGCACGGCTTCCGGGAAAAACTCGCCGAATACCGCACGCGCCTCTTCAGGCGCCGGGGGAAGCTCTGCTGCCTCCGTCACGGGGACCGTCCTTCCGTACAGAACTCACTCTTCACACAACGGGCACTGCCAGGCTTACAAACATCGGCCCCGCCTGCGATACAGACGGGGCCGACCACACGCGTTCCGGTCAGGCCGGGAGCACAACGACGAAGCGCTGCGGCTCCTCGCCCTCGGACTCGCTCTTGAGACCGGCGGCCGCCACGGCGTCGTGGACGACCTTCCGCTCGAACGGCGTCATCGGCGCCAGCTTGAGCGGCTCACCCGAAGCCTTCACATCGGCCGCCGCCTGGGCGCCCAGCGCCGCCAGCTCCTCGCGCTTCTTGGCGCGGAACCCGGCGATGTCCAGCATCAGCCGGCTGCGGTCCCCGGTCTCCCGGTGCACGGCGAGGCGGGTCAGCTCCTGCAGGGCCTCCAGAACCTCACCGTCGCGGCCCACGAGCTTCTGCAGGTCGCGGCCGGCGGAGTCACTGACGATCGACACCGCGGCCCGGTCGGCCTCGACGTCCATGTCGATGTCGCCGTCCAGATCGGCGATGTCCAGCAGGCCCTCAAGGTAGTCGGCCGCGATCTCGCCCTCCTGCTCAAGGCGGGTCAAGGTGTCGCCGCCCTCAGCGGCGGCGGTGGTGGTGCCTTCCGTCACGGGAGGGGCTCCTTCTTGCTTCTTGGAGGGCTACTTCTTGGTGGGCTTGCTGGGAGGCGTCTGACGCTTCGCCTTCGTCTGCCGCTTCGGCTGCTGCCGCTTGGTGGCGACACCGCCGCTCGCCGCATCCGCGTCGGCCGTCGCCTCGACGCTGCTGATCACGGAGCCGTCCGGCTGCGCGGCCATGCCCTGCTTCGTCAGCGCCGTGATGAACTTGCGCTCGTTGTCGTTGCGGTCCGGACCCTTGGCCACGATCGCCGCGACGATCTTCTTCTTGCCCCGGCCCTTGAGCTGACCGTGCGTGCTGACGTGCTTGAGCAGGCGGGTCAGGTACTGGTCCTGGGCCTTGCTGCCCGGCGTCGGGTTCTGGTTGATCACGTACATCTGCTGGCCCATGGTCCACACGTTCGTGGTCAGCCAGTAGACGAGGACGCCGACGGGGAAGTTGATGCCCATGAAGGCGAAGATCAGCGGGAAGATGTACATCAGCATCTTCTGCTGCTGCATGAACGGCGTCTTGACCGAGAGGTCTACGTTCTTCTGCATCAGCTGACGCTGGGTGTAGAACTGCGACAGCGACATCATGATGATCATGACCGCGGTCACGATCCGGACGTCCATCAAGGAGGCGCCGAGCGCGGCGACCTTCTCCTCGCTGTCGGTGAACTTCGCCGCCAGCGGGGCACCGAAGATGTGCGCCTGACGCGCGCTCTCCAGCAGCGACTGGTTGATGACGCCGATGGTCTTGCCGTTGGCGATGGCCGAGAGCACGTGGTAGAGCGCGAAGAAGAACGGGGACTGCGCCAGGATGGGAAGGCACGAGGACAACGGGTTGGTACCCGTCTCCTTGTACAGCTTCATCATCTCTTCGGACTGACGCTGCTTGTCGTTCTTGTAGCGCTCCTGGATCGCCTTCATCTTCGGCTGGAGCGCCTGCATGCCACGCGTCGCCTTGATCTGCTTCACGAAGAGCGGGATCAGGCAGATACGGATCAAGACCACCAGGGACACGATGGACAGGCCCCAGGCCCATCCGCTGTCGGGGCCGAAGATCGCGCCGTACAGCGAGTGGAACTGGACGATGACCCACGAGACGGGTGTGGTGATGAAACTGAACAGACTGGCAATCGTGTCCACTAATCAGGCTCCTTGAGCATTGCGAGATCTACGCAACGCACTGCGCAGCTGCTCGTGCCAACGCGGGCGTTTCCGGGGTGGGACATGATCCACACCACCCGGGGACCACGGATTGCACCGGAGGATCCGCCAGGCGGTAAGAACCGTCCCCTTCACCGCACCATGCCGGTCGATGGCCGTGTACCCGTAGTGCGAGCACGAAGGGTAGTAGCGGCACACCGGGCCGAGCAGCGGACTGATCGTCCACTGGTACAGCTTGATCAAAGCGAGCAGCGGGTACTTCATCGAGCCACGCCTCCCAGGAGCCGCTGGAGAGCGGCGTCCAGGTCACGGGCCAGCTCGTCGAGGCCGGCGTCACCCGCACCGGGCAGAGCCCGTACCACCACCAGGCTACCGGCGGGCAGCTGGGACAGCCGCTCCCGGACGAGATGGCGCAGACGGCGCTTGACCCGGTTCCGTACGACGGCGTTGCCGACAGCCTTGCTGACGACGAAACCCGCACGCGTCGAGGGATCGATCTCCCCCGCCACGTGCGGGTCCGTTGCACCGCTTGTACGTAGGTGGACGACGAGGAGCGGGCGTCCAGCCCGCCGCCCCCGCCGTACCGCGCTCGCGAAGTCCTCGCGCCGCCTCAGCCGATTTTCGGGAGACAGCACGACGTCACGACCCGCGCGTGTTACGCGGAAAGGGCGGCGCGGCCCTTGCTGCGGCGGTTCGCCAGGATGGCGCGGCCGGCACGGGTACGCATCCGCAGGCGGAAGCCGTGGGTCTTGGCACGACGGCGGTTGTTCGGCTGGAAGGTGCGCTTGCTCACTCGGGGGCTCCAGAGAATGAATCGTTGTGGCGGGACATCGCCTGGCTGTCACCGTGCGCCCACGAGGAAACTCGCGTGTTCGCCCGAGTGGCACCGCTACATGACCACGATCAGTGATCTTCGCCCATCGGTAGGCAGGCGGCAGCAGCCATCGACAACTCGACCTCGTTACGGTACGCGCGGCTACGCCATCCGGTCAAACCGAGCCCTGACTGCCGCACACTGTGCACAGGCTGTGGACAACGACTTGAACCGTACCCACCGGCCTGACTACCGTTGTCTGATCCCGGATTTTTTGTCCCGACCGTCCCAAAGAACCACACATTCGTGGAACCGGGACCTGTGAGAGAGCGTGCTCTGTGGCTGACGTACCTGCCGATCTTGCCGCAGTGTGGCCACGCGTGCTCGACGTGCTCCTGGGGGAGGGACAGCCGGGCGTCGAGCCCAAGGACAAGCAGTGGGTGGAACGCTGTCAGCCCCTGGCCCTCGTGGCGGACACCGCTCTGCTCGCCGTGCCCAATGAATGGGGGAAGCGGGTCCTGGAGGGCCGGCTCGCCCCCCTCATCAGTGACGCCCTCAGCCGCGAGTGCGGCCGGCCCATCCGGATCGCCATCACCGTGGACGACTCCGCGGGGGAGCCGACGCCGCCCGCCCCCTCCGCCCAGCAGCGTGACTCCTACGAGCCCTACGGCGGCCAGCGGCCCGGCGGACACACCGGCCCCGGCGGCTCCGACGACGAACGGCTGCCCTCCGCGCGCCCCGCCTACCCGGACTACCAGCAGCAGCGCCCCGAGCCCGGCTCCTGGCCCCGCGGCGGCCAGCAGGACGACTACGGCTGGCAGCAGCCCCGCCTCGGCGGCTTCCCCGAGCGTGACCCCTACGCCTCCCCGCAGCCGGGCTACCTCCAGCAGTCCGAGCCCGGAGGCTACGAGCAGGGGGCGTACGAACAGGGTTCCTTCGAGCAGCAGCAGTACGAGCAGTCCCCGTACGAGAACCAGCAGCACCAGCCACACCAGCCACACCAGCAGCACCAGTACGAGCAACAGCAGTACGAACAGCCCTCCCCGCGGCCGGCCCCCAACCGCCCCGCCCCCTCGGCCCCGTCCGGCGGTTCGACCTCGGGCCCGCTGGAACCGACCGCCCGGCTGAACCCCAAGTACCTGTTCGACACCTTCGTCATCGGCGCCTCGAACCGCTTCGCGCACGCCGCCGCGGTGGCCGTCGCCGAGGCGCCCGCGAAGGCGTACAACCCCCTCTTCATCTACGGCGAGTCGGGCCTCGGCAAGACACACCTCCTGCACGCCATCGGGCACTACGCGCGCAGCCTCTACCCGGGCACCCGGGTGCGGTACGTGAGCTCCGAGGAGTTCACCAACGAGTTCATCAACTCGATCCGCGACGGCAAGGGCGACGCGTTCCGCAAGCGCTACCGCGAGATGGACATCCTGCTCGTCGACGACATCCAGTTCCTGGCGAGCAAGGAGTCGACGCAGGAGGAGTTCTTCCACACCTTCAACACGCTCCACAACGCCAACAAGCAGATCGTGCTGTCCTCCGACCGGCCGCCCAAGCAGCTCGTCACCCTGGAGGACCGGCTCCGCAACCGCTTCGAGTGGGGCCTGATCACCGACGTCCAGCCGCCGGAGCTGGAGACCCGGATCGCGATCCTGCGCAAGAAGGCGGTCCAGGAGCAGCTCAACGCCCCGCCGGAGGTACTGGAGTTCATCGCCTCCCGCATCTCGCGCAACATCCGCGAGCTGGAGGGTGCGCTGATCCGCGTCACCGCGTTCGCGAGCCTCAACCGTCAGCCGGTGGACCTCGGCCTGACGGAGGACGTGCTCAAGAACCTGATCCCGGGCGGCGAGGACAGCGCGCCCGAGATCACCGCCTCGGACATCATGGCCGCCACCGCCGACTACTTCGGGCTCACCGTTGACGACCTGTGCGGCTCCTCGCGCAGCCGGGTCCTGGTCACGGCCCGGCAGATCGCCATGTACCTGTGCCGGGAGCTCACGGACCTCTCCCTGCCCAAGATCGGGGCCCAGTTCGGCGGCCGCGACCACACCACGGTCATGCACGCGGACCGCAAGATCCGGGCCCTGATGGCGGAACGGCGCTCGATCTACAACCAGGTCACGGAGCTCACCAACCGCATCAAGAACGGCTGAGGCCGGCTCCAGACTCCCCAGGACACCCGCGGAGGACCCGTCCAACGGCCCTCCGCGGCCCTCGCACGCTCACCTACAGGGGCGCTTCCGGATCGAACCGGGGGCGCCCTTCTTCATGTGCGCGCCTGTGCTCTGTTCGAATACGCCCCCTGGAGGCCAACTCATCCACAGATTGGGCGACTTTCTTCCGTCCACACCCTGGGGAGGGGCTGCGTCACCCACAATCTGTCCACAGGGGCGCAGGTTGAGAGGTCATCAACCCAGTTCAGCCGCCTGTGGAATTGTGCACAACGTCTATCCACAGGCTGTGGACAGAAAATCCTTCCACAGGCTCGTCCACCTCTTCGTCCACCGCCCACTCACAGGTTGCCGCATCCTGTGCACAGGATCCGATGACTTCTCCACACCGTTGTCCACTGTTCGGCAACGCGCACCCCGCAGTCACCACCCCGAGTGAAAGCCGTCACATGGATACCGGTGTTTGGTCTGTGGAGTACTGGGGAAAAGCTGGGGACACACCTGTGGAGTAGTGGGGGTCGTCTGGGGACGGCCTGTGCAGAAGTTTTCGTTCTCCACAGGGACACCGTGTTGTCCACCGGTGCCGCCCACAGGGTGTGGGGATAAAAAACCGGGCCTGACCTGCGAGAACGGGCTTATCCACCGTTTCCACAGGCCCTACTACTACCCCCATAGAGAGTTAGGCCGGATTCGGTTTTCAAGCAGGTCCTGTGCACAACTCGTCGTCCTGCCGTCCCGGCGCCGTGCTCCCGACTTGACCGCCGACAGCGCCGACTGTCGGCGCCGTACGTCAGACTGGTCCCCGGCACCGAGGCCTCGGTCCGTCGAGACCCTGGGCCGAGAGCCGACGACGAAGGCCGGCAGACGAGCGAGCAACAGCAGGAGGCGGTTCCGGTGAAGATCCGGGTGGAGCGCGACGTACTCGCGGAGGCGGTGGCTTGGGCTGCCCGTAGCCTCCCGGCCCGGCCGCCGGTGCCCGTTCTCGCGGGCCTGCTGCTCAAGGCCGAGGACAGCACGCTGTCCCTCTCCGGCTTCGACTACGAGGTCTCCGCCCGCGTCTCCGTCGAGGCCGATGTCGAGGAAGACGGCACGGTCCTGGTCTCCGGCCGGCTCCTCGCCGACATCTGCCGCGCCCTCCCCAACCGCCCCGTGGAGATTTCCACAGACGGTGTACGGGCGACCGTGGTCTGCGGCTCCTCCCGGTTCACACTCCACACCCTGCCTGTGGAGGAGTACCCGGCGCTGCCGCAGATGCCGACCGCAACCGGCACCGTCCCCGGTGAGGTCTTCGCCTCCGCCGCCGCCCAGGTCGCCATCGCCGCCGGCCGCGACGACACGCTGCCCGTGCTGACCGGTGTCCGCATCGAGATCGAGGGCGACCGGGTCACCCTCGCCTCCACCGACCGCTACCGCTTCGCGGTCCGCGAGTTCCTGTGGAAGCCGGAGAACCCCGACGCGTCGGCCGTGGCCCTGGTGCCCGCGAAGACCCTCCTGGACACCGCCAAGTCGCTGACCAGCGGTGACACCGTCACCCTCGCCCTTTCGGGCTCCGGTGCGGGCGAGGGCCTCATCGGCTTCGAGGGCGCGGGCCGCCGCACCACCACCCGCCTGCTCGAAGGCGACCTGCCGAAGTACCGCACGCTCTTCCCGACGGAGTTCAACTCCATCGCGGTGATCGAGACCGCCCCGTTCGTCGAGGCCGTCAAGCGTGTGGCCCTCGTCGCCGAGCGCAACACCCCGGTCCGCCTGAGCTTCGAGCAGGGCGTGCTGATCCTGGAAGCCGGCTCCAGCGATGATGCACAGGCTGTGGAACGCGTCGACGCGAAGCTGGAGGGCGACGACATCTCGATCGCCTTCAACCCGACGTTCCTGCTGGACGGCCTGAGCGCGATCGACTCGCCCGCCGCCCAGCTGAGCTTCACCACCTCCACCAAGCCCGCGCTGCTCAGCGGCCGTCCCGCCGTCGACGCCGAGGCGGACGAGGCGTACAAGTACCTGATCATGCCGGTCCGCCTCTCCGGCTGAGTCCGTCCCGTCGGGCCCGGTCTCGCGCACGCGCGGACCGGGCCCGACGGCGTCCCGGCACGTTGGGTGGGGTCCTGCCTGACGGCCCGGCGTAGGCTCGGATCCGGGGACGGCCCCGGATCCCGGGGAGCCCGGCACAGACGGCCACAACGCTTAAGGAAGCACCTGATGGAGCTTGGTCTCATCGGTCTCGGCAAGATGGGCGGCAACATGCGCGAGCGCATCCGCCGCGCAGGCCACACCGTCATCGGATACGACCGCAACCCGGACCTCGCGGATGTCCACAGCCTGCGGGAACTCGTGGACGGCCTCCAGGCCCCCCGCGTGGTGTGGGTGATGGTCCCGGCCGGTGCGGCGACGCAGTCCACCGTCGACGAACTGGGAGAGCTGCTCTCGCCCGGCGACATCGTCGTCGACGGCGGCAACTCGCGCTGGACGGATGACGAGAAGCACGCCGAGGAGCTGGCCGCCAAGGGCATCGGCTTCGTCGACTGTGGCGTATCCGGCGGCGTGTGGGGCCTGGAGAACGGCTACGCGCTGATGTACGGCGGCGAGAAGGAGCACGTCGCGGCCGTACAGCCGATCTTCGACGCCCTCAAGCCGGAGGGCGAGTTCGGCGCCGTGCACGCGGGTAAGGTCGGCGCCGGCCACTTCGCGAAGATGGTCCACAACGGCATCGAGTACGCCATGATGCAGGCCTACGCCGAGGGCTGGGAGCTGCTGGAGAAGGTGGACTCGGTCACCGACGTCCGCGAGGTGTTCCGGTCCTGGCAGGAGGGCACGGTCATCCGTTCCTGGCTGCTGGACCTCGCCGTGAACGCGCTGGACGAGGACGAGCACCTGGAGAAGCTGCGCGGCTTCGCGCAGGACTCGGGTGAGGGCCGCTGGACGGTCGAGGCGGCGATCGACAACGCCGTTCCGCTGCCGGCCATCACCGCCTCGCTGTTCGCCCGGTTCGCGTCCCGCCAGGACGACTCCCCGCAGATGAAGATGATCGCCGCGCTGCGCAACCAGTTCGGCGGCCACGCGGTCGAGAAGAAGTAGTCCGCCCGCACGACCGGCAACACCAGCAACACTCGCAAGACAGCAAGACAGCAAGACAGCAAGCAGCAGGAAGCCGGGGGAGGTCGGCGCCGAATGCACGTTTCGCATCTCTCACTGGCCGACTTCCGCTCGTACGCCCGGGCCGAGGTTCCCCTCGGTCCGGGCGTCACCGCGTTCGTGGGACCCAACGGCCAGGGCAAGACGAACCTCGTCGAGGCGATCGGCTACCTGGCGACCCTGGGCAGCCACCGGGTCTCCTCGGACGCCCCGCTGGTACGGATGGGCGCGGACCGGGCGGTCATCCGTGCGGCCGTGGCGCAGGGCGAGCGCCGGCAGCTGGTCGAGCTGGAGCTCAATCCGGGGCGCGCGAACCGCGCCCGTATCAACCGGTCCTCGCAGGTCAGACCGCGTGACGTGCTGGGGATCGTCCGTACGGTGCTGTTCGCGCCGGAGGACCTGGCCCTGGTCAAGGGCGACCCGGGAGAGCGGCGCCGCTTCCTGGACGAGCTCGTCACCGCCCGCTCACCGCGGATGGCCGCGGTCCGCTCCGATTACGAGCGGGTGCTCAAGCAGCGCAACACCCTCCTCAAGTCGGCGGCCATGGCCCGTCGCCACGGCGGGCGTTCCATGGACCTGTCGACCCTCGACGTGTGGGACCAGCACCTCGCCCGGGCGGGCGCGGAACTGCTGGCGCAGCGGCTGGACCTGATCGCGTCCCTGCTGCCGCTGGCGGACAAGGCGTACGAGCAGCTCGCGCCGGGCGGCGGCCCGCTGGGCATGGCGTACCGGTCCTCGGCCGGTGAGCCTGTGGACAGCGGGGCGGCGCGCACCCGGGAGGCGCTGTACGAGGTACTGCTGGCGGCGCTGTCGCAGGTGCGCAAGCAGGAGATCGAGCGGGGCGTGACGCTGGTCGGCCCGCACCGTGACGACGTGCTGCTGCGGCTCGGGGAGCTGCCGGCCAAGGGGTACGCGAGCCACGGCGAGTCCTGGTCGTACGCGTTGGCGCTCCGGCTGGCCTCTTACGAGCTGCTGCGCTCGGAGGGCGACGAGCCGGTGCTGATCCTGGACGACGTGTTCGCGGAACTCGACACCCGGCGCCGCGAGCGGCTGGCGGAGCTGGTGGCTCCCGGTGAGCAGGTGCTGGTGACGGCGGCTGTGGACGATGACGTTCCGGATGTGTTGGCGGGGACGCGGTTCGGGGTGTCCGGCGGTGAGGTGACCCTGCTGTGAGCGACCACGAGGAGCAGCACCCGGAGCGCAAGGCCCCGCCGTTGTCCGGAGTGGACCTGGCGCGGCAGGCGCTGGCGGCCGCGCGCGAGCAGGCGCGGGCACGCGGCAACGCGGCGCCGGGCAGGAAGCGGCAGCAGCAGGGGCTGCGGTCGGGTGCGCGCGCGGACGGCCGGGATCCGATGCCGTTGATGGCGGCGCTGGCCCGGCTGCGGACCGAGCACGGCTGGGAGATGCCGATGGCGGTGGCCGGTGTGATGGAGCGCTGGCCGGAGATCGTCGGTCCGGAGATCGCCACGCACTGCGTGCCGGAGCGGTACGAGGACCGCGAGCTGGTGGTCCGCTGCGATTCCTCGGCGTGGGCGGCGCAGCTGAAACTGCTGGCGCCGCAGCTGGTCGCGCGGCTGAACGCGGAGCTGGGCCAGGACACCGTACGGATGATCAAGGTGCACGGCCCGGGCGGCCGGCCGAAGCAGTACGGACCGTGGCGGGTGCCGGGCGGCACCGGTCCGGGCGATACGTACGGCTGACACCTCCCTCTTTTCCTCCTCCTCTTTTCCTCCCCCGCGCCCGGTGGGCGCCCGGTGGGCGGTGTCCCGCGCCCGCCCTGCGGCATGTGGATCACGGGTCGGCGACGGCACGGTTTCGGCCAGGTCGCGGCCCTGCTCCGGCGCGCTCCCCGGCGTGGTGTCCCTCACGGTAGTGAGAGGTTGACAGGCCGAAGCGCTCAACGCCCGTGTGAGCCTCTTTGAGCCCCTCCCCGGATATGGGGAGTCGGAGAGAGGAGGTTCAGGGCGGCACATGAGGACTCAGGTACCCGCAAACCCCCATTCATGTCCGCGGTACCGGTAGACTGAAGCGAATCCCGCCCGCTTGCGGGATCCGCTGACAAACGCTGACAACGCAGATCGACGCAGCCGCTCCTGCTTGCATGCCTGCTGGCCCGGAGTTCGGCCTGTGCTGTGCCAGAAAGGGCGCTTCGTGGCCGATTCCGGCAACCCCAACGACAACCAGTCCACAGCCGGCGAGGGCGGCGGGGCCACCTCGTCGTACGACGCCAGTGCGATCCAGGTCCTGGAAGGCCTGGACGCGGTCCGCAAGCGGCCCGGCATGTACATCGGGTCGACCGGTGAGCGCGGTCTGCACCACCTCGTGTACGAGGTCGTCGACAACTCCGTCGACGAGGCCCTGGCCGGGCACGCGGACACCATCGACGTCACCATCCTCGCCGACGGCGGGGTGCGCGTGGTCGACAACGGCCGCGGCATCCCGGTCGGCATCGTCCCGTCCGAGGGGAAGCCGGCCGTCGAGGTCGTCCTGACCGTCCTGCACGCGGGCGGCAAGTTCGGCGGCGGCGGCTACGCCGTCTCCGGCGGTCTGCACGGCGTCGGCGTCTCCGTCGTGAACGCCCTGTCGACCAAGGTCGCGGTCGAGGTCAAGACGGACGGCCACCGCTGGACCCAGGACTACAAGCTGGGCGTGCCGACCGCCCCGCTGGCGCAGAACGAAGAGACCGACGAGCACGGGACGTCGGTGACGTTCTGGGCCGACGGGGACATCTTCGAGACGACCGAGTACTCCTTCGAGACGCTGTCGCGGCGCTTCCAGGAGATGGCGTTCCTCAACAAGGGCCTGACGATCTCGCTGACGGACGAGCGCGAGTCGGCGAAGGCCACCGTCGGTGCGGACGACCCCGACGCGGACGCGGCCGAGCCCTCCGCGCGCACGGTCACGTACTTCTACGAGGGCGGCATCGTCGACTTCGTGAAGTACCTCAACTCGCGCAAGGGCGAGCTGATCCACCCGACCGTCATCGACATCGAGGCCGAGGACAAGGAGCGCATGCTCTCGGTCGAGATCGCGATGCAGTGGAACTCGCAGTACACCGAGGGCGTCTACTCCTTCGCGAACACGATCCACACGCACGAGGGCGGCACCCACGAGGAGGGCTTCCGCGCGGCGCTGACCGGTCTGGTCAACCGCTACGCGCGTGACAAGAAGCTGCTGCGAGAGAAGGACGACAACCTCGCCGGTGAGGACATCCGCGAGGGTCTGACCGCGATCATCTCGGTCAAGCTGGGCGAGCCGCAGTTCGAGGGCCAGACGAAGACCAAGCTGGGCAACACGGAGGCCAAGACCTTCGTGCAGAAGGTCGTGCACGAGCACCTCAACGACTGGTTCGACCGCAACCCGGTCGAGGCCGCGGACATCATCCGCAAGTCGATCCAGGCGGCCACGGCCCGCGTCGCGGCCCGCAAGGCCCGTGACCTGACCCGCCGCAAGGGCCTGCTGGAGAGCGCCTCGCTGCCGGGCAAGCTGTCCGACTGCCAGTCGAACGACCCGACCAAGTGCGAGATCTTCATCGTCGAGGGCGACTCCGCCGGCGGCAGCGCGAAGTCCGGCCGCAACCCGATGTACCAGGCCATCCTGCCCATCCGCGGCAAGATCCTGAACGTCGAGAAGGCCCGTATCGACAAGATCCTCCAGAACACCGAAGTCCAGGCGCTGATCAGCGCCTTCGGCACCGGCGTGCACGAGGACTTCGACATCGAGAAGCTCCGCTATCACAAGATCATCCTGATGGCGGACGCCGACGTCGACGGCCAGCACATCAACACCCTGCTGCTGACGTTCCTCTTCCGCTTCATGCGGCCGCTGGTCGAGGCCGGTCACGTGTACCTCTCGCGCCCGCCGCTCTACAAGATCAAGTGGGGCCGGGACGACTTCGAGTACGCGTACTCGGACCGCGAGCGCGACGCCCTGGTCGAGCTGGGCAAGCAGAACGGCAAGCGGATCAAGGAAGACTCGATCCAGCGCTTCAAGGGTCTGGGCGAGATGAACGCCGAGGAACTGCGCGTCACGACCATGGACGTGGACCACCGCGTGCTCGGCCAGGTCACGCTGGACGACGCGGCGCAGGCCGACGACCTGTTCTCGGTGCTGATGGGCGAGGACGTCGAGGCACGTCGCTCCTTCATCCAGCGCAACGCCAAGGACGTTCGGTTCCTCGACATCTGAGTCGGTCTCCGCTGACCGCCTGAAAGGACTTCTGACCAGCAATGGCCGACGAAACCACCCCCACCGCAGAGAACGCCGCGGAGGAGCAGCCCGTGCTGCGGATCGAGCCCGTCGGGCTCGAGACGGAGATGCAGCGCTCCTACCTCGACTACGCGATGTCCGTCATCGTCTCGCGCGCGCTGCCCGACGTACGGGACGGCCTCAAGCCGGTGCACCGTCGCGTGCTGTACGCGATGTACGACGGCGGCTACCGGCCCGAGAAGGGCTTCTACAAGTGCGCCCGCGTCGTCGGCGACGTCATGGGCACCTACCACCCGCACGGTGACTCCTCGATCTACGACGCGCTGGTCCGCCTGGCGCAGCCGTGGTCGATGCGGATGCCGCTGGTGGACTCGAACGGCAACTTCGGCTCCCCGGGCAACGACCCGGCGGCGGCGATGCGCTACACCGAGTGCAAGCTGATGCCGCAGGCCATGGAGATGCTCCGGGACATCGACGAGGAGACCGTCGACTTCACGGACAACTACGACGGCCGCAACCAGGAGCCGACGGTCCTGCCGGCGCGCTTCCCGAACCTGCTGGTCAACGGCAGCGCCGGCATCGCGGTCGGCATGGCCACCAACATCCCGCCGCACAACCTGCGCGAGGTCGCGGCGGGCGCCCAGTGGGCGCTGGAGCACCCGGAGGCCTCGCACGAGGAGCTCCTGGACGCGCTGCTGGAGCGGATCAAGGGCCCTGACTTCCCGTCCGGCGCCCTCGTGGTCGGCCGCAAGGGCATCGAGGAGGCGTACCGGACCGGTCGCGGCTCCATCACGATGCGCGCGGTGGTCGAGGTCGAGGAGATCCAGAACCGCCAGTGCCTGGTGGTCACCGAACTCCCGTACCAGACCAACCCCGACAACCTCGCGCAGAAGATCGCCGACCTGGTCAAGGACGGCAAGATCGGCGGCATCGCGGACGTCCGCGACGAGACCTCCTCGCGGACCGGCCAGCGTCTGGTGATCGTCCTCAAGCGGGACGCGGTCGCCAAGGTCGTGCTGAACAACCTGTACAAGCACACCGACCTCCAGACGAACTTCGGCGCGAACATGCTGGCGCTGGTGGACGGGGTGCCGCGCACCCTGTCGATCGACGCGTTCATCCGCCACTGGGTCACGCACCAGATCGAGGTCATCGTCCGGCGGACGAAGTTCCGCCTGCGCAAGGCGGAGGAGCGCGCCCACATCCTGCGCGGTCTGCTCAAGGCGCTGGACGCGATCGACGAGGTCATCGCCCTCATCCGGCGCAGCAACACCGTCGAGATCGCGCGCGAGGGCCTGATGGGCCTGCTGGAGATCGACGAGATCCAGGCGAACGCGATCCTGGAGATGCAGCTGCGGCGCCTGGCGGCCCTGGAGCGGCAGAAGATCGTCGCCGAGCACGACGAGCTCCAGGCGAAGATCAACGAGTACAACGCGATCCTCGCCTCCGAGGCCCGCCAGCGGCAGATCGTCAGCGAGGAACTGGCGGCGATCGTCGAGAAGTTCGGCGACGACCGGCGCTCCAAGCTGGTGCCCTTCGACGGTGACATGTCCATCGAGGACCTGATCGCCGAAGAGGACATCGTCGTCACGATCACCCACGGCGGGTACGTCAAGCGCACCAAGACCGAGGACTACCGCTCGCAGAAGCGCGGCGGCAAGGGCGTGCGCGGCACGAAGCTCAAGCAGGACGACCTGGTCGACCACTTCTTCGTGTCCACCACGCACCACTGGCTGCTGTTCTTCACGAACAAGGGCCGCGTCTACCGGTCCAAGGCGTACGAGCTCCCGGACGCCGGGCGTGACGCGCGCGGTCAGCACGTCGCGAACCTGCTGGCCTTCCAGCCGGACGAGAAGATCGCCCAGATCCTCGCGATCCGCGACTACGAAGCGGCGCCCTACCTGATCCTGGCCACCAAGGGCGGCCTGGTGAAGAAGACGGCGCTCAAGGACTACGACTCTCCCCGTTCGGGTGGTGTCATCGCCATCAACCTCCGCGAGACGGAGGACGGGAGCGACGACGAGCTCATCGGTGCCGAGTTGGTGTCCGCCGAGGACGACCTGCTGCTGATCAGCAAGAAGGCGCAGTCGATCCGCTTCACCGCGACCGACGACGCGCTGCGTCCGATGGGCCGTGCCACCTCCGGCGTGAAGGGCATGAGTTTCCGTGGCGGGGACGAACTGCTCTCCATGAGCGTGGTCAGGCCCGGTACCTTCGTCTTCACCGCGACCGACGGCGGCTACGCCAAGCGGACGCCGGTGGACGAGTACAGGGTCCAGGGCCGTGGTGGTCTGGGCATCAAGGCCGCGAAGATCGTCGAGGACCGCGGTTCGCTCGTCGGCGCGCTGGTGGTCGACGAAACGGACGAGATTCTCGCCATCACCCTCAGCGGTGGTGTGATTCGTACGCGCGTCAATGAAGTCCGGGAGACCGGCCGTGACACCATGGGCGTCCAGCTGATCAACCTGGGCAAGCGGGACGCCGTGGTGGGTATCGCGCGGAACGCCGAGGCCGGTCAGGAGGCCGACGAGGTCGACGACGAGAATGCGTCGCAGACCGAGGAAGCCGAAGGACAGGCCGCTGAGGCCGCCGAGGGCACGCAGCCTTCGGCTGGGGAGCACGAGGAGTAAGTCGTGAGTGGAGCCACGGGCGCCGGACCGGCCAAGACTGGAGCGAACGGTGCCCGTGGCCCCGCCGCGGATTCTCAAGGCGGGGGCGCCCCCGCAAAGGGCAGGGGGAGCACCGTGACCGATACGCGAGGGCCGAAGTCCAAGCCGAAGGCCGGCGCGGCCCAGGATCCGGGCGCGCAGCCGTACACGCCGCCGCAGGCCCACGGGGCGTCCGCGGGCCCGGGTGCGCAGCGTCAGGTGCGCACGGGGGTCCGTACGGCACCCCGGACGCGCAAGGCGCGGCTGCGGGTGGCGAAGGCCGACCCGTGGTCGGTGATGAAGGTCAGCTTCCTGCTCTCGATCGCGCTCGGCATCTGCACGGTCGTGGCATCCGTGGTGCTGTGGATGGTCATGGACGCGATGGGCGTCTTCTCGACCGTCGGCGGCACGATCAGCGAAGCGACCGGTTCCAACGAGAGCAACGGCTTCGACCTCCAGTCGTTCCTTTCGCTGCCACGCGTGCTGATCTTCACCTCCGTGATCGCGGTGATCGACGTCGTGCTGGCGACGGCACTGGCGACGCTGGGCGCGTTCATCTACAACGTCTCGGCCGGCTTCGTGGGCGGTGTGGAGCTCACGCTCGCCGAGGACGAGTGAGCCTGACTGACCTGCGGGGACGCTCCCGCGGAACGGATTTGGGACCTGCCGGGTCTGTGCGCTAACCTTCAGGAGTCAGCGCGCAGCGCGGATGGGGCTATAGCTCAGTTGGTTAGAGCGCATCCCTGATAAGGATGAGGCCACAGGTTCAAATCCTGTTAGCCCCACAGTGTCGAAGACCCCCAACCGATCCCGGTTGGGGGTCTTCGCGTTGTCCGGCCTCCGCGGTCGATCGCCCCCGGAGCGGCGGCCGTAGGGTGCTGTGCATGGGAAGCGTTCTGCACGTGCCGACGGAAGAAGACATGGAACTGGTCGGGTTCGCCCGGCGCATCGTGGAGGCCAATGGCGACGGGGAGACACACACGGTCGGTGCGGCCGTCCGGGACGTGCGGGGGCGGATGTTCGGAGGCATCAACCTCTACCACTTCACCGGCGGGCCGTGTGCGGAGCTCGCGGCGCTGGCACACGCGCGCGCCGAGGGGGCACGGGAGCTGGTGACCATCGTTGCCGTCGGCGACAGGGGCCGCGGAGTGCTGGCGCCGTGCGGACGCGACCGGCAGGTGCTGCTGGACTACCACCCGGGCATCCGAGTCCTCGTCCCCACGGCCGCAGGGCCGCGCGGCATCGACGTCACGGACCTGCTGCCGCACAGCTATGTGTGGGCGGATCAGGCCGTCCTTCCGCCCGCTTCCGGGTGATCCGCACCGACTCCTGCGTGGGGCCGGTCGAGTGCCGCCGGAGGGGCCCCTCAGATAACCGATCGGTATCGGTCGGTGTGTATTGTGGGCCGTCAGAAGTACCCAACGTCAACGAAAGACGAGGTCGCGCGGTGAAGAAGCTGCTCCTGGTCGCACTGGCCGCCATCGGCGGTCTCCTCGTGTACCGCCAGATCCAGGCGGACCGCGCCGAGCAGGACCTGTGGACGGAGGCAACCGACTCCGTGCCTTCTGGTTCCGGCGTGTGAGACCCACTGTTTCCCACAAGGCCCCGGCTGCCGCTGCTGCCGGGGCTTTGTGCTGTTCTGTGGCGAAAGATTGCGGTACGCAAAGTTCGGGCTTGCGGGAGTGAATCCGGGGTGTGGGTGCGCGTGAGGGGCGGGGTACGGAGAACGGCGGGGGCCGGGGCGGCTGTCGTGGGGCTCGCCGTGTGGACGGCGGGGGCCGCGTTCGCGGCCGGACCCGCGCCCGGGCCGCTGCCCGAGTACCGCCTGGCCGAGGGAGCCCGCACGGTCCAGGGCAAGCCCTCCAGCGCCGACGCACCGCCGCTGGAGCCGGACACGGTCTACGAGGACACCGTCTCCCCCGGTGAACGGTTCTACCGGCTCGCCCTCGACGACACCTCCGACTTCTACGTCTCGGCAGTGGTCCGGCCCGGCAAGGGCTCCAAGGTGGGCTACAGCGACGGCATCGAGGTCGAGATCATGACCAAGGAGGGGCGGCGCTGCCCCAACCCGGGCCGGGCGGACTTCGGTTACGACCCCGTCCCGACCGGTGCGGCGGCCGTACGGCGGGTCCGGGAGGACGCCGAGTGCCAGGCGGGCGGCATCTACTACGCCAAGGTGACGCGGACCGCGGCCAAGGACTCAGCCGGGGGAGCGTGGCCGGTGGAGCTCCTGGTCCGGCGCGAGCCCGGCCTGGGCGGCCCGGTGCCCACCGTCGCACCCAGCGTGTGGCCCTCGGCCTCGCCGACGCTGCCGGGTACGGAACCGGTGGGGCGTACCGGCGGGACCGGCTTCAACGACGCCCGCGCCCTGGGGAGCGGGGTGTGGCGTGACGACCTGCGGCCCGGGCAGACCCGTTTCTACCGCGTCCCGCTGGACTGGGGACAGCAGTTGGGGGTCGGTGCGGAGATCGCGGCCGCCGAGATGACCAAGCCGTACGGATCCGCCGCCGGCGGGCTCACCGTGTCGCTGTACAGCCCCTTCCGGGGGCTGGTCGGCTCCGAGGACACCTCCTACGACGGCAAGCAGGCGGCCGTCACCCTGCCGAAGACCGCCCCGGTGGCGTACGAGAACCGCTACGCGAACGAGGCCGGGGTGCGCGGGGCGGGGGTGGCCGGCTGGTACTACCTCGCGGTGACGCTGGGCGGGAAGGTCGCGGAGTTCACGCGGGACGCCACGCCGGTTCCGCTGACGCTGCGGATGGAGGTCATCGGCGCCCCGGCCAAGGCGCCCGCGTACCGGGAGAGCCTGGGCGCGGCCGGGTTCGGGGTCGGTCCCGCCGACCGGACGGCCGCGAAGGAGGGCCTCACCGGACCGGAGGCGGCCGCGGCCGAGAGCGACCGCTCGGTGATGCGGGTGGTGGCCGGCGCGGGCTTCGGCACCGGGGCGGTGCTGCTGCTCGGACTCGGGGCCTGGTTCCTGCTGGCCCGGCGGAACGCCGGCCCCGGACATTAGATCCGGGTCAGCGCCCAGGTGCCGAGCGCGAAGCAGAGCAGGGCGGCGGTGAGGACGGCGGCCGTGACCCGGCGCGGGGGCGGGGCGATCCCGGAGCGCACCCAGGGCGGCTGCGGGGGCGCGGCCGGCGGGGCGAGGTGGAAGCTCCCGGTCTCGGAGGGGCCGTAGCCCGTCGGCGGGCCGTACGAGGGGTGCGGTGCGGGCGGCGCCGGGACGGCGGGCGGGGTGGCCCCGGGCGGCTGAACAGGCGGCTGAACGGGCGAGGGCGTGAGCCCGGCCGGCGGGGACGGGGTTTCTTCGGGGGCGACGGCGACTCCGGACGCCGGGACTTGGGGACCTTGGGGACCTTGGGGACCGAAACCGTCGGGGAGCGGCCCGAGTTGGTCGAACACTTCCACGGGCTCTTCGTCCGCCGGGGGCGGCGGCAGCAGCTCGACGGCCTCGGCAAGGGCCTTGCGTGCCCCCGTGGCGGTCCGGAACCGTTTTTCGGGGTTCGGGTGCAGCAGACCCGCGATGACGTCCCACAGGGGCCCGGGGACGCCCTCGGGTGCCCCGGGTGTCCCCTGGGTCAGGAAGTGCTGCACCAGCACCTGGGAGTCGGGCTTGCTCCCCCGAAGGAGGTACAGCGCGACCAGGCCGACGGCGAACAGGTCGGCGGGGAAGTCGGGCTCGGCGCCCAGCATTTGCTCGGGGGCGAAGTACCCCGGCGTGCCGACCACGACGTGGGTGTCGGTGAGCCGGGGCTCACCCTTGCGCATGGAGATCCCGAAATCGGACAGCCGCAGGTGCGGCCGTCCCGTCCCCGTCGCCTCCATCAGGATGTTGGCCGGTTTGATGTCGCGGTGGACGACGCCCTCCGCGTGCACCGCCGCCAGCCCCGTGAGGAGCTGGTCGAGCAGCGTGCACACGAAGCGGGGCGGCAGCGGTCCGTAGTCCGCGATCACATGGGCGAGGGAGCCGCCGCCGACCAGGTCCATGGTGAACAGGACCTTGTCGTCGTCGGCCGCCCAGCTGGCCGGGGCCAGCACGTGCGGGTGGTCGATCCGCAGGGCCTGCTCGCGCACGAAGCGCAGCAGGGTGTGGGCGTCGCCCTGGAGGAGGACCTTCGCGGCGACGTACCGGCGACGGCGGTGGTCCCAGGCCCGCCACACCGCGCCCGCGCCGCCCCGTCCGATCGGGTCGACCAGCTCGTACCGGCCGGCGAAGACCTCACCCATCGCTGTGCCCGTCCCCCGTCGTCGCTCGTGCGGTCAGTTCTGGTGGGCCTCGTAGTGGGCGACCGCGTCGGAGGTGCGCCCGGCTCCGTACACCCTCAGGAACTCGGCGAGTTCCGGATGGCTGGCGGCGAGCGTGTCCGCCGCGTCGATGATGTCGCCCGCGGCGGAGACCGAGCGCAGCAGGGACTGGATCTCGCGCACGACCCGCTTGACCGTGGGTGCGCCCGAACCTGTGGTCGTCTGACCGCTGTTGATGAGGACGGAGCCGCCCTGGGTCCGCTTGATCTCGTCCATGCGGTCGGTGGCCTCGGCCGCGCTGACGCTGCCGTCGGCGACCTGGCCGGCGAGGTCCTGGAGCGCCTGGACCCGCTGGACCACGGCCGGGTTGCCGATCTTGGCGCGCTGGCCGCTCATCAGCTGGGACAGCATCGGGGCCGACAGTCCGAGGACGGCAGCGAGGCGGGCCTGGTTCAGCCCGAGGTCGTCTATGAGCCGGCGGAAGAGCGCTCCCAGCGGCTCGCCGTACCAACTGCGCTGGAGCTCCCTGGCTCTGGCCGTGGCCTCTTGCTGTACTGCGTCCACGCTGACAACTCCCCTTCGCTGGTGCGAACCTCGCGAGCATCTTACGGAGAGTGGTCGCGGGGCGGGAGTCCCTATCATTTTGCGGGATGAGGGGGTACACCCGGTACTCTGTTCTGCGGAACGACCACTCCTTCACCGGGGGACGGGCGTATCCGTTTTCGGGGCCTTAGCTCAGTTGGTAGAGCGCTGCCTTTGCAAGGCAGATGTCAGGAGTTCGAATCTCCTAGGCTCCACTCTTGAAAGACCCCCTTGACCTGCGGAAACGCCGGTCAAGGGGGTCTTTTGTCTGTTCGGCCGGGGACCGCCTGTCCGGCCACGGACCGGGAGGGCCGGCGGCCGGTCCGATGTTTCACGTGAAACACCGTCGCCCGGACGGGTCAGCCACGGGGCCGCGTCCGGGATGGTGGTCGAGAGTGGGGTGAGGCACTGTGGCCAGGGGGGCGACATCACGCCGGAGGCGCACACACCATGGGAATCTTCGACTTCCTGAAGTCCGACAAGAAGAGGCAGGAAGAGGCCGCCGAGAAGGCGAAGGAGCAGGCCGAGCAGCAGGCCCCGGCCAGGGCGGCAGGGCCCAACGACATGGGCGGGAAGTACACCGACGCCACCTCGGCCACCAGGGCGGCCGCCGCCCCGGCCCCGCCCAAGCCGGTACCCGGGCACGTGCAGCACAAGACGCCGACCCCGGCCTCCGCCGCGCACAAGGCGGTGCCGGCGGCGCCGAAGCCGCCGTCCGAGGCGCAGCGCACCTACATCGTCCGGACAGGTGACTCGCTCTCCGCGATCGCCCGTCGCGAGCTGGGCAACGAGGGGCGGTGGCGCGAGCTGTACGCCATGAACAAGTCCGTCGTCGGTCCCAACCCCGACATGATCCGGCCGGGCATGGTGCTCATGCTCCCGAGCTGAGGCCGACGGGCGAGGGCGCGGTGAAGGGGCCCGGATCCGCCAGGGATCCGGGCCCCTTCACCGCGCCTCGCGCGCCCGTCGACTACTGCTGCGTGCCGACTACTGCTGCTCGCGCCGACTACTGCTGCGCGTCGCCGTTCGGGTTCGCCTCGTTCTCCTTGGCCGCCAGCTCGTCGTCGAAGGTGGCCGGCTCGGCGTCGCGCCCCGACGTCTCCGTGGCCGCCGGCGGTTCCACGAGCCAGTCCGGGTTGGACTGCTGGTCCCACCACTTCCATGCGGCGAAGGCCGCGCCCGCCACGACACCGGCGATCGCGAGCCCCTTGAGCAGCCGGCCCGCGCGCGCCCGCCGCTCGTGCTTGCGCACGAGCCGCTGCACTTCCTTGGCCGTCACCTGGCCGCGCAGCGCCGCGAGCGCCGCGGAGGACCGCGACGCCGCCTCTTCCGCCATGGGCTGGGCAGCCGCGAGCGCGCTTTCGATCCGGGGCTGGGTGTAGTCGGCGGCCTGGCGCGCCACCCGGCGCGTCTGGTGCACCGCGGTCGTGGCGGCGCGGTCGACGTTCGGGGGTACGTGGGCCCGCGCGGCCCGGAGGCGCGGGTGCAGATGGCTGTCGTAGGTCGTACGGGCCTGCCGGGCGGCCTCTCCGGCCGCGTACGAGACCTTCGGCGCCAGCCGCTCGTTCGCCTCGTGCGCGTAGTGCACAGCCGCGTCCTTGGCGGTTCCTGCGTACGGCGCCACCACTTCCGCTGCGTGCCGCATGCTCTCCCTGGCGTTCTCGGCTGCCAGGCGCACGCTGTCCTTGCGGGTCACGGGATCCTCCTCCTCGGTGGCGGACACAGTTCACCTTTCCACCCTTTGTCGGATCATGCCTGTCCCCACGCCAACAGGCATGTGAGACAGGGCATTCGGGTGGAGGGTTTCCGTGGGCCGGCCCGCATCGTGGGAGGATCGGGAACCGACAGTGAGCACTAGGGAAGGCAGATCCCGTTGGCCGAGAAGCTCTACGCCACGCTGAAGACGAACCACGGCGACATCGAGATCGAGCTGCTGGCGAACTTCGCCCCCAAAACGGTACGGAACTTCGTGGAGCTGGCCACCGGCGCGCGCGAATGGACCAGGCCGACGGACGGTCAGAAGACCACGGACCCGCTGTACGACGGCACGGTCTTCCACCGCATCATCAGCGGGTTCATGATCCAGGGCGGCGACCCGCTCGGCAACGGCACCGGCGGTCCCGGTTACCAGTTCGCCGACGAGTTCCACCCCGACCTGGCCTTCACCAAGCCGTACCTGGTCGCCATGGCCAACGCCGGACCGGGCACCAACGGCTCCCAGTTCTTCATCACCGTCGCACCCACCGCCTGGCTGACCCGCAAGCACACCATTTTCGGCGAGGTCACCGACAAGGCCAGCCAGAAGGTCGTGGACGAGATCGCCGCCCTGCCGACCAATCCGCGTACCGAGCGGCCGCAGGACGACGTGATCATCCGGACGGTGGTCGTCGAGAAGCGCTGATCCCCCGGCGCCGCACCGGGAACCTTCCCCGCCGCCCGTCCGTCCTCGATACGTACCTTGACCGGACCGGTGGGGCGGCGCCCGCGCCAGTCCCGCCGTCAACCGAGGGGACCGATGGACACCGACCGTCTGCCGGGCTGCTACCGCCACCCGGACCGCGACACGGGGATCCGCTGTGTCCGCTGCGAGCGCCCGATCTGCCCCGAGTGCATGATCAGCGCCTCGGTCGGTTTCCAGTGCCCCGAATGCGTCCGCGAGGGCTCCGGTACGGGCCGTCGCCCCGCCGACAACGCACCGCGGACCCTGGCGGGCGGCGTCGTCGCCGCGGATCCCCACCTCGTCACCAAGATCCTCATCGGGATCAACATCGCGGTCTTCCTCGCGGCGCAGGCGGCGCCGGGCCTGCCCGTGCGGCTGGAGTTGCTCGGCCGCTACGTGGAGTACTACGGAGCGCCCCTGGAGGGGGTGTCCACCGGCCAGTACTACCGGCTGCTCACGTCGGTGTTCCTGCACACCGAGTGGTGGCACGTGATCGGCAACATGATCGGCCTGTGGGTACTCGGCGGCCCGCTGGAAGCCGCCCTCGGCCGGGTCCGCTATCTCGCGGTGTACCTGCTGTCAGGTCTGGGCGGCAGCGCCCTCGTCTATCTGCTGACCGCGCCGAACACCGCGACCCTCGGTGCGTCGGGAGCCGTCTTCGGCCTGCTCGGCGCGACGGCCGTCCTCGCCCGCCGGATGCGGTACGAGATGCGGCCGGTGATCATCATGGTCGTTCTGATGCTGGCGCTGACCTTCGTACGGGTCGGCGACATCAGCGTGTCCTGGCAGGCACATGTGGGCGGTCTGGTCACCGGGGCACTGGTCACGCTGGGGCTGCTCCTGCCCGGCGCCGGCCGCAGGCGGATCCTCCTCCAGTGGGGGAGCTGCGCGGCGGTGTTCCTGTTGGCAGTCCTGCTGATCGCGGTCAGGACGGCCGGGCTGGCCGCACTCACCTGATCACACCGGCGTCAACTCTCCACAGAGTTATCCACAGATCTTCTGTCTTTTCCTCAGGTGTGGATGACGCTGTGGATAACTCATGGGGAGAGCTTCCGCCGGCGGTGGATTTCCGCTATGTCCGCCGGGCTACTTCCACTGCGTCGAGACGCCGAATCCCGCCGCGATGAAGCCGAAACCGACCACGATGTTCCAATTGCCCAGGGATTCGATGGGCAGCTGGGTGTCGGTCACATAGAAGACGACGATCCAGGCGAGGCCGATCAGGAAGAACGCGAGCATGACCGGGGCCACCCAGCTGCGGTTCGTCAACCTGATCGCCTGCGGCTGCCGCGTCGGCGGCGGCGTGTAGTCGTCCTTCTTGCGGATACGTGACTTCGGCACGAGGGGCTCTCCTGTCGATGCGCTGGGGACCTTGCCTGCCCCGGGCGTCCGTTAGCGTAGTGGACCTGTGGCGTTGAAGGAGAAGGGTACGTTGAGCGATTCCCACGACTCCTCCGCGGGTCCCCGCCGTCGGCTCCGACCGGTCCGGCTGCTGACCGCCGTCGTTTTCGCCCTCGCCGGTCTCATCTTCGTCACCAGTTTCAACACGTCCAAGGGTACGAACATCCGCACGGACGCCTCGCTCCTCAAGCTCTCCGACCTGATCCACGAGCGCAGCCAGAACAACGCCGAGCTGGAGAAGACCACGGCGGCGGTGCGCGGCCAGGTGGACGCCCTCGCAGAGCGCGACGACGGCAGCACCAAAGCCGAGGACGCCAAGCTGGCCGCCCTGCGCGCCGCCTCCGGCACCGAGGCGGTCTTCGGCAAGGGGCTGACGGTCACCCTCAACGACGCCCCGCCGAACGCCGTCCCCCGCATCCCCAACGTGCCCGACCCCCAGCCCAACGACCTCGTGATCCACCAGCAGGACCTCCAGGCCGTGGTGAACGCGCTGTGGCAGGGCGGCGCCACCGGGATCCAGATCATGGACCAGCGCCTGATCTCCACCAGCGCCGTCCGCTGCGTCGGCAACACCCTGATCCTCCAGGGCCGGGTCTACTCGCCCCCGTACAAGGTCTCCGCGGTGGGTGACCCGGGCGCGTTGCGCAAGGCGCTCGCCGCCTCGCCCGCCCTGCAGAACTACCAGCTGTACGTCACGGCGTACGGCCTGGGCTGGAAAGTGGACGAGCACAAGGCGCTGACACTGCCCGGGTACTCCGGCACAGTGGACCTCCACTATGCGAAGCCCGTGGAATCCGCCACGTCCACGTCCACGTCCACGCCGACGTCCTGACGTCGTACTGCGCCTGCTGGTGCGGACGTTCAGCGAGGTGTGCCTGACGGCCGGCACGGTGATCGTGCTGTTCGTCGCCTACCTGCTGCTGTGGACGGGCGTCCGGGCCGACCGGGCCATGGACGGCGAGGTGGCCCGGCTGCACGAGCGCTGGGCGGCCCCCGCCGCCCCCACCGCCCCGGCGCCGGCGGCCGCCCCCGCGCCGGGCGCCACCCCGTCCGCTCCCGCTACCGCCCCTCCCCCCGCCCCGCCGCTCGCCGACGGGCGGGCCTTCGCCGAGATGTACGTGCCCCGCTTCGGCGCGGACTGGAACAAGCCCGTGCTGGAGGGCACCGGCCCGGAGCCGTTGAAGAAGGGCCTCGGCCACTACCCGCGCTCGGCCCGCCCCGGCGAGAGCGGGAACTTCGCGGTGGCCGGGCACCGGCGGACGTACGGGGACCCCTTCAAGGACGTGCCGGAGCTGCGCCCCGGGGACGCCGTGATCATCAAGGACGCCGTGGCCTGGTACACGTACACCGTCCGGACCGGGCCGCTGCGCGTCCTGCCCACCGAGACGGGGGTGGTCGACCCGGTACCGCAGGGATCGCCCTTCACCGCCCCCGGCCGGTACCTGACCCTGACCACCTGCGAACCGGAATGGGGCCACAGCCACCGCCTGGTGGTGTGGGCGGAGCTCACGGGGACCCGGCCGGCCGGCCAGGGACCGCCCGGGGGATTGCCGAGGTGACCCCCCACTTACGGCCTGTGGCTTTAGTCTGTTGCGGTACCGCTCCCGCGGTACGTGGGAGGAACGCGGAACGAGAGGGAAGCAGGCGCGATGTACGGCTGGATCTGGCGGCATCTGCCCGGCAACGCATGGGTACGCGCGCTGATCTCGCTCGCACTGGTCCTCGCGGTGGTGTTCGTGCTGTTCCAGTACGTCTTCCCGTGGGCCGAGCCGCTCCTTCCGTTCAACGACGTGACGGTGGACGAAGGATCGGGAGCTGCTCCGTGAGCGCGCGCATTCTGGTTGTCGACAACTACGACAGCTTTGTCTTCAATCTGGTCCAGTACCTCTACCAGCTCGGCGCCGAGTGCGAGGTGCTGCGCAACGACGAGGTCGAGCTCGCCCACGCGCAGGACGGTTTCGACGGCGTACTGCTCTCGCCGGGCCCGGGCACCCCGGAGGAGGCGGGCGTCTGCGTCGACATGGTGCGGCACTGCGCCGGCACGGGCGTCCCCGTCTTCGGCGTCTGCCTCGGCATGCAGTCGATGGCCGTCGCGTACGGCGGCGTCGTCGGCCGGGCTCCGGAGCTGCTGCACGGCAAGACCTCGCCGGTGGTGCACGAGGGGCTCGGCGTGTTCGCCGGGCTGCCGTCGCCCTTCACCGCGACCCGCTACCACTCCCTCGCGGCCGAGCCGCAGACCCTGCCCGACGCGCTGGAGGTCACCGCGCGGACCGAGGACGGGATCATCATGGGGCTGCGGCACCGGGAGCACGACGTCGAGGGCGTGCAGTTCCACCCCGAGTCGGTGCTGACGGAGTGGGGTCACCGGATGCTCGCCAACTGGCTCGTGCGCTGCGGTGACGCCGGCGCCGTCGAGCGGTCGGTGGGACTGGCCCCGGTGGTGGGCAAGGCCGTCGCGTGACGGCCGTCGCGCCGTCCGCGCCCACGGGGGGCCGGGCCGCGCGGCGCAAGGCGGCACAGGAGGCCGCGAAGCGTACGCACGTACGGGCGCGCAAGCGGGGCGGCGGACGCCGCCGCCGGCGCCCGCGCTCGGGCGGCCCGCTGGTGGTGCTGAGCCGCGCCGTCGGGGAGATGTTCATCACCGTCGGCGTGGTGATGCTGCTGTTCGTCACCTACCAGCTCTGGTACACCAACGTGCTGGCGGAGCGGACGGCGGACGGGGCCGCGGGCTCGCTGCGGCAGAACTGGGAACACGCCCCGGGCGGGGCGTCCGCGCCGCCGGTGGCGGCCTTCGAGCCGGGCCAGGGCTTCGCGATCCTGCACATCCCGAAACTGGACGTGAAGGTGCCGGTCGCGGAGGGCGTCAGCAAGACGCAGGTGCTCGACAAGGGGATGGTCGGGCACTACGGCGAGGGACCGCTGAAAACGGCGATGCCGTCGGACCGGCAGGGCAACTTCGCGCTGGCCGGCCACCGCAACACCCACGGGGAACCGTTCCGCTTCATCAACCGGCTGGTGCCGGGCGACCCGATCGTGGTGGAGACGAGGGACGCGTACTACACCTACGAGATGACCTCCGCGCTGCCGCAGACCTCACCGTCCAACGTGTCGGTGATCAAGCCGGTTCCCGCGGGATCCGGCTTCACCGGATCCGGCCGGTACATCACGCTGACGACCTGCACCCCGGAGTTCACCAGCACCTACCGGATGATCGTATGGGGCAGGATGACCGGGGAACGACCCCGCAGCCAGGGTGCCCCGGCCGCGCTGAACAGCCCGTAAGCCGACCCGTACGTACGCCACAGAGGACGAATCCGCAGTGTCTCGTGCCCGCCGCCGTTCCGCACAGCCGCCCCGCGACCGCAGTGTCCTCGCCGGGTTCCTGAGTGTGCTCGGCGAGCTCCTGATCACGGTGGGCCTGGTGCTGGGCCTGTTCGTGGCCTACTCGCTGTGGTGGACGAACGTGCTCGCCGACCGGCAGGCGTCGGCGCGCGGCGACGAGGTCCGGCGCCAGTGGCAGCAGCCGTCGCCGGCCGGCGGGGCGCAGCGGCCGGCCGAACCCGGGGCACTGGACACCCGGGGCGGCATCGGGTTCCTGCACGTGCCGGCGATGAAGAACGGCGAGGTGCTGGTCAAGCCGGGAACCTCCCCGGACGTGCTCAACGAGGGCGTCGCCGGGTACTACACGGAGCCGGTGAAGGCGGCGCTGCCGTGGGAGGAGAAGGGCAACTTCTCGCTGGCGGCGCACCGCGACGGGCACGGGGCGAAGTTCCACGATATCGACAAGGTGAAGGGCGGCGACGCCGTCGTCTTCGAGACGCGTGACACCTGGTATGTGTACAAGGTCTTCGCGGAGCTGCGCCAGACCTCGAAGTACGACGTGGACGTGATCAACCCGGTCCCGAAGGAGTCGGGCAGGACGGCCCCGGGGCGCTTCATCACGCTGACGACCTGCACGCCGGTGTACACCTCGAAGTACCGCTACGTCGTGTGGGGCGAGCTGGTGCGCACGGAGAAGGTGGACGCCCGGCGCACCCCGCCCGCGGAACTGCGCTGACGGGAACGGCCCGGCCCCCCCAGGACGGGGGGCCGGGCCGTTCCCTGCGTGGCGCGTCAGCGGCGCGTGCCGCCGGTGAGGCCGCCGAAGAACCCTCCGCCGCCCTGGCCCTTGACCGTGCGGACGTTGACGACCGTGCCGGCGGGCTGGGGAGTTCCCACCGCCGGGGTGGAGTCCAGGATCACCGCGTTGTCGTCCGTGGGACCGGCGAGGACCGCGCCGAACACCAGGCCGCTCGCCTGGAGGGTCAGCTTGGCCTGGGCCACCGTCTGACCGGTCAGCGGCGGTACGACGGTCGGCTGCGCCGCCGCGGCCTTGGCGATGCTGACGTTGACCGTCGTGCCCTTGGCCAGTTCCGTGCCCGGCGTGTACTGCTGCTGCACGATCGTCTTGGGCGCCGTGCCGGGGGGCGCGTCGACCTCGGTGACGCTGCCGAGCTTGAGCTTGGCGTCGGAGAGCAGCTTGGCCGCCGCGTCCTGCGTCTTGCCGGTGAGGTCCGGGACGGCGCCCTTCGCGATCTCCTTGGAGACGGTCAGGGTGATGACCGAACCCTTCTCCGCCTTGACGTCGGACTTGGGGTCCTGGTCCAGGACGATGCCGGGCGACTGGTCGGACTCGACCAGCTTCTTCTCCACCTGGAAGCCCTTGCCCTGCAGTGTGGACTCGGCCTGATCCGACTTCATCCGCAGCACGTCGGGGACCGCCACCTTGGGCGCACCCGAGGAGATCTTGACCTTGATCGTGGAGTTCTTGTCGACCTTGGTGTCCGGCGCCTGGCTCTGCTGGCAGATCCGGTCCTTGGGCTGGTCGGCACATTCCATCGTGCCGTCCTGGACCACGTTCAGGCTGACGTTCTTGCCGCGCTCCTGGGCCGACGCGAGGGTCTCGCCGATCAGCTTGGGGACGGAGGGCCGGTTGTCGGCGCCCCCCGTGAACACCGTGCGGCCGATGAGGATGGCGCCGACCAGCACGAGCACGCCGGCCACGGCCAGCAGGACCGTGGAGGCGCGGCTCTTCTTCTGCGGCCGGCGGCCGTGGCCGCCCTGGTCGTAGCCGCCGTGGCCCTGGTCCCCGTAGCCGCCGTCGCCCGGGGCGGTCGGGGGCATCATCGCGGTCTGGCCGGCGTCGGTGCTGCGCAGGGCGGTGGTGGGCTGGTCGTAGCCCTGGTGACCGTAGCCGTGGCCCTGGTCGCCGTAGCCGTATCCGGCGGCGCCCATGGCGGCGGTCGCGGCGACGGGCTGGCCGTCGAGGCAGGCCTCGATGTCGGCGCGCATCTCGTCGGCGGACTGGTAGCGGTAGTCGGGGTCCTTGACCAGGGCCTTGAGGACGATGGCGTCCATCACCGGCGTGATCTCGGGGTCGAAGTTCGACGGCGGCTGCGGTTCCTCGCGCACGTGCTGGTAGGCGACGGCCACCGGGGAGTCGCCGACGAACGGCGGCCGGACGCAGAGCAGCTCGTAGAGCAGGCAGCCGGCGGAGTACAGGTCGGAGCGCGCGTCGACCTGCTCGCCCTTGGCCTGCTCCGGGGAGAGGTACTGGGCGGTGCCGATGACGGCGGCGGTCTGCGTCATGGTCATGCCGGAGTCGCCCATGGCGCGGGCGATGCCGAAGTCCATGACCTTGACCTGGCCGGTGCGGGTCAGCATCACGTTGGCGGGCTTGATGTCGCGGTGCACGATGCCGGCGCGGTGCGAGTACTCGAGGGCCTGGAGGATGCCGATGGTCATTTCCAGGGTGCGCTCGGGCAGCAGTTTGCGGCCGGAGTGAAGCAGCTCGCGCAGGGTGGACCCGTCGACGTACTCCATCACGATGTACGGGATGGAGATGTTGTCTACGTAGTCCTCGCCGGTGTCGTAGACGGCGACGATCGCCGGGTGGTTGAGCGATGCGGCCGACTGGGCCTCGCGGCGGAACCGGGCCTGGAAGGACGGGTCGCGGGCGAGGTCGGCACGCAGGGTCTTGACGGCGACGGTACGGCCGAGCCGGGTGTCGTGACCGAGGTAGACCTCGGCCATGCCACCACGGCCGAGCACGTGGCTCAGCTCGTACCGGCCGCCGAGGCGACGCGGCTCTTCCATAACTTGCAGCCCTCTCCGTCAGTCCCGACCGCACCGGTGTGTGGTCCGGCGGTGTGCTGTTCGCGCAAAGGCTACCGGCCGATCGGGAGTGATCGTCTCGTGACCACAGGCTGATACGAGACCGGTACCGAGCGCTCGGATCCTGTCTTCGTTCCTCATCCCTTGTTGTTCTTCAGAACGGCTTCCATGACCGCCTTGGCGACCGGCGCCGCCAGGCCGCCACCGGTGATGTCCTCACGGTCGGCGGCGCTGTCCTCGATGACGACGGCGACGGCGACCGGGGAGGAACCGTCGGGCAGCTTGGCGTAGGAGATGAACCAGGCGTAGGGACGCTTGGCGTTCTTCTCTCCGTGCTGCGCGGTGCCGGTCTTGCCGCCGACGGTCACGCCCTTGATCTGGGCCATGGTGCCGGTGCCGTTCTCGACGACGTTGACCATCATCTTCTGGACCTTCTGCGCGTTCGCGGCGGAGAGGGGCCGGCTCATTTCCTGCGGCTCGTGCTTCTCGATCACGTCGAGGTTGGGCGCGGTCAGCTGGTCGACCATGTACGGCTTCATCAGCTTGCCGTCGTTGGCGATGCCCGCGGTGACCATGGCCATCTGCAGCGGGGTGGCGGCGGTGTTGAACTGGCCGATGGAGCTCTGCGCGTTGCCGTCCCTGCCCATGGTCTTGTCGTAAACGCTGGCGAAGGCGCGGACGGGGGTGTCGATGGTGCTGTTGAACCCGAACTTCTGGGCCATGTCGACCATCTTGTCGCGGCCGACCTTGTCGCCCATGTTCGCGAAGACCGAGTTGCAGGAGACCCGCAGCGCGTTGTTCAGGCTGGACTTCTCGCAGCCCGAGGCGTGGTTGACCATCGGGGTCCTGGTGCCCGGCAGGATGTACGGCTCGGGAGTGTCCGTCGGTGCGTCGATGTCCGTGACGGCGCCGTTCTCCAGGGCCGCGGCGGCCGTGACGACCTTGAAGGTGGAGCCCGGCGGGTAGGTCTCGCGCAGGGCTCGGTTGACGAGGTTCTTGTCCTCGCTGTCGTTGAGCTGGCGCCAGGCCTTGCCGTCGTCCTTCGAGAACCCGGCGAAGCTCGACGGGTCGTAGGACGGGGTGCTGACCAGGGCCAGGATGGCGCCGGTGCGCGGGTCGATCGCCGCGACGGCGCCCTTCTTGGTGCCGAGCTGCTGGTAGGCGGCCTTCTGCGCGGCGGCGTTCAGGGTGGTGACGACGTTGCCGCCCTGCTTCTTCTCCCCGGTGAACATGCCGATGGTGCGGTCGAAGAAGAGCCGGTCGTCGTTGCCGGTGAGGATGCCGTCGTCGATGTTCTCCAGCTGCGTCGAGCCGAAGGCCTGGGAGGCGTATCCCGTGACGGGCGCCCACAGGGGGCCGTCGATGTACGTCCGCTTGTACTTGAAGTCGCTGCCGTCGGTGACCGCGGAGCCGGTGACGGGCTGGCCCTGGACGATGATGTTGCCGCGCTCGGTGGCGTACTGGGCGATCTGGACCCGGCGGTTTTCCTTGCGGGTGCTGAGCTCCTCGGCCTGGACGTACTGCAGCCAGTTCGTACGGATCAGCAGCGCGAGGACGAGCAGCCCGCAGAACAGCGAGATGCGGCGCAGGGGCTTGTTCATGACGGGCGGACCACCTGGGTCATCTCGGAGTCGGGGGACGGAGCGGGGGCCGGGGCCGGGCGGCGTGCGGTGTCGCTGATCCGGATGAGGATGGCGATGAGCACCCAGTTCGCGAGGACGGAGGAACCGCCGGAGGCGAGGAAGGGCATGGTCATGCCGGTGAGGGGGATGAGGCCCATGACTCCGCCGGCGACGACGAAGATCTGCAGGGAGAACGCGCCGGAGAGGCCGATGGCGAAGAGCTTGCCGAACGGGTCGCGGGCGGCGAGTGCGGTGCGGACGCCGCGCTCGATGATCAGGCCGTAGAGCAGCAGGAACGCCATGACGCCGGAGAGGCCGAGTTCCTCGCCGACGGTGGAGAAGATGAAGTCGGAGTTGGCGGCGAAGCCGATCAGGTCGGAGTTGCCCTGTCCCCAGCCGGTGCCCAGGACCCCGCCGGAGCCGAAGCTCATGATCGACTGGCCGACCTGCTCGCAGGCGCCGGACTTGCTGTAGCAGGCGAAGGGGTCGAGCCAGGCGGTGACGCGGACCTTGACGTGGCTGGCAGTGGTGCCGACGACGACGGCGCCGCCGACCGACATGAGCAGACCGATCACGATCCAGCTGGTGCGCTCGGTGGCCACGTACAGCATGATCACGAACATGCCGAAGAAGAGCAGCGAGGTGCCCAGGTCGTTCTCGAAGACGAGGACGAGCAGGCTCATCGCCCAGATCATCAGGATCGGGCCGAGGTCACGGCCGCGCGGCAGGTAGAGGCCCATGAAGCGGCGGCTGGCCAGGGCCAGGGCGTCGCGCTTGACCATCAGGTAGCCGGCGAAGAAGATCGCGATCACGATCTTCGCGAACTCGCCCGGCTGGATGGAGAAACCGCCGACGCTGATCCAGATCTTCGCGCCGAAGACGTCGGCGCCCAGGCCCGGGACGACGGGCAGGATCAGCAGGACCAGCGAGGCGGCCATCGAGATGTACGTGAACCGCTGGAGCACGCGGTGGTCCTTGAGGACCAGCAGCACGACCGCGAACAGGGCGAGCGCGAGGGCCGTGTACATCATCTGCCGGGGCGCCGACTCGGTGAAGCCGCCGTACTGGCGCTTGGCGAGGTTCTGCAGCCGCTCGGACTGGTCCAGCCGGTAGATGATCACGAGCCCGAGCCCGTTGAGCAGCGTGGCGATCGGCAGCAGCAACGGGTCGGCGTACTTGGCGTAGCGGCGCACGACGAGGTGCGCGAGACCGGCGAGCACGCCGAGGCCGAGCCCGTAGGTGAGCATGCCCGGGGGCAGCTTGCCGTGGATCGACAGCCCCACGTTGGCGTAGGCGAAGATCGGGATGACCACGGCGAAGGCGAGCAGCAGGAGCTCGGTGTTCCGCCGGCTCGGCAGCTCGATGGCGCCGATGGTGGTCGTGTTGGTGACAACGCTCATGGTGTGGCAGGCCCCCTGTGCCCGCGTGTGGCTAGGGCTTTTCGCACTGGCCGGCCAGCTGCTGCTCCGCGGGAGTCAGGCCGGGGCCGGGTGTCGGGCTGTTCTGCGCCTCGGCGGCGCGGCGGGCTTCGTCCTTCTTGCAGGCGGACACCTGTGCGCTCAGCTCGTCGATCTTCTTGCGGGCCCCGTCGAGGCTGCCTTCGCCGATCGTGGCCTCGACCTGCTTGCGCTTGAAGGACGGCAGGTACTTGAGTTCGATGTCGGGGTGGTCCGTCTCCACCTGCGAGAGGTGGATCCAGGCCAGGTTCTGACTGATGCCCCGGTACAGGGCGACGTGCTCGTCCTTGACGCCGACGTAGAACTGGGTCTGGGTCCAGCGGTGCCCGGCGTACACGCCCCCGCCGACCACGCCCGCGACGAGCAGCAGGATCAGGGTCCTGGTGGTCCACCTGCGCCCTTTGCCGCGCCGCCTGCGGGGCTTGTCGTACGTGTCCTCATAGCCGGAGTCGGCGTCGTAGGCGCCGCTGTCGGCGTCGCCGAAGCTGCCGTAACCGCCGCCCTGGCTCTGGTCGGGGTATCCGTAGCCGGGGTTGTCGCCGCTGCCGGGAGGGCCGAAGGCGCCCGCGGGCGGGGCGGCCGGGCGGCCGAGACCGGAGGCCCGGCCGGCCGGGGTCTGCATCGCGTTGCCGTCGAAGAGCTGGTGCTGGTTCTCGGCGACCGCGCCGACGACCACCGGGGTGTCGTTCAGCTGGGCGGCGAGGGTGTCGCCGCTGTCGGTGTCGAGCACGTCGGCCACGATGCAGGTGATGTTGTCGGGGCCGCCGCCGCGCAGGGCGAGCTGGATCAGGGACTGCACGGTCTCGTGCGGGCCGTGGTAGTCGGCGAGGGTCTCCTCCAGGGTCTGGTGGGAGACGACGCCGGACAGCCCGTCGGAGCAGATGAGGTAGCGGTCGCCGGGCCGGACCTCGCGGATGGACAGGTCCGGCTCGACGATGTCGCCGCTGCCCAGGGCCCGCATGAGCAGCGAGCGCTGCGGGTGGGTGGTGGCTTCCTCTTCGGTGATGCGGCCCTCGTCGACGAGGCGCTGCACCCAGGTGTGGTCCTGGGTGATCTGCGTGAGGACGCCGTCGCGCAGGAGGTAGGCACGGGAGTCGCCGACGTGGACGAGGCCGAGGCGCTGACCCGTCCACAGGAGGGCGGTCAGGGTGGTGCCCATGCCCTCCAGTTGCGGGTCTTCCTCGACCATGACGCGCAACTGGTCGTTGGCGCGCTGCACGGCGACGCTGAGGGCGGTGAGGATGTCGGAGCCCGGGACGTCGTCGTCGAGCTGCACGAGGGTGGAGATCACCTCGGAGCTGGCGACTTCGCCGGCGGCCTGGCCGCCCATGCCGTCGGCGATCGCGAGGAGGCGGGGGCCGGCGTAACCGGAGTCCTCGTTGCCCTCGCGGATCATGCCCTTGTGCGATCCGGCGGCGAACCGCAGGGACAGACTCATGCGCACCTGCCCTGTCGACGCTGCTGCCTCCGGGTACAACCGGTCTCGACGAGCCACACTGCCCACCCTCCGGTCGGGAGCGCGCGCGGGTCCGTGTCCCCGGTGGGACGGGCCGCCGCGGCTCGCTCGCTCCGCTCGCTCATTCTCGTACTACTTCCGCAGCTCGATGACGGTCTTGCCGATGCGGATCGGGGCGCCCGGCGGGATGGGCGTCGGGGTGGTCAGCCGGGTCCGGTCGAGATAGGTGCCGTTGGTGGACCCGAGATCCTCGACGATCCACTGGCCGTCGGTATCGGGGTAGATCCTGGCATGACGGCTGGACGCGTAGTCGTCGTCCAGCACGATCGTGGAGTCGTGGGCGCGGCCCAGGGTGATCGTCTGCCCCGACAGGGCGACCGTGGTGCCCGTGAGGGTGCCCTCGGACACGACGAGTTTGGTGGGCGCCCCGCGGCGCTGCCGCTGCTGCGGGGGCGCGCTCGGGCGCCCCGTCTGCTGCGGGGCACCGCCTGCGCCGCCGCCGCGGCGGGAGCCGCGTTGCGTGACTCTCGTTCCGAAGAGGTCGCTGCGGATGACCTGGACGGCCACGATGACGAACAGCCACAGAACGGCCAGGAAACCCAACCGCATGACCGTCAGGGTCAGCTCTGACATTGCCCCCGCTTCACCCTTCGGCTTGCCGGTAAATGATGGTGGTGCTGCCCACGACGATCCGCGAGCCGTCGCGGAGCGTAGCGCGGGTGGTGTGCTGCCCGTCCACCACGATGCCGTTGGTGGACCCGAGATCCTGGATCGTCGGGGGCGTTCCGGTCCGGATCTCACAGTGCCGGCGCGATACGCCGGGGTCGTCGATCCGCACATCGGCCTCGGTGCTTCGGCCGAGTACGAGCGTGGGGCGCGAGATCTGGTGGCGGGTGCCGTTGATCTCGATCCAGCGGCGCGTGGTGCCGGGGGCGCCCGGTCCCGGCCCCGGCCCGGGACCGCCGCGGCGCGCGGCGGGACCGCCGGGCGGCGGGGCGGTCGGCATGGGCGGGGCGGCGACCGGGGGGTACCCGTATCCGCCCTGCTGCGGGCTCTGGGGCGCCTGGCCCTGCCCCTGGGGGCCGGCCGGCTGGGAGGTGCTGGAGGCGAGGGTCCGGCTGCGGACGCGGTAGAGACCGGTGTCCAGGTCGTCGGCCTTCTCCAGGTGCACCTTGATGGGGCCCATGAAGCTGTAGCGCTGCTGCTTGGCGTAGTCGCGGACGAGGCCCGCGAGCTCGTCGCCGAGCTGTCCGGAGTAGGGGCTCAGGCGTTCGTAGTCGCCGGAGCTGAGCTCCACGATGAAGTCGTTGGGGACGACGGTCCGCTCGCGGTTCCAGATGGTGGCGTTGTTGTCGCACTCGCGCTGGAGGGCGCCGGCGATCTCCACCGGCTGGACTTCGGACTTGAAGACCTTGGCGAAGGTGCCGTTCACCAGACCTTCGAGTCGCTGCTCGAACCGCTTCAGAACTCCCATGGGGCACCTCCTCCGTCGTTGTCGCCCTGTACTGCTTACTGATCGTATCCACGCGTGGCGGATTCGGGTGGTTCCCCTCCGGTCCCGTGCGCAGGAGTGTTGGTCCTCACAAGGATCGTAGGGGCGCTCCAGGGACAGTGTCCCGCACCGGGAGCGGAGTGCGGGAGGGGACCGTCGTGGCGGTGGTGGCCGGGGGTCGGGAAGCGATGTGATTCCACCCCGTCCGACGTGCTAATGTTTCGACGTCGCCAGGGGAACGGCCCGAAAGGGAAGAACCGCTGGGGAGCTGCTCGGGCGAGTGGCGGAACGGCAGACGCGCTGGCTTCAGGTGCCAGTGTCCTTCGGGACGTGGGGGTTCAAATCCCCCCTCGCCCACTGAGGACGCCGATGAAACGGTGTTCTTGGCAACGACGAAACGGTCGTCATCGTGAAAGCGATGGCGGCCGTTTTGCTTTGCCCTCGGACGGTTCGTGGCGCTCCCGCTGTCGCTGGGGGTGTGTCTCGCTGAGGGTGTGTCAGGCGTCGGGGCGCCGGTGACGTACGTCATGGCGGGGCCGTGCACCGTGCACGGAAGCCGGTGACATCTGTGACCCCTGGACGCGAGGGCGCCGCGGGCAGGGTGGGGGCATGGAAGCGGACTGTGGGGGGACGCCGGGACGATCGGCCGCGCAGTGGCTGGGGACCCTGCTGAGGGACCTGGTGGCTTGGCTGCGGCGAAAGCCGGTGGCGGTGCCCGAGGGGTGCCGGGCGCTGTCCCATTCCGCGGACGTACGCATGGTCGTCCGGGCGGTGGCCGCGGCGGACCTCGTCGTCGAAGCCGTCGTCGACGCGATGGTCCCGGCCGCGTACCGGGTGCTGCACCTGTTGTGGGTCGGGTGCGCCCTCGTCCTGTGCGCCGGCTTCTGCGCGATGACCGCCCGTACCCCGCACCTGTTGGAGGCGCGGGTGCTGCGGCTGCGGACCGGGCCGTTTCGGGAAGTGGGCCTGCCGCTGGATCAGGTCGTGAGCGCCCGGGCCGAGCACGGGCTGACCGTCGGTCACGGGCTGCGCAGGTCGCCGGACGACGGGGAAGGCGTGGCGTGCTCGGTCAGCAGTGCCACCACCGTGGTGCTCGTCCTCGCCCGGCCCGTGGAGGTGCGGCTGCGGCGCGGTGGCAGCGTCATGGCCCGGCGGGTGCGGTTCTGTGCCGACCGGCCGGCCGAGGCCGCGCGGCTGATCCGGGAGGCGGCGGGGCGGGCCGCCGTACGCGAGCCGGAGCGTGGCGGGGCCGGGGCGTGAGAACCGCTCCGGGCCGCCCTGCTGGTCAGGGGTGCCGGGCTGTCGATACGGTCAGGCCGAATCATTGATGTTGGCCGAGAAGTACGGCAGTTACGGGTGGGGGGCGGCACGCATGGTGGCGGTACCGGCGGAGCAGGCAGTGGGAGCGGAACCGGCGACGGGAGCCGGACGGATACCGCGGGTCGCCGGATTCGCGCCGCGGGTCGTGGCGGGCTCGGCCAAGGAGACGGGCAGGGCATTGCGGGCACGCGTGCCGCGCTCGGCGCACGCCCGGTTCGAGGCCCCGGCCGGACGACCCGACGCCGTCCGCGCGGTCGAGCAGTCCAACGTCGGACGGGTCGCGGAACTCACGCCGATCCGCGTGGGCCGCATGGCCGCGAACCCCTTCGCCTTCCTTCGGGGCGCGGCCGGTCTGATGGCGCACGACCTGTCCGGCGGCCCGGTGACCGGCGTCGGCGCGCAGATCTGCGGTGACGCGCACGCGGCGAACTTCGGTCTTTACGGGGACGCGCGGGGCCGGCTCGTCATCGACCTGAACGACTTCGACGAGACCGTCTTCGGTCCGTGGGAGTGGGACGTGAAGCGGCTGGCGACCTCGCTGGTGCTGGCCGGCCGGGTGGCGGGGGCGGACGAGGACACCTGCCGGGCGGCAGCCTTGGACGCGGTGGGCGCCTACCGGCGGACGATGCGGCTGCTGGCCAAGCTGCCGGCGCTCGACGCGTGGAACGCCATCGCGGACGAGGAACTGGTCTCGCACACCGATGCCCGGGACCTGCTGGGCACCCTGGAACGGGTCTCGGAGAAGGCCCGTAACAACACCTCGGCCCGGTTCGCCGCCAAGTCGACGGAGGCCTGCCCCGACGGGTTCCGGCGCTTCGTGGACGCCCTTCCGGTCCTGCGCCGGGTCGGCGACGAAGAGGCGGCCGCCGTGGCCGCCGCGCTGGGCCCGTACTTGAACACCCTGCAGGGCGACCGGCTGCCGCTGCTGGCCCGCTATGCCATCCACGACGTGGCGTTCCGCGTGGTGGGTACCGGGAGCGTGGGCACCCGCTCGTACGTGGTGCTGCTGCTGGACCACCGGGGAGAGCCGCTCGTGCTCCAGGTGAAGGAGGCGCGGCCTTCCGTGCTGCTGCCGCACCTGCCCGCGCTGGGCTTCCACGCGCCGGAGGAGGAGCACGAGGGACGCCGCGTGGTGGCCGGACAGCAGCGGATGCAGGTGGTCTCCGACATCCTGCTGGGCTGGACCACCGTGCAGGGGCGCCCGTACCAGGTCCGCCAGTTCCGCAACCGCAAGGGCAGTGTGGATCCGGCGGCGCTCGCCCCCGAGCAGATCGACGACTACGGACGGATGACGGGCGCCCTGCTGGCCCGGGCCCACGCGCACAGCGCCGATCCCAGGGTGCTGGCGGGCTACTGCGGTAAGAACGAGGAGCTGGACGAGGCGATGGCCGCCTTTGCCGTGACCTACGCGGACCGCAGTGAGGCCGACCACGCCTATCTGGTGGCGGCGGTCCGGTCGGGCCGGATCGCGGCCGAGTTCGGCGTCTGAGGGTACGGCCCGTCTCGTTCCGGGGCCCCTCGGGCGGCGCCGGCGGGCCGGACAGGCTCGTCGGCGCCGCCGGCGGGTCGGGGCGGCCTTGGGTGTTTCTGGGGCTGCCTCGGGCGTGTCCGGGGCGCCTGAGGTGTTTCCGGGACGGCACCGGATGTTTCACGTGAAACCGGTGGATGTTTCACGTGAAACACGCAACGTCCACCGGGGCGGACGGGCCTTAGGCTGGCCGGGTGAGCGAGCACACGGAGCAGACAGTCCCCCAAGAGTCCGCCGACTCCGGCGACGAGCGGCCCGAGGCCCGGCTTGACCGGGCGGTGCGTGCCGCGGAGCAGGCGCTGATCGAGTTCGAGATCGCGGTGGAGACCTTCCGGGTCGAGGTGGAGAACTTCTCCCGGCTGCACCACCAGAAGCTCGGCCCCATGTACTCGCGGCTCGATGAGCTGGACGCGCTGATCGCCGAGGCGAAGGCGGCGCGGACCGGCGATCCCGATGATCTTCGGCGAGCCCGTGATGCGCGGTCACTGGTGATGCCGATGCCCGGGGTCGACGAGTTGTTCCACGACTGGATGGGCTCTGACGGGATCTCCGACGACGCCTCCGCGATGCTCACCGACCGTACGGTGCGGCCGCCGGAGCGAGTGCGTCCGACGGAGGAGGTACGTCGGCTGTACCGCGAGCTGGTCCGCAAGGCGCATCCCGATCTCGCCCAGGACGAAGCCGAGCGGGAACGGCGGGATGCGTTCATCTCCCGGGTCAACGCGGCGTACGCGCGGGGTGAGGAAACCCTGCTGCGCGAGCTGGCGGAGGAATGGGCGGCCGGCCCGGCGCCGGAGACGGCACGGCCGAGCGAGAGCGAGGAGCTCTACGCGCGGCTGGAGTGGCTGGCGCGGCGCAAGGAGCTCCTGGCGGCGGTGGCGCGGGAGCTGGAGGAGAGCGCCATCGGATCGATGCTGCGGATGGCTCCGGACGACCCGGACCGCCTGCTGGAGGAGATCGCGGAGCAGCTGCTGGCCCAGGTCTCCGAGCGTGAGACCGAACTGGCGGGGCTGACCGAGGGGCAGTAGAGCCACGACGGCTCGGGCGGGTGGTGCGTGCCTGCGGGTGGCGCTCGCGGCCCGCAGGCGGTCCCCGGCCGCCTCGGGCTCCGGGGTACCCCGGCCGGTATAGGTTGGGATCCGGATCTGTGACGAGAGAAGGCGACGTATGAACTTCGGACCGCTTCCCTCGGTGGGCGCCGCCGAGGTGCCCTCCGAAGGCTTTGTCCTGGACGTCCGTGAGGACGACGAATGGGCGGCCGGGCATGTCGAGGGCGCGCTGCACATCCCCATGAGTGACTTCGTGGCCCGCTTCGGCGAGCTCACCGAGGCCATCGAGGACGGTGGCCGGGTGCACGTGATGTGCCGGGTGGGCGGGCGTTCCGCGCAGGTCACCCAGTACCTCGTCCGTCAGGGCATCGATGCCGTGAACGTCGACGGTGGCATGCAGGCCTGGGACGGCGCCCGCCGCCCAATGATCAGCGAGAGCGGCAACCCGCCCTTCGTGCTCTGAGCCGGGACCGGTAACGCGCCGGTCAGGCGAGGGGGTGGGCGGCCAGGAGGTCGCCCAGGGCCTCCTCGTGTGCGGCGGCCGGTCCGAGCTGGAGTTCCAGCTGCTTGGCCCAGGCGTGGTAGCGGTGCAACGGGTAGTCGGTGTCGGCGCCGAACCCGCCGTGGAGGTGCTGGGCGGTCTGTACGACCCGGCGTACGCCCTCGGAGGCCCAGATCTTGGCCACCGCGACATCGCCGGCGATCGGCAGCGGGCCCCCCGCGCCCGCTGCCGCGCTCTCCAGCCTCCAGGCCGCCTGCCAGAGGGTGACCTCCATGGCCCGCAGGTCGATGTAGCGGTCCGCCGCCTGTACGGCAACGGCCTGGAACGTGGCGACGGGGAAGCCGAACTGCTCACGCTTCCCCGTGTACTGGCCGGTCATGGCGAGTACGGCTTCGCCGAGACCGAGCGCGAGGGCGCAGGTGCCGGTCGCCAGCAGCCGGTGGAGCAGGTCCCAGGCCGCCGGGTCGCCGATGAGGTGGGTGCGGGGCACCCGCACCCCGTCCAGGGTGAGGTGGGCGAGCCGCTCGCCGCTGGTGGAGTACTGGTCCGCGAGGGTCAGCCCCTCGGCGCCACGGGGAACCAGCGCGAGGACCGCCGCCCCCTCCCCGGTGTGGGCGGGTACGGCGATCCAGTCGGCGCTCTGCGCCCAGGGGACGGAGGTCTGGACCCCGTCCAGGACCCACAGCGAACCGTCGGACCGGGCGTCCACGCCGAGTTCGGCCGGGTCGTGGCCGGTGCGGCCGTGTGCCGCGGCGGTGAGGACGAGGGTTCCGCGGCCTGCTCCGGGCAGCAGGGCGGCGGACAGTTCCCGGCCCCCGTATGCCTGGACCGCCATGGCGGTGGCGCAGTGCTCCAGCAGCGGTACCCGGGCCAGTACCTTCGCCGCCTCGCGCAGCACCAGGCAGAGCGCGATGGCGTCGAGCCCGGCCCCGCCGTGTTCCTCGGCCAGGACCAGGCCCAGCAGGTCGGATCCGGCGAGACGGGCCCACAGCGGCCGGTCGAAGTCGTCGGCCACCGCTCCCGGGGTGAGCGCGGGGCTCGGGACACCGTCCGGCGAGACACCCGCGAACACGGCCTTGGCCGCCTCGACGGCGGCCTGCTGCTCCTCGGTGAAGGTGAAGTCCACTGCCAGTCCTCCCGGGTGCCCACCGGAGCGTGCCGGTTCGCGTCCTGCGCCGATCTGACGGAGCGTCAAGATAGAGCAGTGCCGGTGAAAAGCACAGCCTCCGAGGGGGACCGAGCGGTCAGCGGTCGAAGTCGATCTCCACGTCCTCCGTCACCGCGTGGGACTGGCAGGCCAGCACGAACCCGGCCTCCGTCTCCTCCTCCTCCAGCGCGAAGTTGCGGTCCATCCGCACCTCACCCGACACGAGGAACGCCCGGCAGGTCCCGCAGACCCCGCCCTTGCAGGCGTACGGGGCGTCCGCGCGGTTGCGCAGCACGGCATCCAGCAGCGACTCCCCGTCCTGGACCGGCCAGGTGCCCGACCGGCCGTCGAGACGGGCGGTGACCCGGCCCCGTGCGGCGGCGGCCGAGGGGGCGCGCACGACGGCCTGCGGCGCGGTGTCCTCGACGTGGAAGACCTCCTCGTGGACCCTGCCCCGTACGACGCCCAGGGCCTTCAACGCCCGCTCCGCACCCTGCACCAGGCCGTAGGGGCCGCACAGGAACCACCCCGTCACCTCCGCGACGGGCAGCAGCGCCGGCAGCAGGGTGTTCAGCCGCTGCTCGTCCAGTCGGCCGGACGGCAGCCCGGCCTCCTGCTCCTCCCGGGACAGCACGGTCACGAGCTGGAACCGGTCGGGGTAGCGGTCCTTGAGGTCGGCCACCTCCTCCAGGAACATCGTCGAGGCCGCCGTGCGGTCAGCGCGCACCAGGCAGAAGCGGGCATCGGGCCGGGCAGCCAGCAGGGAGGCGGCGATCGACAGCACCGGGGTGATCCCGCTGCCGCCCACGATCGCCGCGTAGTGCGCGGCGGCCGGCGCCGCGGCCGGGTCCAGGACGAACCGTCCGGCCGGGACCATCACGTCGAGGACGTCCCCGGCGGCGATCTCCTTGTGCGCGAACGTGGAGAACTCGCCGCCCTCCACCAGCCGCACGCCGACCCGCAGCGACGAGGGGCCCGCCTCGCCCGGGGCGGGGGAGCAGATCGAGTAGGTACGGCGGACCTCGGAGCCCTCGGGGGTGCTGCGGCGCAGCGTCAGGTGCTGGCCCGGCGCGTGCCGGTACTCGGCCCGCAGCTCCTCGGGCACCCGCAGGGTCAGGGCCACCGAGTCGTCGGTGAGCCGGTCGACCGCCGCCACCGTGAGGGCGTGGAAAGCGCCGTGGCGCGCGGGACGCGGCGCCCCCGCAGGGGACGACTGCGCGGTCGACGGCGGCGGCACGGCCATTTACAGCTCCTTGAAGTGGTCGAACGGTTCGCGGCAGGCGACGCAGCGGCGCAGCGCCTTGCACGCGGTGGAGGAGAACCGGCTGAGCAGTTCGGTGTCGGTCGATCCGCAGTGCGGGCAGCGGACCGACAGCGTCAGCGGGACCGGGCCGCCCGCGGCGTGCGGGCGGGGCGGGGCTATGCCGAACTCCGCGAGCTTGCGCCGGCCCTCGGCGCTGATGTCGTCGGTCGACCAGGCCGGGGCCAGCACCGTGGTCACCCGCACGTCGGGGATGCCGTGCCCGGTCAGGGCCTGGCGGATGTCGGCGGACATGGCCTCGATCGCCGGGCAACCGGTGTAGGTGGGGGTGAGGAGGACCTCCGCGTGGCCGTCGTCATGCATCCGGACCCCGCGCATGACGCCGAGTTCGGCCAGGGTGAGGACGGGCAGCTCAGGGTCGGGGACGGAGCCGGCCAGCTCGGCCAGCTCCGCCTCCAGGCGGGTCGTTCCGGCGGTCGTTCCCGTACCGGGTTCCGCGTCCGTCACCATGACGCCCCCGGATGGCTGCGGTGCAGGTGCTGCATCTCCGCCAGCATCCGGCCGAACGGCTCGGTGTGCAGTCCCTGCCGGCCGGCGCCCGCGGCCCAGGCTCCCGTCCGCGGGCCTTCGGGCAGGGTGAGCCCGGCGCGCTCCAGGACCGCTCCGAGCGCGGCCAGCCAGCGCTCTTCCAGGGCGGCCCAGTCGACGCCTTCGAGTCCGTCCACCGGCTGGAACATCTCGCCGGTGTACTTCCACAGGGCGTCCAGCGCGGCCCGCATGCGGGCCCGGCTCTCCTGCGTGCCGTCGCCGAGCCGCAGCGTCCACTGCTCGGCGTGGTCGTGGTGGTACGCGGTCTCCTTGACGGCCTTGGCGGCCAGGGGCGCGAACGGGCCCTCGCCCGCAGCCAGTTCCCTGTACAGCTCGTGCTGGTAGAGCGAGAAGTAGAGCTGCCGGGCGATGGTGTGGGCGAAATCGCCGTTGGGCCGCTCGACCAGCTGGACGTTGCGGAAGGAGCGCTCCTCGCGCAGGAACGCCAGCTCGTCCTCGTCGCCCGCCATGGACAGCAGCAGGCGGGCCTGGCCGAGCAGGTCGAGGGCGATGTTGGCGAGGGCCACCTCTTCCTCCAGGACGGGTGCGTGGCCCGCCCATTCGCCGAGGCGGTGGGAGAGGATCAGCGCGTCGTCCCCGAGGGCGAGGGCGGCCGCCCGCACGGTGTCCGTGCCGGTTGCGGCGGCTTCGGCCGCGGCGGTCACATCGCTGGTCGCGTTGCCGGTCACAGGTGGCGCACCCCCTCGGGGATCTCGTAGAAGGTGGGGTGGCGGTAGGGCTTGTCGGCGGACGGGGCGAAGAACGGGTCCCGCTCGTCCGGCGAGGAGGCGGTGATCTCGGTGGAGGGCACCACCCAGATCGACACGCCTTCGCTGCGCCGCGTGTAGAGGTCACGGGCGTTGCGCAGGGCCATTTCCGCGTCCGGGGCGTGCAGGCTTCCCGCGTGCGTGTGCGAGAGGCCGCGCCGCGAGCGGACGAACACCTCCCACAGCGGCCAGTTCTGCGTCATGCCTGTGTCTCCTCGTGGTTCGTCGCCGTGTGACCGGCGTGCTCTGCGGTGGTGCCGTCCGCCGGGCGGGCGGCCTGCCGCGCGTGCTTCGCCGCGTACGCCGCGGCGGCTTCCCGTACCCAGGCGCCTTCCTCGTGGGCCGTGCGCCGCTGGCTGAGGCGCTGTTCGTTGCACGGGCCGTTTCCCTTGAGCACGTCCCAGAACTCGGCCCAGTCGATCGCGCCGAAGTCGTAGTGCCCGCGCTCCTCGTTCCACTTGAGGTCCGGGTCGGGCAGGGTCAGCCCCAGCGACTCGGCCTGCGGCACGGCGATGTCCACGAAGCGCTGACGCAGCTCGTCGTTCGAGTGGCGCTTGATCCGCCAGGCCATCGACTGGGCCGAGTGCGCCGACTCCCCGTCCGGCGGCCCGAACATCATCAGCGAGGGCCACCACCACCGGTCCACGGCGTCCTGCGCCATGGCGTGCTGGGCCTCGGTGCCCTTCGACAGGGCCAGGAGCAGCTCGTACCCCTGGCGCTGGTGGAAGGACTCCTCCTTGCAGATGCGGACCATGGCGCGCGCGTACGGACCGTAGGAGCAGCGGCAGATCGGCACCTGGTTGGTGATGGCCGCCCCGTCGACGAGCCAGCCGATCGCACCGACATCGGCCCAGGTCAGGGTGGGGTAGTTGAAGATCGAGGAGTACTTCTGCTTCCCCGAGTGGAGCTTGTCGAGCAGCTCGTCGCGGCTGGTGCCGAGGGTCTCGGCGGCGCTGTACAGGTAGAGGCCGTGTCCTGCCTCGTCCTGGACCTTGGCCATCAGGATCGCCTTGCGGCGCAGCGAGGGCGCGCGGGTGATCCAGTTGGCCTCGGGCTGCATGCCGATGATCTCGGAGTGGGCGTGCTGGGCCATCTGGCGGACCAGGGAGGCGCGGTATTCGTCGGGCATCCAGTCACGCGGCTCGACGCGCTCGTCCGCCGCCACGGCGGCGTCGAACGCGGCCGCGAGCTGCGCACCGAGATCGCCGCCCTCGCCCGGGGCACCGTGCCCCGGCTGCGCGGGACCCGTTCCCAGGCCTGTTTCCTGCCCAGATTCCGGGGTCACTGTGACCATCCCGGCCCCCTGTCAGAGTCTGCGTTCCGCCCGACCGACCGATCGTTCGGTTCATCCTCTTCAATGGTGGGTCGACGGCCCGTAGGGTGTCAACCTCTGTGGGCAACCCTGTGGACGCCGGACGATCGGGACGCGATGGATTCGAACGAGCGAAAGCCCGTGGGAGGGGCCGTTCCGCCGCCCGTCACGGAGCCCCGCGCCCCCGGGATCGCCGGCCTCTCCACCCCCTACCGCGTGCTCGCGGCGATGGCCCTCGGGGCGGTCGGCGTGGCCGCCTGCGCCCACCTGGCGTTCGTCTTCCTGCACGTCGCACCGTCCAACACGGTCAGCAAACGCCACGCGGAGACCGTCGACGGCTGGATCTACCCCGAGTTCGAACAGAACTGGAAGCTCTTCGCCCCCAACCCGCTCCAGCAGAACATCGCGATCCAGGTACGCGCCCAGCTGCGGACGGCCGGCGGCGAGCTCACCACCAGTGACTGGCGCGACCTGTCCGCCGAGGACGGCGCTGCCATCCGGCACGACCCGCTGCCGAGCCACACCCGGCAGAACGAGCTCCGGCGGGCCTGGGACTTCTTCACCGGCTCCCACGACGACGACAACAAGCCGAACGGCGAACGCGGCGACCTCTCCGAGGCCTACCTGCGGCGGATCGCCGTGGCCCGGCTGGCCGGATGGCAGCACGGCGGCGACCGCATCGTACGGATCCAGCTGCGCTCGGCGACGACGGCGGTCGCGGCGCCGAAGTGGAGCGCCGAACGCACCGACACCCAGACGTACTACCGGGAGCTGCCGTGGTGGACGCTCTGAGCCGGGCGCGGGCCGCGGCCGGACGGGGGCTCGCGAGGGTCACGGGGGAGGCGCTGGGGCCGTACCAGAGTGCGGTCGTACGGATCGGCTTCGCCGGCACCTGGCTCTTCTTCCTGCTGCGCGAGTTCCCGAACCGGCACGAGCTGTACGGGCCGGACGGGCCGTGGAGCTGGGCGCTCGCGAAGCGGCTGATCGCCACGAACCACGCGTTCACGGTGCTGATGTGGTCGGACGCGACCTGGTGGTTCGAGGCGGTCTACGCCCTGTCCGTGCTCGCGAGCGCGCTGCTGGTGCTGGGCTGGCGGACGCGGGCGACGTCCGTCGTGTTCATGGTGGGGGTGCTCTCGCTCCAGAACCGCAGCGTGTTCATGGGGGACGGCGGGGACAACGTCATCCACCTGATGGCGATCTACCTGGTACTGACGCGGTGCGCCCAGGTGTGGTCACTGGACGCGCGGCGGGCGGAGCGGGGCGGGGCGGGCCCGTGGGGGCCGGTGCTGTGGGGCGTACTGGGCGCGGTGTTCGCGTACGGGGCTCTGGCCGGGCGGTTCGACATGCTGTGGACGGCGGCGTTCGGGGCCCTGTGGGTGACCGCCGGGGTGTGGTGGCTGGCCGAGCGGTACGCCCCCGAGGGGGAGGGGCGGGCACTCCTCGACGTCCTGGCGAACCTGCTGCACAACGCGGGGATGCTGGTCATCACGGCGGAGGTGTGCCTGATCTACGCGACGGCCGGCTGGTACAAGATCCAGGGGTCCCGCTGGCAGGACGGTACGGCGCTGTACTACCCGCTGGGGCTGGACTACTTCGCCCCGTGGCCGGGTCTGTCGGCGCTGCTGGCGGGCAGTGGGACGGTGGTCATGCTGCTGACCTACGGCACGGTGGCGGTGCAGGTCGCGTTCCCGTTCACGCTGTTCAACCGGCGGATCAAGAACGTGCTCCTGGCGATGATGATGCTGGAGCACCTCGGGATCGCGGTGGTGCTGGGGCTGCCGTTCTTCTCGCTGGCGATGATCGCGGCCGATGCGGTGTTCCTGCCGACGGCCTTCCTGGTTTGGGCCGGTTCCCGGGTGGCGCTCGTACGGGTCCGCCGCGAACGGCCCGGGCCGGTGGCGGTCGCCGAGGCGGGAGCCGTCGGGCGCTGACGGCGTCGGTCCGCTGATGGCGCGGGAACTGCCGCTGCCGGCGGCCGGCGGGCAGGGCCGTAGGGTCGGCGGTATGAGTGAGCAGCGTGGTGGGGGCGATGAGGTGGCGCGGGCCTGGCGGGAGGCCGCCGGGCGGGAGGACCTCGTGCTTCTCGACGGGTTCCACGCGCTGAAGCACGCCCTGCGCTTCGGCGCCGACGTCCTGGCCGCGATCGCCGACGACCCCGCCGCCGTTCGGGCCCTCGCCGCCGAGCTGGCCCCGGACGTGGAGGCGGAGGTGGCCCGTCTGGTCGCCGGGGCGGAGCTGCGCACGCTGCTGGGCCGCGTCCACCCCACGGGGGTCGCCGCCCTGGCGGTCAGGCCCGACCGCGCCGAGGGGCGGGCCCGCCTGGAGCGGATGCCCCGGTCCGCGCCGGTCGTCGTACTGGACAACCCCCGCAACCTCGGCAACGTCGGAGCGGTCGTCCGGCTCGCCGCCGGCTTCGGCGCCACCGGCGTCGTCACCCGCGGCGACCTCGACCCCTGGCACAGCAACGTGGTCCGCGCGGGAGCCGGACTGCACTACGCCACCACCGTCGACCGGGTGGAGCTCGACACCCTGCCCCCCGGCCCGCTGTACGCGCTCGACCCGGAGGGCGAGGACATCCGCGCCCTCACCCTCCCCGACGACGCCCTGCTCGCCTTCGGCTCCGAACGCCACGGCATCTCACCCGAGCTGCGCGCCCGGGCCGACCACCTGGTGTCCCTGCCGATGCGCCCACAGGTATCCAGCTACAACCTGGCCACCAGCGTCGCCATGACCCTTTTCCACTGGGGAGGGCCGCACGCCGGCAACTAGCGCCGGCGGCGGGCCTGCGCCCACTAGCGCTGGCGGCGGACCTCCACCACGCGGAAGCGGTTCGCGACGAACGCGCCGTCGCACAGCGCCGCGTTGGCCGCGGGGTTGCCGCCCGAGCCGTGGAAGTCGGAGAACGCCGCGGTCTGGTTCACGAAGACCCCACCGGTCAGGTTGAGCGACAGCTGCGCCGACTCCTCCAGGCAGACCTCCTCGATCGCCCGCTCGGTGTCCGCGGACGTCGTGTACGCGCCGACCGTCATCGCGCCCTTCTCCCGGACCGTGCGCCGCAGCAGCTCCAGCGCGTCCGCAGTGGAGTCGACCGCCACCGCGAACGAGACCGGGCCGAAGCACTCGGACAGGTACGGCGCGGAGTCGTCCGGCTTGGAGCCGTCCAGCTTCACCATCACCGGGGTGCGGACCACCGCGCCCGGGAACTCCGGGTTCGTGACTTCCCGCGAGGCCAGCGCGACCTCGCCCAGGCCGGCCGCCGCCTCCAGACGGGCCTTCACGTCCGGGTTGACCAGCGCGCCCAGCAGGGCGTTGGCCCGGGCGTCATCGCCGAGCAGGCCCCCGACGGAGGCCGCGAGGTCGGAGACGACCTCGTCGTACGTCTTGTGGCCCGCGTCCGTCTCGATGCCGTCCCGCGGGATCAGCAGGTTCTGCGGGGTGGTGCACATCTGGCCGCTGTACAGGGACAGCGAGAACGCGAGGTTCGACAGCATGCCCTTGTAGTCGTCGGTAGAGTCGACGACGACGGTGTTGACGCCCGCCTTCTCCGTGTACACCTGCGCCTGGCGGGCGTTGGTCTCCAGCCACTCGCCGAAGGACGTCGAACCGGTGTAGTCGATCAGCTTGATCTCGGGGCGCAGCGCGAGCGTCTTGGCGACGCCCTCGCCGGGACGGTCGACCGCCAGCGCGACCAGGTTCGGGTCGAAGCCGGCCTCGGCGAGGACCTCGCGGGCCACCTTCACCGTCAGCGCCAGCGGGAGCACGGCGCGCGGGTGCGGCTTGACCAGGACCGGGTTGCCGGTGGCCAGGGAGGCGAAGAGCCCCGGGTAACCGTTCCAGGTCGGGAAGGTGTTGCAGCCGATCATCAGCGAGATGCCGCGCGGCACGGCGGTGAAGCTCTTGCCGAGCTCCAGCGGGTCCTTCTTGCCCTGCGGCTTCGACCAGTCCGCCTGCGCCGGGACGCGGGTCTGCTCCTCGTAGGCGTATGCGATCGCCTCCAGGCCGCGGTCCTGCGCGTGGGGACCGCCTGCCTGGAACGCCATCATGAAGGCCTGGCCACTGGTGTGCATGACCGCGTGCGCGAACTCGTGCGTCCGCGCGGAGATCCGGGACAGGATCTCGATGCAGACCAGCGCACGGGTCTCGGGGCCCGCGTCCCGCCAGGCGCCCATGCCGGCCCGCATCGCGGGCAGCAGCACGTCCGGGTCGGCGTGCGGGTACTCGACGCCGAGCTCGGGGCCGTACGGGGACACCTCACCGCCGGTCCAGCCGTCGGTGCCGGGCTGGTCGAGGTCGAACCGGGTGCCGCGGACGGCTTCGAACGCCGCGAGGCCGTCGGCCGGGGCGCTCTCCCCGTAGGCCTTGGGGTGCTCGGGATGCGGGGACCAGTACGCGCGGCTGCGGATGGCCGCGAGCGCCTGGTCCAAGGTGGGCCGGTGCTTCTCGGACAGCTGGTGGACGGTGGGCTCGGCGGCCATCAGGGACCAACTCCTCGTTGAGCCGGGCGGGATCACGCTGGTTCACACGGTCGTTCACACAGTCACGGAGTGCGGACCGGGGGAACCGGATCGGGCAAGGGCGGGTGAAGAAGAGCAGACACGAGTTAGAGTAACCGAACGATCGGTCGGGACAAGAGGGCCCGGCAAGCCTGTGGATAAGTCGGTGCGGGAGGATCGGGTCATGACAGCAATCGAGCGGTCCCGCACAGTGGCGGTCATCGGCGCCGGCACCATGGGACAGGGCATCGCCCAGGTCGCCCTCCTCGCAGGTCACCGCGTGCTGATCCACGACATCGACGCCCACGCGGCCCGCGACGGCGTCCAGCAGGTCCGCGACCGCGTCGAGCGGCTGGTCGCCAAGGGCCGGCTGGAACGAGCCGGGGCGGACGAGGCGAACGGCCGGATCAATGCGGCCCAGGCCCTTTCCGAGCTGGCCGACGCAGCCCTCGTCATCGAGGCCGTCGTGGAGGACGTCACCGTCAAGCAGGGGCTCCTCGCCGCACTTGAAGGGGTGGTTTCGCCGGACGCCCTGCTGGCGACCAACACCTCCTCCCTCTCCGTCACCGAGCTCGCCGCCGGCATGGCCCACCCCGGCCGCTTCCTCGGCCTGCACTTCTTCAACCCGGCCCCGCTGCTCCCGCTGGTCGAGGTGGTCAGCGGATTCGCCACCGACCCGGCCGCCGCCGAGCGCGCGTACGAGACCGTCCTGGGCTGGGGCAAGACGCCGGTCCGCTGCGCCGATACGCCCGGATTCATCGTCAACCGCATCGCCCGCCCCTTCTACGCCGAGGCCTTCGCGGTGTACGAGGAGCAGGGCGCGGACCCGGCGACCATCGACGCCGTGCTCCGCGAGAGCGGCGGCTTCAAGATGGGCCCGTTCGAGCTGACCGACCTGATCGGCCAGGACGTCAACGAGGCCGTCACCCGCTCGGTCTGGGACTCCTTCTTCCGCAGCCCCAAGTTCACCCCCTCGCTCGCGCAGCGCCGCCTGGTCCAGTCGGGCCGCCTCGGCCGCAAATCGGGGCACGGCTGGTTCCCGTACGGCCCGGACGCCCCGCTTGCGCAGCCGCACACCGCCGGTCCCGAGGAGGCTCCCGCCAAGGTCACCGTCGTGGGTGACCTCGGTCCGGCGGCCGGTCTGGTGGACCTGCTGGAGGAGGCGGGGATCGCCGTCACGGCGACCGGGCAGGGGGGTCCGTACATCCAGCTGCCCGGCGAGGGCCAGCTCGTGCTCGCGGACGGCAAGACCTCGGTCGAGTTCACGGACGTCGTCTACTTCGACCTCGCGCTCGACTACCGCGACGCCACCCGCATCGCGCTCTCCACCGGTGCGGACACCAGCGAGCGGACCCTCGCGGAGGCCGTCGGGCTCTTCCAGAAGCTCGGCAAGAAGGTCTCCGTCATCGGTGACGTCCCGGGCATGATCGTCGCCCGCACCGTCGCGATGCTGATCGACCTGACCGCCGACGCCGTCGCGCGCGGCGTGGCCACCGCCGAGGACATCGACACCGCGATGCGGCTCGGCGTCAACTACCCGCTCGGCCCGTCCGCCTGGCACGAGCGCCTCGGCCGCGACTGGGCCTACGACCTCCTGCACCACCTCGACGAACGCTGCCCGGGCGGCCGGTACGCGCCCTCGCTCGCGCTGTTCAAACTCGGTTACACGGAGGACGCGGCCGAGGAGGAGGCGGCCGAGGACGAGGCCGTGCACGAGGCGGGGGCCGTGGACGGCGGCGCGGGATACGGGGGCGGCCGGTGACCACGGCCAGGCGGGACACGTACACCCCCGAGACGCTGCTCTCGGTGGCGGTCCAGGTCTTCAACGAGCGCGGCTACGACGGCACCTCGATGGAGCACCTCTCCAAGGCCGCGGGGATCTCCAAGTCCTCGATCTACCACCACGTGGCGGGCAAGGAAGAGCTGCTGCGGCGGGCGGTCAGCCGCGCCCTCGACGGCCTCTTCGCGGTCCTGGAGGAGCCGGGCGCGCTGCGCGGCCGCGCCGTGGAGCGGGTCGAGTACGTCACGCGGCGCACGGTGGAGGTGCTGCTGGCCGAACTGCCGTACGTCACCCTGCTGCTGCGCGTACGGGGCAACACGCGGACCGAGCGCTGGGCGCTGGAGCGCCGCCGCGAGTTCGACCACGCGGTGGCCGACCTCTTGAAGGCCGCCGCGGCCGAGGGCGACCTGCGCACCGACGTGGACAGCCGGCTCGCCACCCGCCTGCTGTTCGGCATGGTGAACTCCCTGGTCGAGTGGTACCGCCCGTACCCGGGCGCGGACCACTCCCAGCTCGCGGACGCCGTCGTCCACCTGGCCTTCGACGGGCTGCGCACGAGCACGACCTGAACGCGCGAGGCCGGGCCGCCACGCGGGCCGGAGTGCGGGCCGGCGTGGCGGCTGCGCCCGGGGCGGCGCGGGCGGCACCGTCCGACGGCCGGGCCGCGCGCTGCGCCACCTGAACGGCTCCGTCCGTGCGGCGCCCGCCGCCCGTCCCCGCGACGATGGCCGCATGGCCCTTGACCCGGACATCGCAGCAGTCATGCACCGCTTCGGCGTCGACGGGCCGCCGCCCGTCCCGCTGCCGGGCGCCGCCGAGAGGCGGGCCGGCCACCGCGAGTTCGTGCGGGCCCTCGCCCCCGAGGCGCCGCTGCCCGCGGGATCCGTCGCGGACGACACCCTCGCCGGGGTGCCCGTACGGATCTACCGACCGCGGCCCGCGGGCCCCGCGCCGGCCGTCGTCTACTGCCACGGCGGCGGCTTCGTCGTGGGCGACCTGGACACCCACGACGCGATCTGCCGCCGCCTGTGCCGGGACGTAGAGGCGGTCGTGGTCGCCGTCGGCTACCGGCTCGCGCCCGAGTACCCCTTCCCGGCGGCCTACGAGGACTGCCTCGCCGTCGCCCGGGACGTGGCCGGCCACCCCGAGCGCTTCGGCGGCGGCAGCGGCGTGTTCGCGCTCGCCGGGGACAGCGCGGGCGCCACCCTCGCCGCGGCCGTGGCCCTGGCCCTGCGCGACGCGGGCACGCCCGTCGCCGCCCAGCTGCTGGCCTACCCGGTCACCGACCTCACGGGCCGCGGCGGCTACCCGTCGATGGAGGAGAACGCCACCGGCTACGGGATGACCACCGCCACGATCGAGAACGACATCCTGCTGTACGTCGGCAACGACCCCGGGGCCGCCGCCGACGACCGCGTCTCGCCGCTGCTCGCCGGGTCCCACCGGGGGCTGGCCCCGGCCGTGATCGGTGTCGGGGGCTTCGACCCGCTGCGGGACCAGGTACTGGCCTACGCCCGCACGCTGGAGGAGGCCGGGGTCGCGGTGCGCTCGCACCTCTACCCCGGGCTCGTCCACGGCTTCATGGACTACGCCGCGGTCGTGCCCGCGGCGGCCGCCGCCGTCGCGGAACTCTTCGGCGAGCTGCGGGCACTCCTGCGGCCCGCGGCCGCTCATGCCGCTACGGCTGTTCCTCGGTGAGCGGGGTGAGCGCCGGGCCGCCGACCGGGCCGGGATCGAGCAGGTCCGTTTCCTCGAACACCAGCAGCGTCCGCGTGGACAGGACCTCCGGGATCGACTGGAGGCGGGTGAGGACCAGCTCGCGCAGGGTGCGGTTGTCCGGGGTGTGCACCAGCAGGAGCACGTCGAAGTCCCCGCTCACCAGGGCGATGTGCGCCGCGCCCGGCAGCTCGCGCAGCTTTTCGCGCACCGTGCGCCACGAGTTCTGGACGATCTTCAACGTGATGTACGCCGATGCGCCCTGACCTGCGCGCTCGTGGTTCACCCGGGCCGTGAAGCCCTGGATCACGCCGTCGTCGATCAGACGGTTGATCCGCGCGTAGGCATTCGCCCGGGACACGTGGACCTGCTCCGCGACCGACCGTATCGACGTCCGGCCGTCCGCCTGGAGCAGCCGCAGGATCGAGCGGTCGATCGGGTCCAGTGGCCGCGGCGGGGTGGGAGCCGCGGCGGCGGAACCGGGCGGCGGTCCGGAAGGGGCGGGCGGTGCGGGTGGTGCCGTCTTGGCCCCTCCGGGCGGGACCGGTGCGGATCCCCCGGCGGAGCCCGCCGCGGCCATTTGTTCATCCGGCATTGCCCACTGCCTCCCTCTCCTGGACGTCCTGCATCCATCCCAGGGCCCCGGCGCCACTTTGTCCACAGCCTGGAGGCGCCTGTAGCCAAATTGCGCAGACAACCGAACAATCGGTAGGTGAGGCGCCTCACATCCGGGGCACTCCTGCCCGCTTCCTACGAGGAGGTGTACGCCGCCATGACGGTCCAAGAGCTGCCCGGTGCCGGGGCGTCCCACCGTTTGACCCCGCCGCCCGCCTGGAGGCCGCGTACGGACGCCGCCGCGCTGCTCCCGGACCCCGAGCCCTACCGGGTGCTGGGCACCGCCGCCGCGGACGAGCTCGACGCCGAGCTGATGCGCCGGTACTACGCCGAGCTGGTGCGCGGACGCCGCTACAACGCCCAGGCCACCGCGCTCACCCGGCAGGGGCGGCTCGCCGTCTACCCGTCGACCGTCGGCCAGGAGGCCTGCGAGATCGCGGCCGCGCTGGTCCTGGAAGACCAGGACTGGCTCTTCCCCAGTTACCGGGACACCCTGGCGGCCGTGGCGCGCGGCCTGGACCCCGTACAGGCGCTGACCCTGCTGCGCGGCGACTGGCACACCGGATACGACCCGCGCGAGCACCGGATAGCCCCGCTGTCCACGCCGCTCGCCACCCAGCTCCCCCACGCGGTGGGCCTGGCGCACGCCGCCCGGCTGCGCGGGGACGACGTGGTCGCGCTCGCCATGGTCGGCGACGGCGGCACCAGCGAGGGCGACTTCCACGAGGCGCTGAACTTCGCCGCCGTGTGGCAGGCCCCGGTGGTCTTCCTCGTCCAGAACAACGGCTTCGCGATCTCCGTCCCGCTCGCCAAGCAGACCGCGGCCCCGACGCTGGCCCACAAGGCCGTCGGGTACGGGATGCCCGGCCGGCTCGTCGACGGCAACGACATCGCCGCGATGCACGAGGTGCTGACCGAGGCCGTCCAGCGGGCTCGTGCGGGCGGCGGGCCGACGCTGATCGAGGCGGTCACGTACCGGATCGAGGCGCACACCAACGCCGACGACGCGACCCGCTACCGCACGGACTCCGAGGTGGAGGCCTGGAAGGCGCACGACCCGGTGGAGCTGCTGGAGCGTGAGCTGACCTCGCGCGGGCTGCTGGACGCGGAGGGCATACAGGTGGCCAAGGACGCGGCCGAGGCGATGGCGGCGGCCCTGCGGGACGCGATGAACGCAGAGCCGGTGCTCGACCCGATGGACCTCTTCGCGCACGTCTACGCGGAGCAGACCGGGCGGCTGCGCGAGCAGGCGGAGCTGCTGCGCGCCGAGCTTGAAGCGGAGAACGAGTGATGACGACGGTGGCGGTGCAGCCGGGGACCAAGCCGGCGACCATGGCGCAGGCCCTCGGCAGGGCGATGCGCGACGCGATGGCCGAGGACCCGACGGTCCACGTGATGGGTGAGGACGTCGGCACGCTCGGCGGGGTCTTCCGGATCACCGACGGCCTCGCGAAGGAGTTCGGCGAGGACCGCTGTACGGACACCCCGCTCGCGGAGGCCGGCATCCTCGGCGCCGCGGTCGGCATGGCCATGTACGGGCTGCGGCCGGTCGTGGAGATGCAGTTCGACGCGTTCGCGTACCCGGCGTTCGAGCAGCTGATCTCGCACGTCGCGAAGATGCGCAACCGCACGCGCGGCGCGATGCCGCTGCCGATCACCATCCGCGTGCCGTACGGCGGCGGGATCGGCGGGGTGGAGCACCACAGCGACTCCTCCGAGGCGTACTACGTGGCGACGCCCGGGCTGACCGTGGTCACCCCGGCGACCGTCGAGGACGCGTACGGGCTGCTGCGCGCGTCGATCGCGAGCGACGACCCGGTGGTCTTCCTGGAGCCGAAGCGCCTGTACTGGTCGAAGGCGCAGTGGTCGCCCGACGCTCCGGCCGAGGTGCCGGGCATCGGCAAGGCGCTGGTGCGGCGGACGGGCACGAGCGCGACGCTGATCACGTACGGGCCGTCGCTGCCGGTGTGCCTGGAGGCCGCCGAGGCGGCCCGCGAGGAGGGCTGGGACCTGGAGGTCGTGGACCTGCGCTCGCTCGTCCCGTTCGACGAGGAGACGGTCGTCGCCTCGGTACGCCGCACGGGTCGCGCCGTGGTGGTCCACGAGGCTGGCGGCTTCGGCGGACCGGGTGCGGAGATCGCCGCCCGGGTGGCGGAGCGCTGCTTCCACCACCTGGAGGCGCCGGTGCTGAGGGTGACGGGGTTCGACATCCCGTACCCGCCGCCGATGCTGGAGAAGCACCATCTGCCGGGTGTGGACCGGATCCTGGACACCGTGGGACGCCTGCAGTGGGAGAACTGATGCCGCAGGTACTGGAGTTCAAGCTGCCCGACCTCGGTGAGGGGCTGACCGAAGCGGAGATCGTCCGCTGGCTGGTGGCGGTGGGCGACGTCGTCGAGATCGACCAGCCGGTGGTCGAGGTCGAGACGGCCAAGGCGATGGTGGAGGTGCCGTGCCCGTACGGGGGCGTGGTCACCGCCCGGTTCGGGGAGGAGGGGACCGAACTGCCGGTCGGCGCGCCGCTGATCATGGTGGCGGTGGGTCCTGCGGATCCGGACCCGGCTCCGGAGTCGTCCGGCTCCGGGAACGTGCTGGTCGGGTACGGCACGGACCACTCGCGTCCGGCGCGCAGGCGGCGGATCCGGCCGGGGGCCGCGACGGCCGTGACGGCTCCGGTGGTGCCTGTTCCGGTTTCGGCTCCGGTGGGGCCGCTGGGGCCGGTTCCGGTGATCTCGCCGCTCGTACGCAAGCTCGCCCGGGACAACGGGGTCGATCTGCGGGAGCTGCGGGGGTCGGGCCCCGAGGGGCTGATCCTGCGGGCGGACGTGGAGGCGGCGCTGCGGGAGCAGGCCGCGCCGGCGCCGGCTCCGGTGGCGGCCGCCGCGGGGGCCGTGGGGTCGGTGGGAGCTCCTGTGGGTGAACGGATCCCGCTCAAGGGACTGCGCGGGGCGGTGGCGGAGAAGCTGTCGCGCAGCCGCCGCGAAATCCCGGAGGCCACCTGCTGGGTGGACGCGGACGCCACCGAACTGATGGCGGCCCGGGCCGCGATGAACGCCGTGGGCGGCCCCAAGATCTCGGTGCTGGCGCTGCTGGCCCGGATCTGCACGGCCGCGCTGGCCAAGTACCCGGAGCTCAACTCCACCGTGGACCTGGCGGCGAAGGAGATCGTCCGGCTCCCGGCCGTGCACCTGGGCTTCGCCGCGCAGACCGAGCGGGGCCTGATGGTCCCGGTGGTGCGGGACGCCCACACGCACAGTCCGGAGTCCCTGTCGGCGGAGTTCGCCCGGCTCACCGAGCTGGCGCGGGCCGGGAAGCTGGCGCCGGCGGACCTGACGGGCGGGACGTTCACCCTGAACAACTACGGGGTGTTCGGGGTCGACGGCTCCACGCCGATCATCAACCACCCGGAGGCGGCGATGCTGGGTGTGGGCCGGATCATTCCGAAGCCGTGGGTCCACCAGGGCGAACTCGCGGTGCGCCAGGTGGTCCAGCTGTCGCTGACCTTCGACCACCGCGTCTGCGACGGCGGCACGGCCGGCGGCTTCCTGCGCTACGTGGCGGACTGCGTCGAATCCCCGGCGGTCCTGCTCCGCTCGCTGTAACGGCGGGGCCGGGTCCCCCGCAGGGCCTGGTCCCCCCGCGGGGCCGGGCCCGCGGGGCCGGGCCCGGGGGGCCGGCTGCGGCCCCGCCGGGCCCGGGTGGGTTCCCGACCGGCGGCGTGCACGCCGCCCCGGCCCTGCGAGCACGGCTCGGGGGAGCGCTACCGGTACCAGTCGTCTCCGCCCGCGGCGAGCGAACGTCCCAGGTAGTCCCGGAGGTCGCCGGCCACCCAGCGGCGGCTGTCGGTCTCGTGTTCCCAGACGAAGACGTCCGGCCTCCGCGGCGTCTGCACGAAGGCGAACTGGTCTCCGCCGCCGTTGTCCCCGAAGAACAGGAGGGCGTCGAACGGCATGTACAGCTGAGAGCGAAGGAGCTGTCCGAGCGGAAGTAGAGGTTCTGCTCGACGACCTGTTCGATGGTCCAGACGGTGTCCACGCCGGTCCGCCCGACGATCCCGTTGCTCTCCGTCAACAGCTGCTTGAGCCCGGCCGGAAGCTCCTCCCCGAGCTTCCGCTCCGCCTCGGCCAGGACCGACTCGTCGGTGGGATCCCTGAAACCGGCGTCGGGGAACACGTCACGGGCCGTTCGTCTCCACATGACGCGCAAGCGTAGCCAGACCAGGTGGGACAGGGGTCAGGGGAGGCGGGGCGGGGTCCAGGCGGCGTGGCGGAGGATCGCGCGTGGGGCCACTGCCGCCGGGGTCAGGCGGAGGGCCGTGTTGCGGAGGGAGACGGCCAGGGGGTGGCGCAGCTGGTGGGTCGGCCGGCGCGGCGGCCCGCTCCAGCACGATCACCTCACACCCGGTGAGGTGCAGCCCGATGCTTCCGGACCCGGGCAGCCTTGCTCACCGCCCTCGTACGCCGTCTCGTGGTCCGCGACCAGGCCGAACACCAGGCAGCCGGTGAACGCGCCGTGCAACCCCGCACCCCTGCCGAACTGACCGACGCCCGCGCCGGGCTGACAGCGGCCCGGCCGGCGCCGGGAGAAGGCCGCCGGCGCTCGCCGGCTCGCTACGCGTGCGCCCTGGAGAGCGTGCGCGACCCGGAGCTGCGCGAAGATCCTCGTGCCGCGCGAGAACGCCGGGCGGGACGTCGTACGCACCTTCTTGGCGGCCCACGGCGTTCCCGACCCGGAGTCCCGCACCCCTGGCGCTGTCGGCCTCGGTCGACGGTCTCGTCCTCGACCAGCTGCCGGCGGCGAGGTGTCACGTGACGCCCTGGAGGGGCTCGTCGCGGCCGCCCTCAGGTGACCGGGGTCAGACGGTGAGCAGCAGTTTGCCGATGTGGGCGCTGGACTCCATCACCCGGTGGGCCTCGGCGGCCTCCGCCATCGGGTACGCCGCGTGGACCACCGGCCTGACCCGGCCCGACGAGACGAGCGGCCAGACGTGCTCCCGTACCGCCGCCACGATCGCAGCCTTCTCCTCCAGCGGCCGTGAGCGCAGCGACGTCGCCGTGACCGCCCCCCGCTTGGCCATCAGCGCCCCCAGGTTCAGCTCCGCCTTCACCCCGCCCTGGAGCCCGATCACCGCGAGCCGGCCGTTCACGGCCAGCGCGTCCAGGTTCCGCGCCAGGTACTTGGCGCCCACGATGTCCAGGATCACGTCCGCCCCGGCCCCGTCCGTCGAGGCCCGCAGCTCTTCCACGAAGTCCTGCTCGCGGTAGTCGATAAGGATGTCGGCGCCCAGCTCCGCACAGCGCGCCAGCTTCTCCTTGCCGCCCGCCGTCACCGCCACCCGGGCGCCGACCGCCTTGCCCAGCTGGATCGCCATCGTGCCGATACCGCTGGACCCGCCGTGTACCAGCAGGGTCTCGCCGGGACGCAGCCCGGCCACCATGAACACGTTCGACCAGACCGTCGTCACGACCTCCGGCAACGCGGCCGCCGTCACCAGGTCCACCCCGGCCGGCACCGGAAGCAACTGCCCCGCCGGGACCGCGACCCGCTCCGCGTAACCGCCGCCGGCCAGCAGCGCGCACACCTCGTCGCCCACCGACCAGCCGGAGACGCCCTCTCCGACCGCGACGATCCGCCCGGAACACTCCAGCCCCGGATGACGGGACGCACCGGGCGGCGGGTCGTAGAAGCCCTGTCGCTGGAGCACGTCGGCGCGGTTCACGGCGCTCGCCGCGACCTCGACGAGTACCTCGCCCTGGCCTGCCACCGGATCGGGAGCTTCGGCCCACACCAGGGCCTCGGGTCCGCCGGGCTGCTCGATGGTGATCGCATGCATGGCCCGGAGGCTACCCGGAAAGCCCTGACGGCGCCGCCGCCCGACCGGCCCGGACGATGGTGATCAGACGGTCCGTCGACTGGAGCGGACTCGCGTGGGGATCGTCGTAGGCGAGCAGCCGGTGCCCCCGCAACACGCTCACCACCAGGTCCTCCGTCTCCCGCACCCCCTTGCCGACCTCCGGCTTGGTGACGGGCCGTTCGATCAGGTCCAGGCCGCTGCCCTGCTGGATCAGGTCCTCCATCACCGTGCCCGCGCTCGGGCTGAGCACCGACAGACCCAGCAGCCGCCCGGCCGCGCTCGCGCTCGTGATGACCGCGTCCGCGCCCGACTGGCGCAGCAGCGGCGCGTTCTCCTCCTCCCGGACCGTGGCGACGATCTTGGCACCGCGGTTGAGCTGGCGTGCCGTCAGCGTCACCAGGACCGCCGTGTCGTCGCGCTGGGTGGCGACGACGATCTGCCGGGCCTTGGGCAGTTCGGCGCGCAGCAGCACATCGGAACGGGTGGCGTCGCCGACGACACCCGTCAGTCCCTCGGCGGCCGCCACGTCGATCACCTTGGTGCTCGGATCGACGATGACGACCTGTTCCTTGGCGAGCCCGGTGGCCAGAAGTGTCTGGAGGGCCGAACGGCCCTTCGTGCCGAAGCCGACGACAACCGTGTGGTCACGCACGTTCTTCCTCCAGCGCTTCAGCCGCCACTCTTCCCGCGTCCGCTCCGTCAGCACCTCCAGCGTGGTCCCGACCAAGATGATCAGGAACACGATGCGCAGCGGCGTGATCAGCAGGGCGTTCACCAGCCGCGCACTGTCGCTGTAGGGGACGATGTCGCCGTAGCCGGTCGTCGACAGCGTCACCGTCGCGAAGTAGACGCAGTCGAGGAAGTCGACGGTTTCGTCGGCACTGTCGTGATAGCCCTCGCGGTCGAGCCACACGAGCAACACCGTCAGGCACATCACGAACAAGGCCATCAACAGCCGTTGTGCCACCTGCCGGAGCGGTCTCTGGACGACGCGCTTCGGGAGGGTGACGCGCCGTGCCACGAGCGCCTCGTCGGCGCGCCGGGCCATTGCGTCCTGGCCGGGCTGTTTCACGTGAAACATCCCCCGGAGGCCCAGGGCAGGTCGAGCATTTCCAGCTCCTGCCCCGACCGCGCGCCGTGCGGCGGTACGACGGCCAGCGCGTCGGCGGCCGCCACACCGCGCAGCATCGCCGGGCCGTGGTAGCGCAGCGGCACCGCGTGTTCCTCCGTCAGCAGGACCGGCACGAGCCGGGTGTCGTACGGGTGGCCGGGCACGTCACCCTGCACCGGCACCGCGTACCGGGGGCGCCGGCGCCTTCCGGCGAGGGCGCGCAGCAGCGGTTCGGCGAGCGTGAGCAGCCCGGAGACCGAGGCCAGTGGATTGCCCGGCAGCCCCACCAGGTGGCGGCCGTCGACGCGGTCACCGATCCGGGCCAGCAGCATCGGATGCCCGGGGCGCACGGCCACCCCGTCGACGAGCAGTTCGGCCCCCGCGCGCACCAGAACGGGGTGCACGTGGTCGACGGGGCCCGAGGCGGTGCCGCCGGTGGTGACGATGACATCGGCGGTGGACGTGGTGACGGCCTCGAACAGGGCCTCGGCTCCGGCGGGGTCGTCGCCGAGCCGTCGTGTGCCGGTGACTTCCGCGCCGAGCCGGGTGAGCCAGGGGCCGAGCATGGGACTGAGGGCGTCGCGGATGAGACCGTCGCGGGGGCGTCCCTCGGTGAGCAACTCGTCGCCGAGCACCAGGATGTCCACCGTGGGGCGGGGACGGGTCTCCAACTCGTCGTACCCGGCGGCGGCCGCCAACCCGAGCAGAGCCGGGGTGACCAGTGAGCCGGCCGGCAGCAGCAACTCCCCGGAGCGGCACTCCTGGCCGCGCGGGCGGATGTCCTGGCCGGTGACGACGGGCCGCAGCGCGTACAGCTGGGAGCCGTCCTCGCGGGCGTGCTCGCTGCGGATCACGGCGGTGGTGTCGGCGGGGATCCGGGCGCCGGTGGCGATCGGCACGGCCTCGCCGTCCGCGAGGGGCTCCGGCCGGTCGGACCCGGCCAGTATCCCGGCGCCGGTCCGCACCGACCAGGGGCCGGGACCGGCGACTGCCCAACCGTCCATGGCGGAGGTGTCGAAGGAGGGCAGGTCCGTGAGCGCGTCGAGGGGCTCGGCCAGGACCTCGCCGAGCGCGTCGGAGAGCGGGACCCGGTGGCTGCGGGGGCGGACGCCCGAACCGGCCCGGACGGCGGTTTCCCTGGCCCGGGACCAGGGCGAGGCGCGGTGGCCGCCCGCGGCGCGGGCCGCGTCGGGCGCGTCGAGGGGGCCGGGCGCGCCGGAGGCGTGGGGGGTGGGATCGCGGCTCACCAGGGCGAGGGCTTCGTCCAGGGCGCGGTCGGCGTCGGTGCGGGTCATCCGTTGCCGGCTTCCGGGCCGTCTTCGGTGGCGGATCCGGGGCGGGCTCCGGGGGCGGGGGCGGGGGTTTCCTCGGCCCAGCGCTGGGCCAGGGCGGCGGCCTTGCGGGACGCTTCGGCGACGGCTTGGGCGGGGTCAGCTCCGGTCGCCTCGGCCCGGGCCGCGGCGTAGCCCACGAGGAAGGTGGTCAGCGGGGCCGCGGGCCGGTCGACGCCGTGGGCGGCGTCACGGGCGAGGTCGAGCAGGGCCTTGGTGTCGACGGCGACATCGATGCCCAGCTCGTTCTTGACGGCGGTGATCCATTGCTCCAGCACGGTCCCATGCTCTCTGATCCGGGCGCGGGCCGTCGCGAGGTCCTCCCAGGTGTCGCAGTCGAAGGAGGCGAGTGGCGCAGCGCCGGTGACGGTGGTGAGGTCGAGTTCGGTGGTGAGGGCGCGCAGCGGCAGCCCGGCCAGGGTGCCGTGCTCGGTGGCCAGGAGGGCGATTTCCCGGCGCAGGGGTTCGGTCCGGTAGGCGGCGACGAGGGGCTGGTCGCGGCCGCCGGGGTCGCGGAGCATGACGCCGTCGGGGCCGGGCGCGTCGAGCAGGGCGCGGACGGTGTCCCGGTCCAGGAAGGGCAGGTCGGCGGAGAGCACGAGGACCCGTGCGGCCGACGTCTGGCGGAGCCCGGCGTCGAGCGCGGCCACGGGGCCGCCGCCGGGCGGGACCTCGCGGGTCCAGCGGACGGGGCGGGTGGTGGGGCGACGGGCGCCGACGACGATGGTGACGGCGGCGTCGGCGCAGGCGTCGAGGACGCGGTCGAGGAGGGTGCGGGCGCCGACGTGCAGGCCGGGTTTGTCGGCCCCGCCGAGTCGCTGCGCGGCGCCGCCGGCGAGGACGATCGCGTCGTAGCTCATACCGATGAGTATGCGGGGGGTGTGTTGCGGGCGGGTTCCGGCCCGCGCCGTGGCCTTGCGGCCCGGCCGTGAGGTGGCTGCGCCTCAATCGCCGGCGGGGCTGGATTCGGCGCCCGGGGCCGGGTTCGGTGCCCGGTCGGTTGGGTGCGGCTTACGGGTCGGGGCTCTGCCCCGGGCCCCGCGCCTCAATCGCCGGCGGGGCTGGATGTGGCGGTCCTGCTCGGTGGGGCTGCGGGGCCGGGTTCGGTGCCCGGTCGGTTGGGTGCGGCTTACGGGTCGGGGCTCCGCCCCCGGCCCCGCGCCTCAAACGCCGGCGGGGCTGGATGTGGCCCTGCTCGGTGGGGGCTGCGGGGCTGGAGTGGCGGCCCTGCTCGGTGGGGCGGATGGCCCGGCCGGTGGGGGTGCCGGCCGGGCGGCGGGGCTTAGAGGTACGGGCCCGAGCGGATGGCTCCGTGGGGGCCCTCTTCGTCGTCGTCGTGGGAGGCGCCCGGAGGGAGGGCGCGGCGCATCTGTTCGAGCTGGGCGCGGGCGGCCATCTGCTGGGCGAACAGGGCCGTCTGGATGCCGTGGAACAGGCCCTCCAGCCAGCCCACCAACTGCGCCTGCGCGATCCGCAGTTCCGCCTCCGAGGGGATCGCCTCCTCCGTGAACGGCAGGGAAAGACGCTCCAGTTCCTCCACCAGCTCGGGGGCGAGCCCGTCTTCCAGTTCCTTCACCGACGCGGCGTGGATGTCCTTGAGCCGGACCCGGCTCGCCTCGTCGAGAGGTGCGGCGCGTACCTCTTCCAGGAGTTGCTTGATCATGCTGCCGATCCGCATGACCTTGGCGGGCTGTTCGACCATCTCCGTCACCGGGACCTCGCGCGACTCGTCATCGGCGCCGCCGACCGCCGTCCCGTCTTGTCCCACGATCAGGACGTTCGGGGGGCTGTCCTGCGACCGTTCACTCCTCGGCATCTCCATGCCGACATTCTCTCGCACACCTCCGTACGCACACGGTGTGCCCCCGCACAGGCGTGATCCACCCTGTGCGAGGGGCCGTAATCAGATAGTGAGCAAAGGGTCCTCAGCCCGTGGCGCGACGGGCCAGCGCGCCGCTCGACCTCGTCACCAGCGCCGCCAGCACCGCCGCGCCGAGCGGGACCAGGATCAGCAGGCCGCCCAGCGTCTCCCACGGCACGGCGAACGGCACGTACACGGCCTGGTCGGAGCCGGAGTGGGTGATCAGCCCCGCCAGCGCCCGGCGTTCCGTCAGCCGCAGCCCCGCCGCCGGCAACAGTCCGGCGGCGGTACCGAGGGCGACGCCCATCAGGGCCACCACCCCGCACTGGAACCCGCTCAGCGTCCGCCGCACCCGCGGCGGCGCCCCGACCGCGGCCAGCGTCTTGAGGTCGGCCTCGGCATCCGCCTGGGCCAGGCCGGTGGCGATGCCCGCCGCACCGATGGTGACGAGGCCCGCGAAGATCGTGAGGGCGAGGATCTCCACGCTGTCCCTGCCCTGGTAGCCCTCCTCGATCCTGACGGGGGCGTCGACGCCGATCCGGTCGATCATGGCCGCCAGCGCCTGGCGTTGTGCTCCCGTGGGCTTGTCGGCGAGGGTGAAGTACGTCCCGAACGGGGCCGTCCCCAGGCCCGCCGCCTTCACCGCACCGGGCGGCAGGACGATCTCGATCCCGTAGCCGGTGACCGAGTCGGGTGCCTGGTAGACCGGGAAGACCTTGACATCCTTCGGCTGGTCCCCGGCCCCCGGCACGCCCGGCCCCCGGGCGTCATCGGTGATCACCTGCATGGTGACCTTCCCCTCCTTGAAGTTGCGCCGGTCGAAGGAGACTGCCTGCCCGGACCTCAGCGCCGCGACCGCGCCCGGGTCGCTGACGCCCAGCACCGTCAGCAGCTTCTCGTCGGCCACGACGGTGTCGCGCGGCTGCATGAACTGCCGGTCCGTGCACCGCCAGTCCCGGCGCAGGGCCCGCACCTGGTCCATGCTGAGCTCGGACATCACGTTCTTCGACTCGTAGAGCGGGCAGCGGTTCTCCGGCGGCATGACGATCTCCAGCCGCCCGCAGCCCGGTTCGGTGGAGTAGGCATCGCAGGACGGCTTGCCGACCACCACCCGGTCCACGTCGGCCCGTACGGCGAGGGAGAACTCCTTCGCAAGGGCTTGGCGCGCGGCGGGGACGTCCTTGTAGCGGTCGTCCTCCGCGTTCGTCAGCATTCCGGCGCCGGCGGGCAGCGAGGCCACGTACTCGTGCCGGGCCTGGAGCTCCGTGCTGTGCTGGTACGTGGCCACGGCCACGGTGCCGGCCACGGCGGCCAGTACGGCCGCCACCGCCGGCGCCGTACGCCCGCGGTTGCGCACGGCGTCCCGCAGCGCGAGCCTCGGCGACAGCGGCAGCCACCGTCCGGCCCGGCCGAACAGCCCGACCAGCGTCGGCGTCAGGGCGACGACGCCCAACTCGGCCAGGGCGCTGCCGCCGGCCACCACCACGGTGCCCATCGCGGAGACGGCCCCGTACAGCGCGAGCGCGGCGCCCGCCGCGACGGCGACGATCCCGATGAGGGGCAGGACCCGGTTGGCGCGCCGGACCCCGCGACGGCCCGTGAGCGAGGCCAGCACGGTCTGCCGGGAGGCGGTGACGGCGGGGACGACCGCGGCGAGCAGCCCGGTCAGTACGGCGACCAGCGCGACGGCGAGGAGTTCCAGAGGGCGGACCTCGAACCCGCCCCAGCGCAGCCCCAGGTACTCCTCCAGCACCGGCCGGAGCCCGAGGGTCAGCGCCACGCCGAGTGCCGTGCCGACGACGGCGGACGCCGCTCCGATGACGAGACCGCCGGACAGGACGATGGCCCGGATGTGCCGCCGGTCACCGCCGTTGGCGCCGACCAGGCCGAGCTGGCGGGCCGAGCGCCGGGCACCGACCGCGAAGGCGGGGCCGGCCAGCAGGCAGACCTCCAGCATGGCGAGGCCCACGACCGTTGCCAGGACGGTCAGTTCGACCGCCTTGGTCGACGCTCCGCTGTAGTCGCCGTCCCTGTCCTCCTCGCGCTGCTGCGCGTACAGCGGCACTTCGGAGTCGGCCGGCGGGTGGAGGTTGGCGGCGCGCGAGAGGGCGAGCAGCCCCTTCGCGTTGGCCGCCCGCACCATGTTCCACGTGAAACCATCCCCGCCGACCTTGACGAGGAAGCTGTCGTCGACGCTCAGGCCCTGGCCGCCGGCGCCCGTCAGGGCGCGGTCGAGCGGGGCGAGAAGCGTCCGGGGCGGCGCGATGATCTGCGTGGTGTTCAGCGCGGACGGAAGCTCGTACGCACCGACGATCCGGTAGGACCGGGCAGCACCACGAGGGGTCAGCTCGGAGCCGACGAAGAATCCCGACTCCTCGAGGAACTTGTCCGTGGCGATGACCTCGCCCGCCGCCGAGGGCATCCGGCCACGCTTGAGGGTGAGCAGCCCCTCCACCAGCGGACTGGCCGTGTCCACCTCGCGCAGCTCGGTGTCGAGCAGCCCGTGCGTGGTGCGGACCTTGGCACCGCTGTGGCTGTCCTGCACGATCTGCGCACCCGGCGGGAGAACGGAGGCGACCGGCACGTCCTCCAGCTTCGGCTTCGTGGCGTCGTAGTCGCGGTATCCGCCGACGGGCTCGTACCGGTCGCCCGCCGGGTTCTGGTAGAGGGCGGTGTCGTAGGAGGGTTTGGTCAGCTTCGCGTCGGCGGCTCCGATCTGCCGGGACAGGGATTGCTCGACGGAGAGTGCGGAGCTGCGCCAGGTGAGGTCCACGGCGCTCACGCCGACGATCGGCAGGGCGATCATCGCGAGGACGAGGGCGCTGCGCCCCTTGGCGCGCCAGGCGTCACGGCGAGCGATACGGACCGCCGCGACCCACGAGTGGTACCAGGAGGCGAGGAAGGACGACGGCCGGGAAGACGTCGAGCCGGAAGACGACGGCCGGGAAGACGACGGGCTCACAGGCCGGCCGCCCGCCCCGAGAGCAGCGAGTCGGCCCCGCTGCGCAGCGTCTCGTCGACGACGCTGCCGTCGCGCAGGAACACGACCCGGTCTGCCCAGGCGGCGAACCGCGGCTCGTGCGTGACCAGGATCCCGGCCGCCCCCGCGTCGCAGCGCGAGCGCAGGAGGGCGAGGACGGCCTCGCCGGTCTCGGAGTCGAGGGCGCCGGTGGGCTCGTCGGCGAGGACCAGGCGGCGGTCGCCGACCAGGGCGCGGGCGATCGCGACGCGCTGCTGCTGCCCACCGGACATCTCGTCGGGGAACCGGTCGGCGAGCCGGCCGAGGTTCATCTCCTCCAGCGCGGCCAGGGCGGAGGCGCGCGCCTTGCGGGCGGAGACCCCGTCGAGCTCGCGCGGCAGCGCCACGTTCTCGGCGGCCGTGAGCGCCGGGATCAGGTTGTAGTCCTGGAAGACGTAGCCGATGCTGCGGCGGCGCAGCGCGGCCAGCTGTTTGCGGCTCGCGGTGGTGAGGTCGGTGCCCTCGACGACCACGCGTCCGGAGCTGGGGGTGTCGAGTCCCCCGGCGAGGGTGAGCAGCGTGGACTTGCCGGAGCCGGAGGGGCCCATCACGGCGACGAGTTCGCCGGGGTGGACGGCCAGGTCGATGCCGCGCAGGGCGTGGACCTCGGTGGCGCCGCTGCCGTGCGTGCGGACGAGTTTCTCCAGCTGGAGTACGGGGCGTTGCGTGTGCTGGTCGGGCATGTCGGGGTCCCCCCTGGGACGGTGGTTCAGCGCCGCCGCAGGCGGGCGGTGCGGGGCGGCTCGGTGGTCGCGGCGGCGACGGGGCCGCTCGCGGTGACGGTGGCGGCCGGTGCGGGCTCCTGGGACGGTGGCCGGGGCTCCTCGGGCGGTGCCCCGGGCTCTTCGGCTGCGCCGGCGGCCGACCGGGAGAGCCGTACGAGCCGTGCTTCGCAGTGGTCGAGCCAGCGCGCCTCGGCCTCGGTCTGGAAGATCAGCTGTTCGAGGACCAGCAGCCAGGCCACGTCGTCGCGTTCGTGCGTCTTGCCGCTCTCGATGGCGGCGAGCGCCTGGGCCTTGAGCCGGGTGTAGTCCTGCATGGCCTGGATGGTGGCGTGCCGCTGCGACTGGATGACCGCGCGGATGTCGACACCGGGAGCGCCGACGGCCATGGCGAGCTTGATGGACAACTCGTCGCGCGGCGGGTTGGTGCGGTCGACGGGGCGCTCGTACCACTGGTGCAGTTCGGCGCGCCCGGTGTCGGTGATGGCGTAGAGGGTGTGGCCGGCCGGGTCCTCGCCGCCCGGGGCGACGAGGCCGTCGCGCTCCAGACGGGCGAGCGTCGTGTAGACCTGCCCGACGTTGAGCGGCCAGGTGGAGCCGGTGCGGGATTCGAACTCGGTACGCAGCTGAGAGCCGTACCGAGGGCCCCTTTCGAGCAGGGCGAGCAGGCCGTGGCGGATGGACATACTCAGTATGTATACCGAGTATGTCCTCCGCCGCAACCGTCCCGGGGCGTACGCCGTGAGGAGGAGGGGGCCTACGGACCCCGCCGCAGCCGCACGCCGATGAACCCCAGGCCCAGCCCCATCAGGGCGAGCCCGGTGCCGAGCGGGAGCATGTGCGCGGCGAGGTCGGCGGCCCGGTCGTTCGTCCCCGTGCCGATCGCGTTGACCCCGGTGCCCGGGCTCGCCGAGCCGTCCGGGGCGGGGCTCACCCCGGGGGAGGCCGCGGTGGACGGGGCTCCGGTCGGCGCTCCGGTCGGCACTCCGGTGGAAGCCGCGGTCGGCGCGCCGGTGTCGGCCGTACCCGGCGCAACGCCGGGCGGCCGCTGCGGACGCGCGGGCAGTTGCCGCGGCCGGGAGGCCACCATCGCCTCGGGGTCGGCCGGCTCGCCGACGGGCCGCCCGGGCCGGTCCCGCCCGACGCCCGCGAAACTGCCGGCGAGCTCCTCGTAAGCCTCTTCGGGTACGAGGGCCACCTCGTCGGCGCTCGCGGAGGCCACCGGGACCGGGGCGGAGGCGGGGGCCCCGCCCTGCTCGGGCGCGACGCCCAGGAGTGCGGCCGCCGCCAGCACGGCCCAGGCCGCCCACACCGGCGCACGGAGGCGTTGGGTCACCGGGGAGCCCCTCCCGTCCGAGCGGCGCGGGCGGCGCGAGCGCGCGCAGCGGCAGCGCTCGGGCCTGTACAGGGCTCACATTTGCACGACGGGACAAAAGCGGCATCCCGGACCGCCCATCGGGGTGGCCCGGGATGCCGGAAGACAACCGCAGCGGCCCACCCGGGGCCGCCTACGGCCTACCGCCTACTGCGGATCACCGGTGGACACGGTCAGCGTGTACTCCTGGTCCTTCGTCACGGCGGTCCCGGCCACGGGGAACTGCGCGAGGACGGTGTCCTGCCCGAAGACGGCCTCGTCCTTGTTCTCGATCTTGTACTTGCCGCCCGCGGCCTGGATGCAGAGCTTCACCGAGGCCAGGTTCTTGTAGGTGAAGTCCGGGGCCGCGACCTTGGACGCGTCCTGCCAGTCCTTGGACGGGTTCTTGCACTTCTCCGTCTCCATCGTCCGCGAGGTGTCCGGACCCTTGTGACCCGCCTTGGCGGGGGACGATGCCGACGCCGAGGGCGTGGTGCCCCCGTTCCCCCGCGCCTGGTCCTTGTCGTCGCCGCCCATGTTGAGCGCCGCGATCAGCCCGCCGACGGCCAGCAGCGCCACCACGATCGCCCCGACGATCACCGGGGTGTTCGACTTCGGGGCCGCGGCCCCCGCCCCGCCCCCCGGGTTCGGCGAGATGGTGAACGGCGCCGGGGTCTGCGGGCCGTAGTGGTGCTGCGCGCCCTGCGGCGCGTGCTGCTGGGACGGGTACGCGTAGCCGCCCGGCGCCGGAGTGTGCGGCGCGTACGGGGACGGTCCCGTCTGCGCGGCCTGGTACGGCTGCTGCACCGACTGCGGCGGCGTCTGGTAGGCGGAGTCGACCGGCGGGAACACGGCCGAACTCACCCCGGCGCCGCTGCCGCCCGCCGCCGCACCGGGGACGATGACCGGCGCGCCCGTGTGACCGGCCGACAGCACCCGCGCGATCTCGTCGCCCATGGCCGCGGCCGTCGGGAAACGCTCGTTCGGGTTCTTCTTCAAGGCGCGGGCCACCAGCGCGTCCATCGCCGGCGTCACGGAGCGGTTGACGGAGGACGGGGCGACCGGCTCCTCCTGCACGTGGGCGTAGGCGATGGCCAGCGGCGAGTCCGCGTCGAAGGGCAGCCGGCCGGTCAGCAGCTGGAACAGCATGATGCCGACCGAGTACAGGTCGGAGCGGGCGTCGACGGCCCGTCCCAGCGCCTGCTCGGGCGACAGGTACTGGGGGGTGCCCACGACCATGCCGGTCTGCGTCATCGAGGTGACCCCCGACTGCATGGCGCGTGCGATGCCGAAGTCCATGACCTTGACCACGCCGCGCTTGGTCATCATGACGTTGCCCGGCTTGATGTCGCGGTGGACCAGGCCCATCTCGTGGCTGGTCTCCAGCGCGGCCAGCACGTCCGCCGTCACCTTGAGCGCCCGGTCGGCGGGCATCGCGCCGTACTGCGCGACGTCCGCCTGGAGCACGGAGCCGAGCGGCTGCCCCTCCACGTACTCCATGACGATGTACGGCATCGGAGCGCCGTCGTCCGCGACGGAGCCGCCGAACGTGACCGTTCCCTCGCCCGTATCGAATACCGAGACGATGTTGGTGTGCGACAGTTTCGCAACAGCCTGCGCCTCGCGGCGGAACCGCTCGCGGAAGGACGCTTCGCGGCCGAGTTCGCTGTGCAGGGTTTTGATGGCGACCTGTCGGTCGAGCGCCGAGTCGTAGGCGAGATAGACGGACGCCATGCCGCCTTCGCCCAGCAAGTCCCTTAGCTGGTAACGGCCACCGGACAGGGAACCGCCTGCGTACCGGCCCCGTGTGCCGTCCTGGCTCATGACTGTTGCTTCCCCTCGGGCTGTGTCCGAACGCGTCTGGCAGAGCGCATGTGGCGCCCAGTCTGCCGGAGGGCAAGCGCCAGTCAAGCCAGGTGCCCGTTCCGTGACCGGGGGGCCACGGCGTGCCATTGCCCGAACGGCGACCTGTTCCGAGGCTGTAGCGTTCGTCGGAGCACCCGAAGAGGACCCGCAGAAGTTACGGACGAGAGAGACGACGGCGAGGACTGATGGCACCCGAACCCGACGGAACCGGCGCCGGGATGGCCGAGGATCCTGAGCATTGGGGCGCAGGCGGCCTGGTGGGCGACGGCCGCTACCGCCTCACGCACCGCCTCGGACGAGGCGGTATGGCGGAGGTGTTCGCCGCCGAGGACGTCCGGCTGGGCCGCACCGTCGCCGTGAAGCTGCTGCGCGCCGACCTCGCCGAGGACCCGGTGTCCAAGGCCCGCTTCACCCGCGAGGCACAGTCGGTCGCCGGGCTCAACCACCATGCCGTCGTCGCGGTCTACGACTCGGGCGAGGACCGGGTCGGCCCGAACGTCGTCCCGTACATCGTCATGGAGCTGGTCGAAGGCCGCACCATCCGCGAGCTGCTGATCAGCGCGGAGGCCCCGGGGCCGGAGCAGGCGCTGATCATCGTGTCGGGCGTGCTGGAAGCGCTCGCGTACTCGCACCAGCACGGCATCGTGCACCGCGACATCAAGCCCGCGAACGTCATCATCACCAACACCGGTGCGGTGAAGGTGATGGACTTCGGCATCGCGCGCGCCCTGCACGGCGCGCAGTCGACGATGACCCAGACCGGCATGGTCATGGGCACTCCCCAGTACCTGTCGCCCGAACAGGCCCTCGGCAAGGCCGTGGACCACCGCTCGGACCTGTACGCGACCGGCTGCCTGCTGTACGAACTCCTCGCGCTGCGGCCCCCCTTCACCGGTGAGACGCCGCTGTCGGTGGTCTACCAGCACGTCCAGGACGTACCGGTCCCGCCGTCCCAGCTGCCCGAGGGCCAGCACATCCCGCAGGAGCTCGACGGCCTGGTCATGCGCTCCCTGGCGAAGGACCCGGACGACCGGTTCCAGAGCGCCGAGGAGATGCGCGCACTGGTCCAGTACGCGCTGCAGATGCTCCAGGAGCAGGGGCCCAACTCCGGTACGTGGAACACCGGTCCGGTCACCATGGCGCTGCCGCACGGGCAGGCCGGCGGTGGCGCCCCGACGACGCCGATGCGCGGACCCGGCGGGCCGCGCCCGCCGTACGGCCAGAACGCCACGACCTCGCAGTTCCAGCGGCCGATGGTGCCCGCGCTGAACCCGGACGACGGCACGGCCTTCCCGGGTGGCGGTGGCCGCGGCGGGCACGGCCAGGGCCAGGGCGGCGGTTACGGCCCGGGCGGCGGCTACGACGGCTATGACGGCTACGACGACCGCCGGGGCGGCAGCCGCTGGAAGATGTGGGTGTTCGCGGTCCTCGCGGTCCTCGCGATCGCCGGCGGCATCGCCTACGCCGTCAAGACGGTGGGCGGCGGCGGTGGCGGCGGCAACAAGCCGAGCACCACGACCAGCAGTTCCCCGAACGCCTCGCAGAGCTCCTCCTCCTCTTCGGAGACCACCCCCTCCACGGAGCCCTCGGACTCCTCGGATTCGAGCGAAGAGCCCACCTACAAGCCGACCCCGGGCCGCACCAAGTACACGCCGAGCACCACGCCGACGCCGTCGACGGAGCCGACGGCCTCGGAGAAGCCGACGGAAACGGAAAAGCCCCCGACCTCGGACAAGCCGACGCCGTCGGAGAAGCCGACGAAGCCGACCGCGCCGCCCACCGGCGGCGCGGTGAACAACGAAGGCGAATAGGGACGGTCATACGACGGTCACAGGAACGGGCCCGACGGAAGGATTTCCGCCGGGCCCGGCCCTTTTCCGCTTGCAGACCTCCCGGCCGCCGACCAACGCGGCCGGCTCCGGGTCCTGAATGGAATCGCGTTCGCGTGCTGCTCGCGCGCCCCTCGAACGGCACTCGCGCCGCGGTCGTACGCCCTCGCGCACCGCTCGCGCCGCGGTCGTACGCCCTCGCGCACCGCTCACGCACCGCTCGCGCGCCGGTGGGAGGTGCCGGCCTCCTCGGCTAGACGCGCTTCTCCGCCTGGAGGCGCGCCACGTACGCCGCCGCCTGCGAGCGCCGCTCCATGCCGAGTTTCGACAGCAGGCTGGAGACGTAGTTCTTGATGGTCTTCTCGGCCAGGTGCAGCCGCTCGCCGATGACGCGGTTCGTCAGCCCCTCGCCGATCAGGTCGAGGATCTTGCGCTCCTGTTCGGTGAGGTGCGACAGCCGGTCGTCGCCCCTGCCGTTGTTGCCGTCGCGCAGCCGCTCCAGTACCCGCGCGGTGGCCACCGGGTCCAGCAGCGACTTGCCCTCCGCGACGTCCCGTACCGCGCTGAGCAGCTCGTTCCCGCGGATGGCTTTCAGCACGTACCCCGAGGCGCCGGCCATGATCGCGTCGAACAGGGCTTCGTCGTCCGCGAACGAGGTGAGCATCAGGCACTTGATGCCCTCGTCCTGCGAGCGCACCTCCCGGCACACCTCCACCCCGCTGCCGTCCGGTAGCCGCACGTCGAGGACCGCGACGTCGGGGCGGGTCGCCGGGATCCGCACCATCGCGTCGGCGGCCGTACCCGCCTCGCCCACGATTTCGATGTCGTCTTCCACGGACAGCAGCTCATGCACTCCCCGGCGTACCACTTCGTGGTCGTCCAGGAGGAATACCTTGATTTTACCGTTTTCGGGCACGGAGTCAGTTTCACACACTCACCCCTTCCCTGCCGCAGTTACCCGGGATAACGTGCCGTTGTTCCGGCCCCCTGCAAGGCTGTGACCAGTGGTTGTTCCCGCCGCCGCCGATTTACTTGGATATCCAAGCAAAATCGCAGGTCAAACGGGGTTTCGCAGTTATGCGAGGCACTGGGTAACGTGCATTGCGCAGGGCACTCGCCGGGGCACCTGTCACGCCTGAATCCCGTACCTTCCTCGCACCCACCCCGTGCGCGGGTACGCATGCAGGTGAGCCGCACTGGACCCCGGAGAACCCGGGTGCCGGACCGACGGAGGAGCACACGTGACCGTGGAGAGCACTGCCGCGCGCAAGCCGCGACGCAGCAGCGGCACCAAGCGGGCGGCCGGCGCCGATAGCGCCCGCAAGACCGCCGTTGCCACCGCACAGCCGCACGACGCCGAGCCTCAGCTCGTACAGCTGCTGACGCCCGAGGGAGAACGGGTCGAGAGCGCCGACAGCGCGCAGTTCGCCCCCTTCGTCGCCGACATCACCACCGAGGACCTGCGCGGGCTCTACCGCGACATGGTCCTGACCCGCCGTTTCGACGGTGAGGCGACCGCCCTGCAGCGTCAGGGCGAGCTGGGCCTGTGGGCCTCGCTCCTCGGTCAGGAAGCCGCGCAGATCGGCTCCGGCCGGGCGCTGCGCGACGACGACTACGTCTTCCCCACCTACCGTGAACACGGTGTGGCCTGGTGCCGCGGGGTCGACCCGACCAACCTGCTCGGCATGTTCCGCGGCGTGAACCACGGTGGCTGGGACCCGAACACCAACAACTTCCACCTGTACACGATCGTCATCGGCTCCCAGACGCTGCACGCGACCGGGTACGCGATGGGCGTGGCCAAGGACGGCGCGGACTCCGCGGTCATCGCCTATTTCGGTGACGGCGCGTCCAGCCAGGGTGACGTCGCCGAGGCGTTCACCTTCTCGGCGGTGTACAACTCCCCGGTCGTGTTCTTCTGCCAGAACAACCAGTGGGCGATCTCCGAGCCCACCGAGCGCCAGATGCGCGTGCCGCTCTACCAGCGGGCCCAGGGCTTCGGCTTCCCGGGCGTGCGCGTCGACGGCAACGACGTCCTGGCCTGCCTGGCGGTCACCCGCTGGGCGCTGGAGCGGGCGCGCAACGGCGAGGGTCCGACGCTGGTCGAGGCGTTCACGTACCGCATGGGCGCGCACACCACCTCCGACGACCCGACGAAGTACCGGCGCGACGAGGAGACGGCGGCCTGGGAGGCCAAGGACCCGATCCTGCGCCTCAAGGCCCACCTCCTGGCGACGGGCGGCGCCGACGAGGCGTTCTTCGCGCAGCTGGAGGAGGAGAGCGAGACGCTGGGCAAGCGGGTGCGCGAGGTCGTGCGCGCCATGCCCGACCCGGACACCATGGCGATCTTCGAGAACGTCTACGCGGACGGGCACGCGCTCGTCGACGAGGAGCGCGCCCAGTTCGCCGCCTACCTCGCGTCCTTCGAAGGCGGGGAGTGACCACCATGGCCGTACAGAAGCTGACCATCGCGAAGGCGCTCAACGACTCGTTGCGCAAGGCCCTGGAGACCGACCCCAAGGTCCTGATCATGGGTGAGGACGTCGGCAAGCTCGGCGGCGTCTTCCGCATCACCGACGGCCTGCAGAAGGACTTCGGCGAGGAGCGGGTCATCGACACCCCGCTCGCCGAGTCCGGCATCGTCGGCACGGCGATCGGCCTGGCGCTGCGCGGGTACCGGCCCGTCGTGGAGATCCAGTTCGACGGGTTCGTCTTCCCCGCCTACGACCAGATCGTCACGCAGCTCGCGAAGATGCACGCGCGCTCGCTCGGCAAGATCAAGATGCCGGTCGTCATCCGCATCCCCTACGCGGGCGGCATCGGCGCGGTCGAGCACCACAGCGAATCCCCGGAGACGCTGTTCGCGCACGTCCCGGGCCTCAAGGTGGTCTCCCCGTCGAACGCGAGCGACGCCTACTGGATGCTCCAGCAGGCGATCCTCAGCGACGACCCGGTGATCTTCTTCGAGCCGAAGCGGCGCTACTGGGACAAGGGCGAGGTCGATGTCGACGCGATCCCGGACGCCCTGCACGCCGCCCGCGTGGCGCGCGCCGGCACGGACCTCACCCTGGCCGCCTACGGCCCGATGGTGAAGGTCTGCCTGGAGGCGGCGGCCGCGGCGGCCGAGGAGGGCAAGTCGGTGGAGGTCGTCGACCTGCGGTCGATGTCCCCGATCGACTTCGACGGTCTGCAGGCTTCGGTGGAGCGCACCCGCCGCCTGGTCATCGTCCACGAGGCGCCGGTGTTCCTGGGCGTGGGTTCGGAGATCGCCGCGCGCATCACGGAGCGGTGCTTCTACCACCTGGAGGCGCCGGTGCTGCGCGTGGGCGGGTTCCACGCCCCGTACCCGCCGGCCCGCCTGGAGGACGAGTACCTGCCGGGCCTGGACAGGGTGCTCGACGCCGTCGACCGCTCGCTGGCGTACTGAGGAGCCACGTTCATGACCATCCGCGAATTCAAGATGCCCGACGTGGGCGAGGGCCTCACCGAGGCCGAGATCCTCAAGTGGTACGTCCAGCCGGGTGACACCGTCACCGACGGGCAGGTCGTCTGCGAGGTCGAGACCGCGAAGGCGGCCGTGGAGCTGCCGATTCCGTTCGACGGGACCGTGCACGCGCTGCTCTTCGAGGAGGGCACCACGGTCGACGTCGGCCAGGTGATCATCTCGGTGCAGACGGAAGGCCCGGCCGCCGAGGCCCCGGCACAGGAGGTGGCGGCCCCGGCCGCCGCCGAGGAGCCGGCCGCCGAGGCGCGCCAGCCCGTCCTGGTGGGCTACGGCGTGTCCACGGCCTCGACGAAGCGCCGGCCGCGCAAGGCCGCCGCGGAGGCGGGAGCGGGCTCGGCGGCCGCCCCGGCGGCGTCCGCCGCCCCGGCCGCTGTTCCGGCCGCCACCGCCGTTCCCGCGCAGAACGGGACCGGCGCGCTGAACGGCAACGGCAATGGCAATGGCAACGGCACGATGGCCGGGGGCGCCGAGCGTCCCCTGGCCAAGCCGCCGGTGCGCAAGCTCGCCAAGGACCTCGGCATCGACCTCGCCTCGGTGGTCCCCACCGGCGAGGGCGGCGTCGTGACCCGCGAGGACGTGCACGCGGCCGCCGCGGCCGCCGTCGCCCCGCAGACCGCTCCGGCCGCTCCGGCAGCCGCACCGGCCGCCGCGGCACCGGCCCCGGCCGCCGCGGCACCGGCCCCGGCCGCCGCACAGGCACCCGCCCAGGCCCCCGCCGGGGCGACGGCGCGCGAGACCCGCATCCCGGTCAAGGGCGTCCGCAAGGTCACCGCCCAGGCCATGGTCGGCTCCGCCTTCACCGCGCCGCACGTCACCGAGTTCATCACCCTCGACGTGACGCGCACGATGAAGCTGGTCCAGCAGCTCAAGGACGACCCGGACCTCGCCGGTCTGCGGATCAACCCGCTGCTCCTCATCGCCAAGGCGGTGCTCGTGGCCGTCCGCCGCAACCCGGACGTCAACGCGTCCTGGGACGAGGCGGCCCAGGAGATCGTGCTCAAGCACTACGTCAACCTCGGCATCGCTGCGGCCACCCCGCGCGGCCTGATCGTCCCGAACATCAAGGACGCCCACGCCAAGACGCTGCCCGAGCTGTCGACGGCCCTGTCCGAGCTGGTCGCCACGGCCCGCGACGGCAAGACCTCCCCGGCCGACATGCAGAACGGCACGATCACCATCACCAACGTCGGCGTCTTCGGCGTCGACACCGGGACGCCCATCATCAACCCGGGCGAGTCCGCGATCCTCGCGGTCGGTGCGATCAAGCTCCAGCCGTGGGTCCACAAGGGCAAGGTCAAGCCGCGCCAGGTCACCACGCTGGCGCTGTCCTTCGACCACCGTCTGATCGACGGCGAGCTCGGATCCCGCTTCCTGGCCGACATCGCGGCGGTCCTGGAACACCCCCGCCGCCTCGTCACCTGGTCGTAACGCACAGGAGAACGCACGCGGCGCCGGTGGCCGGGCCCCTTCGGGGAGCCCGGCCACCGGCCGTTCGGGCGCGGAAAACTGCTGGCCGACGGCCCCACCCTGCCCGATCATCGGCGGATGATCTTCCGCGCTGCGACCGCAGACCCCACGGACATCGACCGCGTCCTCACCTACCCCGCCGACGGCCCCGTCGACGCGCTCGCCGCCGACCGCATCCGGGAGGAGCTGGCGGCGGGCCGGATGCGCCCCGAGTGGGTCTGGTTCGCCGAGGACGAGGGCGGCGAGGTCCTCGCCCGCGCCCTGTGGTGGGGCCGGGAGGACAGCGAGCGGCCCGTCGCTCTGGACTGCCTCCAGGTCCGGGCCACCGTCGACGATCCGGCCACCGTCGCCGCCGGCCTGCTCGCCGCCGGACACGCGGCCTTCGGGGTCCTGCCCCTCTACAACGCCTCCCTGCCCCGCGACTGGCGCGCCCGCCCCGACGTCGTCGAAGCCGTCGCCTGGCGTCGGGAGGCGGGGCGCAGGGCCGGGCTGACGAACGGGATCGAGCGCCTGCGCTACGAGTGGACCCCGGCCGCCGGGACCGCGGAGCCCACCGGGCGGCTGGTGTTCCGCGAGGGCACGGACGAGGAGTTCGTCGAAGCGTTCGCCCGCGTCTCGGCCGGGAGCCTGGACGCGCACACCCGGACCGAACTGCGCTCCATGGACGCCGTGCAACTGGCCCGGGAGGACGTCGGGTTCTACCGCGACTGCCCGGGCGAACGCTCCTGGTGGCGGCTCGCGGAGCTCCCGGACGGCACCCTCGCCGGGTTCGCCGTTCCCTCGGCGACCCCCTACCACCGCAACGTCGGCTACCTCGGCGTCGTGCCCGAACAGCGCGGCAAGGGCCTGATCGACGAGATCCTCGCGGAGATCACCCGCTTCCACGCCGGTCAGGGCGCCCGCCGCATCACCGCGACCACGGACACCGTCAACGCCCCCATGGCCGCCGCCTTCGACCGCGCCGGCTACGAGGTCACGGAGATCCGCCTGGTCCTGGAAGGGCCGTCGCGGGCCTGACCGCAGGGCGGGCGGCTCCCGGCCGGGAGACGGGCGGCCCCGGCCGGGAGGGCGGCCCTGTGCCCTCCCCGGCTGCCGTAGGCGCCTAGCCGGCCTTGGTGGCGTTGCCGAGCACGTTCGTCGGGGTGATGCGCAGGACCACCCGTACGTTCTCCGCGGGCGCCTGCGCGTACTCCCGGCCCGCGCCCGGTCCCAGGTACTCCTCGGCGATCCGGACGGCGACGGTCCGCCCCGTGTCCTCGGAGACCGAGGCGGTGCCGCGGATCTCCGCGTAGAGGAACGGGTTGGTCAGGTCGAAGACGGTCAGGCCGACCCGCGCGTCCCGGGCGATGTTCCGCTCCTTGCGGCGACCCTGCTCGGTGGAGACCAGCACGTCGTCGCCGTCCCGGGTCACCCACACCACCGAACTCTGCGGTCCGCCATCGGGGTTGAGCGTCGTCAGGATGGCCGGATGCGGCGCGTCCAGCAGTTTGCGTACGGTGTCGTTCAGCTCAACGGTCATGCCGCACAGGCTAGTTGGCCGGCGCACGGCGGCGCGCCGGGTTCCGCGGCCCGCGGTGCGACTACCCGAGGTCCGCGCGTCAGCCCCAGGCGAGGTTGAGCCACGGGCTTCCCGGGTCGCCCGTCAGTTCGCGGTGCGCGGTGACCATCTCCTCGTACCACCGCCCGAACTCCTCCTCGTCGAACTGCATGCAGCGCCCGAGGACGAACCCCGCCGACAGCTCCTCCCAGGACCGGTACGCGAGCCGGCACGCCTTTCCGGCCCGCACCACGACGTCCTCGGCCTCGGCGAGCGTCCCGAAGCGGGCGCCGACGCCCCAGCGGGCCATCTGGGAGGCCCGGCCGTAGTCCCACGCCTCCACCGACCGCACGTACTTGCCCTCGCCGAGCACCCCGTCCGCCCGGAACCGCTGCTCGTAGCGGGTGATCCGGCCGATGACCCGCTGCACGCCCGCGATCTCGCCCTCGACCTCGGCTGTCGGACGCGGCTGGGCGACCGTCACCCCGTCGGGGGTCAGCCGGGGCTCGGCGGCCCGCTCGGCGTTGGCCCGCAAGGTCGCCTCGGTGGCGTGGCGCCAGTGCTCGATGTCCACGGGTCCGGCGAACTCCTGGGCCAGCGCCTGGCGCACGCGGAGCGCGAACTCCCACACCGGACTGACCATGTCGGCCCGCAGCAGCCGCTCGGTGGTGACGAGCCACTCCTCGCGGGTGGTCACGCCCCAGCTGTCGCGGAGCGTCTCGCGCTCCTTGGTGTAGCCCTGGCCGTGGTAGGCGAGGGAGTTCCAGAACATGCCGTTGCGCACGGACAGGTGCGCGCCGCAGGCCAGCCCGAAGGCGACGGGGCCGTGCAGGGGCCCGCCGACGTGGAGGGCGTGGACCTTGCCCTGTTCCAGGCCCACGTACCGCGGCCGGCGGCCGTCGTGCAGGGCCCAGGTGGCGCGGTGGGCGGGCGAGGCGGGCAGGAGGGTCTCGAAGGGGGTTCCGGGGTTCACGGCCAGGAACGGGGGCCCGTCGGGCGGGAAGCTCTCGCAGAACCACCCGAGGTCGACGCTCTCGAAGACGAGCTCGGGAGTGGGCGCGGGCAGCATCCCCTCCGTGAAGACCACGTACGCCTCGGCGCGCGCCTGCGGCAAGTGGACCCGCTGACGGCGCACCTGGGTGGGGTGGGCGTCCTGGAAGGACCGTTCCTGCGGTACGAAGAGATCGGCGAGCGCGAGGGCGTCGAAGAACGCCGGCCAGTTCCCGGCGGCCTTGGCCTCTTCCAGCTCTCGTTCTATGGCGCTCGGTGCGGTCCAGGTCCCCATGGGGAAACCCTATCCGTGCGTATCGGGCGCCAGTTCGGGCCTCCCGTGCCCCCGGCGGCCGCCGCGTCTTCGTCGGCCCGGCCCGCGAGGGGGAACCCGACGCCCGGCCCCGATCGTTACGCTGTGTGACGACGGTGCGTCCATCCGGGTCGCGCTCCGGGGTGATGGGGTTCGGGCAGGTCAGGCAGGTGATTTACGCCGTTGCGCGGCGTGTCGGCGGCTGTGGAGGAGCAGCTCCGGTTGCGGGCGGTGACCGGCTGTCGGTGAGTGGTATGGGGCAGCTCCACGGCCCCGCGTCATCCCGGACCACACGGTCATCACATCGCTGAACAGGAGAGAGCCGTTGCACCGCATCACCCGCTACTCCATCCCCGCCGCCCTCTGCGTGACCCTGCTGACCGCCTCCCCGGGCATCGCGGCAGCCGTCTCCTCGCCCGAGCGCCCGTCCGTCACCTTCGCCGGGCAGACCGTTCCCGGCAGTGAGGCGCTGCTCGCCCAGGCGCAGTCGCTCGCCGCCGCCGCCGAAGTGGTCGAACCCGTCACGGACCTGCTCTCGGCGGTGCTGAAGTCGCCGAACGGGAAGGTGTCGGAGGCCGAGCTGGCCGCCGTCAAGAAGCAGCTGGAGCCCGCGTTCGCGGAGCTGCGCCAGAGCCTGCCCGAGTCGGCGAAGCCGCTGCCGGCCCCCGTACCGGCGGACCCGGCGGTGGCGAAGCCGGTGATGGCCAAGCCGGTGATGGCCGAGCCCGCCGACCCGCCGGCCGACCCGGCGGCCAAGCCCCCGGTCGCGCAGCCTCCGGTCGCCCAGCCGGCGAAGCCTCCGGTTGCCGAGCCGGCGAAGCCTCCGGTTGCCGAGCCGGCGAAGCCTCCGGTTGCCGAGCCAGCCAAGCCCCCGGTCGCGCAGCCCCCGGTCGCCCAGCCGGCGAAGCCTCCGGTTGCCGAGCCGGCGAAGCCTCCGGTCGCGCAGCCCCCGGCGGCCCAGCCGGCGAAGCCTCCGGTTGCCGAGCCGGCGAAGCCTCCGGTCGCGCAGCCCCCGGCGGCCCAGCCCGCGAAGCCCCCCGTCGCGCAGCCCGCGAACCCGGCGGCCCCCGTGGCGAAGCCCCCGGTCGCCGAGCCCGTGAAGCCGGCCGACCCGGCGGCGAAGCCCCCGGTCGCGCAGCCCGCGAACCCGGCCGCCCCGGCGGCCAAGCTCCCGGTCGCGACTCCGGTCACCGCACCGAAGGCCGCTCCCGTCGACAAGGCCGCCGCCGCCGTCGACAAGCTCAAGGCCTCCGTCGACGGCCTCCTCAAGGTCGCCGAGACCGGCAGCAACTCCGCCGACGCCAAGGCCAAGGCCGACACGGTCGTGACCGACCTGGGCAACGTCCTCCTCGTCATGGTCAACGGTTCGGGCCAGCAGAAGGCGCCCACTGCCTGAGCGCCCCCCAAAAAACCCTGCGTCCCCGGCGACCTTCGCGCGCCGGGGACGCAGCGGTGCCCGCCCCCGTCCCCGCCGGGGCCCGCACCGTACGACCCCCGTGCCACCGCGCGACCGCGCAACCCCTCTTGACGCCCCCCTGCGCCGGGGAGACGCTCCCGGGTCTCGCCCGCATCCGAACGGGCGATCGCGCACTGGGGGGCCGGTATGCCGCAGGAGTCCGTGCGGACGGCGGGGGAGCTGCGCGCGCGGCTCGCGGAGCTGGGGGCACGCTGGTCCGTCAGCGAGCACCTCGCCGACGGAGAGCCGCTCCCACGCCCCTCCCTCGGCCTGGCCGGCCCGTCGCGCCCGACCACCGCCGCCGAGGCGGGAACCGTGGATCTGCGGGCGCTGGTCGGGCACGTGAGCGGCAACCCACTGCTGACCCGGCGCAGGACGGCGCACGGCCTGCTGCCCGACCCCCGCAACGGCCCCGACCCCCGCACCGGCACCGGCACCAGCTCCCGCACCCACACCCGCCCCGGCACCGGCGGAGCCGCGGCGCTCGCGCTGCCGACGGCCGTGGACTGGCGCGAGCGGTGGGGGTGGCGGTGGATCACCCGGGTGAAGGACCAGAACCCGTGCGAGTCCGGCTGGGCCTTCGCGGCGGCCGGCCTGGTGGAGTCCATGGCCCGGATCGAACACCACGTGTGGGCCGTGCGGTCCGAGGGGGACGTGCGCGACGGACTGCGGCTGACCTGCGGCCAGGGCTGCGACCCGGAGACCGCGCTCGACTGGATCCGGGACAACGGCGGCCTCGCGGACCCCGACTGCCGGCCCTACACCATCCCGCCGCCCGGCCTGCCCGCCGAGCGGCGCGCCGCCTGGGGCTCCGAGTACACGCCGAGCTGGGACCGGTCGGGCCGGACGGTGCGGATCACCGACTACGTGCGGCTCGGTGACGTCGGGCAGCAGAAGGTGTGGCTGGACACGGTCGGCCCGCTGACCGCCTGCCTCGACGTGTACGAGGACTTCTTCGGGCTCGGCTCCGGCGTGTACCACCGGACGAGCGACCGACTGGCGGGCGGACACTGCGTGTTGGTCGTCGGCTACGACGACGCGGCCGGGTGCTGGCTCTTCAAGAACTCCTGGGGCGCGGGTCACCACACCGGCGGCTACGGGCGGATCGCGTACGGCGAGGCCCGCATCGACCACTGGGCCAAGTGCGGTCTGACCGGCACCAACGTCGACCCGTGGAGCAAGCGTCGCCTGCACGCGGGGAACGTCTACGAGAGCGGCAACGGCCGCGGCCACCGCAACTTCGAACTCGCGGCCACGACGGGTGACGGCAGCCTGCGGCACTGGTGGCGCGAGGGCGAGGCGCCCTTCGCGTGGACCCCGGCCAAGACGTACGCCAACGACGCCTCCGGCCAGCCCGCCTTCACGGGCACCACCTTCAACCGGAACACGGAGTCCCTGCACGTCACCACCGGCGGACGGCTGCGCCACTGGTACTACGAGCAGTCCGGCGGTGCCTGGCGCGACGGCGGCGCCTTCGGGCCGGGGGACGCGGCGATCGGCTCGACCCCGGCCTTCATCCAGAGCGACTACGGCAAGCCCGGCAACTTCGAGGTGGTGGTCCGCACCGTCGACGGACGCCTCAACCACTGGTGGCGCATCAACGGAGCGCCCTGGACCTGGAACGACGGCGGCCGTTTCGCCTCCGGCATCGCCCACTTCGGGCCCGCCCTCGTCCAGACCCGCTCCCGTCACCTGGACCTCGTCGCGACCCGCACGGACGGCCGGATGCAGCTGTGGTGGCGCGACGACCGCGACGGTTTCGCCTGGCATCCCGGCGAGGTGTTCGGCAGTGCGATCACCTCGGCCCCGTGCCTGATCGAGGCGCAGTACGGGGCCACCGACGAGGACACCGCGGGGAACTACGAGCTGTGCGTCGTCGCGGCGGGCGGCCGGGTCGAGCACTGGTGGCGGGGGAACGCGGGCGGCGGCGCCTGGACCCGGGGCGCGGTCTTCGGGCGGGACGCGCTCGCCGTCACGGGGATGCTCCAGGGCAGTTTCGGGTTCGACCTGGAGGTGATCGTCCTGCGCACCGACCGCCTGCTCCAGCACTACCGCCGCGACGGTTCGGGCCGCTGGCACGCCGGGCCGCTGATCGGCCCGGCCTGAGCCTCGACTTGAGCCCCGACTTGAGCTCCGGCTTGAGCCCCGGCTTGAGCCCGCGGCCTGAGCCCCCGGCCGGCCGTCCGCATCCTGGACGGCCGGAACTCTTGTACGGCGCATGTATCTATCCTGTGCGCATGACTTCCGCGCCCCCGGTCGTGACCGCCGCCGACCGCGTCTACCAGCACGTCAAACAGGGGGTATTGGGCCGCCGCTACGAGGGTGGCGTACTCCTCACCGAAGGCGAGGTCGCCGAGGCCGTCGGCGTGTCCCGCACGCCGGTGCGCGAGGCGCTGCTGCGCCTGGAGACCGAGGGGCTGCTCAAGCTGTACCCGAAGAAGGGCGCGCTGGTGCTGCCGGTCTCCGCGCAGGAGATCGCCGACGTCATCGAAACCCGGCTGCTGGTCGAGGAGTTCACCGTCCGCAGGGCCGTGCCCGCCCCGCCCGGCCTGCTGGAGCGGCTCGCCGCCCTCATCGGGGAGCAGCGCCGGCACGCCGCCGACGGGGACCTGGTCGCCCTGATGGCCGCCGACCGGGCCTTCCACGCCGAGATCGTCCGCAACGCCGGGAACCAGATCCTGGGCCGGCTCTACGACCAGCTCCGCGACCGGCAGCTGCGGATGGGCGTGGCCCTGCTGCACGCCCACCCCGACCGGGTGGAGCGGACGCTGGCCGAGCACACCGAGATCCTGGACGCCCTGCGCGCCGGGGAGCCGGAGACGGCCGCCGCCGCCGTACGGGCGCACGTGGGCCGGGTCGAGGCGCTGGTGCGCGGGGCCGGCCGGTGAGCGCCCCCACCGGGCCGCCCCGCCTCCCCCTGGATCCCCCCGGCGGGCGCCGGGCCCTCGCCGTCTGGGCGATCGGCGTCGCCGTCTACTTCGTCGCGGTCATCTTCCGCACCAGCCTGGGCGTGGCCGGGCTGGACGCCGCCGACCGCTTCCACGTCAACGCGTCGGCCCTCGCCACCTTCTCCATCCTCCAGCTGCTGGTCTACGCGGGCATGCAGATACCCGTCGGGCTGCTCGTGGACCGGCTCGGCACCAAGCGCGTCCTGACGATGGGGGCGGTGCTGTTCACCGTCGGACAGCTCGGTTTCGCGCTGGCGCCCTCCTACGGGACGGCTCTGGCCGCGCGCGCCCTGCTGGGTTGCGGCGACGCGATGACCTTCATCTCCGTGCTGCGGCTCGGCACGCGCTGGTTCCCGGCCCGGCGCGCGCCGCTGATGGCGCAGCTGGCCGGACTGGTGGGCATGGCGGGCAACCTCGTCTCCACGCTGGTGCTGGCGCCGGCGCTGCACGGGCTCGGCTGGGTGCCGGCCTTCGCGGGCAGTGCGGCAGCCGGGCTCCTCGTTCTGGTGCCGCTGGTGCTGTTCCTGCGGGACCACCCGGAAGGGCACGCGCCGGCGCCCGTGGCGCGCGCCGGCGGGGGCGGGTTCGTACGCCGCCAGATCGCCGAGTCCTGGCGGGAGCCGGGAACCCGGCTCGGGCTGTGGGTGCACTTCACGACGCAGTTCCCCGCGATGGTGTTCCTGCTGCTGTGGGGGATGCCGTTCCTGGTCGAGGCGCAGGGGCTGTCGCGGACCACCGCGGGCGGGCTGATGACGCTGATCGTCGTCGCGAACATGGGGTTCGGGCTGCTGTACGGGCAGCTCGTCGGCCGCCGCCAGGGCGCGCGGATCCCGCTGGCGCTGGGAACGGTCGCGGCCACCGCCGCGCTCTGGGGCGCGGTGCTGGCCTACCCCGGCCAGCGGGCGCCGATGTGGCTGCTGACCACGCTGTGCGTGGTGCTGGGTACCTGCGGCCCGGCCTCGATGATCGGCTTCGACTTCGCCCGCCCGGCCAACCCGGCCGAACGTCAGGGCACCGCCTCGGGAATCACCAACATGGGCGGCTTCCTCGCGTCCATGACGACGCTGCTCGCGGTGGGCGTCCTGCTCGACGCCACCGGCGACGACTACCGGATCGCCTTCTCGTCGGTGTTCTTCCTGGAGGTGCTGGGCCTGTCCCAGATCCTGCGGCTGCGGCCCGCCGCCCTGGCCCGCGAACGCCTCCCGCTCCCGGCGCCGGGCCCCGACCGGGTGGCCCCGGCCCGCGCCCGTACGTAGGAGCCCGGGCCCGCACCGGGCTTCCCCGTACGCGGGAGCCCTGGCGGCGCGGGCCGGTGGGGTTACGGGGTCACGGCGAAGCGCGTCAGGATGGCCTCCGCCAGGGCGGGGTCGCCCTCGGTCTTCACCCGGTCCGCGACCGCGTGCGGCCGTACCCGCCCCGCCGCGAGCCGCACGTACGTCTGCCAGTCCATCGCCAGCGTCACCGCCGGCCCCAGCGAGGGCGCCTTGTCCAGCGTGCCCCGCCCCTGCGCGTCCACCCGTACGGTCCGCATGAACTCCAGCTCCCCGTGCACGTCGAGCACCACGGCCGAGTTCGGGGGCGCGCCCGCCTCCTTCGCGACCACCTTCGCCAGCCCGGCCAGCAGGAGGTCCCGCGCCACGTACGCGCCCGGCGAGTCCCAGTTCCCGGGGACGCCCAGCGCCGCCCGCAGGTCCTGCTCGTGGATCCACACGTCGAACGCCCGAAGCCGCAGCGCGAACTCCAGCGGCACCTGGTCGCCCAGCGGGCCGCGCACCAGCGTGGCCGGATCCCGCTTCTCGTTGCGGAGCTGGCGCTGGCGCCGGATGATCGTGTACTCCAGCTCGGAGGTCATCTCCGGGGCGGTGTGGTGACGCCGGACGTCAACCTGCACCTCCATGTACCGGGTGAACTCGTCCACCACGTGCCGCAGGTCGCGCGGCAGCGTGTGGATCGGCCGCGGATCGCCGAGCTGCTCGCACTCGATGCCGATGATGTGTGACACCACGTCACGAACCGACCAGCCGGGACACGGAGTCGCCCGGTTCCACTCGCCCTCCGACAGGGGGAGGACCAGCTCGGATATCGCCTCGATGGAATGGGTCCACGCATCGGCATAGGGCTGGAGGCTGGGATGGACGGTCAACGGGACCCCTCGCGTGCTGTTCAGTGGCGCGTTGTGGACTGTGCCCAAAAGTACGCTGCCGGTGAGCACCCCGGCAGCGCTTTCGTGTGACGATCGTAGGCCCGAGCTGACGGACGCAATGCAAGGACGGTGGTAGTGTGCGCGCCTCTCTGATCCAAGTCGCCGTGAACGAGGGCGAGTCGGTCTCTTCCCGACGCGCCCGCGTGGCCGATCTCGTACGGGAGCAGTCCGCCTCCGACCTCGTCGTGCTGCCGGAACTGTGGACGGTGGGGGCGTTCGCCTACGAGCAGTTCGAGACCGAGGCGGAGCCGCTGGACGGCCCGACCTACGAGACGATGTCCAAGGCCGCGACCGACGCCGGGGTCTGGCTCCACGCGGGCTCGGTCGTGGAGCGCGCGGGCGACGGGTCGCTCTACAACACCGCACTGGTGATCTCCCCGGCCGGTGAGCTCGCCGCCAGCTACCGCAAGATCCACCGCTTCGGCTTCGACCAGGGCGAGGCGGTGCTGATGGCCGCCGGGGACACCCTGACCACGGTGACCCTGCCGGAGCAGACGCTCGGCATCGCCACCTGCTACGACCTGCGGTTCCCCGAGATGTTCCGCGGCCTGGTCGACGCCGGGGCCACCACGATGGTCGTCGCCGCGGGCTGGCCGGCCCGGCGCCGCGCCCACTGGACGCTGCTGAACCGGGCCCGCGCCGTGGAGGACCAGGCGTACGTACTGGCCTGCGGGCTGGCCGGCACCCACGCGGGAGTCGAGCAGGCCGGGCACAGCCTGGTCGTGGACCCGTGGGGCGAGGTGCTCGCGGAGGCGGGGCCGGGCGAGGACGTGCTCACGGTGGAGCTGGACCCGGCGAAGGTCGCGGACACGCGGGAGCAGTTCCCGGCGTTGAAGGACCGCCGCCTCGGGCGCTGAGACGACGGTTGGCGAAGCGGCCGCCGGGTATGCGGGCGGCGACGGCGCAAGGAGCGGAGCAGGGGGGCGGGTGCCATGTCGCAGGAGTCCGAAGCCATGGAGGCCATGGTGGAGGCGGCACTGGAGCCGCACGAACCGTCCCCGGGCGAGACCGAGGCCCGCGACCGGGTGCGGGCCGAGGCCACCGGCATGACCCACCACCAGACGGCGGCCGCCCTGGAGCGGGCCGAGGACGCCGCCGCGGGCGGGGGCGGCGCCGACGCGTCCACCCGCGCCGCCCTGGCGGAGTGGCGGCGGATCACCGACCTCCTCGCGGACCACGGCGGCCCGTACACTCCCGAGGCCGACCCCTACGCACAGGGCCAGTTGACCGCGCGCGGCCGCTGACGCGGCTACCCGCCGCGCCGGCTGCCGCCGACCCCGTTGCCACCGCGTCGCCTACCGCTCCTCCCGCTCCTTCTCGGCCATCCGGATCACGCACACGGCGACGGCGATCAGCAGCGCCGCGTCCGCGTCCTCCCGCACCACGTCCACCGCGTACGTCTCGCGGACCCGCAACCACCGGCGGGAGATCAGCGCGAGCAGCTCGCCGTCGTACTCGACCTTGAACTCGCGGTCGAGGATCCGCCCGCTGACGTCCAGTCCGGTGCCCTCGGAGAGGGTGACGAGGTAGTGGTTGCGCAGCAGGGAGAGCCACTTCTTGCGGATCACGGCCAGCCGGCGGCCGTCCCGCTCCAGGGTCATCGCGTCGCGGAAGGCGAGCCACTTCTCCCGCAGGGTGATCAGGATCCGCCCCTCGGGGTCCTTGAGCTCCAGGGTGTCGCGCAGCCGCAGGGCCTTGCCGTCGACGAGGAAGGCCTGCCGGCCGTCCTCGTCCTCGATCCAGTAGTCGTCCCCGATGTCCAGCACTTTGTCCCGTACGAGGTATTTCATGGCCTGATCCGTGCCCGCGATAGGTTTCCGCCATGCCACTGCTCTATGTCACCGACCTGACGTACCCGGCGCGCGGCCAGCCGCTACTGCGACGAGGACATATTCCTCACCGGGCGGCTGCGCGAGCACTTCCCGCTGGCCCTGTGCCACCCGCGCGACGCCGAGGCCCTCATGGGCGGCTTCGACGCGGTCGTGGTCCGCAACAGCGGCCCCGTCCTGTACTACCAGGAGGCCTACGACGCCTTCCGCACCGCCGCCCTCGCCGGCGGCGCCCGCGTCTACAACCCGCTGACGGGGCGCGGCGACATGGCGGGCAAGCAGTACCTGCCGGACCTGACGGCGGCCGGCTACCCGGTGATCCCGACGGTCGACGACCCGGCGCTCCTGCACCTGCTGCCGCGGGTCCCGCAGTACGCGGTGAAGCCCAAGCAGGGCGCGGACTCCATCGGCCTCACCTTCACGGCGGACCCCTCCACCGCGGAGCCGGGCCGGACCTTGATCCAGCCGCGGATCGACTTCGCGTACGAGGTGTCGTTCTACTTCGTGGACGACGCCTTCCAGTACGCCCTGTACGCCCCGGACCCCGACCGCCGCTGGGAGCTGGAGCACTACGACCCGACCCCGGCGGACCTGGCCTTCGCCCGCACCTTCGTCGAGTGGAACACCCTCTCGCACGGCATCCAGCGCGTGGACGCCTGCCGCGCTCCCTCCGGCGAGCTCCTCCTGGTCGAACTGGAGGACCTCAACCCCTACCTGTCCCTCCACCTCGTCCCGACCGACGTCCAGGACGCCTTCGTCACCGCCCTCGCCCGCTCCCTGGACTCCTTCCTGTCCTAGAGCTCGCTGGTGTCGAGGTCCAAGTCGAACGGCTCCGGCAGCCGCACGGCCGTCCCGAACGGATGCGGCCCGTCGACCTTCGCGTAACCGAGCCGCCCGGGCTCGGAGAACAGGGTGACGGTCTTGTCCAACCGGTCGACCAGCAGGTAGAGCGGCGCGCCGTACTCGGCGTACCGCTTGCGCTTGACGACGCGGTCGGTCTCGGCGTTGGACTCCGAGGTCACTTCGACGATCAGCAGGGTCTGGTCGGGGAGGAGGGCGCCGCCGCCTTTTGCCAGCTCCTTGGGGGCGACCGCGATGTCCGGGACGTACCAATTCGCCGAGCCGGGCAGGTCCAGATTGCCCGACCCGGTCACACAGCCCAGTTCCTTGACCCGCGGTTTGATCTGATCGCGGATCTCCTCAGCCGCGTTCTCGTGGTCCCAGTTCGGCGTCACGTTGCTGATGACCCCTTCAATGATCTCGGTGCGGTCGCCGCTGTGGTGCTGGATGGCGTACTTCAGGGCACGCTCGGGGTCGATGCCTTCGCCGTAGTCGTGCGCGGTGGTCATGCCGGACGCCTCCTTCGATGCCTGCGGCCAGCCTGTCACGACGGCCCGCCGAGCGGCGTCACCCCTGGGGGTACAGCTGGACGGGGATGGCAAGCTTGAAGGATGAACGATGCTGCTCCGGCGCCCACCCCCGCGCCCGCACCCCGCAAGCGTGCCCGTGTCCGTGCCCCCGAGCTGATCGGCAAGGGGGGCTGGCTCAACACCGGTGGGAAGGACCTGACGCTCGCCGACTTCCGAGGTCGCATCCTGATCTTGGACTTCTGGACCTTCTGCTGCATCAACTGCCTGCACGTCCTGGACGAGCTGCGCGAGCTGGAGGAGAAGCACCGCGACACCGTGGTGATCGTCGGCGTGCACTCGCCGAAGTTCGCGCACGAGGCCGAGCACGCGGCCGTCGTGGACGCCGTCGAGCGGTACGAGGTGCACCACCCCGTCCTGGACGACCCGGAGCTGGCCACCTGGAAGCAGTACGCCGTACGGGCCTGGCCCACGCTCGTGGTGATCGACCCCGAGGGGTACGTCGTCGCCCAGCACGCCGGTGAGGGGCACGCGCACGCCATCGAGCGGCTGGTGGGGGAGCTGGAGGCCGAGCACGCCGCCAAGGGGACCCTGCGGCGCGGGGACGGGCCGTACGTGGCGCCCGAGCCCGTGGCGAGCGACCTGCGGTTCCCCGGGAAGGCGCTGCTGCTGCCCTCGGGGAACTTCCTGGTGTCGGACTCCACCCGGCACCAGCTGGTGGAGCTCGGCGCCGACGGGGAGAGCGTCGTGCGGCGCATCGGCAGCGGCGAGCGCGGGTTCACCGCCGACAGTTTCAGCGAGCCCCAGGGCCTCGCGCTGCTGCCCGACGGCCGGGTCGTCGTCGCCGACACCGTCAACCACGCGCTGCGCACGTACGACCCCGCCACCGGGGCCGTGGAGACCGTCGCCGGGACGGGCCGCCAGTGGTGGCAGGGCTCGGCCACCTCCGGGCCCGCCCTGGATGTCGACCTGTCCTCGCCCTGGGACGTGGCGTGGTGGCAGGGCAAGGTGTGGATCGCCATGGCGGGCGTGCACCAGCTGTGGACCTGGGACCCCGCGACGGGGACCGTGGGCGTGGCCGCCGGAACGACCAACGAGGGGCTCGTGGACGGGCCCGCCGCCGAGGCCTGGTTCGCGCAGCCGTCCGGGCTGGCCGCGACCGGGGACCGGCTGTGGGTCGCCGACTCCGAGACCAGCGCCCTGAGGTACCTGGAACGCGAGGGCGAGGAGTACGCCGTACGGACCGCCGTCGGCACCGGGCTCTTCGACTTCGGGCACCGCGACGGCGACGCCGCCCAGGCCCTGCTCCAGCACCCCCTCGGGGTGACCGCGCTGCCCGACGGCTCGGTCGCGGTCTGCGACACGTACAACCACGCGCTGCGCCGCTTCGACCCGGCGACGGGCGAGGTCTCCACCCTCGCCACCGACCTGCGCGAGCCCAGCGACGCCGTCCTGGTCGGCGGGGACATCGTGGTCGTGGAGTCGGCCCGGCACCGCCTGACGCGGCTGCGGCTGCCCGAGGAGGCCGTCCGGGTCGACGCGGTCGCCCACCGGACGCAGCGCGCCGCCACCGAGGTCGCGCCCGGCACGCTCCGGCTCGACGTGGTCTTCCAGGCGCCGAGCGGGCAGAAGCTCGACACCCGCTACGGTCCCTCGACCCGCCTCCTGGTCTCCTCGACCCCGCCCGAGCTGCTGGCGGCGGGCGAGGGTCCGGGGACGGACCTGTTCCGCGACCTGACGCTGAACCCGGAGGTCACCGAAGGCGTGCTGCACGTCTCCGCGATGGCCGCGTCCTGCGACGACGACCCCGCCAACGAGTACCCGGCCTGCCACGTCCACCAGCAGGACTGGGGCGTGCCGGTGACCGTCACCGCCGACGGGACCGCCCGTCTCCCCCTCGTCCTCGCCGGGATGGACGCGTAGGGGGTACGGCCCCCGCCCCGCGGGGCGGGGGCCGGCTCAGCCCTCCAGGAAGGCCACCAGCGCGTTCGCCAGCAGGAACGGGTCGTCCGCGCCGCACAGTTCGCGGGCGCTGTGCATCGACAGGATCGCCACGCCGATGTCCACGGTCTGGATGCCGTGCCGGGCGGCCGTGATGGGACCGATCGTCGTACCGCACGGCATCGAGTTGTTGGAGACGAACGTCTGCCACGGCACCCCGGCCCGCTCGCAGGCGCCCGCGAACACCGCGCGCCCGCTGCCGTCGGTGGCGTAGCGCTGGTTGACGTTGACCTTGAGGATGGGGCCGCCGTTGGCGCGCGGGTGGTGCGTCGGGTCGTGCCGCTCACCGTAGTTGGGGTGCACGGCGTGGCCGGTGTCCGAGGACAGGCAGATGGTGCCCGCGAAGGCCCGTGCCCGGTCCTCGTAGGAGCCGCCGCGCGCGAAGACCGAACGTTCCAGCACGTTGCCCAGGAGCGGGCCGTCCGCGCCGGTGTCGGACTGCGAGCCGTTCTCCTCGTGGTCGAAGGCGGCCAGCACCGGGATGTGGTCGAGCTTCGCGTTCCCCGAGCCGGCCGCGGAGACGGCCGCCAGTGCCGCGACGCCCGCGTGCACCGACAGCAGGTTGTCCATGCGCGGCCCGGCCAGCAGCTCGCGGTCGCGGCCCAGGTACGCGGGCGGCTCGATCGAGTGGACCATCAGGTCCCAGCCGGCCACCGAACCCTGGGGCAGGCCCTCTTCCTCCTCCAGGAACGCGATCAGATCGCCCTCCCGGACCTCGCCCAGGCCCCAGATCGGCTGCATGTGGCGCTGCTTGTCGAGCTTGAGGCCGTCGGTGTTCACCGACCGGTCCAGGTGCACGGCGAGTTGGGGCACGCGCAGCAGTGCCCGGTCCACGTTCACCAGCCGCTCGCTGCCGTCGCGCAGCGTCAGCCGGCCGGCCAGGCCGAGGTCGCGGTCCAGCCAGGTGTTGAGCAGCGTCCCGCCGTAGATCTCGACCGCGATCTGCCGCCAGCCCTGTGACCCGGCGTCAGGGACGGGCTTGACGCGCAGGTTGGGGGAGTCGGTGTGGGCGCCGATGATGCGGAACGGGGTGTGCGCGGCGGCACCCTCCGGTACGTACCAGGCGATGATGGCACCGCCGCGGAGTACGAACCTGCCCCCCGTACCCGAGTCCCAGGCGTCCGATTCCGACAACTGCCTGAAACCGGCCTTTTCCAGCCGCTCGGCCGCGTTGGCCACGGCATGGTACGGCGACGGACTGGCCGTCAGGAAGGCCATCAGGTCGTCGGTGTGGCCGCGGTCGAAGTGGGCGGGAGAGGTCATGTGGTTCACCTTAACGACGGTCGTGTTCGCCATGGCCGGACTGCGGCGGATAGCGGAAAGGTCAGGGCGACGCGGGGTGTGTGGCCCGCGGTCCCGTCGTTTTCAGCCCGGCGGACGCTCGAATCTGCGCTGTAGCTGTCGCCGCTCGCCCCGGCGGATGCGCGGGAGCATCTCGGGGGTCTGCGGCGGGCGCTGCGCGCGTCTTTTGCGTCCGGCGCAGAAGATACAGGCCTCGCCCGGCGGGGCATCGGGGTCGATCGGTGCTCCGGGGTGTTCGGAGCATCCGGAGGCGTTGCGGGGGCGGGACAGTTCCCGGGCGACGATGAAGGCGCGGTGCAGGTCGTCCGCGATCCGTACGAAGTCCGCGGCGGGCGAGGAGATGCCGAGGTGGAAGCGCTGGTCCTCGATCGTACGGAGGTACCCCCGCAGCAGTTCATGGGTGTACGGGGGCTCGGGCACCGGGTACCCCAGCCGGCGCTGCTCCCCGGGGACCGGGGCGGCGGGGCCGGGGCGCCCGCCGTGCCTGCGCAGGCCGAGCCTCCGCCGGTCGTTGCAGATCAGGCAGCGGCCCCAGCCGTCGGGCGCCTCGGGGTCGAGGGCGCCGTTGGGGTGCTCGGGGCAGCCGGTGTAGCTCTTGGCGGGGGCCAGGCCGGCGGCGGTCTGGAACGCGGTGTAGAGCGCGTCGGCGAGGCCCTCGTACTCGGCGGGGTGGGAGCCGTCGTACAGCTCCCGGGCGTGGTCGCCGAGGCTGCCCAGCATCGCTTGCAGCTCCTTGAGGGCGTACGGCCGCCCGGTGGGGACGGAGTACCCCCTGCCGTTGCCGTGCTGATCCTGTGGCGTCATGCTTAGAGCGTCCCACGGCCGACTGACAAGCAGGGAATGCGCAGGTCGCGGGCCCTGCGCCGGCCCCGGCGGCCCCAGGTGCAGCGGGGCGGTGGCCCGGGCCGTGCGGGGCCCGGCACGACAGCGGCCGGGCCCCCCAGAGGGGGTCCGGCCGTGTGACCGTCCGAGCGGCTCAGCCTAGAACGCGGCCTCGTCGAGCTCCATGAGGCTGTTGTCGACGCTCTCGGCCAGCGCGCGCTGGACCGAGACGCCCGGGAGGACCTCCGCGGCGAAGAACTTCGCGGCGGCGATCTTGCCGGTGTAGAAGGGGACGTCCTTCGCGGAGGCGCCGGCCAGCTTCTCGGCGGCCACGGCGGCGCCCTTGAGCAGCAGGTACCCGACGACGACGTCACCGGATGCCATCAGCAGGCGGGTGGTGTTCTGTCCGACCTTGTAGATGTTCTTGACGTCCTCGCCGGTGGCGGTGAGGTCGACGATCATCTGGCCGACGATGGCCTCCAGGTCGACCGCGGCCTTGGCGAGCGCGTCGCGGGCCGGGGCGAGGTCGTCGCCGCCGACGGCCTCGGCCAGGAACTTCTTGATCGTCTCGGAGAGGACGTTCAGGGAGGCGCCCTGGTCGCGGACGATCTTCCGGAAGAAGAAGTCCTGGCCCTGGATCGCGGTGGTGCCCTCGTAGAGGGTGTCGATCTTCGCGTCCCGGATGTACTGCTCGATCGGGTATTCCTGGAGGTAACCGGAACCGCCGAAGGTCTGCAGCGACTGCGCGAGCTGCTCGTACGACTTCTCCGAGCCGTAGCCCTTCACGATCGGCAGCAGCAGGTCGTTGAGGCCGACCAGCGCGGAGGCGTCCTCGCCCGCGGCCTGCTTGGCCTGGATCTCGTCCTGGATGGACGCGGTGTACAGGACCAGGGCGCGCATGCCCTCCGCGTACGCCTTCTGCGTCATGAGCGAGCGGCGCACGTCGGGGTGGTGGGTGATGGTGACCTTGGGGGCCGTCTTGTCCATGAAGTTGGCCAGGTCCGGGCCCTGCACGCGCTCCTTGGCGTACTCCAGCGCGTTCAGGTAGCCGGTGGAGAGGGTGGCGATGGCCTTCGTGCCGACCATCATCCGGGCGAACTCGATGATCATGAACATCTGGCGGATGCCGTCGTGCTTGTCGCCGATCAGCCAGCCCTTGGCGGGGTGCTGGTCGCCGAAGGTCATCTCGCAGGTGTTCGAGGCCTTGAGGCCCATCTTGTGCTCGACGTTCGTCGCGTAGACGCCGTTGCGCTCGCCCAGCTCGCCGGTCTCCCAGTCGAAGTGGAACTTCGGGACGAGGAAGAGGGACAGGCCCTTGGTGCCCGGGCCGTGGCCCTCGGGGCGGGCGAGGACGTAGTGGAGGATGTTCTCCGACATGTCGTGCTCACCGGACGTGATGAAGCGCTTCACGCCCTCGATGTGCCAGGAGCCGTCGTCCTGCTGGACCGCCTTGGTGCGGCCGGCGCCGACGTCCGAGCCGGCGTCCGGCTCGGTGAGCACCATGGTCGAGCCCCACTGCTTCTCGACCGCGATCTGCGCGATCTTCTTCTGCGCCTCGTTGCCCTCTTCGAAGAGCACGCCGGCGAAGGCCGGACCGGAGGAGTACATCCACACGGCCGGGTTGGCGCCGAGCAGCAGCTCCGCGTAGGCCCAGATGAGGGAGCGGGGCGAGGTGGTGCCGCCGATCTCCTCGGGCAGGCCCAGGCGCCAGTACTCGGAGTCCATGAAGGCCTGGTAGCTCTTCTTGAAGGAGGTCGGGACCGGCGCGGTGTTGGTGGCCGGGTCGAAGACCGGCGGGTTGCGGTCGGCGTCCTCGAAGGAGGCGGCCAGGTCGTTCTCGGCGAGCTTGGTCAGCTCGGCCAGGATGCTCTTGGCGGTCTCGGTGTCCATCTCGCCGAACGGGCCGGTGCCGTACAGCTTGTCGCGGCCGAGCACCTCGAAGAGGTTGAACTCGATGTCGCGGAGATTCGACTTGTAGTGCCCCATGGCGACGGCTCCGTTAAGGCTCGGGGAGACAGGTTCCTCGTACATACCAATCGGTAACAACATGATGCTACCCGCCGGTAATAAGGGCAACCCTCCGGTCCGGACTGTGACCAGGCTCAAGCTCGCACCACACGGTCTTGCATCCCGCGCCCTGTGTCACCCCCCAGCGCAGGGCCACTGCGTCGAGCAGGGCCAGCCCCCGCCCGGACTCCTCGGTTCCGCTCGCCCGGCGCAGTACGGGCCACGCGCGCGGATCGGGGTCGGTGAGCTCGACCCGGGTACGGGCTGCCCTTCCGGTGATCCGCGGGGTGGTGATGCGCAGGGTGACGGGGGTGCCCGCGCCGAGGTGGGTGATCACGTTGGCCAGCAGCTCGCTGACGCAGAGCTGTACGTCGGCGCACGGCTCCCCGAGGTGCTCCCGTACCGCCCGCCTGAGCCCGGACACCGCCTCGGGCGTGGCGAGCAGCCGGATGCTGAGGCCGTTCACCGGTCGGCCAGTACGGCGGCCAGGCGCTGCGCGGTGGCGGTGTTGCAGTTGCCGAGGGTGATCAGGGGCGGGTTGCCGTAGCCGCTGGCGTAGGAGGCGAGGTGGAGGTCGAGGGAGGGCAACGTGATCCCGTGCGCGGCGAGCGCGGCGCGGAGCCGGTCGAGGGCCTCGATCGCCTCGCGGTCGGCGGCGTGTGTGCTCATGGGGGGCTTCCGTTCCGGTGGGGACTGACTGTGACGAACCGCTCACAGCCTGCGGCCGGGGTGCGTACCGTGGGAAGGGTTTCTGGTCCACAGTGCGAGGTGTGGAAAGGCGGGCCCCGACGATGGCCGCACGTAAAGGCATCGATGGATCGGCCAGCGTGCCGGCCTTCTACGGCAAGGAGTTGCGCTGGAAACGCGAGGCGGCAGGCCTGACGCTGGAGCAGACGGTGGAGGGCAGCTTCTACGGGGTCAGCTACCTGAGCGAGATCGAACGGGCCCAGCGGCGGATGCCGTTGGATTTGGCGCGTCATGTGGATGCCGTCCTGAGGACGGACGGCTTCTTCGAGCGGTGCTGCGAGGACGTCCGTAAGGCTCGCAACGGCACCCTCGCGCCGTACTTCGCCCCGGTTGCCGAGATGGAGAAGCGGGCCCGGTCCATCGAGGAGTGGGCCCACGCGATCATCCCCGGGCTGCTGCAGACGGCGCCGTGCACCCGGGCGATCACGCATGTCACGCACCCTCTCGACCTGCCGGAAGAGGTGGACGTGAAGGTGCGGAACCGACTTCAGCGAGGACGGCTCCTTGATGACCCGCAGCGGCCGGAATACTGGGTGATCCTGCACGAGTCGCTGCTGCGGAGCCCACTTTTGCCGCCCGAGGAGATGGCGGATCAGCTGGAACACGTGGCCGCACTGGCGCGCCGCCGCCGGATCGTTCCACAGATCCTTCTGTGGAACGCACCCCTCAGCCCGTTCATGGGGCAGTCGATGAAGCTCATGGAGTTCGACGACGAGCCGCCGGTCATGTACACCGAGGGTCCGTACCACGGCCAACTCATTGACGATCTGGCGCTCGTGAAGCGGTATAGGAAGACATACGATCGGCTCAGGGCCGCCGCACTGCCGTCTGAAGCGTCCCTGGCCATGATCGAATCGACAGCCGAGGACCTACGAAATGGCAAGCAGCGCAGCTGATTTCCCCAAGGCCGTCTGGCGGAAGAGCAGCCACAGCAACGGCGACAACGGCGACTGCGTGGAGGTGGCGGACGGGCTGGACCGGGTCGTGCCCGTGCGGGACTCGAAGCGGCCGGGCGGCCCGGCGATCGTCGTCGCGGCGGCGGCATGGACACCCTTCATCGCCACCCTCAAGGCGTCCTGACCGGAACTCGGCGGTCGGGCGCCCCACCGCCTCGGTAGGCTTCGGCGCATGTACGGCTACGACCAGAACCCGGGTGCCCAGCAGGGCTACGCGCAGCAGCCCCCTCAGGGGTACGCGCAACAGGCGCCGCCGCTGTACCCCGAGCCGTCGCCGCCCTCCCTCGCGGACGCCGTACGGGCCTTCACCACCGGGCAGCTCGCCGCCGAGGACTTCCAGCAGATCTTCGCCACCTCGAAGGTCTACTGCCCCCGCGGCGAGACCCCCGGCTTCCTGGCCCTGCACAACACGCAGCAGCCGGTCATCCCGATGTTCACCACGCTCAAGGAGCTCCGCCGGTACGCCGGCAAGGAGTCCAAGTACTTCGTGATCACCGGCGCCGAGGTCATCGACCTGCTCCCGACCGGGTACGGCTTCGTCCTCGACATGGAGGGCGACCACCGCATGGTCTTCGACGCGAAGGCGGTCGAGCAGATGGTCGACTACGCCATGCGCCGCATGTATGGCTAGACGCCATTGCTGCGCAGGTGGCTAGACGCCATTGCCGCGCAGGCGGCTAGCCGCCCCGCGCGAACGCACCCCCAGCCCGCCCCGCCGATCCGGCGGAGGCGGGCTTCGTCGTGTCTGGGGGCGGGACGGGAATGCGGACGAGTGGGGCGCTGTTCAGTCGGGTGTGGCAGAAAGTTCGACTTTCAACTAAAGTCGAAGCAGAAGGAGGCCCGACCATGCCTGCAGTGACTGTGGAGAACCCGTTGACGCTCCCCCGCGTCGCGGAACCGGCCCAGGAGACCGCCGCCCGTAAGGTGCTGGCCGTCACGACCGCCCCCGGTGGTTTCGAGGGCGAGGGATTCCCGGTGCGCCGCGCGTTCGCCGGGATCAACTACCAGTACCTCGACCCGTTCATCATGATGGACCAGATGGGCGAGGTGGAGTACGCGCCGGGCGAGCCCAAGGGCACCCCCTGGCACCCCCACCGCGGCTTCGAGACCGTGACCTACCTGATCGACGGAACCTTCGTCCACCAGGACAGCAACGGCGGCGGCGGCGTCATCAACGGTGGCGACACGCAGTGGATGACCGCCGGTTCCGGCCTCCTGCACATCGAGGCTCCGCCGGAGTCGCTCGTCGTCAGCGGCGGGCTCTTCCACGGCCTCCAGCTGTGGGTGAACCTCCCCGCCTCCGACAAGATGATGCCCCCGCGCTACCAGGACATCGGTGGCGGCCAGGTGCAGCTGCTGACCACCCCCGACGGCGGCTCGCTGCTCCGCGTGATCGCCGGTGAGCTCGACGGGCACCAGGGCCCGGGCATCACCCACACCCCGATCACGATGATCCACGCGACCGTCACCCCGGGCGCACAGATCACCCTCCCGTGGCGCGAGGACTTCAACGCCCTCGCCTACGTCATGGCCGGGCGCGGCTCGGTCGGCGAGGACCGGCGGCCCGTCCAGACCGGGCAGACCGCCGTGTTCGGCGAGGGCGGCTCGCTCACGGTGCGTGCGGACGCCTCGCAGGACTCCAACGCCCCCGCGCTGGAGATCGTCCTGCTCGGCGGCCGGCCCATCCGGGAGCCGATGGCGCACTACGGACCGTTCGTGATGAACAGCAAGCACGAACTCCAGCAGGCGTTCGACGACTTCCAGGCCGGTCGGCTGGGGACCGTACCCACCACGGCGCGCACGCGCTGAGCCGGGGACAGCGGGCAGAACACCGTCACACGGTGGTCTGCCCGCTCGCCGCGTAACGGGCGCGCAGCTCGGACAGCACCCCGGACGCGGCGGCCGTCAGCGGTACGGCGAGCAGCATGCCGAGGATCCCCGCGACGCTCGCCCCCGCCGTGATGGCGAGCATGACCGCCGCCGGGTGCATCTGCACCGTGCGGCTCTGGATCAGCGGCTGCAGGACGTGCCCCTCCAGCACCTGGACGGCGAGCACCACGCCCAGCGCCCACAGCCCGATCACCCAGCCCCGGTCGGCGAGGGCGACGAGGACGGCGAGCGCCCCGGAGATGAAGGCGCCCAGGTACGGGATGTAGGCGCCGACGAACACCAGCGCGCCGAGTCCCAACGCCCCGGGCACCCGCAGCACCAGCAGACCGGCGGTGATGCACAGGGCGTCGATCAGCGCGATGAAGGTGGTCCCGCGCATGAACCCCTCGACGGCCTTGTAGGCGCGCCGCGCCACGGCCTCGACGGTGTCGCCGGTGGCGGCGGGCGCGAGGGAGCGCAGCGCGCCGGCGACCCGGTCGGAGTCGCGCAGGAAGAAGAAGATCAGCAGGAGCGCGAGCACGCTGGTCGCGATCAACTCGCCGACGACGCTGAGGCCGGTGATCACGCCGGAGGCGGCCGTACCGCCGAACTTGGTCAGCAGCTCCCTGGCGTTCTTGGCGAGGTCCTGCAGCGAGGTTCCCGCCACGCCGAAGTGCGCCCTCAGGCCCTCCCCGGCGCGCCGCAGCGAGGCGAGGATCTCGTCACCGGTGTCGATGAGCGCCGTGACGATGACGTAGCCGGCCCCGCCCACGACGGCGACGACGGCCAGGCAGGTCAGCGCGGCGGCGAGGGACCGGTTCACCCCCAGCCCGACCAGCCGCCGGTGCAGCGGCCCGAGCAGTGCGGTGCCGAGCAGGGCGAGCAGTACGGGCGTGAGGGCGGCCTTGAAGACGACGCACAGCCACACGCCGACGGCGAGCACTCCGGCAACCAGCAGCACGACCACGCACCAGGCGGCGAGGCGCCGCACCGGCCCGGGCAGAAGGGGAGTCACCACGGCTGCATCCAACCACGCACGCCCGGCGCTTCCCGGGCAGGCCGGGCGTCAGCCGTCGGAGTCTTCGGCCTTCGCCTGCTCGCGCAGCTCGAACCAGATCGACTTGCCCTCGCCGCGGGGGTCGACGCCCCACGCGTCGGCCAGCATCTCCATCAGCAGCACCCCGCGGCCGCTGGACGCCATCTCGCCCGGGTGCCGTTTGTGCGGCAGCTCGTCGCTGGAGTCCGCGACCTCCACGCGCAGCCGCCGGGTCCCCAGCTCGCCCAGGGCCTCCGCGACCAGCAGCGCGTCGCCGTCGGTGTGCGTCAGCACGTTGGTCAGCATCTCGGAGACCATCAGCTCCGCGGAGTCGACCTGGTCGGGGTCCGCCCAGTCGTGGAGCAGCTCCCGCACCTGCCGGCGCGCCCCGGAGATCCGTTCCGGCTCGGCCTGGGCCACGGTCAGCACGGTGCGCCGGGCCGGGCGGGTGTGGGGGGACACCGAGGTGCCGCAGCCGCAGCCCCCGCCCTCGCGGCACAGCAGGACCACGGCTATGTCGTCCTCGCGCCGGTCGGCCAGCGGCCCGGTGGTGTGGTGCGAGGACGGGCCGTGGACGGCCTGGACCAGCAGGTCGGCGAGCTTTTCGAGGTGCTCCGCGTCCGGTCCCCCGGTTTCCGGCCCGCCGGCCGGGTCCTCGGCTTCGAGGACGGCCCGCAGCCGTGCCCAGCCGGTGTCCAGGTCGTGGCCGCCGGTCTCGATGAGGCCGTCGGTGCACAGCATCAGCGTCTCGCCCGGTTCGAGGGTGAAGCAGGTGGTGGGGTAGTCGGCGTCGGGGACGATCCCGAGCGGGAGTCCGCCCGCCGTCGGCCGCATCAGGACCGTGCCGTCGGTCATCCGGACCACCGGGTCGGGGTGGCCGGCGCGGGCCACCTCCAGCCGGCCGGTCCGGGGGTCGCACTCCATGTAGAGGCAGGTGGCGAAGCGCGGGCTGGTGTAGTCCGGGTCGGGGCCGCCCTCGGCGTACCCCCCGTCGGTGTACGAGGAGGCGGATCCGCCGTCACGGCCGCCGCCGTACCTGCCGCCGTACCCACCGCCGTATTCGCCGCCGTATCCGCCGTCGTACCCGTCGGCGTAGCCGCGGGGGCCGTCCTTCTCCTGCGAGGAGCACAGCCCGTCGAGGAAGCGGGAGGCCCGGGAGAGCACCGCGTCCGGGCGGTGCCCCTCGGAGGCGTAGGCGCGGACCGCGATGCGCAGCTGTCCCATCAGGCCCGCGGCGCGGACGTCGTGGCCCTGGACGTCCCCGATGACCAGCGCGAACCGGCCGGAGGGCAGCGGGATCATGTCGTACCAGTCGCCGCCGACCTGGAGCCCGCCGCCGGTGGGGACGTACCGGGCGGCGATCCGCATGCCAGGGATTTCGGGGCCCAGCTGCGGCATCATCGAGCGTTGCAGGCCGGTGGTGAGTTCCCGTTCGGACTCCGTCACCCCGGCGCGCTGGAGGGCCTGCGCCAGCATCCGCGCCACCGTGGTCAGCACGGACCGCTCGTCCGGCGAGAAGGACACCGGGTGCTTGAAGGCCGCCATCCACGCCCCCATGGTCCGCCCGGCCACGATCAGGGGGACGAAGGCCCAGGAGGACCGGCCGAAGGGCTCGGCCAGCGGCCAGGTCGCGGGGAAGCGCCGCTTGTACTCCTCGGAGGTGGGCAGGTAGACCGCCCGGCCGGTGCGGACCACCTCCGCGGCCGGATAGGCCGTGTCCAGCCGCATCTCGGTGAAGGGGGTCTCGTCCCCCGGGCCGTGCCCGTGGTGGCCGATGATCGACAGCCGGTCCCCGTCCACGCCGAAGACGGCCAGCCCGTCGGGGCTGAACCCCGGCATCGAGAGGGAGGCGGCGACCCGGAGCACCTCCGCCGTCGACCGGGCCTCGGCCAGCGCCCGGCCCGCGTCCAGCAGGAAGGCCTCGCGGGAGCGCCGCCAGTCGCCGGTGATCGGGGTGTGCGCGGCGGTCGTGCCCGGCTGCGGCTCGGCGATCTCCTGGACCGTGCCGATCAGCTCGTAGTCGATCCTGCCGTGCGTGGTGGCGGCCGGCACCGGTTTGGAGCGGCTGCGTACGGTGCGCAGCACGCGCCCGTCCGCGTCGACGATCCGCAGCCGGGCCTCGGCGAGGGTGCCCTCGGCGACGGCCAGGTCCACGATGGCCTTGATCTCGTTCCAGTCGACCGGGTGGAACCGCGACCGTACGGCCACCTCGGGCAGGACGGCCGGCTCGGCGGGCAGCCCGAGCAGCCGGGCGGCCTCGCTGTCGAGAGCGACCATCCCGGAGGCGTTGTCCCATCGCCACAGGCCGGTCGCGATCGCGGCCAGGACGTCCTCGGTGCGCACCAGGTCATCTTTACAGCTGACCTGCCCGGGCTGCCTGTTCAGGGCGCCTCCGCCGCCCCCACCCGGCCCTCGACGGCCGCGCCAGCGCGGTACCCGTCCCGGACGGTAACCTTGTGAGGGTTGAATCCACCCTGGTATCGCGAAGAACTGGATGACTGATGCATCGGTACAGGTCCCACACGTGCGGCGAGCTTCGTGCCTCCGACGTCAACGCTGACGTCCGGCTGAGCGGCTGGGTGCACAACCGTCGAGACCTGGGCGGCATCCTCTTCATCGATCTGCGCGATCACTACGGCATCACGCAGCTCGTCGCCCGTCCCGGCACCGCCGCGAACGAGGCGCTGAGCAGCGTCAGCAAGGAGACCGTCGTCCGGATCGACGGCAAGGTCGTCTCCCGCGGCGCGGACAACGTCAACCCCGAGCTGCCCACCGGCGAGATCGAGATCGAGGTCTCCGAGGTCGAGGTGCTCGGCGCGGCCGGCCCGCTGCCCTTCACCATCAACACCGACGACGGTGTGAACGAGGAGCGGCGCCTGGAGTACCGCTTCCTCGACCTGCGCCGCGAGCGCATGCACCGCAACATCATGCTGCGCTCGGCCGTCATCGCCTCCATCCGCTCCAAGATGGTGGCCCTCGGCTTCAACGAGATGGCGACCCCGATCCTCACCGCGACCTCCCCCGAGGGCGCCCGTGACTTCGTCGTCCCCTCCCGCCTGAACCCGGGCAAGTTCTACGCCCTCCCGCAGGCGCCGCAGCAGTTCAAGCAGCTGCTGATGATCTCCGGCTTCGACCGCTACTTCCAGATCGCGCCCTGCTTCCGCGACGAGGACGCCCGCGCCGACCGCTCGCCGGGCGAGTTCTACCAGCTCGACGTCGAGATGTCCTTCGTGGAGCAGGAGGACGTCTTCCAGCCCATCGAGAAGCTGATGACCGAGCTCTTCACCGAGTTCGGCGGCGGCCGCGCGGTCACCTCGCCGTTCCCGCGGATCCCGTTCCGCGAGTCGATGCTCAAGTACGGCAACGACAAGCCCGACCTGCGCGCCAAGCTGGAGCTCGTCGACATCTCCGACGTCTTCGAGGGCTCGGAGTTCAAGGCGTTCGCCGGCAAGCACGTGCGTGCGCTGGCCGTCCCGGACACCGCCGGGCAGCCGCGCAAGTTCTTCGACGGCCTGGGCGAGTACGCGATCTCGCTGGGCGCCAAGGGCCTGGCCTGGGTGCGGGTGGGCGAGGACGGCGCCCTGACGGGCCCCATCGCCAAGTTCCTCACCGAGGAGAACGTCAAGGTCCTCACCGAGCGTCTCGGCCTGGCCGCCGGGCACGCGGTGTTCTTCGGCGCGGGCGAGTTCGACGAGGTCTCCAAGATCATGGGCCCGGTCCGGGTCGAGGCCGCCAAGCGCGCGGGCCAGTTCGAGGAGAACGTCTTCCGCTTCTGCTGGATCGTCGACTTCCCGATGTACGAGAAGGACGAGGAGACCGGCAAGATCGACTTCTCCCACAACCCCTTCTCCATGCCGCAGGGCGGCATGAAGGACCTGGAGGAGAAGGACCCGCTCGACATCCTGGCCTGGCAGTACGACATCGTCTGCAACGGCATCGAGCTGTCCTCCGGCGCCATCCGCAACCACGAGCCCGAGGTCATGCTCAAGGCCTTCGAGATCGCCGGTTACGACGCCGAGACCGTCGAGCGGGAGTTCGCCGGCATGCTGCGCGCGTTCCGCCTGGGCGCCCCGCCGCACGGTGGCATCGCCCCCGGCGTCGACCGCATCGTGATGCTGCTGGCCGACGAGCCGAACATCCGCGAGACGATCGCCTTCCCGCTGAACGGCAACGCGCAGGACCTGATGATGGGCGCGCCGACGGTGCTGGAGGAGTCCCGCCTGCGCGAGCTGAACATCGCGCTCCGCAAGCCGGTGGAGACCAAGACCGGCGAGCCGGTCGAGAAGGCGGTCAAGCCGCACCAGTAGGCCGCGGGGCGCTAGCCACGGACGTGCCGAAGGGCCCGGGATCGGATGATCCCGGGCCCTTCGGGCTGTACTGCGCCGTGCGGCGGGCGCGGCGGTCGGTCAGGGACGGTCTCGGTCAGGGACGGTCGAGGAAGCCGTCGAGGACGCCCTTGAGGAGGGCCGCCGAGGTCAGCTCGGACGGCGCGGGCCCGGCGTGGAAGAAACCGGTGTGCGGAGCGTCCAGCTTGCGCAGGAAGTCGAAGGCCTTGGAGTCGTGGTCGCCGAAGGCGACGAACTGCCAGTGGATGTCGTGGGCGGCCGCGTCGGCGATGGCCTGCTTGGCGGGCTGGCGGTTGTCCGGTGCCCCGTCGGTCTGGAACACCACGAGCGCGCGGTGGTCGCCACCGTCCTTCCGGTACCGCTCGACGACCGCCTCGACGGCCACGTGGTAGCTGGTGCGGCCCATGCGGCCCAGTTCGGCGTGACGGGACTCGACCCAGGCGGCGTCGTGGGCGTCCAGGGTGAGGTCGGCGGTGCCGTCCACCTCGGTGGAGAAGAAGACGGTGTGCACGGTCGCGTCCGCGTCGAGGTGCGCGGCGAGGGCCAGGGCGTGGTCGGCGAGGTACTGGGCGCTGCCGTCCTTGTAGAACCCGCGCATGGAGCCGGAGCGGTCGAGGACCAGGTACACCTTGGCGCGCGCCCCGGCCTGCCCCTTGCCGCGCAGCACCTGACCGGCCGCCTTGTAGGCACCCGCCACTTCGGGCGCCTGCCGCTTCACGGCGGCGAGCGCGACGGCGGGGCCGACCTCGGGAGCGGCGCTCTGGGGCTCCGCCTCGGCGGCGGCGGCCACCGGCTCCGGCTCGGCGACGGGCTCGGGCTGGGGCTCGGGAGTGGCCTCCGGCTCCGGCTCGGCTGCAGCGACGGGCTCCGGCTCGGCCTCTGCGGCGGGCTCGGGAGTGGCTTTCGGCTCCGGCTCGGCGACGGGCTCGGGCTGGGGCTCGGCTGCGGCGACGGGCTCGGGAGTGGCCTCCGGCTCGGGCTCAGTGACGGGCTCCGCCTCGGCGGCGGCGACGGCCACGGGCTCCGGCTCTGCTGCGGGCTCGGGCTCGGCGGCGACGGCCACCGGCTCCGGCTCGGCCTCGGCGGCGGGCTCCGGCTCGGCCTCGGCGGCGGGCTCCGGCTGGGAGGCGGTGGTCGGCTCCGGTTCGGGGGTCGGGGTGGGTTCCGCTTCGGCCGTCGGTTCGGCGGCGGCGGGGGCTGCCTCCGGCTCCGCTTCCGCGACCGGCTCGGCCTTAGGCGTCGGCCGGCCCGACTGCGCAATCGGCGCGGGCGAGCCACCGGTTGGGCCTTCCGAAGTGGTCGCGGGCGACGGCCGGCGCGCCTCCGGGACCGTCGGGTCCGTCGTCTGGGTCGGCGCCGTCAGCACGGTCCCCGGCTCGCGATCGCGCGGCGCGGACTGCGGCGGGACCGTCGGGTTGTCGAAGGACGCCGCCACCAAGTCGGCCGCCACGTCCAGCGGCGTGCGTTCGGTCTGGCTCGGGACGGCCGCCGACGGGGCGTCCGACGAATCCGGAACGGGTTCGGCAGACCGTCCGAACACCTTGCGCAACAAGCTCCGAATACCCATGGGCCAGGCCTTTCGCATGTGTGCGTGCGTCATTTGTCCGTGCTGCGCGGTAGATCCCTACCCAGAGTGGACACGTAAGGTTATCGGCCCCTTGGCTGGATCGTCGGCAGGGGCGCCAATCGTGGCGTTCCTGTCACCTGCGCACTCCGGGCGCCCTGCGGGAACTCCCCCCCTCGCCCCGCCCGATTCACGCAGCGTTCATCTCCGCGACACGGCATCCGTGCGACCCCACAGGGGGTTTCACGTGAAACATCCGCTTTCCGCGGCGGGGCGTCAGTGTTCCGTGGCGATGGCGCGGGCGGCGGCGATCTCTTGGTGGAGCGGGGCAAGGACGGAGTCCTCCATGCCCGGTGGGGGTGGGGCGATGCGGACCTCGGCCGGGGTCCTGCTGGTCCGCACGCCCTCCGCCAGGCCCCGGAGTTCGGCAGTGGCGGCCGCCACCTCCTCGGGACCGGGCGGCTCGGCCCCGTGGTTGACCCGTACCCGGGCGGCGGTCGTGGCGTCCACGATCCGCTCGACGGCCACGACCAGCGGCCACCACGCGGCGGCCCGCGCCCCTGTGGGCGGGGGCTCGGTCAGCGCCCGCTGGAACTCGCTCCGCACCCCCGACAGCTCGCGGTAGATCCGCCGCCGGGCCTGCAGCCTGACGGTCCGCGCCGCCGCCTCGTCGGCATCGGTCGCGTCAGCGGCGCCGAACGCCCGCTCCACGTACCGGGCCGAGTCCTCGACGGCGTCGGCCAGCCGGTCCCCGATCCGGGTGTGCCAGCTCTCGGGCCACAGCAGGTACCCCGCGACCAGGGTGATGGCACAGCCGATCAGGCTGTCCAGCAGCCGGGGCCAGATCAGGTCGAAGCCCTGGTGGTTGAGCTGGTCCGACAGCAGCAGGATCACCGGGGTGATCGCGGCGGTCTGGAAGGCGTACCCCTTGACGGTCAACGCCGGGATCAGCGCGGCGAGTACCGCCATGACCGGTACGTCCCACCACCCCCGCGGTACCTCGGAGAGCACGGCGGCGGCCAGGACCAGTCCGCCCGCCGTACCCAGAGCCCGCAGAACCGCCCGGGAGAACACCGAGCCGAAGTCGGGCTTGAGGACGAAGGTGACCGTCAGCGCGACCCAGTACGAACGCTCGACCGGCACCAGCGAGACCAGCGCCTGCGCCAGCCCGATGCACAGGGCGAGCCGCAGTCCGTACCGCCAGGAAGCGCCCGACAGCACCATGTCGCGCACCGCCCGCCGGGCCCGGTCACGCAGTGCGGCCGGCCTGCCGAGCCGGTCGTCGGCGTTGTACGGGTCCCCGTCGTCCCGGTACACGACCGCCGCCGCGTGCCGCAGAGCCGCGTCGATGGCCCGCTGGGACGGTCCGTACGGGGCCGGAAGGTCCAGGGCGGGCTCCCGTTCCCCGCTGCGGCCCTCTTCGACGGCCTGGGCCAGCTCCCGTACGGCCGCCGGGACCTCGGGTGGCAGCGGGCGGCCGCTCAGGTGCGCGGCGGGCGCCGCGTCGACGAGCGGGATCAGTACGTTCAGCTGGGCGAGCATCCGCACGAGGGACGGGTTGCGCCCGTGGTCCCGGGCGCGACGGCCGAGGATGAGGTCGTAGGCCTGGTTCAGGGCCTGGGTGACCTCCAGGCGCCGTTCCTCGTACCCGGATCCGCCCGCGGCTTCGAGGGCGTCGGCGAGGGACCGGTAGCAGGCGGCGACCGCGGCCCGTTCGGGTTGCCGCCCGCGCAGCGGCCAGCCCAGCAGGGTCAGCGCCAGTACGAACAGTCCGCCGGCGGCGAGCAGCAGGGGCGCGGTCCACCAGGGTTCGGGGAGCGGCAGCCCGGCGCCCACCGCGGCGTTGAGCAGGAGCAGCAGTCCGGAGACGGACGCGACGGTGCCGATCGAGGAGATCATCCCGGACACGAGGGCGATCAGGGTGAGGGCGCCCACCGCGAGCCAGCCCTGCCCGAAGACGAGCGTTCCCAGGGCGACACCGACGGCGCCGAACAGCTGGGGCACGGCGATGTTGAGGATCCGCATCCGGTAGGCGTCGGCGGTGTCCCCGATCACCCCGGACAGGGCGCCCATCGAAACGAGCGCGCCGTATTCGGGCTCGTCGAGGGCGAAGCCGATGGCGAGGGGGGTCGCCATCGCGATCCCGGCGCGCACGACGGCTGCCCAGGGCACGGGGGCCCGGCTCGGCCGCAACCCCCTCAGCAGCCAGGCGGGCGGGGCCAGTGGGATCTGTCGGGCGGCGGCCCGGGCCCGTTGCTGCCCGGGCGGTATGTGCTCGGTGGGTCGTTCGCTGGTCATTCCGCTTCCGTGGCGCCGCTCGCGAATCGGTTCTGCTGAGCTGTGGAGGTTCTACGGGGGTCTGTGGAGTTCTGGGCCCGTTGCGTACGTTCCGAGCTTATGGGGTGCGGCGCAGTCGTCCGGTCAGCCAGGCGGCCAGCGCGGCGGCGAGTCCGATGGCCAGCACCAGCCATGCGGTGGTGCGCAGGAACGAGGTCAGGGCGTCGTACACCGCGCCGGCGGCCGGGCGGTCGACGTCGGGCGGCAGATCGTCCAGGGTCAGGCGACGGCAGACCTCCACCGTGATCCACAGCAGCGCCGCCCCGACGGCGAGCCCGATACCGGTGGCCACCACGGCACGCCTGCGCCGCACGGCGACGGCGACCGCCGCCAGGGCGAGCACGACGGTCAGCAGGGGAAGCCATACGCCGGCGATCTGGAGCATGCGGAATCCTTCCCGGAGCGCGCCGAGATCGTCGTACTCCATGACCTTCACGGACAGGTGCGTGACGGGGATGCGGTCCGCGAACGGGACCCCGTCCGCTATGAGTTCCCCTTTGACTTCGGCGAGCACGGGCGCCAGGTCGATGGTCACGGCGTCTCCGTGCCCGGTCGTCAGCGCGCGGAAGAAGGCAGCGTGCGCGGCGCGGTTGGCGGCGTCCCACGCCGTCCGGTACGCCGGTGTCCCGACGAAGGACCGCAGGGCCTCGCCGAGCAGGGTGTCGACACTGCCCTGGAAGGGTCCGGCGTCGATCTGACCGGCCAGGGCGCGGGTGCCCTGGGTGACCACCACGTTCTGCACGGCGGGATCACGGGCGAGCGGGGACATGGCGGCGGTGTAGCGGCCGGCGTCACCCAGCTCCCGGTCGGCCCAGTACGCGACGGCGCTCGCGGGCACCAGGAGGGCCACGAGCACGATCAGTACCGCCGACAGCGAGGTGCGCACGTCCCCAGGGAACGCCCTCGGGGCCCCGCCGGGCCAGCTCGGTTGCTGCGTACGGGTGACCCCCCACCCGGCGCGTCGCCCGGGTGGCCGGGGTGATCCACTTGCCGCCCCGGGACGGCGGGTGTGCCCTGGAGGGTGGACAGAGAGGAGCCCGCCATGGCACACGCGGCACCCACCGCTCCCCGTCAGCACCATCGGATGACAGGGGCGGACATCCGGCACATCAGCAAGAGCGCACTGACGGTCCCCCTGCTGATGGGCCTCGTCTACGGCGTCTGGGCGGCCTTCATCAACCGCCAGATGGGCCCGGTCGACGCCGGCAACGTCTTCTACGGGATCCTGTGCGGCGTCGTCTTCGCCGCCTGCGTGTTCGTCCTCGCCCGGTTCGGCTCCCGCTTGGTGCGCGAACTGCACGCGGCCGCCTGGGGCGCCTTCGCGGGCATCGCCATGGGCTACCTGTTCAGCCAGACCAATGAATCCGTGCTCCGGTCGGCGGGGATCGGCCTGGCCGTCGGCGTGGGCACCACCCTCGTCGCGTTCTACCGCTACCACTCGATCGAGGACTGACCCGCGACGCGCCGTCCACCGGGCGGCGCCGGCCCCGTGAGGGGCCGGCGCCGCCGTCGGTTCACTCCGTCGGCGCCGCCTCGGCCGGGCGGCCGGGCGGGTTGCCCGAGCAGTCGGTGTCCTCGCTTTCGGGGCGGCGGGCCGGCGGCGGAGTGGAGCGGGCGACTTCGGCGCGGAGCATGGCGTTGAGAGCCGCGAACGGGTCGATGGGCATGGCGGAACCTCGCGGTGTCGCAGGGGTGTGGTCAAGGCGCGCTGGAGGAGGCGGATCGGCCCCCGCGTGGACGACCCCGCGGGGCGAAACGCCCGGGCCCGCTCAGCAGCGCAGGACCACACTCCGTACCGCCGACTGCGACGCGCCCGCCGCAGCTGCCCCGTCCGGGGCCGTGCGGGGCGGCTGAGCGGCACGTTTCACGTGAAACACCACCACGGGCCGCCGCACCTGCGGCGTCTCGCGCGTGAAGGTCCGCAGGGCCGGGCGGGCCTCCACGTCCGGGGCCGGATCCGACGAGCCGTCGGAGGGCTCCGCCGGGGCGCTGGTGGCAGGACGGGACTCCGCGGCCGTGGCCGCCGAGGGACCGGCGCCGCACACGCACAGCAGCACGACGCAGGCCAGCATCAGGGCCCTCGCCAGCCTCGCCCGCGCACCGTTCATGCCCAGCTGTGTGCCCCGACGCGCCGGGGCCCGTGCCGCCGTGGGGCGAGAAACGCCCGATGGAGGGACGAAGACACCCCCGTCGGCTGACACGCGGCTGCCCGAGCGGTTCAGCGGGTGTGGTGGCGTCCCGTCAGCCGGGCCACGACGACGGCGTCCGCGCCGACGAGTTTGAGTCCCGCCCGCTCCGGATGTCCCGCCCGCTCCGCCCGCCCCCCGCGCTGCGGCACCCCACCGCCGGCCTCCACCGGTACGACCCGGTCCACGGTGAACACGGCCGTTCGGTGGTCCGCGCGGGCGATCTCGATGACGCGCCCGCGTCGCAGACCGGCCAGCCGCAGCTCCTTGCCGGTGACGACGGCGGTACCGGCCGACCCCGGGGCCGGGCTGTCGGGGTCCCAGCGGACCCTGCCCTCCGGGTTCCGGGAGGAGACGTGGAGATCCACCTCCAGACTCGGGATCCGCAGGTGCACCGGCCGCGCCGCCCGCATCGGCGGGACGGTGGCCGAAGAGCCCCGGGCCGGCCGTGAGCCGCTGCCGGGAGCGTGCGGCCCGGCTTGACCGGCGTACTCGCCGCCGGGCTCCAGCTCCCGCACCAGACGCCGGTGACCGGTCAGCCCCAACGCCCGCGAGGGCAGTGCGTCGCTCGCGGCGACGGGTTCGGGCTCGGCGCCCTGGGTGCTGTGCAACATCGCTACGCCGGTGCCGAGCAGAGTGACCGTCAGCGCACCGACGGCCCACTGGGCGCGGGCCATGGCATTCCCTCCTGGTCCGGCTCGGGCGGCCGGATCCTTTCAGCAGTGGACCGCTCCGGGCCCCCGCGCACATCGGGAGGCGCTGGACACCGCCGACATGTCACCGGTGTGTCGTAACACCCCGGGCGCGTCTTCGCAGATGGAGGGGGGTGCGGCCGCCGTTTTCCGGCCAATGCCACCGGTGCACCCGTACGGGTGAGGAGGACGGGCGGGAAACGTCACCGCCAGGGAGCGGGCACCGCCGGAACGTGGTCACCGCCGGAACGTGGTCACCGCCGGGGTCAGACCACCACCAGCGCCGCCGCAGCAGCGCCCATCAGCGCGGCGGCGACGTGGATCGCCGGGTGCCCGTAGTCACCGAACCACAGCTGCCGGGCCAGACCGCCGAGGCCGGCCAGGGCCACGATGACGCCGATCTGGGCCAGCAGGGTGATGGCGGTGAAGGGGGCCAGGAGCAGCAGGACGGAAGCCAGCCAGAACGGGGCGGCGCCCGTCCAGCCACGCCACCTCCAGATCGCCGTCTGCATGTGCCACCGGCCCCTTCACCGTCAACTGGTCGGCTGCACAGCCTCCTTGGGCGCAGTGGCGGGCACAAGTGCGCGTTCGGCTAGATATCCGAAGGACAGGCCGAAAGTCGCCCACAGCGCCGCCTGGATGGTGAGGGACGCGATCCGGAACTGCCAGATCAGCGCAGCCGGGAAGTCGGCCGGTACCTCGTTGATGCCGGGCAGGAAGACGTACGCGAGGGCGACCGCCACGACGAACGCGAGCCCGGCGACGACCGAGGCGTTCCAGTTGCCCATGCGCGGAGCGAGCCGCCGCCCGAGGATCAGCGCACCCGACGCGAGGAGCACGCTCAAGGCGATCATGAGGACGAAGAGGGTGGTGCGGTGGACCACCGTCTCCGGGTCGCCGACGGCCGGGGGGTTGGAGGGGTACTTGAAGAACGGCACCAGGTTGACGGTGACGAACAGGCCCCCGGCCACGAGCGCCGCGGTGGCCCGAGGGCCGAAGCGGCCGATGCGGCCCAGGGCGTAGCAGAAGACGAGAGCGGCGATCCCGCCGAGCGCGACGCCGTAGAGCAGGGTGCCGGTGCCCAGGCCGGCCGTGGCCTGCAGGGCCCGGCTGACCGGGGCGGCGGCCTCGTCACCGTGGTCGTGACCGGCCGAGGCCGCCTCTTCGAGGGCGATCGCCGCATCCACCTTGGACTCGCCCAGCACATAGGCGACGAGGAACGCGGCCAGCCCTGCCAGCAGGCCCGACAGCATGCCCCGGACGAGCAACACGCGGGGCGATACGGAGTTCATGTTGATCGGTACTCCGGATCAGTGGCAAGGGAAGCCGAGGAGGTGACGGCCGTCGTGCATCCACTCGTGGACGGTGTTGCCTTCGAAGAGCGCGGTCGCGCCCTGCTCGGCGCCGACGAGGTAGAGCAGGAAGAGGGTGACGATGCCCGCGAAGACGGCCCAAGGGGCCAGCGCGGAAAGGGAAATCGGGGCGACGGCGGCGGGAGCCGTCGTGGGCACGGCGGAGTGGGCCATGGCAGAACCTCCAAGGGAACACGCGTCCCGGTCAGTGGTGCTCTTTTGGCGAAGGTGGCGGGTCTGACTTCCCTCCCCGTATCCGTGCGGGAGGTTTCACAGTGGCGCGACCGTGCCGGATTCTCACCGGTACTTCCGTCATACCTTCGTCATGTCGTCCGTGACCGTACCGCGCGCCCGGCCCGATTACCACGGCGTGTGGGCGCCGTCTCACGCCCGGGGCGCGCGCCCTACCCTCTTCCCATGCCCGCTGTACGCCTGCGTCTGGTGACGCCACCGCTCGACCGGGCCGCCCGCCAGGGGCGGTTCGGCCACGGGGAACCCTGCCCGGGCCACGAGGGCCTGCGCGGCCCCGACATGGGCCGGTGGGCCGGCCGGACCCTGGACGAGGTCGCCGCCGAAGACCCGGATGCGCTCCGGCAGTGGCTCACGGATCCGTCGTACGCGCCCCCGGGCGGCGGGGAGTCGGTGGCCGCGCTGATCGCACGAACGGGCGCCCACCTCGCCGGCCTCGCCCCCGGCACGTACCGCGCGCGGGTGGAACAGGCCGTCGTCCGGGCGGCGGTGGTGTACGCCCTGGACCTGCCGACGGCAGCCTTCTGGCGGCTCGACGTACGGCCGGAGACCGTCACCGCGCTCACGGGACGCTCCGGGCGCTGGAACCTGCTCGTGGGGCAGCCGGACGGCCCGGAGGGCGCGGACCCGGGAGACGCGAGCGGCCCGGACCCCGCGACGCGGTCCGGGCCGAACTGAGCGGTGCGCGACGGGCTTACGCGACGATCCAGTCGCTGGTCGCGATGACCGGCTGCACCCCGTCACGGTGGATGGTGCCCTCGATCAGGCCGTACATCCGGTCCGCCGCGAAGTAGACCTCGTTGTCGTTCTTGAGGCCGAACGGCTCCAGGTCGACGAGGAAGTGGTGCTTGTTGGGCAGGTTCAGCCGGACCTCGTTGACCCGCGGGCAGTTGTCCAGGACCCGCTCCGCCATCTGGTTCAGGGTCTGCTGGAGCGAGTAGGAGTACGTCTCCGCGAAAGCGTCCAGCATGTGCTTGCGGACCTTCTTGTACGACCGGTCCCAGTCGTACGCGGGGTCGTCGGCGGCGAGCGCCGAGTGCGCCCAGCGCGCGGTGACCTTGGTCGCCAGGATGCGGTCGTACGCCTCCTGGAGGGTCGTGTACTCGTCCTTGATGTAGCCGTGGAACTCGGAGTTCGTCGAGTTCATCACCGTCAGGTCCTTGAGGCCCGAGATGACCTGGAGCCCCGTCGTCTCGCTGTAGGTGATCTGAGCGGTGCGCACTTCCTGACCCTTGCGGACGAAGGAGTGCTGCTCCTTGCGCGTCGGCACCGGGATGCGGTCCCAGACGTACTCCTCGATGCGGATCTGCGCCTCGCGGATCGGCTGCTGGGAGGAGACGAAGTGCTTGGCGAGGAGGATGCCGAAGGCCTCGGGGGAGTCGATGCCGTGTTCCTTGCCGAAGGCGTAGACGGTGTTCTTCGTGGTGTCCGTCGGCAGGCAGTTGGCGTTGTCGCCGGTCAGGTGGACGTCGCGGAACTCACCGCGGAGCGCGACCGAGACGTTGAGGTCGCGGATCTCGTGCCAGGAACCGTCACTGCCCTTGCGGGTGACCTTGACGATGCGGTTCTCGGCCTTGCCGTACTGGTTCTGGGCCAGGACGTGCTTGCTCATGCTGTCTTCCTTCGGGTCTCGGGAACACGGAGTCCGGTGGTCTGGATCCCGTACGCCCGGCGTCCAGCGTCCGCCCGAAAGAAGGCGTGCCGCTCCCCGCCGTTCGGCCGCGTGGGGCCGCCCCGGGACTGACGTGCATCCCGGTCCGTAGGTGCTGGTGGTGGTGCTGCCGCGGTGCTCGGTGGCGCTTCGCACCGCTCCACGGATTGCAACACGCGTACGGTGCCGTATCCACCGCACGGATCATCCGAATACCCGCACCCACGCCTTGGGCGACCCCACAGCAACGGGGCTGTTCGCGCAGGTCAGACCATGTGCGCGTCCGCGACCGACAACGCCTCGTCGAGGATCGCCAAGCCCTTCGTCACGTCCTGCTCCGAGACGTTGCACGGCGGCGCGACGTGGATGCGGTTGCCGGCGACCAGCGGCCAGAGCCCGCCCTTCTTGCAGGCGGCCGCGAACGCGGCCATCGGCGCGTTGTCGGCGCCGGAGGCGTTGTAGGGGACGAGCGGCTCGCCCGTCTCCGCGTCCCGTACGAGTTCCAGCGCCCAGAAGGTGCCCAGGCCCCGGACCTCGCCGACCGAGGGGTGCTGCTCGGCGAGCGCGCGCAGGCCCGGACCCAGCAGCTCGGCGCCGGTACGGGCGGACTGCTCGACGATGCCCTCCTCCTCCATCGTGTTGATCGTGGCGACCGCCGCGGCGCACGCCAGCACGTGACCGGAGTACGTCAGCCCGCCCGGGTAGGGCCGGCGGGCGAAGGTCTCCGCGATGGCGGCGGAGATGGCGACACCGCCGAGCGGGACGTAGCCGCTGGTCACGCCCTTGGCGAAGCAGAGGAGGTCGGGGGTGACGTCCCAGTGCTCGCAGGCGAACCACTTCCCGGTGCGGCCGAAGCCGACCATGACCTCGTCCAGGATGAAGACGATGCCGTAGCGGTCGCAGAGCTCGCGCACCCCGGCCAGGTAGCCGGGCGGCGGCACGAGCACGCCGGGCGCCCCTCCGACCGTCTCCAGGATGATCGCGGCGATCGACTGCGGGCCTTCGAAGACGATGGTGTCCTCCAGGTGGCGCAGCGCGCGGGCGCTCTCCTCGGCGTCGGTGGTCGCGTGGAAGGGCGAGCGGTAGCGGAACGGGCCCCAGAAGTGGACGACACCGGCGGTCGCCGAGTCGTTGCCGAAGCGGCGGGCGTCACCGGTCAGGTTGATCGCGGTGGACGTGGCGCCGTGGTAGGAGCGGTACGCGGCCAGCACCTTCGGGCGTCCGGTGTGCACGCGGGCCATCCGGACGGCGTTCTCGACGGCCTCGGCGCCCGCATTGGTGAAGAAGATCTTGTCGAGGTCGCCGGGGGTCCGCTCGGCGATGAGGCGGGCCGCCTCGGAGCGGACGTCCACGGCGAAGCCGGGGGCGACGGTACAGAGCTTCGCGGCCTGCTCGGCGATGGCGGCGGCGACCTTGGGGTGCTGGTAGCCGATGTTCGTGTAGACGAGCGCGCTGGAGAAGTCGAGGAAGCGGTTGCCCTCGTAGTCCCAGAAGGTGGAGCCCTCGGCCCCCGCGACGGCGAGCGGATCGATGAGTTCCTGGGCCGACCAGGAGTGGAAGACGTGCTTCCGGTCGGCGTCTTTCACGGCGGCGAGGGCGTCGGCTGCTGCGTTCATAATCCGAGGGTAGTTGTCCAATATGTGGACATACTCGCCGACGGACCTGACGGATCGGGTGGGCACGGCTTCGGCGCCGTCCGGGAGCACCGCTAGCGTCGGCCGCCCGTCTCCGGGGCGGCAGGGCGGGGCGGCCGGGAGGTTTCCGCACGGGGGTGGGAAACGTTCCGGCCGGCCGTCTCGCCGCCCACCGTTTGTTTCGCATGGCGGAAAACTTCTTCCGTTGCACGGAAGAAACTGAAGAGATTCTGTGACGTTCCCGTGGTGGTTGAGAAGGGGTGCATAAAGGAATATCGGGATTGGTTGCCCCGGGCGGGGGTAGGTGCGGCGCGCAGGAGTGCGCGCGGAGACGGGCGTGCGGACACGTACGCGCGGAGACGGGAGGCCCTGTGGCCGAGCAGACTCGGAGGCTGGTCCTGGGCGGCGCGACGACCGGCGTCGTCACCCGTTGCCGCGACTTCACCCGGCAGGCGCTCACGGACTGGCAGTGGCGCCGGGACCCCGAGGCGATGGAGGACGTGCTCCTGCTGGTCTCGGAGGTCGTCACCAATGCCTGTCTGCATGCCGGAGGCCCCCGCGAACTGGTCCTGCGTCACGGCCCGGGCGGCCTGCGCGTGGAGGTCAGCGACGACAGCCCCGATCCCCCCCGCCGCCGGCCGGCGGGCGACCGCAGCCGCCCCGGCGGGCACGGCCTCATCGTGCTGGCACGGCTCGCGAGGAGCTGGGGCGCCGAGCCGTCCGGCGGCGCGTTTCCCGGGAAGACGGTGTGGCTGGAAGTGCCGCCGCCCGCTGTGCCCGCCCAGCCGAGTCCCCCGGCTCCCGACGGGACCCGGGGTCCCCAGCCGTCCCAGGACCGTCCTGCGGGTCCTCAGCGTCCGTGAGGAACTCCTGACGGAGCCGGGTCAAGGTCCGGTTCAGCAGCCGCGAGACGTGCATCTGCGACAACCCGAGCAGCCCGCCGATCTCGGACTGTGTGAGTTCCTGCCCGAAGCGCAGCTCCAGCAGGGTCCGCTCGCGGGGGGAGAGCCCGGCCAGCATCGGCTTGAGGGACTCCAGGCACTCGATGAGGTCGTACGCGGCCTCCTCCTCGCCCAGCGCCGTCGGCGCGGCGTAGGGGTCGCGCTCGCTCTCCTCCTGCGCCGGCGCGTCCAGGGAGCGCGCGGAGTAGGCGCGCGCCGCCTTGCGACCCTCGACCAGCTCTTCCGGCGTGACGTGCAGCTGCGCGGCGAGTTCGATGTCGGTGGGCTCTCGGCCGAGGTCCTGTTCCAGCGCGTCGTGTGCCTTGGCCGTGTCGATGCGCAGCTCCTGGAGCCGCCGGGGGACCTTGACGGCCCAGCTCGTGTCGCGGAAGAACCGCTTGATCTCGCCCGTGATGGTGGGCATGGCGAAGGAGGTGAACTCGACCCCGCGGTCCGGGTCGAACCGGTTGATGGCCTTGATCAGGCCGATCGTGCCGACCTGGACGATGTCCTCCATCGGCTCGCTGCGGCCCCGGAATCGCCGGGCCGCGTACCGCACCAGGCTGATGTTCAGCTCGACGAGGGTGTTGCGGACGTACGAGTACTCGGCGGTGCCCTCCTCCAGCCCGGCCAGCCTGCGGAACAGGGCCACCGAAAGGGCCCTGGCCTCGTGGGTCGCGACGTCTGTGAGCTCTGTACGGTCCATAACTCTGCGCTCCTGCGACGGAGGGGTCCCGGGTAGGGGCCGTCGTTGCGCTGTCCCGGGTGATATACCCGTCCCAACCATTACATACCCGACGTTTCCTTCCGGTCTTCCGGGGCGGCTCCCGGGTTGCGGCGACAGGGATCCGTGCCGGGTCGCACCGCCCGCCCTGGCCCGGCCGCCCCCGGCCCGGTCCACGGCGACGGCAGTCTCCCGCCCCGGCCCCGGCCGCGCGGGGGGCCCGGAAGAGGCCGGTGGGGCTGGCCCCCGTACGGCCGTCCCGGCAGCCGGATGGGGCGGCGCCCGGCTCTCGACAAGCATGGGGCCATGCCCAGTCACCGCCGCCGCAAGGCCGCCGCCCTCTCCGCCCTCGCGCTGTGCGCCGTCGCAGTCACCACCAGCCCGGCCGACGCCACCACCACCCCCGGGACGACCGCACGGCGGGCCGCCGCCGTGCCCGCCCTGGACTGGCAGGACTGCACCCACAAGGGCGCCCTGCCCGGACAGCAGTGCGCGACGCTCGCCGTCCCCCTCGACTACGCCGACCCCGGCGGCCGCCGGCTCCGCGTCGCCGTGACCCGGCTGCGCAGCGATCACCCGCAGGCCCGGCGCGGGACGCTGCTGGTGATCCCCGGCGGCCCCGGCGGCTCCGGCATCCAGAAACTGACGTCGACGGGCCCCGCCCTGGCCCGGGAGCTGGCCGGCGCGTACGACCTCGTCTCCCTCGACCCGCGCGGCGTCGGCGGCAGCAGTACCGCCGCCTGCGGCCTGGCCGAGGAGGACCGGCACCTGGTCACCCTGCGCTCCTGGCCCGGCCCGGACGGAGACGTCGCGCAGAACGTGGCGCGCTCCCGCAGGGTCGCCGAGGCCTGCGCCGCACACGGGGGGCCGGAGCTGCGCAGCTTCACCACCGCCAACGAGGTGCGCGACATCGACCGCCTGCGCCAGGCCCTCGGCGAGCGGAAGCTGTCGGCCTGGGGCACCTCGTACGGGACCTACGTGGGTGCCGTGTACGCCCAGCGGTTCCCGCAGCACACCGACCGCCTGGTACTGGACAGCAGCGGCGACCCCGACCCGGCCCGCGTCGCGCGCGGCTGGCTCGCGAACATGTCGGCCGGCGCCGACGACCGCTTCCCCGACTTCGCGGCCTGGGCGGCCGACCAGGCGCGGGACGCCGAGGGCCTGCGGCTCGCCGCGCACCCCGAGGACGTACGCCCCCTCTTCCTGGAGATGGCGGCGAAGCTCGACAGCGAGCCCAGGCAGTCCAACGTCCCGGATGTGCCGCTGACCGGCAACCGGCTGCGCCAGGCGCTCCAGACCACCCTCTACGGCAACGACTTCGCGCCCCTCGCCCGGCTCCTGCTGGCCACCCGGGACCCGGCCGCCCGACCCGTGCTGCCGCCCGCGGTCTCGGGGCCGCTCCCGGACACGGACGCGGCGGCGGTCCTCGGGGCCATCTGCAACGACGTGTCCTGGCCCCGGGACGTGGCCGCGTACGGGCGCGCCGTCGCCGCCGACCGGACGGCGCACCCGCTCACGGCCGGGATGCCGGCGAACATCACCCCCTGCTCCTTCTGGAAGGACCGCCCGGCGCAGCAGCCCACCCGGATCACCCCGGACGGGCCGTCGAACGTCCTGATGGTCCAGAACCTGCGGGACCCCGCCACCCCGTACGCCGGCGCCCTCAAGATGCGCGAGGCGTTCGGCGGCCGGGCCCGGCTGGTCAGCGTCGACGCGGGCGGCCACGGCTCCTACCTGGGCAACGGCAACGCCTGCGGTGACCGGGCGGTGACCCGGTTCCTCACCACCGGGCAGCGGCCGCCGCAGGACACGTACTGCGGGAGCTGAGCTGCGCCCCTACCCTGGGTGCAGTGCAGGGGGGACCGGTCGTCCAGAGGGAGCGGTCCATGACCCGGCGTCGTTCCCCACGGCCGGTGAGCTCCGGCGACCTCCTGGCCACGCTCGGACGGCTCACCGCGCAGGCGCGGCTGGGGGCCGAGTTCCAGCAGGCCCGCGTGGAGCTGGCCGAGGCCCTGCAACGCGAGATGCTCCCGGCGTCGCTGCCCGATGTGCCGGGGCTGCGCACGGCGGCCTGCTACTCGCCGGCCCGGGGCGGGCTGGAGGTCGGCGGCGACTGGTACGACGGCTTCGAGCTCGGGGACGGGTCGCTCGCGTTCTCCATCGGCGACGTACAGGGCCACGACGTGGAGGCGGCGGCCTTCATGGGCCAGATCCGGATAGCCCTGCGCGCGGTGGCCGCCGCCGCGACCGATCCCGGCGACGTCCTGGCCCGGGCCAACGACCTGTTGCTGTCGGTCGGCCGGGACCTCTTCGCGACCTGCAGTTTCCTCCGCTTCGACCCCCGGACCTGGCGGATCGAGGGCGCCCGCGCCGGGCACATCCCGGCGGTGTGGGCCACGGTGGACGGCTCGTACGGGTTCGCGGAGGACGAGGGCGGGCTCCCACTGGGCGTGCTGGCCGGGGGAGAGTACCCGGTGACGGCCCGGCCCCTCGCGCGGGCGGGCGCGTACGTGCTGCTCACGGACGGGGTGGTGGAGGGGCCGTCGTTCCCGATCGGGACGGGCCTGGGGCAGGTGGCCCGGGTGGTGCGGGACGGGGCGGCGGCCGATCCGGAGGAGCTGGCGGCCGAGGTGCTGCGGGTGGCCGACTCCACCGGCCACGCGGACGACGCGGCGGTCCTGGTCCTGCGGCACGACGCGCCACCCGGCCCGTAGGACCGTCGTCCCGTCGGCGCGACCCGCCACCCGGCGCACGAGACCGTCGGCCCGCGGCGGGACCCGCCACCCGGCGCACCGCGCGTGTCAGGGACCCCCGGGGGGCCCGAGCCGTTGTCTCATACGTGGGATGAGCACCGAGCGAGGGCAGCGGCGGCAAGGTCTGACCCCCACCCCGTCCCTTCTGCGTCAGGCGCTGTGGATCCTCGCGGTGGCCGCCGTCTACTACGGGACCGGCCTGCTGGGGCTGCTCCAGCGCGTGGTCGTCGAGGGAGCGCAGGTCACGCCGTTGTGGCTGCCCACCGGGATCGCCGTCACCGCCCTGCTGTGGCGGGGGCCGCGGATCTGGCCCGGCCTCGCGCTCGGCACGTACCTGGTCATCCGGACGATCGCCCCGGTCGCACCGAGCGGGATCATCATCATTGCCGGCAACACCCTGGCCCCGCTGTTGGCCTACGCGATGCTCCGCCGGGCCGGATTCCGCCCCGAGCTGGACCGGCTGCGCGACGGCCTGGCGCTGGTGTTCCTGGGCGGCCTGCTGCCGATGCTGCTCAGCGCGACCGTCGGGGCCCTCGTGCTGGCCCTCACCGGGAGCCTGCCGTGGGACGGGTTCTGGCCGGTGTGGGCGGCCTGGTGGGCCGGGGACGCGATGGGCGTGCTCGTGGGGATTCCGCTGCTGCTGGCCCTGCCCCGGATGCGGCTCCCGAGCGACCTGTACCGCACGGCGGAGGCGCTGGCGCTGCTGGTCGTGACCGTGCTGGTCACCCTGCTGGTGACGCGCAGCACGCTCTCGCTGCTCTTCCTCGTCTTCCCGCTGCTGATCTGGGCCGCCGTCAGGTTCCAGCTGGTGGGGGCGGCGCCGTGCGCACTGCTGATCTCGGTGGCGACGGTGTCGGCGGCCACCGACCGGGCGGGGCCGTTCGCGGACCACGGCATCCTCGAGGTGATGGCCAACCTGATGGCCCTCAACGGCTCCGTGGCGCTGACCGCGCTGCTGCTGTCGGCGCTGGTCACCGAGCAGAACAACGTCCGCGTGCAGATCCAGCAGGCCTGCGAGGACCTGGCCGAGCTGGTGAACCGGCTCTCCCCGCGCGCCCGGGGCTGAGCGTCTCGGGCTGAGCGTCCGGGGCAAGCGTCCGGGGCTGAGTGCGCGGCCGGGCGGCTACTCGCTGACCAGCACCGGAACGGTCAGTACGGCCCCGGCCGGGGTGCCGGTGAGCTTGCCCGGGGACACGGTGAAGTCGATCCCGTCGCCCGCCGCGCGGGGGCCGTCGTGGCGCTCGGTGCCGTGCGCGTCCTCGCCCTCCTCCTGGTACTGGAACGCCCCGGTGCCCACGAGGTGGCCGGAGGAGTCGTAGTAGGCCACCGACAGTTCCAGGGCCAGGGTGTCGCTGACGTCCGCCGTGATGGTCGCGTGCCCGGTGACGGTCTGCCGGTCCGTGAGGGTGAGCCGCTCCAGCCGCAGCCGGTCGGTGAACGGCCCCTGTTCCACGCGCACTTCGCCCTGGCGGACGGGCTGCGCGAGGACGGCGGCCGGTGCGGGCGCGCTGCGCGGTGCGGGCAGGACGACCGGCGGGGCGGCGGCCGGTTCCCCGGCGGCATCGGCGTGCCCCGCGCCGCCCGAGCAGCCGGTGACGAAGGCGAGTACGGCCACGGCCGGTGCCAGTACGGCCGCGGTGCGGCGCAGGGGGTGTCTCATCGAACGCTCCTGAAAAGGGGGCGGGGCCGGGGGGAGTGCGCCCCCCGGCCCCGACCGCACGAGGGGTCAGTGGTGCTGGGGCGAGCGTCCGAACAGCGAGCGGTACATCTTCGTGTAGAGCTCGGTGTTGTTCTGGCTCGCGGCGAACGCGCTGCCGTTCGGGCCGTAGGCGAAGATCGGCACGTCGGCGCCGGTGTGGTTGCCGGAGAGGTAGGTCAGCCACAGGCTGGCCTCGGGGCTGCCGTCCTTCACGCCCGGCGCGTCGTCCGGGGTGCGGAAGGTGGCCGGCGCGAAGTTCTTCACGTCACCCGAGCCCGCGCCGTTGACGATGCCGGTCGAGCGGGTGGTGTCCTTGGCGCCCGAAGCGGCGCGCGAAGGGGTGCTGTTGTTGGCCGGGTTGCCCGCGTCGGTGTTGGCCGGGGGCGCGACCGCTTCGGCGTTGGTGTAGGTGCCGTGCTCGATGATGTTGAAGCCGGCGCACTCGTGGTCGGCCGTGACGACCACCAGCGTGTGACCGTCCTTCTTCGCGAAGTCGTAGGCCGCCTTCACCGCGTCGTCGAACGCCTTGACCTCGCCGAGCGTCTGCGCGGCGTCGTTGGCGTGCGAGCGCTTGTCGATCTGGGCGCCCTCGATCTGGAGGAAGAAGCCCTTGCCCTTGCCGCGCTCCTGCTGCTTGCGGTCGGAGAGCAGCGCGATCGACTTGCGGGCCATGTCGGCCAGCGTCGGCTCCTGCTTCTGCGGGGCGTCGGCGGGCAGACCGGCCTTGGCCTGCTCGACGGTCAGGTTGCCGCGGTTGAACAGGCCGATGACCTTCTTGCCCTTGGCCTGGTCGAGGTCGGCCTTGGTGGCGACCTTCTGGCTGGCGGCGGTCTGGGCGGGCAGCGCGCCGTCGCCGAAGCTGCCGAGCACCTGGTAGCCCTGGGCCTGGAGGGCCTTCTGGTCGTCCGGCTCGAAGCGGGCGAGACCGCCGCCGAAGATGACGTCGGCGGTGCCGTTGCGGGCGATCTGCTCGGCGATCGGCGTGATCAGCGTCTTGTCGGCGGGGGCGGCCTCGTACGTACCGTCCTCCTTCTTGGGGAGGCAGGCGGCGTCGGAGTAGACCGGGCCCTGGCAGCCGCGCAGCAGCGCGTGGCTGAACTCCGCCGCCGGGGTGGCGTCGGTGATCTCGGCGGTGGAGACGTTGCCCGTGGCGAAGCCGGCCGCCTTGGCCTGCTCCATCAGCGTGGCGACCTTCTTCTCGTACGAGTCCACGCCGATCGCGGCGTTGTACGTCTTGACGCCCGAGGACCAGGCGGTGGCGGAGCTGGCCGAGTCGGTGACGAGGGAGGGCTTGGCGGTGCCCTTCTCGACGGCGTAGGTGGCGACGGCTCCCGTGAAGGGGAGGGTCTCCATGGTGAGCTTCCCGCCGGCGCCGTAGAACCGGTCGCGGGCGGCCGTGACGTGCGTACGGCCCATTCCGTCACCGAGGAGGTAGATGACGTTCCGGATTTCCTTGTCGTGGTCGCTGTTCTGCGGCGCGGAGTTGGCGGCGCCCGCCGTCCCGGCGGCCACTGCACCCGCAAGGGCCAGAACGGTCAACGTCTTCACAGGTCTGCGGCGCATCTGCTGGGGGATCCCCTCGAAAGGACTACTCGGTCCCTCCGAAGCTATGAGCGCCACATGAACGGCCCCTGTTCAACGCGTAACCACCACTCGAACGCAGCACAGCGCACCCCCACCCGGCGGCAAGGTGCGCGTCCTACGCGTCGACCTCCGCCATGAATTCCAGCATCCGGGCGTTGACCACCTGGGGATGGTCGATCTGCGGTCCGTGACCCGTCGCGGCGATGATCTCGGCGCGGGCCCCGGGGATCAGACGCGGTACGCGCTCCAGCTGCCGCCGCGGGTGCACGAGCAGGCTCCGCTTGCCCATGACCAGGAAGAACGGTGTCCGGATCGAGCCCAGTTCGGCGTCGGACAGCGGCAGCGGGGCCGGGCGGCGTATGCGGAAGGCGCGCGCGCCGGCGTGGATCCACTTACGCAGCTCGGGATCGACGATGACGGGCTGTTCCAGCCAGGCGGCGAGCCGCGGACGCAGTGCTTTGGGCGCGAAGCTGGCGAAGAGGCTCACGAAGACCCAGGCGAAGAAGCGCAGGCCGACCTTCTCCAGGCCGCCCGGGTCGAGGGCGGTGACCGAGGCGAGCCGTCCGGGCCGCAGGTGCGCCTGGTTGATGACGAGCCAGCCGCCGTAGGAGGAGCCGACGAGGTGGACCCGGTCGAGGCCGAGGGCGTCGAGGGCCTCGTCCATCCACTGGGCGGCGCGCTCGGGTTGCCACATGGGTTCGCGCTGGACGCTGCGCCCGGCATCGCCGGGGGTGTCGAGCGCGTAGACGGGCCGTTCGGCGCTGAGCGCGGGCGTGTTGGGGTACCACATCGCCGAGCAGTAGCCCGCGCCGTGGATCAGGACGATCGGAGTGCGGGACTCGCCGGCCGGGTCCGTGGGGCCGTACCGGTAGACGTGCGTGGTGCCGAAGCTCGTCTCGACGTCCGTCTCGGAGCGGGCGGGAGCTCCCTTCGCGTAGACGGTTTCGCAGGCGGCGAAGTACCGGTCGCGCAGCTCGTCGTTGACGTAGCGGCCGACGTCGCGGCGCACGCGGGTCGTGTTCTGGGGCACGGGGCACCTCCGAGGAAGATCCGTTCTTCGTGGTACGACCGTATCATGATGTTGGTACGGCGGTATCATGAAAATGGCCCGACAGCGGCGGCCCCGACAGCGGCGGACCCGGCACATGACGGGCCCGGTACATGAGGGGACCGAAACGACGGGCCTCGAAGCGACGGCCCCGGAAACGACGGACAGAGAGCCGAACACATGCCCAAACGCGTGGACCACGAGGAACGGCGCACCCAGATCGCCGAGGCGCTCATCCAGGTCGCGGGGCGGCGCGGGCTGCACGCCGTCGGCATGCGCGACGTGGCCGCCGAAGCCGGCGTGTCACTCCGGCTCGTGCAGTACTACTTCGAGACCAAGGAGAAGCTGCTCTTCTACGGGCTGCAGCACCTGACCGACCGCTTCACCGCCCGCGTGGGCGCCCGCCTGCGGGCCGCCGGTCCCGACCCGGGGCCGCGCGCGACCATCGAGGCGCTGCTCCTGGCCTCCTTGCCGACCGACGAGGAGAGCCGGACCTTCCACCTCCTCTACAGCTCCTACTCGATCCTGTCGGTGACCGACGAGGCGCTGGCCGCCCAGCCCTTCATCGACGGTCCCGACGCCGCGGAGAACGCCCTGACCGGCCTGCTGGAGCGGGCCCGGGCCGAGGGCCTGGCCGATCCGGCCACCGACGCCCGCACGGAGGCGGTCAGCCTGCTGGCGATGACGGCGACGATGGGCACCAGCATCCTGGTGGGCCAGCGCACCCCGCAGTCCGCCCTCGCGGTCCTCGACCACCACCTGGACCGCATCTTCCGGCCCGCCCCCCGGCCGTCGGCCCCGTGAACGGCCCGGCGGGTCGCCGTGGTCACCGGCGCCGCCGGCCCCGCCCTCGTCGACGCCGGGGTCGGTACACCCGGGCCGTCTAGATCCAGCCGTGGTCGCGGGCCAGCAGCGCGGCCTGGAAGCGGTTCGTCGCCCCCAGGCGCTGCATCAGGTCCGCCACGTACTTGCGGTAGGTGCGGACGGAGACGCCGACCTCGCGGGCCCCGCTCTCGTCCTTCTCCGCCTGGTACATCGTGGTCAGCACCTTGCGTTCGATGTCGGTGAGCGCGGCGCCCGTACCCTGGCGGGCCGCGACCGCCTCGCGCAGGTCGACCGAGTCCGACCACATCCGCTCGAACAGCGAGACCAGGTTGGCCACCAGTCCCGGTTGCCGGATCACCAGGGCCCCCAGGCGTGGGTTCTGCGGGTCGATCGGGGTCAGCGCGGCGGCCCGGTCGAAGACGAGCATCCGCTCCAGCGGCTTGTCCGAGATCCGGATCTCGGCCCCCATCGCCGAGATCTCCTGGAGGTAGGCGAGGGTCGGGCCGTCCTCCACCGCCTCCGTGCGCATGATCGTGCGCATCTGTATGCCGCGCCGCAGGATGCGGGCGTCCAGCGGCCGGGACGCCTCGATGCTGGCCGCGCTGAGCGCGCCGTGCGGCTGGGTGGTCAGCCCCTCCTGCCGGGTGAAGAACGTCAACTCGTCGATCACCGCCCGGACGTTGGGGGTCCCCTCCACCCGTTCGATGGCCGGCCGCTCCGACATCTGCTCGGCCACCGGACGCACCGCGTGGCGCTCCGCGAGCAGCGACTCGACTACCCGCTGCTCGGCGGCCACCCGCTGCAGCTCCTCGCGCAGTTCGCGCAGCCTCAGATCGATCAGCCGCTGCACGGCGATCGCGGGCGGAGCGGGCCGGATGCAACCGTTATCGGCCAACGCCGTCAGTTCCACCGACTCCAGCCGTGCCAGCCACTCCTCCACATCGGGCAGCGGCCGGCCGAGCTGGTCGGACAGGTCGGCGGGCGTGGCCTCGGACAGGCGGAGCAGGCATCTGTACAGGTCCTCGTCCTCGGCCGTCATCCCCAGGTGCGTGAGGCTTCCTGCTCGCATGGTTCCCCTTACATGGTGGTGCCCCGTGTGGTCAGCACGGTGTTGTGATCATACGAATCCAGACACCTGCTGACGAACAACGCCGCGCGCCGGTGTGAGGCGCCCGGAGCGGTGGCCGTGCAACTTGCTGCACGACAGGACGCAGGAAGCTGCGCCCGTTTTGCCTCGAACGGGAACCGTCCGGTCGGCAGTCTTCTCCTTGTCGGAACAACGGCGATCCACACAGGGGGAAAAGCACATGGGGAACACCTTCACCCGGCGGGCACGAATCGTTTCTGCCGCCGCGGGGTTCACGGTCGCGGCCGGTCTCACCTTCGGCGGCCCGTTCATCCACCCGCCCGTCCAGGACACGCCGGCGGCCTCCGCCTCGGCGGCGGACCGGGCGCGCTGCGTGCTCTCCCTCGTGGACTTCGTGGAAGGCGACTGCACCGACGTGTTCAAGCCGGCCGGGCGGCCGGACGCGGTCCCGGGCCCCGGCGGCCACGGCAAGCAGGACAAGGAGCCGGTCGTCGACCGGCGCGAGACCTTCGACTGGATCTGAGCGACGTACGAGGAAGGAAAGGGGAGCACGCCGTCATGACCGCCTACTCGGTCCTCATACCGTTCCTGCCGCGCCGGCCGGAACAAGTCCTCCCCTACGCCGCCCTCGTGCACTGGACCCACGCCCAGCGGCTCTGGCAGGGACAGTCCCTGATGGTGGAACCCCACCACGGCTTCGTCCACGCGGCGGGTGCGGGCTTCCGGGTCCCGACCGGGCTGGGGGTGACGCTGATGCCACTGCGCCACCCCTACGAGGCCGCCCTCCAGGCCCGCTCACTGGCCCTGGCCACCGGGCAGCCGGTGGTCGCCGGCTTCGGGCCCGGAGCCCCGTCGCTCCAGCAGGGGCTGCTCGGAGCCCCGTACCGCAGCCCGCTCACCGCGGCCCGCGAGTACCTGACGGCCGTACGGGGCCTGCTGGCCGGTGAGACCGTCCGGATGGCGGGGGAGTACGTCTCCTGCGACGCGGCGCTCGTGCCGTTCCCCTCCCCCGCGGTGGAGCTGGGACTCGGCGTGCTGCGGCCGGCGATGGCCCGGCTCGCCGGTGAGGTCGCCGACGTGGCGATCACCTGGCTGACACCGGCCGCGTACCTGCGGGACACCGTGCTGCCGGCGCTGCGCGAAGGCGCGGCGAAGGCCGGCCGGCCCGTGCCCCGGCTGACGGCGATGGTGCCGCTGGCGCTGAGCCGTACCGGCCGGGCGCCGGCCGAGGTCGCGCTCGCCAGCAACGCCGTGCACCTGGGACTGCCGCACTACACCGACATGCTGCGCAGGTCCGGCATCGAGATCACCGGCACGGACCGGGAAGCGGACGCCCGGGCGCTGGTCGAGGGCCGCGGGTTCCTCAGCGGCGACCTCGCCGAACTCGTGGCGCAGCTGCGGGAGTACGAGGACGCGGGCGTCGACGAGATCGTCCTCAACGTCACCGGTGTGGCCACTCTCCACGGCCCGCAGGCGGCCACGGACGAACTCAAGACCGTCCTGGCCGCTCTGGCCTAGGGCTACTGCGCTACTTCGCTACTTCGCTACTTCGCTACTTCGCTACTTCGCTTCAACGCGCGCGGCGCGCCGGGCACGTTCGGCGCGCTCGTCGCGCTCATCGAAATCTTACGAACAAGGGGGAGTCATGGCGGGAATCAAACGGCATCTGATGCTCTGGGGCACGGGAAGGCCCGTCGCGGACCATTTCGCGGCGGGAGCCGCGACGGTCGTCCTGGAGAACCCGGCCCACCTCCCCGCCCTGCTCGGCTCGGACCTCGTCGGCCCGCGCTCCGTGGTGTTCGTACCCGGTCACGTGGACGGTACGGACGCCCCCGCCACGGACGGCCCCGCGGGTCCCCTCGTCGTCGGCTACGAGGGTTCGCTGAGCGAGCCCGGCGCCGAATGCTCCCTCGGCTCCGACTTCTACCTCCAGATCCAGAACTACGGCGTCAGCGCCTACATGTCGGTCGTCGGCCCCACGCTGATCCGCGTCGCCGACGCGATGGACCTCGACGCCTACCTCGCCGACGCCGACCAGGCCCGGCAGACGGGTCTCTTCCCCGAGTTCCTCACCAACCCCGTCATCCAGCTCGCCGACCTGCCGGCCCTCGGCGCGGCCACGGCCGGCGACGGACCGCGCCGCCGGCTCCACGCCGACCAGGACGGCGTCCTGTCCACCGCACCGGGCGGCCCCCGCCTCGGCGTGCTCGGCGAGGACGCGCTGGAGCGACTGGAGTCGCGGTGGGCGGCGCAGGACTGCGCCGGACGGGGCCCGGCAGCGGAGCGCCCCTGGCTGGGGCGCTACCTCGCCGCGGTCGACGCGGTCCGCGACCTGCGGGCCCGCGGTGTGGCCGACGTGAAGGTCTCCGGATTCGGCGGCCGGCTGGGCGCCGCCGCGGCCTCCCCGGCCGCCGACGCCGCCGCGGACGCCACCGACGCGCTCCTGCCGCTGCTGCTGTGGTCCGGGGAGACGGTCTACCTCCACGACCCCGTGGCCGGACGCAGCTTCCGGCTCGACCCCGTCGCCGGGGCACTCGCGGAGGCGCTCCTGGTGTCCGGTTCCGTGGCCGCGGCCTGCGCGCACGCCGACCGGGACGCACTGGAGCGCGTCGCCGCCTACTTTGCGGACGCCGGGATCGCGCTCTGCCCGGCCGAGGTGTCGCCGGCGCGCGAGCTCGTGACGGCGGGGAGCTGACGGCCATGACGACGACGCTGACGACTCCGGCCCCGCCGGTGGACCCCGCCGTCCCCGGAGACCGGGTCCCCGACCCCGCCGTCCCCGGAGACCGGGTCCCCGACCCCGCCGCCGTCCCCGGACGGGCCGGCGAGCTGCTGGCCTCGCTTGGGGAGCGCGCGGTCCTGTGCGACCTGTACGACGCGGTGGGCGCCTCGGTGTACCACGACCTCGCGGGCACCGGCACCCACGAGGTGCGCGAGCTGCTCGGCCTGGTCCGCCGCGTCCCGGGCCGGGTCCTCGACCTGGCGGCGGGCTCCGGACGCCTGACGCTGCCGCTCCTGGCACTGGGCCGCGAGGTCACCGCTCTGGAACTCTCGCCCCACATGCTGGAGTTGCTAGCGCAGCGACTGGAGCAGGCGCCGCCCGCGCTGCGGGAGCGCTGCCTGCCCGTCCGGGCCGACATGAGCGACTTCGCGCTCGGCGGGCAGTTCGCCGTGATCGTGCTGGGCACCACCACGATCTCGCTGCTCGACGCCGAGGGCCGGGTGGGCCTGTACCGGTCGGTGCGCGAACACCTGGCGCCCGGCGGCCGGTTCCTGCTGTCGACGGTCGACATGAGCGCCGCCGGCACCGGTCCGGACGAGGTCGACATGGAGATCGTGACCGACAGCGGACGCGCCTACCGCCTCTTCGAACACTGGACGCCCGACTCCGGCAGCCGCACCGTCACCCTCTTCCCGGCCGTGATCGGCGAGGACGGACCGGTCGAGGTCTGCACCACCACCATCGGCGTGCTGCCCGCCGGACTCCTGGAGGCCGAACTGGCCGCCGCGGGGTTCTCGGTCCTGTCCCGCCATCCGCTGCCCGCCGTCGGCGAGCGCCACCACGACGTACTGCTGGAAACGGAGGTGACCCGGTGAGCGGCACCACGCACGCCGACCCGGTCGGCCACCCGCTGTGGCCCTCGCTGACCGCACCGCAGGACCAGGGCCGCGACGACCTCTGCGCGGTCTCCGCCCAGGGCGTCCGGGTCACCTTCGCCGACGGACGCGAACTGCTCGACGGCTCCAGCGGACTGTGGAATACCAACATCGGCTACGGGAACCCCCGGATCGCCCGAGCCGCCGCCGACGCCCTCCACGAAGCCTCCTACCTCGGTGTCTTCCGCTACGAGAACGTCTACGCCCGCCGCGCGGCGCAGGCCCTGATCGACCTGTGCGGCCCCGCCCACTACGGCCGCGTGCTGTTCTCCACCTCCGGCGGCGCCGCCAACGACCTGGTCATGAAGGTGGCCCGGCAGTACCACGCGCTGGGCGGCCGGGCCCAGCGCAAGGTGGTCGTCGGACTGCGCGGCAGCTACCACGGCCTGACCTACGGCAGCTTCGGCCTGACCGGCGACGACCTCGGCCAGCAGCTCTACGGCGTCGACCAGCGCCTCGTCCGGCACGTCGCCCCCAACGACCCGGCCGAGCTGGGCGCGCTCATGGCCCGCCAGGGCGGCCAGATCGCGGCCGTCGTGGTGGAGCCGGTGCTCGGCAGCGGCGCCGTACCGCTCACCGAGGAGTACGTCGGTGAACTGCTGCGGCTGCGCCGGGAGCACGGCTTCCTGCTGGTCGCCGACGAGGTCGCCACCGGCTTCGGCCGCACCGGCAGCTTCTTCGCCTCCCAGCAGTGGGCCGAACAGCCCGACCTGCTCGTCTCCTCCAAGGGACTCACCAACGGCACCAGCGCGGCAGCCGTCGTGATCGCCTCCCGCCAGGTGGCCGCGGCCTTCAACGAGGCCGGCGCGCTGCTCACCCACGGGGAGACCCAGGCCGGGACCCCGGTCACCTGTGCGGCGGTCCTCGCCACCATCGACGAGATGCGCAGGCTGGACGCGGTCGCCATGGGCCGGCGCCTGTCGGCCCGCCTCGATGCCGAACTGGCGGCGCTCGTCGCCGGGCACCCCCGGGTGGCGGCGACCACGGGACTGGGCTGCTTCCGCTCCGTGCGGCTGTGCGGACCCGACGGGACACCGTTCCCGCAGGGCGAGGTGCACGCCCTGGTCCAGGCGGTCCGGGAGGCCGGGGCCATCGTCCACCCCGGCGTGAACGGGGTGCAGCTGATCCCCGCCCTCACCTACACCGACAGCGACCTCGCCGAACTGCTGGCCTGCGTCACCGCGGGCCTGGAGATCCACCTGGCGCGGACCGCCGACCGGGCGGCGGAGGCCCTCGCGTGAGCGCCGGCTGGCACGCCCCGGCCCAGCAGCTGATCGGCTGCGACAGTCTGGGCCCCTGGCTCGCGGGCCGCGCCGAGCGGAAGGTGACCGTCCTCGTGGACGAGGCCGTCGCCTCGGCCCCGGTGACCGCCCGGGTCCGCGCCCAGCTCGACGGGGGGCGGCACCAGGTACGGGTGCTGGCACTGTCCGGCGCCGGGGACCTGCGGACGGTGGCCGCACTCGCCGACCGGCTGGCGGACACCGAGCTCGTCGTCGGGATCGGCGGCGGCTCCCTCCTCGACCAGGCCAAGCTGGCCACCCTGATCCGCGCCAACCCCGACGCGTACGCCCGCCTCACGGTGCCGCAGCGCAGCGGGCTGCTGGTCCTCGGCCCGGGCACCACGCGGAGCCTCCCGCTGGTCGCCGTCCCCACCACGGTCGGCACCGGCACCGAGTTCAGCGGCGTCGCCTGCCTCAGCTACCCGGAGCAGGGCAAGCGGCTCGTCATGGGCACCGCGCTACGGCCCAAGGTGGCCGTCCTGGACCCCGTCGCGACCGGCACCCTCGACGACGAACTGATCGCCGAGGGAGTCCTGGAGGCGCTGTTCCGCGTGGTCAGCCCCTACGTCGGCGACCACGGGGACCTGCCCACCGAGGACGCGCTCGTCGAGACCATCGCGCAGCGGCTGGTGCTGCTGGGCCACGAGGTGCGCGACGCGCGGCGTGCGGGCCGGCCCACCGACGACCGGCTGCGGCTGGAGATCGCGAAGCTCAGCGGTCTCAGCCACGCCGAGTGGGCGCACCTGGGCCGTGACCTGTACGCGGTCAAGGGCTGGCTCATCGCCAACGAGCTGTCCTCCGCCCTCGGCGTACGCAAGATGACCGCGGTCGCCGCGATCCTGCCGCACCTGTGGCGGGCCATCACGGCCGGTGAGAGCCGTCTCGGTTCGGCCGTCCGGCTGGAGCGGATGTGGTCCCGGCTACGGGCCACCGGCCCCGACACCCTGCCCGCGGACCCGGCAGCGGGCATCGAGGCCCTGATCGACTCATGGCGGATCGGCCGGACGATCACCGCGGGCCCGGACCGGCTCGCCGCCGTCGCGGGCCGCACGGTCCGCGCCTGGGGCGCCGGGCTGCCGATGCTCGGCGGCCTGCGGACCGACGACGTGTACGGGCTGCTGTACGAGGCCGCGGCCTGACGCCGCCCCGGTGACCCGGCACCACCCCCGAGCTTCCGCACCCGCGGCATCCACCGCGCGGTGCGGTCGTCAGAGCACATCTGACTCACGCACCACACCTGATCAACACCTGATCAACACGCGCTCAACCACTACGGAGACAGGAGCACACCATGCAGGACAACCTCGCGCTGGACGCCTTCCCCGCCCTTGAGCTGGGCATGCAGGAGCTCGAAGCCATGGAGGCGCCGGGCTGGTGGACCGGTATCGGCGTCGGCGCCGGTGTCGTGGTCGCCTCCGCGGCGGCCTACGGCAGCTACGTCGGTTCCGCGGCCCTCATCGCCACCTGAGGAGCCCGTACCGCCCAGGGCGGTACGCCTTCACCCCCTTCCCACGACCCGTAAGGAAAAAGGAGCACACCATGCAGGACAACCTCGCGCTGGACGCCTTCCCCGCCCTTGAGCTGGGCATGCAGGAGCTCGAAGCCATGGAGGCGCCGGGCTGGTGGACCGGTATCGGCGTCGGCGCCGGTGTCGTGGTCGCCTCCGCGGCGGCCTACGGCAGCTACGTCGGTTCCGCGGCCCTCATCGCCACCTGAGAAGCCGGTACCGCCCAGGGCGGTACGCCTTCACCCCCTTCCCACGACCCGTAAGGAAAAAGGAGCACACCATGCAGGACGTCCTCAAGCAGGAGATCACCACCCCCGGTCTGGAACTGGGCATGCAGGAGCTGGAGGCCATGGAGGCCCCGGGCTTCTGGTCCGGCTTCAAGCAGGGCCTGGTCATCAGCGGCGTCGCCGTGGCCAGCGCCACGCTCGCCACCTGATCGCTCCGGTAGCTCCCGCTACCCCGATCACCGCTGACCGGATCCCCGGTCTCCCAGGGTGACTTGGTCCCGTGGCGGTGGCGCACAGCCACCGCCGCGGGCCCCTGGCCGGATCACGAACGACATGCACAGAGCCGAAGGAAGAGGGAGACACATGCCGAAGAAGGAATCCCGCAAGGTGTCGAACAGCCAGCTGGGGACGACCGCCGCGCTGCTCGCGCTGGCAATGGCCGTCGCCGGCGCACAGTTGTCCGGGGTCGCGCAGACGGCCGTCATGGCGATCATCGGCCTCGGCCTGCTCGGCGTCCTCGCCCGCCTCGGCGCCAACGCCCGCGCGGACAAGCGATGAGCGCAGCAGGAGTCGTCCGCGCCTCGGGCCTGAGCAAGGACTTCGGCCCGTTCACCGCCGTGCAGGACCTCAGCTTCGAGGTCCGTCCCGGCCGGGTGACCGGCCTCCTCGGCCGCAACGGCGCCGGCAAGTCGACGTCCCTGCGGATGCTGCTCGGACTGGTCCGCCCGACGGCCGGCACCGCCACCGTCTTCGGCCACCCCTACACCGAACTCCCCGACGCCGCCCGCCGGATCGGCGTCTGCATGGACGGCATCGGCCCCACCCCCGGCGCATCCGGCCGCCGCGACCTGCGGATCTGGGCGCGGACCCTCGGCGTGTCGCACACCCGCGTGGACGAGGTACTGGACCGCGTCGGGCTCGCCGACAGCGCCGACCGCGCCGCCAAGGGCTACTCCACCGGCATGCGCCAGCGCCTCGCCCTGGCCACCGCGCTGCTCGCCGACCCCGAACTGCTGGTCCTGGACGAGCCGGCCAACGGCCTCGACCCCGACGGCATCCGCTGGCTGCGCGACACCCTGCGCGCCCTGGCCGCCGAAGGCCGGACCGTGCTGGTCTCCAGCCACCTGCTGGCCGAGGTCGAACAGACCGTGGACGACGTCGTGATCATCCAGCGCACCCTGCGCTTCGCGGGCTCCCTCGCCGAGCTCACCTCCGACGGCGCCGAACGCCTGGAGGACCGGTTCTTCGCGCTGGTGGACGAGAACGCCGAGACCGGCACCCGCACCGAAAGGCTCACCCATGCGTAACCTCGTCCCCGGCGAGTGGATGAAGGCCTGGACCGGCCGGACCTGGCTGGTGCTCGCCTCCGCCGGGATCTTCATGTCCCTCATCACCTGCTTCGGTTACGCCTCCCAGGGCGACGGGGACATCGCCCTCGGCACCACCACCGCCTCCGCCGTCACCGACGACATGGTGCAGGCGTGGATGATGACGTTCCTGATGTCCGCGGTGTTCGGCGCCCTCCTCGTCACCCGCGAGTACTCCTCCGGCGCCATCGCCCGCTCGGTCCTGCTCAGCGGCGGACGGCTGCGGCTGCTGTCCGCCAAGGCGCTGGTCGCCACCGCGGTCGGCGTACTGGGCGGCCTCCTGGCCGTCGCCCTCGCCGCCCTCTGCGCCTTCCTGCTGCCCGCCCGCTTCGGCTTCAGCGCCGACTGGACCGGCCACACCACCCGTATCGCCCTCGGTGTGCTGACCGTCAACGCGCTCGCCGCGCCCTGGGGCGCGCTCCTCGGCTGGATCATCCGCAGCCAGCTCGCCACCGTCGTCACCGTCATGGCGCTCACCCTCCTCGTGGAGCCGGGCCTGCAGGAACTCGCCCCGCAGGTGGCCAAGTACCTTCCCACCATCGCGATGAGCTCCGTCTACCTCGACGGCAAGCCCGAGCTGCTCTCCGTACCGCTCGCGCTCCTGGTCCTCGCCGGCTGGCTCGCCGCCGCCGGGACCGCCGCCCGCCGGCTGCTGCTCTCACGCGACGTCATCTAAGGCGTGATCCAGACATGTCCACCAAGACGGCACCCCACCCGGCACCCCGGCCGGTACCCCAGACGACACCTCGCAAGAGACCCCGGACGGCAGCCATGACGATGCTCAAGACGGCACCCAGGACGGCACCCGGGCCGGCCACCGCCGAGTGGGACCCCGCGCTCCTGGAACGCCCGCGCATCGCGCCCGACGTGGAGATCCACGAGCCCGTCGAGACCGGCGCCCCCTGGGTGCTCCAGCGCGGCCACCACCAGCACTTCCGACTCCAGCCCGACATGGCGCGCCTGGTGCGGGCGATGGACGGCTCCCTCGACCACACCGGTCTCGCCGAGGTCCTCGGACCGCCCTGGACCGCGCACCACGTCGCCTCCGCCGTCAACAAGCTCGCCGAGACGAAGGTCCTCGACGACGGCAAGCCCGTCGAACGCCGAAGCACCTGGTTCCGGTTCGTCCCGCCGATGACGCTCCAGTTCACGGTGCTGCGCCCGGAGCGGCTGCTGGCCCGCCTCGCGCCGGTCGTCAACCTGCTCGCAGGCCGCACCGCGGCCGCCGTCGCGGCCCTGTTCGTCCTCGGCGGCGTCCTCGCCCTGGCCCTCATGGCCCCCGAGGTCGACGCCGCGCTGGGCCGGCCGCTCCCGCTCTCCGCCTACTTCGCCGTGCTGATCGGGGTGCTCGCGACCACCGCCGTCCACGAGGTCGGCCACGGCGCGGTCCTCACGTACCACGGCGGACGGCCGAGCCGGATGGGCGTGATGCTCTTCTACATGTCGCCCGCCTTCTTCTGCGACGTCTCCGACGGCTGGCGGCTCTCCCGCAAGGAACAGCGCGTCCAGGTCGCCCTGGCCGGCATCGCCACCCAGACCGTGATCGCCGGAGCCGCGGCCCTGACCGCCCTGTTCCTGGCCCCCTCGGACCTGCGCGACGCCGTCGTCGTCTTCGCCGTCGCCACCTACACCAGCGGCGTCGTCAACCTGCTGCCGTTCGTGAAGCTCGACGGCTACATCGCGCTCATGAGCCACCTCGACGTCCCGCACCTGCGCGACCACGCCATGACCGACGCACGCCGGTTCCTCGCCAAGATCCTCTTCGGCGGCCGCTACACCCGCGAACTCCCGGGCCGGCCCTGGGCCGTGGCCTTCGGACTGGCCTGCATGGCCTTCCCCCTCTACGTCATCGCCGGGGCCCTGACCCTCTGGTCCGACCTGCTGCAACGGCTCGGCGCCGTCGGCACCAGCACCGTCCTGATGGCCGTCTGCTACCTCGTCTACCGCCTCGGCCTCGGCTTCACCCGCCTCGCCGGCGAGGGCCGCACCGCCGGCGCTTCCCGGTGGCGCACCGCCGCCGCGGCCGTGCTGCTCACCGCGGCGGCGGGGGCCGCGCTGGCCTTCGTCAAGCTGCCCTACACCGTGGCCGCCGGATACGTCGCCCAGGACCGGGGCCGCCTCGAACTGGTCCTGCCGAGCACCGCCGACCTCTCCGCGGTCCGCGAGGGCGCCACCGTCCGGTTCTACCGGGCCGGGGTGATGACCCGGGAGCAGACCGGCACCGCGACCGTCGCCGCTCTGCACCACGCCGACACCAAGGCCCCCCTCTCGGCCTTCCTGCCGGTGGCCTCCACCGCGCTGGAGCTGCCCGTCGTCAGCTACCCGCTGACCGTCGGCCAGGCCCCCGCCGACCGCGCCGGGGCGGCCCAGCTCGACCTCGGCAGGCTCCCGCTGGGGGAGTGGCTGTACACGAAGTACGTCACCCCGCTCTGGAACTAGGGCGTGTCTTCCGGATCACGCCGCGGGCTGATCCGGCCTGATCCGAGAGACACGCCAGACACGCCCAGCCCGTCCGAGCCGTCCCTCCGCCCGTCACGAACGGGCCGTCCCTTCCCGCGTCCCGAACGGAGAGCACCATGGATCTTCGCTACATGAACTACTGCCGGCCCGGCGATCCGTTCTACGACGTACCGGCCGGCGCCGCCGACACCGGCGTGTTCCCCGCGGTGACGGGCCCCGTCCCGGACGGCTGGACCCGCAGCGACAACACCCACTGGCTGCTGATGACGCCGCCGGACACGACGCTGCCCGGCCAGGGCTGGAAGATCCACGTGTCCGCCACCCTCGACAACGCGGCCGCGATCCTCGACCTGGTCTGGGACTTCTGCGTCGCCGAGCGGGTCACCTTCAAGTTCATCCGCAGCGCCGCGATCCTCAAGCTGCGCAACAGCAAGTACGGCGAGCGGGGCAACAGCGGCAAGTTCTTCACGATCTACCCCACCGACGAAGCGCAGCTGGAACGGATCCTCACCCGTCTCGGGGACCTCCTCGACGGCGAGCAGGGCCCGACCATCCTCAGCGACCTGCGCTGGCGCTCCGGCCCGCTGTACGTGCGCTACGGCGGCTTCATCTCCCGCCTGGGCCGCTCCGAGACCGGCGAACTCGTGCACTGCATCGAGGACCCCGAGGGCCGCCTGGTGCCCGACGTACGCGGGCCCTCCTTCCGGCCCCCGTCCTGGGTGAGCCTGCCCGACTGCCTGGCCGGGGCGCTCGCCGCCCGCAACGCCGCCACCCTGCGGGACTTCCCGTTCCGGGCGACCAAGGCCCTGCACTTCTCCAACGGCGGCGGCGTCTACGTGGCGACCGACACCCGCACCGGCGGCTCCGTCCTGCTCAAGGAGGCACGCCCGCTGGCCGGGCTCGACGAGGACGGCGCCGACGCCGTGGCCCGGCTGGAGCGCGAGCACTGGGCGCTGGAGCAGCTGTCCGGCCTGGACTGCATCCCGGCGGTCGTGGACTACCGCAAGGGCCACGAGCACTGGTTCCTGGCCCGGGAGTACGTCGAGGGCAAGCCGCTCGCCCGGGAACTCCTCAGCCGCAACCCCATGGTGGCCGACGACCGCACCCCCGCAGCCGCCGACGCCCACGCCGAGTACACCGCCTGGGCCTTGAAGATCCTCGACCAGGTGGAGCGGGGCGTGGAGGCCATGCACGCCAAGGGCGTCGTCTTCGGCGACCTCCACCCGAACAACATCCTGGTCCGCCCCGACGACACCGTCTCCTTCATCGACCTGGAGACCGCCACCCCCGTGGGCGAGGAGTCCGAGCAGGCCATCGGCGCCCCCGGCTTCCGCGCGCCCGCCGGGTACCGGGGGACCGCCGTCGACCGGTACGCGCTCGCCTGCATCCGGCTGGGCGTGTTCGTGCCGCTGACGGTCATGGCCACCTGGTCCCGGGCCAAGGTGGACCAGCTGATCGACCTGGTCACCGACCGCTTCCCGGTGCCCGCCGACTTCGGCGCGCGGATCCGGCGCGACCTCGGGCCGGCCCCGTACCCCGGCCACGCCGCGGGGACGGACCCGGACCCGCTGTGGACGGCGCCCACCCGCGCGAGCTGGCCCGCACTGCGGCGCACCCTCGCCGAGGACCTGCTGGCCAGTGCCACGCCGCACCGCGAGGACCGGCTGTTCCCCGGGGACATCGAGCAGTTCTCCCTCCCCGGCGGCGGAGCCACCTTCGGCTACGGCGCGGCCGGGGTGCTGTGGACACTGGCCGAGCTGGGCTTCGAGCCCGCCCCCGGGCACCTGGACTGGCTGACGGACGCCGCCCGGCGCACCCCCGGGATGCGGCCCGGCTTCTACGACGGGCTGAGCGGGATCGCGTACGCCCTGGACCGGCTCGGCCGCACCGAGGAGGCCCACGCCGTCCTCGACCGGGTAAGCGCGGCTCCGCTGGAGGACGTGGACCACGGCCTGTCCGGGGGGCTCGCCGGGATCGGCCTGACCCAGCTGCACTTCGGTCGCACCGAGGAGGCCGGCCGGATCGCCGCCCTCCTCGCCGACCAGGCGCCGGGCGGGGTGGCCGGCCGGCCCAGAGCCGGGCTGCTGCACGGTTCGGCGGGCGGGGCGCTGCTGATGCTCCGGCTGCACGAAGCCACCGACGACCCCAAGTACCTGCACGTGGCCGGGGAGTTGCTCCGTCACGACCTCGAGGAGGCGGGCTGGTCCGCCGCCGGGGACCCTTCCGGCGACGCCCCGTGGAAGGTGCCCTTCCTGGCCTTCGGGGGCGCCGGTCTCGCCATGGTGGTGCACGAGGTGGCACGCCGTCTGCCCGACCCGGAGTTCACGGCCGCGCGGGACGCGCTGCGCGAGGTGGCCGCCCCGGCCTTCATGCTCAACTCCGGGCTCTTCCACGGCCGGGCGGGCGCCCTGATGGCCCTGCGGCACCTGCACGACGGGTCCACCGCCGCCGAGGACGCGGTGGAGCGGCACCTCGACGCACTCGGCTGGCACGCGGTGCGCTGCGAAGGCCACCTGGCCTTCTTCGGCGACCACGCCCTGCGGCTGTCGGCCGACCTGGCGACCGGTACGGCCGGCGTCCTCCTCGCGGTGGAGACGGCCCTGGGTGAGCCCGCCCCCGGCCTGCCGTTCCTCGCACCCAGCCCCCGCTGACCCTCCCGGAGCCCACGATGCGCACCCGCACCTACCACCTCGTCGTCGCCCCGGACGGCCGCGCCCCCGCGGGCTCGGCCCCGGAGCTGGCGGCGGTACGGCTGATCTCGTTACTCCCGCCCAACTGGCGTTACAGCCCCGCATACCCCTCGGACGGCACGCTCTCCCTGACCCTCCAGCCCCCGCCCGGAACCCGCGAAGAGGCCGCCCACGCCGTCCTCTTGCGCACCTTCGCCTCCCCCATCCTCCACGGCTGGACCTGGAGCAACGCGCCGGCCGGCTCCGGGCAGGGTGAACCCGGTATCCGGGGACGGGAGCGATCGAGGTCGAGATGAAATCGTGTCAGGCCGAGGCCGACGGGCCGGAGGATTCGGCGGCGCGGCGGTATTCGGCGTTGATGCGCTGGGCCTCTTCGAGCTGGTCTTCGAGGATGACGATCCGGCAGGCGGCCTCGATGGGGGTGCCCTGATCGACGAGTTCGCGGGCGCGGGCGGCGATGCGCAGCTGATAGCGGGAGTAGCGGCGGTGTCCGCCGGCGGAGCGCAGCGGGGTGATGAGGCGGGCTTCGCCGATGGCGCGCAGGAAGCCCTGGGTGGTGCCCAGCATCTCGGCGGCCCGGCCCATCGTGTAGGCGGGGTAATCGTCGTCGTCGAGACGGCCGAACGAGTCGTCTGCTGTCATTGCACCTCTCTCAGGGAACGCATGGAGGGGTCCTGGTGCCGTACGGCACCAGGACCCCGAAGGAACTACTACACCATCTGCCGGCCCTAGTCCTGCGCCGGCCTTCTGTTTCCGCCGGCCCGCCCGAAAGGGGAGGGGCTGAGCGGGGATCGCGGTTGCTTGACCGGAGACCACCTCACTATCGATGTCCTGCGGTACCCGGGCTCGAACCTCCGCCCGGGCGATCCTGATGGTGCCCGGCTCCTCCGTTCTTCCCTCTGGATGGATCACTTACCAAACGCAACTGCGTACTGCTGGTACTGCGTACTGCTGGTACTGCTGGTACTGCGAACTACTGGTACTGCGTACTGCATTGCACTACTGGTGGCCTGTGTCAGCGCCACTCCGGCAGCCAGCCCTGTCGCCCATCCTGCATCTGCTCTGGCTTAGAACCCCACTGCCGAACCTCCCGGTGCGCGCGCCCGCAGCCGACGCCTTCACCGAGGTACTGCTCACTGACTTCACTGCGGGTACTGCCACTGCGTCACTGCGGTACTGCTCACGGCAGCCCCTGATCACTGCGGGCCGCCCGGTCCGGTCGTCAGCCCCGTCGCCGTCCTCCAACAACCCTGGCTTCGGAACTCCACCACCGCACCGTCCTGCGCACTGCAACTGCGGGTACTGCTGCCCGGCAGTTCGTCTCTGCCGAGCCCTTCGCTCTCTCTGGGCTACGAGAGAAACCATAACCACGACACTGCCCAATGTCTACTTCGGCCGAGGCAGATTTTTCCGCACGACGAGGGCAGATAGGCCGTCACGGCCGGACCAGCATGTGCACCGCGGCCGACACGGCAGGTCAGACGCACGAAAGGGCCCGACCGGCACGTGCCGGTCGGGCCCTAGGTGTCGGACGCCGGCTCGAACCCGAAACCGTCGTGCGCGGTGATGCGGTTCAGCGTGCAAGGGCGAGGACGCCCGGAGCGCTGCCCTGGTCATCGACGCCGGGCAGGGAGTCGAGCCCGCGGCAGCGCACCGCCCGTTCGGCTTCGGCCGTCGTGGTCAGGGGCGAGGTGGACGGCCCGTGGCCGCCGAGGTCACGCAGCCGGACCGCACACCTGCGAAACAGGGCGAGTTCGCCGTGCCGATTCATTCAGAACCTCCCTTGATGCGGCACGTATCAAGGAATTCCCGCAGCGGATACGTGGTACAAGGAATCACCGGAACGAGCCGAATTGAATACGAAGTGCATCTGGAGTACATCTGGGCTGCAATCCCGAATGCTTCCTCCCGCAGGTGACCTCACTGCGGGAAATACGCACAGCTGGGGCCCGCACCCCGAAGGATGCGGGCCCCAGCTGCGAAATGCGCGTCAGCGTCAGGCGGGAACGATGTTCTCGGCCGTCGGTCCCTTCTGGCCCTGCGCGATGTCGAAGGTGACCTTCTGGCCTTCCAGCAGCTCGCGGAAGCCCTGGGCTGCGATGTTAGAGAAGTGGGCGAACACGTCCGCGCCGCCGCCGTCCTGCTCGATGAAGCCGAAACCCTTTGCCGCGTTGAACCACTTCACGGTGCCAGATGCCATGTCGAATCTCCTTTGGGGCAGTACATCGGCATCCGCACTGCACGGACACCGTGTCGCCGCGATGATGCCCCGCCGGAAAATGATCCCGGAAATATGAAGCGCTCGGATGGAGCGCTCGGAGTTTTTGGGTACCAAAACTGCAACCGGGATCGACAGTAGCACGCTGCAGTGTTTTGTGTGCGTCGAATATCTCACCGCGTGCGCCGCGGTAAAAACCCTTCCCGCGGGGCCCGTTAAACCCTCCGGCCGCGGAGGCAGATATTGATCCCCCCGACTACCGCGTTTCCTGAACAAGCCGCCCATCCCCTGCGAGCGGCTCCAAGCCCTCCCCGCAGCGGAGCGGATCCGGGGTGTCCTCGGCGGTCTTGCCGACCTGCTCACCAGCTGCTGGCATATCTGTGGGGGACGGCACGCAGGGGGGGCTGATGAGCAATCTGACGGTGCGTTCGTGGAAGAAGCACGGCAAGGACCGGCTCTACGTGAACCTGCCGGACGGAACGGCTGTCGCCTGGGCGGATCGAGCGACGAAGACCGTGACGATCAAGGTCCGGAAGCACCAGGACGAGGCGCTGGCCCTTCTGCGGCGTCACCTCGGGGACGGGCTGACCGTCGGCCCCACCTCTTCGCCTCCTCGTGAACCCGGGTTTACGGCCCCTTCCCGGCAGTCTGGGCAGCCTTGGCACCCCGCCCCGAAGCACCGATCCGAGCGTCCGGCGGCTCTCCCACCCCTCAGTCCCAGCGAGGACTTGGCGAGGAATCGGCCCGGCTCCCGAGTCGTCGCGATGATCGCCGAGAGGGGTCCGTCAGCGGTTCAGCGATTGAAGGCGAAGGTACTGCGGCAGTCATCGGAATGGGACAGCTGGTATGCCGGCCTCGAGGGAGAGCGACGGGTGGGACGCGAGCTGGAACGCCTGTCCGCGTTCGGCTGGCGGGTGCTTCACGGGATCGAGAAGAGCAACGGTGGCGACATCGACCACTTGCTGATCGGCCCCGGCGGCGTGTTCAGCGTCAACACCAAGAACCACAAGGGTGCCTCGGTCTGGGTCGGTGACTCGATGGCCAAAGTCAACGGCGGGAAGCCGCGGCCCTACGCTGCGGCGAGCCAAGCCGAGGCGGACGTGGTGCGGGGGGTGCTGGGGCGGTACTGCACGTTCGATGTGCCCGTCGAGCCGGTCCTGGTCTTCGTCGGCGTCACGTCTCTGCATCGGGCGGCGACGCAGTACACGGTTCGCATCTACCAGGAGCGGGAGGTGGCGGCCCTGGGCCCGCTCACCGGCAAGCTCACCCCGGAGCAGGTGGAGCGGGTGTACACAGTCGCTCGTCACCGACGCGTCTGGCTCCGAGCCTGACCCGCGCATCCGCGCCCGCGCAGAGGTCTGGACAACGCAAAAGCCCCGGGTCGCTGACCTGGGGCTTTGTCGTGGAGCGGATGACGGGAATCGAACCCGCGCTATAAGCTTGGGAAGCTCATGTTCTACCATTAAACTACATCCGCATACGGTTCCAGTCGCCTGGATCCTTATCGTTGGCCACTCTACCTCATGATCGACCCCCGGTGAATCCGCCGCGGGGTCGTTGTCGTTCGTGGGCGGCAGGAGGGTTCGTGGGGGCGGGAGTTGGGGGGTAGCTTATGGTTCGGAGCGGCGGCTGGAGCGGGTCTGGGTCATCCCCTAATGTGGCGATTCGTCGCAGTACGGCTCGTTGGGGAAAGGGACTCGATGGAGCACACCGTCGTCCGTTGTGCCGAAGGGCACGTTTTCAGTACCGCCTCCTTCCCGTTGCGGCAGCTCGGCGCCGCCCGGATCGGCCCGGGCCGGTTGCTGCGGTGTCCGCGGTGTGCGCGGCTGAGGCACGCCGTGCCGGTCGGCGGCCCGAAGCGGTAGCCGTCGGGGCGTAGCGGCGGGGCGCGCGGGCGCCGCTCTCGATTGGGGGTGGCCCGGGCGCTCTGCGTATCCTCGGGACGTGCTTCTCTCTGACAAAGACATCCGGGCCGAGATCGACAGCGGACGGGTTCGCATCGACCCGTTCGACGAGTCGATGGTGCAGCCCTCCAGCATCGATGTGCGGCTCGACCGGTTCTTCCGGGTCTTCGAGAACCACCGCTACGCCCACATCGACCCCGCCACCGAGCAGCCGGACCTGACCCGGATGGTCGAGCCCGAGGGGGACGAGGCGTTCATCCTCCACCCCGGCGAGTTCGTCCTCGCCTCGACCTACGAGGTCATCTCGCTGCCCGAGGACATCGCCTCCAGGCTGGAGGGGAAGTCCAGCCTCGGCCGCCTGGGCCTGGTCACGCACTCGACCGCCGGCTTCATCGACCCGGGCTTCTCGGGCCACGTGACCCTGGAGCTGTCGAACCTCGCCACCCTGCCGATCAAGCTGTGGCCGGGGATGAAGATCGGCCAGCTGTGCATGTTCCGGCTCAGCTCCCCCGCCGAGTTCCCGTACGGCAGCGAGCGGTACGGATCGCGGTACCAGGGCCAGCGCGGTCCGACGGCGTCGCGCTCCTTCCAGAACTTCCACCGCACCCAGGTGAGGCACGAGGCATGAGCGAAGTACGCGAGAACCTGACCTACGACGGGTTCGGGCGCGCCGTGCGCGAGCTGGCGCAGACCATCGCCGACGACGGCTACGAGCCCGACATCATCCTCAGCATCGCCCGTGGCGGCGTCTTCGTCGCCGGCGGACTGGCGTACGCGCTGGACTGCAAGAACATCCACCTGGTCAACGTGGAGTTCTACACGGGCGTCGGCACGACGCTGGAGATGCCGGTCATGCTGGCACCGGTCCCCGAGGCGATCGACTTCACCGCCAAGAAGGTGCTGATCGCCGACGACGTCGCCGACACCGGCAAGACGCTCAAGCTGGTGCACGACTTCTGCCTGGGGACGGTGGCCGAGGTCCGGTCGGCCGTCATCTACGAGAAGTCGCACTCGCTCGTGAAGTGCGAGTACGTGTGGAAGAAGACCGACGAGTGGGTCAACTTCCCGTGGTCGGTCGAGCCGCCCGTGGTCAAGCGTGAGGGCCAGGTCCTCGACGCCTGACGTCGACCAGGACGAGGACGATCGGAAGGGGACCGGCGCGCGAGCGTGGCGCCGGTCCCCTTCCACGTGCCCGGAGGGCTCAGATCGTGCCGAGCTTGATGATCGACAGCAGGGCGATCAGCTGGATCGCGGACGCGCCGAGCGCCTTCGGCCAGGGCAGGTCGTGCGACTTGCTCATCAGCGAGGTGAAGAGCGCGCCGGCCGCGAGCCACGTGGCCCAGCCCAGGACCTGGACGACCATGTTGTCGCCGCCGAGGAAGACCGCGAACAGCAGGCGGGGCGCGTCGGTGATGGACATGACCAGCATCGACAGGCCCACGGTCGGCTGCCACGCGCCGTCGCCGCCCAGCTGGCGGGCGAGGGTGTGGGTGACGCCGCCCAGGATCAGGCCGCAGATGACGAACGCGACACCGGTGCTGAGGACGATCGGGACGGCCTGGGTGAGGGTGGCCTTGATGGCGTCCTCGCGGGCCTTGTCGAAGCCGAAGACCGCGAGCATGCCGTAGAGGAACGTCACGATCAGCGCCGGGCCCCAGACGGGGTAGTCGCGCATCTGCAAGAACGTCGAACCCGGCCGCATCACGATGCCGCGCAGGAGTTCCTTCCACGGCAGCCGCGGACCGGCGGGGGCGGCCGTGGCGCCGGCCTGGTACGTCGCGCCCTGGTAGGGCGCGGCCTGGCCGTACGGGTCCTCGCCGATCGAGAAGGCCTGGGTGTAGCCGGGGTTGTCGGCGTACGAAGCCCCGTGCGGGGGCTGCTGGTACGCCTGGGGGTGCGGTTGACCGTAGGGGTCGAAGTACTCGGGCTCGCCGTGGTCCCCGGCGCCGCCGGTGGCCTGCTGCGGCCACTGCTGCTGCGGTGGGGGACCGGCAGGAGGGTAGGGCTGACGACCGTACGGGGCCTGCGGCGCGCCTGGCGCCTGCCCGTACGGCTGCTGCCGCGAGGGTTGTTGCGGGGGTTGCTGCGGGGTGCGGTTGTTGTCCCGGCCGCGTCCGATCCTGAATCCAGCCACGTGATCGAAAGTACCTGGTCCGGCGGGCGGGGGTGGACGGGCGGCCGGAACCGGGGTCCTTTGCGGCTGAGCTGTGACATCCCCTAGGGGGAGTCCCTGGGGCGTCACGGCCCTCCGGGGGGAAGCGGCAACGGCCGGCCCCCCTGGGCGGGGGACCGGCCGTTGCGCTGCCGCCGTGGCGGCGTGCGGCGTGTACCCAGGCGTCCGCCTGGGAGTGCCTACTTGACGCCCTCGGCCTCGGTACCGGCCTCTGCGGCGCCGGACTTGGCGTCGGCGTCGGCGTCGGCCGCGGGTGCGGGTGCCTCTGCCTTGGCGTCGGCCGCCTGGGCGGCCGGCTCGGCCGCGGCCTTCGGCTCGACCTCGGCCTTGGCGTCCGCCTTCGGCTCGACCTCGGCCAGCGGCTCGGCTTCCGCGGTGGGCGCGTCGGTCTTGGCCTTCGGCTCGGCCTCAACCGCTGCCTTCGGCTCGACCTCGGCCTTCGCGTCGGTGGCCTCGGCCTTCGGCTCGGTGGCCTCCGCCTTCGGCTCGGTGGCCTCGGCTTCCGCCACGGGCGCGTCAGCCTCGGTTTCGACGTCGGCCGTAGGCGTAGCCTCCGCCTCAGCCTCAGCGGCGGCCTTCGCCTCCGCCTCAGCGGCGGCCTTGGCTTCCGCCTCCGCCTTGGCGGCAGCTTCCGCTTCCGCCTCGGCCTTCGCCTTCGCGGCGGCCTCCGCCTCCGCCTTGGCGGCCGCGGCGGCAGCCGCAGCTTCGGCCTCGGCTTCGGCAGCAGCCGCCGCCTCCGCCTCCGCGAGCGCCAGCGCCTCCGCGTCCGGCTCCGGCGCCTTCACCGACTCCAGCAGCAGCTGCGCCACGTCCACCACCTGGACGGATTCCTTGGCCTGGCCGTCGTTCTTCTTGCCGTTCACCGAGTCGGTCAGCATCACCAGGCAGAACGGGCACGCCGTCGACACGATGTCCGGGTTGAGGGACAGGGCCTCGTCGACGCGCTCGTTGTTGATGCGCTTGCCGATCCGCTCCTCCATCCACATCCGCGCGCCACCCGCGCCACAGCAGAAGCCCCGCTCCTTGTGGCGGTGCATCTCCTGCTGGCGCAGCCCCGGCACGGCCGACATGATCTCGCGCGGCGGCGTGTAGACCTTGTTGTGCCGGCCCAGGTAGCAGGGGTCGTGGTACGTGATCAGCCCGTCGACCGGCGTCACCGGCGTCAGCCGGCCCTCGTCGATCAGGTGCTGGAGCAGCTGCGTGTGGTGGATGACCTCGTACTCGCCGCCCAGCTGCGGGTACTCGTTCGCGATGGTGTTGAAGCAGTGCGGGCAGGTCGAGACGATCCGCTTCGCCGACTTCGGCTTCTTCGTCTCCGGGTCGTCGTCGTCCTCGCCGAAGGCCATGTTCAGCATGGCCACGTTCTCCTGCGCCAGCTGCTGGAACAGCGGCTCGTTGCCCAGGCGGCGCGGCGAGTCACCGGTGCACTTCTCGTCGCCGCCCATGATCGCGAACTTGACGCCCGCGATGTTCAGCAGCTCCGCGAAGGCCTTCGTGGTCTTCTTCGCCCGGTCCTCCAGCGCGCCGGCGCAGCCGACCCAGTAGAGGTAGTCGAACTCGGAGAGGTCCTCCGCGTCCTTGCCGACGATCGGGACCTCGAAGTCGACCTCCTTGGTCCACTCCACCCGCTGCTTCTTGGCGAGGCCCCAGGGGTTGCCCTTCTTCTCCAGGTTCTTGAGCATCGTGCCCGCCTCCGACGGGAACGCGCTCTCGATCATCACCTGGTAGCGGCGCATGTCGACGATGTGGTCGATGTGCTCGATGTCGACCGGGCACTGCTCGACGCACGCGCCGCACGTCGTGCAGGACCACAGCACGTCGGGGTCGATGACGCCGTTCTCCTCGACCGTGCCGATCAGCGGGCGCTCCGCCTCGGCCAGGGCCGCGGCCGGGACGTTCGCCAGCTGCTCCGCCGTGGCCTTCTCGTTGCCCTCCATGTCCTTGCCGCCACCCGCGAGCAGGTACGGCGCCTTGGCGTGCGCGTGGTCGCGCAGCGACATGATCAGGAGCTTCGGGGAGAGCGGCTTGCCCGTGTTCCAGGCGGGGCACTGCGACTGGCAGCGTCCGCACTCGGTGCAGGTGGAGAAGTCGAGGATGCCCTTCCAGGAGAACTGCTCGACCTGGGAGACGCCGAAGACGTCGTCCTCGCCCGGCTCCTCGAAGTCGATCTCCTTGCCGCCGCTGGTCATCGGCTGGAGGGCGCCGAGGGCGGTGGAGCCGTCCGCGTTGCGCTTGAACCAGATGTTCGGGAAGCCGAGGAAGCGGTGCCAGGCGACACCCATGTTGGTGTTGAGCGAGACCGTGATCATCCAGATCAGCGAGACGCCGATCTTGACCATCGCGGTGAAGTAGATGGCGTTCTGCAGGGACCCGAGCGAGAGCCCCTTGAAGGCCAGCACCAGCGGGTACGACACGAAGTACGAGGCCTCGTACGAGTCCACGTGGTGGATCGCGCCCTCGAGGCCGCGCAGGCACAGGATCGCGAGGCCGATGGTGAGGATGACGTACTCGACGAAGTACGCCTGCCAGGCCTTGGAGCCGGCGAAGCGCGACTTGCGGCCCGCCCGGGACGGGAGCGACAGCAGGCGGATCACGATCAGCACGGCGATGCCGACGATCGTCATCAGGCCGATGAACTCGGTGTAGAGCTCGAACGGCAGGAAGTCGCCGACGATCGGCAGCACCCAGTCGGCCTGGAAGAGCTGGCCGTAGGCCTGCAGCAGCGTCGGCGGCAGCGTCAGGAAGCCGATGGCGACGAACCAGTGCGCGAAGCCGACGATGCCCCAGCGGTTCATCCGGCTGTGGCCGAGGAACTCCCTGACCAGGGTGAGCGTTCGTTCCTTCGGACGGTCCGTGCGGCTGCCCGCCGGCACGGGTTGGCCGATTTTCACGAACCGGTAGATCTGCGCCACGGCTCGGGCGAGCAGCGCGACGCCGACCACGGTCAGGACCAGCGACACGATGATCGCGGCGAGTTGCATGGGAGGGCTCCTCGGGCGGGACTTACTAAGCGGTAACTTATTGAGTCAAGGCTTGAGATTACCCAGTTCCCGCGCCGCAATGTAGGTGGGCGTGCGGTGATCTGTGTCGCTCAGGCTGCCCTCTGTCGGCAGGCCGCCCGAGGGGTCCGGGCGAGGATCGCCAGATCCATCCCCAGCCAGTGACTCTCCACATAGTGCCGGTCCAGCAGGGCCATCTCTTCCCAGGGCAGGTCGGAGCGGGCGCTCACTTGCCACAATCCGGTCATACCGGGCCGCACGAGCAGCCTATCGGTCCTTTCTGCGCCCGCTTCGGGGCGCGGGCCGACCAGTGACATCTCGCCCCGCAGCACATTGAGCAGCTGCGGCACCGCGTCCAGGGCGCACCGTTCGACGAGCTCGCCCGCCCGTCCGGCGCCCTCCGTCCGCAGCCGCCAGGTCCGGAACGCCCGCCCGCCGAGCCCGGCCGCCGGCTCCCGTACGAGGACGCGCGGGCCCGGTGACCCGCGCCGCCCGGCCCCGGCCGCGTACAGCACCGCGCCGGCCGCCAGCAGCGGCACGGTGAAGACGAGCGTCAGCAGCAGCGCGCCGAGGAGGTCGAGGACCCGCTTCGCCGAGAGGTCGGGCCGCGGGAGCGACCGGGCGGGACGCCGGAGCGCGGGGAGCGTGAGGGGCGGCAGCGGCATGCACGCACCGTGCCGCACGGCCGTCCCGCGCCCCGGGTGCCGCGCGGCGGGCGTCGCCCGCTCGGCCCCGCCACCGGGGCGGAAAGGCGCTGGTTGAGCGTAAGGCTGGCGTAAGAGTTGAGTCGACTCGGCTCACCTCTGTTGACGCGGGCCGGGGGGTTCGTGCATGGTTGAGTCTGTTCCACTCAAGTCAGCTGGAGGAATCAAAATGGCACGTGCGGTCGGCATCGACCTGGGCACCACTAACTCCGTCGTCAGCGTTCTGGAAGGCGGCGAGCCCACCGTCATCACCAACGCCGAGGGCGCCAGGACCACGCCGTCCGTCGTCGCCTTCGCCAAGAACGGCGAGGTCCTCGTCGGCGAGGTCGCCAAGCGCCAGGCGGTCACGAACGTGGACCGTACGATCCGCTCGGTCAAGCGCCACATGGGCACTGACTGGAAGATCAACCTGGACGGCAAGGACTTCAACCCGCAGCAGATGAGCGCCTTCATCCTGCAGAAGCTGAAGCGCGACGCCGAGGCCTACCTGGGCGAGAAGGTCACGGACGCGGTCATCACCGTCCCGGCCTACTTCAACGACTCCGAGCGTCAGGCGACGAAGGAGGCCGGCGAGATCGCGGGCCTGAACGTCCTGCGCATCGTCAACGAGCCGACGGCCGCCGCCCTGGCCTACGGTCTCGACAAGGACGACCAGACCATTCTCGTCTTCGACCTCGGTGGCGGCACCTTCGACGTGTCCCTCCTGGAGATCGGCGACGGCGTCGTCGAGGTGAAGGCCACCAACGGTGACAACCACCTCGGTGGTGACGACTGGGACCAGCGCGTCGTCGACTACCTGGTGAAGCAGTTCGCCAACGGCCACGGCGTCGACCTGTCCAAGGACAAGATGGCGCTCCAGCGCCTGCGCGAGGCCGCCGAGAAGGCGAAGATCGAGCTGTCCTCCTCCACGGAGACGACGATCAACCTGCCCTACATCACGGCTTCCGCCGAGGGCCCGCTGCACCTGGACGAGAAGCTCACCCGCGCCCAGTTCCAGCAGCTGACCGCGGACCTGCTCGACCGCTGCAAGACCCCGTTCCACAACGTCATCAAGGACGCCGGCATCCAGCTGTCCGAGATCGACCACGTGGTCCTGGTCGGCGGCTCCACCCGCATGCCGGCCGTCGCCGAGCTCGTCAAGGAGCTCACCGGCGGTCAGGACGCCAACAAGGGCGTCAACCCGGACGAGGTCGTCGCCATCGGCGCGACCCTGCAGGCCGGTGTGCTCAAGGGTGAGGTCAAGGACGTCCTGCTCCTCGACGTGACCCCGCTGTCCCTCGGCATCGAGACCAAGGGCGGCATCATGACCAAGCTCATCGAGCGCAACACGACCATCCCGACCAAGCGCTCCGAGATCTTCACGACGGCCGAGGACAACCAGCCGTCCGTGCAGATCCAGGTCTACCAGGGCGAGCGCGAGATCGCGGCGTACAACAAGAAGCTCGGCATGTTCGAGCTGACCGGTCTGCCGCCGGCCCCGCGTGGCGTCCCGCAGATCGAGGTCTCCTTCGACATCGACGCCAACGGCATCATGCACGTCACGGCCAAGGACCTCGGCACGGGCAAGGAGCAGAAGATGACCGTCACCGGCGGCTCTTCGCTCGGCAAGGACGAGGTCGACCGCATGCGCCAGGAGGCGGAGCAGTACGCGGACGAGGACCTGCGCCGCAAGGAGGCCGCGGAGACGCGCAACCAGGCCGAGCAGCTCGTGTACCAGACGGAGAAGTTCGTCAAGGACAACGAGGACAAGGTCCCGGCCGACGTCAAGAGCGAGGTCGAGGCGGCCGTCGCGGAGCTCAAGGAGAAGCTCAAGGGCGACTCCGCCGAGGGCGACAACACCGCTGAGATCCGTACGGCCACGGAGAAGGTCGCCGCGGTCAGCCAGAAGCTCGGCCAGGCGATCTACGCCGACGCCCAGGCGGCCCAGGCCGCGGGCGGCGCCGGTGACGCCGGCCAGGCCAAGGCCGACGACGACGTGGTCGACGCCGAGATCGTGGACGACGAGAAGCCGAAGGGTGGCGCTGCCTGATGTCGGAGGAGACCAAGGGTTTCGACGAGGAGCCCGAAGTCCCCACCGGTGCCGGCGCGGACGACGCGGCAGCCGAGCCGAAGGCCGCCGACTCCTCCAAGGAGGACGAGGCGGCCCCGGCCGGGGACGCAGCAGCCGAGGCCCTCGGCAAGGAGAGCGCCCTCCTGGCGCAGCTGGACCAGGCCCGCACCGCGCTCGGTGAGCGCACCGCTGACCTCCAGCGGCTCCAGGCGGAGTACCAGAACTACCGCCGGCGGGTGGAGCGGGACCGGATCGCCGTCAAGGAGATCGCGGTCGCGTCCCTCCTGACGGAGCTGCTCCCGACGCTGGACGACATCGGCCGGGCGCGGGAGCACGGCGAGCTGGTCGGCGGCTTCAAGTCGGTGGCCGAATCGCTGGAGACGGCGGCCGCCAAGATGGGGCTGCAGCAGTTCGGCAAGGAGGGCGAGCCCTTCGACCCGACCGTCCACGAGGCCCTGATGCACTCGTACGCGCCGGACGTCACCGAGACGACCTGCGTGGCGATCCTGCAGCCGGGCTACCGGATCGGCGAGCGCACCATCCGTCCCGCCCGGGTCGCGGTGGCCGAGCCCCAGCCGGGCGCGGCTCCCGCCGCGAAGTCCGAGTCCGCGGACGGCGACACGCCGTCTGACAAGGACACGGATGCCCCGGACAAGGGCTGACGTCGAACATGTAGGTGTACGAGAGGAGGGCCACCGGGGATGAGCACGAAGGACTTCGTCGAGAAGGACTACTACAAGGTCCTCGGTGTCCCCAAGGACGCCACCGAGGCCGAGATCAAGAAGGCGTACCGGAAGCTCGCCCGCGAGTTCCACCCGGACGCCAACAAGGGCGACGCCTCGGCCGAGGAGCGCTTCAAGGAGATCTCCGAGGCGAACGACATCCTCGGGGACGCGAAGAAGCGCAAGGAGTACGACGAGGCGCGCGCGCTGTTCGGGAACGGCGGCTTCCGCCCCGGGCCCGGCGGGGCCGGCGGTTCGTTCAACTTCGACCTCGGTGACCTCTTCGGCGGCACGCAGCCGGGCGGCGCGGGCGGCGGCTTCGGCGGCGGCCTCGGTGACGTCTTCGGCGGCCTGTTCAACCGCGGCGGCGCGGGCCCCGGTGCGGGAACCCGCACCCAGCCCCGCCGCGGCCAGGACATCGAGTCGGAGGTCACCCTCTCCTTCACGGAGGCGGTGGACGGGGCCACGGTCCCGCTGCGGATGTCCTCGCAGGCGCCCTGCAAGGCCTGTTCGGGCACCGGCGACAAGAACGGCACCCCCCGGGTGTGCCCGACCTGCGTCGGTACGGGCCAGGTCTCGCGGGGCAGCGGCGGCGGCTTCTCGCTGACCGACCCCTGCGCGGACTGCAAGGGCCGCGGCCTGATCGCCGAGACCCCCTGTGACGTCTGCAAGGGCAGCGGCCGGGCCCGCAGCTCCCGCACCATGCAGGTCCGGATCCCGGCGGGCGTCTTCGACGGCCAGCGGATCCGGCTGCGCGGCAAGGGCGCCCCGGGTGAGCGCGGTGGTCCCGCCGGCGACCTGTACGTGGTCGTCCACGTCGGCAGCCACCCCGTGTTCGGCCGCAAGGACGACAACCTGACGGTGACCGTCCCGGTGACGATCGCGGAGGCGGCACTCGGCGCCGAGATCAAGGTGCCGACGCTGAACGGTCCCCCGGTCACGCTGAAGCTGCCGCCGGGCACGCCCGGCGGCCGTACGATGCGCGCCCGGGGCAAGGGTGCGGTCCGCAAGGACGGCACCCGCGGAGACCTGCTGGTGACGGTCGAGGTGGCCGTCCCGGCGGAACTGTCGGACAAGGCCCGCGAGGCGCTGGAGATGTACCGCGACGCGACCGGGTCCGAGGACCCGCGTGCCGCGCTGTTCGAGTCCGCGAAGGGAGCATGAGATGGACGGCCGCCGCAGGAACCCGTACCAACTGACCGATGAGACACCGGTCTACGTGATCTCGGTGGCCGCCCAGCTCTCGGGTCTGCATCCGCAGACCCTGCGCCAGTACGACCGCCTCGGGCTGGTCTCACCGGACCGGACGGCGGGCCGCGGACGTCGGTATTCGGCCAGGGACATCGAGCTGCTCCGCACCGTGCAGGCGCTGTCCCAGGACGAGGGCATCAACCTGGCGGGGATCAAGCGGATCATCGAGCTCGAGAACCAGGTCGCGGCGCTCCAGCAGCGCGTGGCCGAGCTGTCCACCGCTGTGGACGGCGCGGCCGCCGCCCTGCGGGCAAGGGAAGCGCAGGTCCACGCCTCGTACCGGCGTGACCTGGTGCCGTACCAGCCGCCGCAGCCCGGCAGCGCCCTGGTCGTCTGGCGCCCCAAGCGCCCGAAGGACTGAGGGCGCAGCCGGCGCACAGCACGGGGAAGGCCCCGCCCGGATGGTTCCGGGCGGGGCCTTCCCGCTTCTTCGCGGCGTCAGACGTGGCCCGGGGGCAGTGGTGGGGCCGCGCTGTGCAGGATGCCCGACTGGGCGATGAGGAAGCCGAGTTGGGCGCGGCTGCCGCTGCCCAGGGCGGTCGCCAGCTTCGCGATGTGCGCGCGGCAGGTGCGGACGTTCATTCCCAGCCGGCGTGCGATCGCCTCGTCCACGTGCCCTTCTATGAGCAGCTGGGCTATGGAGCGCTGCACGCCGGAGATACCATCCGGCGTGTGCGTGTACGTCACCTCGTCGCCCAACGGCACGGCTCTGCGCCAGAGTTGCTCGAAGACCTTGATGAGGTAGTCGACCAGCCCCGGGTGCCGCAGCTCCAGGGCCACCCGGCGGTCGTCGCTCGCGGGGATGAACGCCACCGTGCGGTCGAAGATCATGAGGCGCTCTATCAGCTCTTCGAGCGTGCGGATCTCCACCTTCCCCGTGGAGATGCGGTCCACGTAGGCGAGCGTGCCCTGGCTGTGCCGCACCGTGTGCTGGTAGAGCGTCCTGATGCTCACCCCGCGGTCTATCAGCGGCGCGGCGCGCTCCAGGGCCTCGCTGAGGATGAACGTGGGCCTGGCGCCGCCCGGCTGGACCGTCAGGGCCTCGGTGTGGCACTCGGCGGTGGCGAGGTCCAGGGCGGCGTTGATCTGGTCGATGCCCTCGAGCACGGTGATGGCATGGGTGTTGGCGGGACTCTGGGCGCTGATGGCCAGGAACGGCTCGAATGCATCGGTGAGATCTACAGCGGTGCGTCTGCGGTCCTGGATCTCGCGTTCGATGGGGTGGAGCCGTTGGGCGAGTGCGACGGACGGGGGAACCGCGCGGAGCTGGTTCGCGTCATCGGGGTCGGGTCTCAGTAGAGCGAATTCGAGCAGGCAGGGGGCGTTCCTGACCTCACCGCGGGCGACGCGGCCGCTGCTGAGCGCGGCCGCGTAGAGGCGTGCTCCCTCGGCGCACATCGCCGTGACGGGGTGGGGATGTGTCGGGTTTGTCTCGCTTCTTGTCAAATCTCCACCCCCCAGGGTCCTGAACATGTAAGAACATGATGCATCGTCCCTGTGGCACTGACGTGCCTGAATGAGCCATCGTCTGTCACTGCGGGGGAGAGGATTCCATCAAGTGAGGACGAAGCCGACCATGTATAAGAGAATGCTTCGCTCGGCGCTTGCCGTTGTTTTCTCCGCCGTTGCGGTCTTCGGAGCAGTCGTCGCCGTGGGCGGGGACGCGGGAAGCGTTCAGGCCAGTGCCGGTGCGCCCGTCGAGTCGGTAGGCAAGCACGATCTCGGCTGGAACACCGCTCCGCAAGACCTCGGCTGGGACACCGCGCCTGCGCAGGTTTCCCGGTGACCCCCGACGACCGTGACTTCCGTCGCGAGATGGCTTCGGCGTACCGGTCCGGATGGCAGTTCATCGACCTCGCCACGGCGATCCCCCACGCCGGCGACTCGCTGATGGTCACCCTGTTCGGCCAGCCGATCGTCGTAGTACGAGAAGAGGACGAAGACGTCCGGGCCTACCGCTGTCTGCGCCGCCCCCGGGGCGCACCGCAGCCCGTCCGCTGCGAAGTGCGGTACGGAATGGTCTTCGTCAACCTCGACCAGCGTGACCACCAGCTGTTCGAGCCCGATATCACCGCCGCCACCCCCCGAAGTGCCTGAAGCGATTCCCCCTCGTTGCACATCGCTCAGGCGCTACCCCCACACAACGGCGCCATCGTGGACCTGACCACGATGGCGCCGTTGTGATGTCGGCGCCTCAGGCGCGGCCCATCGCCCGGTCCAGGGTGATCTCCAGGACGACCCGGTCCGGATTCGGCGAGGGCATCCGTCCGTACCGCTGCGCGTAGCGCTCCACCGCGTCGGCCACCGACGCCTCGTCCGTAACGACCGTGGCGCGCCCCTCCAGGGTGGCCCAGCGCCGGCCCTCCATCTGGCACACCGCGACCCTCGCGACGCCGTTCGGCGCGGCCAGCACGTTGCGGACCTTCTTGCTGTGCTTGTTGCTGATCACCCGGGCCAGCCCGGCCTCGGGGTCGTACGTGACACCGACCGGCACCACGTGCGGGCTGCCGTCCGGGCGGGGGGTGGTGAGGGTGCACACGTGCCGTTCCCGCCAGAAGGCGAGGTATGCGGGCGTGGGGTGGCGTACGTCGTGGGGCATGTGCCGAGCGTACGTCCGCGGCCGCCCGTGTCTTTGGCCGGTGGCCGTCGAAAAACTGCCTTGAGTGGAATAGACTCAACTTTGTATCCGCTGTATCTATCAGACCAGGGGATCCGGATCAGAACCTGCCAGGGAGAGGAGAGCGGCGGTGGACGCCGAGCTGACGAACAAGAGCCGGGACGCGCTGAACGCGGCCACGAGCAGGGCCGTGAAGGACGGCCACCCGGACCTGACCCCCGCGCACCTGCTGCTGGCCCTCCTCGCCGGCGAGGACAACGAGAACCTCGTCGACCTGCTCGCCGCGACCGAGGCCGACCAGGCCGCCGTGCGCGCCGGCGCCGAGCGGCTGCTGGCGGCCCTGCCCCGCGTCACCGGCTCCACGGTCGCGCCCCCGCAGCCCACGCGCGAGCTGCTCGCCGTCCTCGCCGAGGCCGACGACCGGGCCGGGAAGCTCGGCGACGAGTACCTCTCCACCGAACACCTCCTCATCGCCCTCGCCGCCAAGGGCGGCGCGGCCGGCGAGGTCCTGACCGCCCAGGGAGCGACGGCGCGCAAGCTGCTGGACGCCTTCGAGAACGCACGAGGAGGGCGGCGGGTGACCACTCCCGACCCCGAGGGCCAGTACAAGGCCCTGGAGAAGTTCGGCACCGACTTCACGGCGGCCGCCCGCGAGGGCAAGCTCGACCCGGTCATCGGCCGCGACCACGAGATCCGCCGCGTCGTTCAGGTCCTGTCCCGCCGTACGAAGAACAACCCGGTGCTCATCGGCGAACCCGGCGTCGGCAAGACGGCCGTGGTCGAGGGCCTGGCCCAGCGCATCGTCAAGGGGGACGTCCCCGAGTCGCTCAAGAACAAGCGGCTCGTCGCCCTCGACCTCGGCGCGATGGTCGCCGGCGCGAAGTACCGCGGCGAGTTCGAGGAACGCCTCAAGACCGTCCTCGCCGAGATCAAGTCCAGCGACGGCCAGATCATCACCTTCATCGACGAGCTGCACACGGTCGTCGGCGCCGGCGCCGGCGGGGATTCGGCCATGGACGCGGGCAACATGCTCAAGCCCATGCTCGCCCGCGGCGAGCTGCGCATGGTCGGCGCGACCACGCTCGACGAGTACCGCGAGCGGATCGAGAAGGACCCGGCGCTGGAGCGCCGCTTCCAGCAGGTGCTGGTCGCGGAGCCGACCGTCGAGGACACCATCGCCATCCTGCGCGGCCTCAAGGGCCGCTACGAGGCCCACCACAAGGTCGTCATCAACGACAGCGCCCTCGTCGCCGCGGCCACCCTCTCGGACCGCTACATCACCTCCCGGTTCCTCCCCGACAAGGCCATCGACCTGGTGGACGAGGCCGCGTCGCGGCTGCGCATGGAGATCGACTCCTCCCCGGTGGAGATCGACGAGCTCCAGCGCGCGGTCGACCGGCTGCGCATGGAGGAGCTGGCGCTCAGGAACGAGTCCGACCCGGCCTCCATCGAGCGCCTGGAGAAGATCCGCAAGGACCTGGCGGACAAGGAGGAGGAGCTGCGCGGCCTGACCGCACGCTGGGAGAAGGAGAAGCAGTCCCTCAACCGCGTCGGCGAGCTCAAGGAACGCCTGGACGACCTGCGCGGGCAGGCCGAGCGCGCCCAGCGCGACGGCGACTTCGACGCGGCGTCCAAGCTGCTGTACGGGGAGATCCCCGCGCTGGAGCGCGAGCTCGCGCAGGCCACGGAAGCCGAGGCGGAGGCCACCCAGGCCGGCCCGTCCAAGGACGCCATGGTCAAGGACGAGGTCGGCCCGGACGACATCGCGGACGTGGTCGGCGCCTGGACGGGCATCCCCTCGGGCCGCCTCCTCGAAGGCGAGACGCAGAAGCTGCTGCGCATGGAGGCCGAGCTGGGCCGCCGTCTGATCGGCCAGGAGGAGGCCGTGCGGGCCGTTTCCGACGCCGTGCGCCGCACCCGGGCCGGCATCGCGGACCCGGACAGGCCGACGGGCTCGTTCCTCTTCCTCGGCCCGACGGGCGTGGGCAAGACCGAGCTGGCCAAGGCGCTCGCTGACTTCCTCTTCGACGACGAGCGGGCGATGGTCCGCATCGACATGTCCGAGTACGGCGAGAAGCACTCCGTGGCCCGGCTGGTCGGCGCGCCGCCCGGCTACGTCGGCTACGAGGAGGGCGGCCAGCTCACCGAGGCCGTGCGCCGGCGCCCCTACTCCGTCGTGCTGCTGGACGAGGTGGAGAAGGCCCACCCCGAGGTCTTCGACGTCCTGCTCCAGGTCCTGGACGACGGCCGCCTCACGGACGGGCAGGGCCGGACGGTGGACTTCCGCAACACCATCCTGATCCTGACCTCCAACCTGGGCAGCCAGTTCCTGAGCGGCCCCGGTTCCGCGGACGCCTCGGCCACGCCGGAGGACCGCAAGGCCAAGGTCCTGGAAGTGGTGCGGGCCTCCTTCAAGCCGGAGTTCCTCAACCGCCTGGACGACCTGGTGGTCTTCTCCGCGCTGACCCGCGACGAGCTGGCCCACATCGCCGAACTCCAGATCGGCCGCCTCGCCAAGCGGCTCGCCGACCGCCGGCTGACCCTGGACGTCACGCCGCAGGCCCTGGCCTGGCTGGCGGACAAGGGCAACGACCCGGCGTACGGTGCCCGGCCCCTGCGCCGCCTGATCCAGACGGCCGTCGGCGACCGCCTCGCCAAGGAGATCCTGGCGGGCGAGGTCCGCGAGGGCGACACGGTACGGGTGGACGTGGCGGGAGAGGACCTGCTGGTCGGCAAGGCGCTGTGAGGCCGCAGGTGCGGCCGCAGGTGTGGGGCAGGCGCCGTGAGGCAGGAGCCGCAAGGCCGGACCGGGCCCCGGGCGACCGGGACCCCGGTCCGGCCAGGCCCTTACCCGAGCCCTACTCGTGTCCGCCCGGAGCGGATCGGACGTGCGGGGCTGGACACGGGGTAGGACCGATGGGGGAGGATGACACCATCCGCACGAAGGGAAGTACACGGTGAGCATCGACCCGGCCTCGATTCCGAATTTCGGAGGGCAGCAGCCCGATCCGCAGGCCACGGGACCGGCGGGCCCCGTCGTCCCCGACCAGGATTTGGTCAAGCAGCTGCTGGAGCAGATGGAGCTCAAGTACGTCGTCGACGACGAGGGTGACCTCGCGGCGCCGTGGGAGGAGTTCCGGACCTACTTCATGTTCCGCGGCGACGGCGACCAGCAGGTCTTCTCGGTGCGGACCTTCTACGACCGTCCGCACGGCATCGAAGACAAGCCGCAGCTCCTGGAGACGATCGACGACTGGAACCGTCGCACCCTGTGGCCGAAGGTCTACAGCCACACGCACGACGACGGCTCCGTCCGCCTGATCGGCGAAGCGCAGATGCTGGTCGGCACCGGCGTCAGCCTGGAGCACTTCGTGTCCTCCACCGTCAGCTGGGTCCGCGCCTCGATCGAGTTCGACAAGTGGCTCGTCGAGCAGCTCGGCCTGGAGCAGGACGTCGAATCCGCCGAGGGCGGGGACGACAAGGACGACGAGGACAACTGACCCGTCACAGCGGTACCCGCGCCACGAGGAGCAGGTACACCCCGTAGCCGTACGAGAGCCCGGCCAGCCCCGCGGTCACCACGACCGCGGTGCGGGGCCGGGCTTTGGCCATCACGGCGGCGGGCGCCAGCAGCAGCGGGAACGCGGGCAGCAGGAAGCGCGGCTTCGACTCGAAGAAGCCGCTGCCGCCGTAGGTGATCAGCATCAGCACCCCGGTGTACACGAGCAGCGCCAGCGGGGCCCGGTCCAGCACCAGCGGCACCGCCAGCAGCGCCGCCACGACCAGCACCGCCACGGTGACGGTGGTGGCGAGCGGTACCGGGCCGCCGGTCAGCACCTTCTCGGCGTCGCGCAGTGTGCCCACGCCGAAGTCGAAGCGGGACCCCCAGCGCCGCTGGACGGTGAAGTACCCGCCGACGGGATGCCCCGTGCGCGCCCCCACCGCCAGGACGTACGCGGCCCAGCCGGCCGGGGCCAGCAGCGCGGCCGCCCACACCTCGGGCGCGCGGGGGCCCCGTATCGCCAGCGCGTGCAGGGCCGTCAGGGACACGGCGGCGGCGACGGCGATCCCGGTGGGCCGGGTCAGTCCGGCAAGGACGGCCAGGGCGGCGGCCCACAGCCAGCGCTCCCGCAGCACCGCGTACAGGGCCCAGGCGGCGAGCGCGGCCAGCAGCGCCTCGGTGTAGCCGGCGCTGAGCACCACGGAGTGCGGCAGCGTGGCCCACAGCGCGACCAGCAGCACCCCGCCCCGGGCCCCCAGCAGCCGCTGCCCGACCCGGTGGACCCCGAGGGCGGCCGCGGCCGCGGCGGCCCACGCGACGGCCAGCGCGGCGAGGGCGGTGCCGCCCGCGAGGCGCACCAGTACGGGGTAGAGCGGGAAGAACGCGTAATCGCTCTGTACGGAGCCGTTCGCCCACATCTGGGTCCGCCCGTACCCGTGGGCGGCGATGCCGAGGTACCAGACGGAGTCCCAGGACCCGCCGAGCACCCGCACCGGGTCCCGGCCGGCCCACCAGGCGCCGGCGGCGATGATCAGCGCCCCCGCCCCGCGTACGACGGCGAACACCCCGAGCGCGAGCAGGGCCGGCGACGGGCCGTCCGTGCCCGTCTGCGGCGGCCGCAGGGACACCGTCGGACCCGTCGAAACCGCAGCCATGTCTCCCGGTCTTCCCGCCGGCGCTTCCGGCGCGTTCGCGTGCGTCAGCCTCACTCCGGCGCCGATACCCCGGAGCCCGCGGTGGAACGGGCTCCCGGCCGGCCTCCCCACGACGGGCAAACCCTACGAGCCCGACCCCCGCCCCGGCTTGTGCCCGACACCCGCCCGGCACCCGCCCGGTCACCGTTTCCCCAGGTGGCACCCGCGAACGCCGCCCCCGCGACAAAGTCTTTCGGGGGACCCGCACACACCCGTTCGGGCGCCTGCGCAGCCCCGGCCCTACAGCCGGCCGAGGCGGGCGACGGCCTCGTGGAGGACCTCGTCGCGTTTGCAGAAGGCCCAGCGGACCTGGGTGGCACCGGCCGACCGGTCGTCGTAGAAGACCTGGTTCGGGATGGCGACCACGCCGCAGCGGGCGGGCAGGGCGCGGCAGAAGGCCAGGCCGTCCTTCTCGCCGAGGGGGGTGATGTCGGTGGTGATGAAGTACGTGCCCTGGGGGCGGAACACCTCGAAGCCCGCCGCCACGAGCCCGTCGGCGAGGAGGTCGCGCTTGGCCAGGTGCTCCGTGCGGAAGGTCTCGTAGAACGGGTCCGGCAGGGCCAGGGCCTCGGCGATCGCGTGCTGGAAGGGGCCCGAGGAGACGTAGGTGAGGAACTGCTTCGTCGAACGGACGGCCGAGACCAGCGCGGGCGGGGCGGTGATCCAGCCGACCTTCCACCCGGTGAACGAGAACGTCTTGCCCGCGGAGGAGATGGTGACCGTGCGCTCGCGCATGCCGGGCAGCGAGGCGAGCGGGGTGTGCGAGCCCTCGAAGACCAGGTGCTCGTAGACCTCGTCGGTGACCACCAGCAGGTCCCGCTCGACCGCCAGCTCGGCGACGGCCGCCAGTTCCGCCGGGGTCAGGACCGTGCCCGTGGGGTTGTGCGGGGTGTTCAGCAGGAGCAGCCGGGTGCGCGGGGTGACGGCGGCGCGCAGGGCGTCCGCGTCGAGGCGGAAGTCCGGGGCGCGCAGCGTCAGCGGGACGCGGACCGCGCCGGCCATGGCGATGCAGGCGGCGTAGGAGTCGTAGTAGGGCTCGAGGGCGATGACCTCGTCACCCGGTTCGAGCAGGGCGAGGAGGGAGGCCGCGATGGCCTCTGTGGCCCCGGCCGTGACCAGGACCTCCGTGTCGGGGTCGTACGTCAGCCCGTAGAAGCGCTGCTGGTGCGCGGCGATCGCGAGGCGCAGCTCCGGGACGCCCGGGCCCGGCGGGTACTGGTTGCCCCTGCCGTCCCGGATCGCCCGTACGGCCGCTTCGGCGATCTCGGCGGGCCCGTCGGTGTCGGGGAACCCCTGGCCGAGGTTGATCGACCCGGTGGCGGTGGCCAGCGCCGACATCTCCGCGAAGATCGTGGTGCCGAAGGCCGCCAGACGGCGGTTCAGGAAGGGGCGGCTGCCGCCCGCGGGTGCGTTCATGGCGGCCATCCTGCGGGCAACCTCTGGAGTTGCTCAAGTGTGCTTTGGCGCGGGTGGCCTGCGGGCATCTCCCCGGCACACGGGACACGGGGGTCCCGGCACCCCGGGGATCCGGGGGTTCAGAGAGGGGCGAGGCGATGGTTCTTGCCGTAGTGCTCTTGGGTGTCTTCGTCGTCGGGGTCGTCGTGGTGGCCGTCAAGGCCGCCTCGGTCGGGAGCGGCGGCAGCGGAAGCCGTAGTGGCAGCAGCTGGTGGGCCGGGGGAGGGGACGGTTCCTCCGGCGGGTGCTCCAGCAGCTCGTCGTGCGGGTCCTCGTCCTCCTGCGGGTCCTCGTCCTCGTGCGGGTCCTCGTGCGGTGGCGGTGGCTGCGGATCCAGTTGACGACCGGTACGGCCGGTACCGCGTAAACGGGGTGTCCGGCGGGGACAACTTCCCTTGTGCACCACCTTGTTAGCACCCGCGTCCGCCTGCGCGTTACGACGTACGGGCGGCATGCGGTTGAACACGTGAACCGGGTAGCCCCCGGGGGGATGTAAACCCCTTCAACTTGGGTAAAAACGCTGTGAGTGCCGTGCCTTTCATGATTCCCTCGGTTGAGTAGACCAGTCCTCGGACCTCCCTGGACTTTCTGTGGACCCGTGCCGGTGTCCCCCACCCGTTGACCAACCGCTGGCGGTTCCCCGGCCCACCTACCTCGCGCGTTTGCGGAGCCGACTCATGCTCACGACCCTCCAGACCACCTACACCGACACGCGTGCCGCCGATCTCGCCTGGGCCCTGGGACGGGACCGGCTGCCCGCCCTCGCCGTACTGAACCTCCAGCTCGCGGGCGCGAAGGTGGAGCTGCGCCTGCTCGGTGCCTCCCATCAGGTGCTCCTGGAGGAAGGCGAGGTCCTCTGCTCGGAGACGGTCGCCTGCATGCCCGGCAGCAGTACCCCGCTGCCGCTGGGGGTGGCCGAGCGGTGGGGCGACTGGGAGTACGAGTTCGCCGCGCGCGTCGAGACCCTTTCGCGCGGCTCGTTCGCCGGGCGCGCCCAGGAACTGCTCGCGCTGGTCGCGGATCACCCGAACGGGCTCGCCGGGACCTTCCCGGGCAGCCCGCACGCCTTCACCGCGCTGCTGGCGCAGCGTCACGAGGGGCAGGTGCGGTGGCGGACCTGGCACGCGTACCCGCAGGAAGGCCAGTTGGTCGCCACTCGTACGCGGGTCGGCGTACGGAGCGGCACGGGCGCGGAGACGCCGGCTTCGGTGGCCGTGGCATCGCTGTAACGGGTGACACGGCGCGGCCCGGGGGGTTACTCCAATTGGCTGGATCGGTGCACCACTTGCACCCATGTGAGTGACGGGGTGCAAGTGGGCGGTGACGTACGGTTCGCTGCATGATCGACCGTTCCGTACCGCGTCGGGTGCTGCCGGCTCCGGGGCCCGTGGCGACCCTCCCGGCCGCCCTGCCCGTACGGCCCCGGACCGGGCGGCTCCTCGTACTGGCCACCGTCTTCGTCTGCGCCGCCTGCGGTCTCGTGTACGAATTGGAGCTGCTCGCGCTCGGCTCCTACCTCATCGGAGACTCCGTCACCCAGGCGTCGGTGGTGCTGTCCGTCATGGTTTTCGCCATGGGCGTCGGCTCCCTGCTCGCCAAACGGCTCCGCAGACGGCCCGCGTTCGGCTTCGCCGCCGTCGAGGCGGCCCTGGCCCTGCTCGGCGGACTCTCCGCCATGGCCCTGTACGCGAGCTTCGCCTGGCTGGGGGAATCACGGCCCGCGCTCGTCGCGTTCTCCTTCACCATCGGCGTGCTCATCGGCGCCGAGATCCCGCTGCTGATGGTGCTGATCCAGCGCATCCACCGGCAGGACGCGGGCGGCGCGGTGGCGGACCTGTTCGCCGCCGACTACGTGGGCGCCCTCGTCGGGGGACTCGCCTTCCCCTTCCTGCTCCTGCCGGTGCTCGGCCAGCTCACCGGGGCGGTGCTCACCGGCACCGTCAACGCCGCCGTCGGCGGGGGGCTCGTCCTGTGGCTGTTCCGCCGCGACCTGAGCCGCCGCTGCCGCAGAACGCTGATCGCCGCAAATTTGACCGTCCTCGTCGTCCTCGCCTCGGCGACCGTGCTGGCCGACGACTTCGAACGGATCGCGCGCAGTGCCGTCTACGGGGGGGACGTGCGGGTCGCCGTCCAGAGCGAGGTGCAGGAACTGGTGCTGACCGGGCCCGCCGGCGGGTCACCGCGCTCGCTGGACCTGTACCTCGACGGGCGGCTGCGGGTCAGCGGCTACGACGAGTACCGCTACCACGAAGCCCTCGTCCACCCGGCGATGGCCGGCCCGCACTCCCGGGTCCTGGTCCTCGGCGGCGGTGACGGGCTCGCCGCCCGCGAGGTGCTGCGCTACCGGGACGTCGCCTCCGTCACCGTCGTCGAGCTCGACCCCGGAGTGGTCCGGCTCGCCCGCACCGACCCGATGCTGTCCGAGCTGAACGGCGCGGCGTACGAGGACCCCCGCCTCGGCGTCGTCACGCAGGACGCCTTCAACTGGCTGCGGGGCCCGGGCGCCCGGGACCGCTTCGACGTCATCGTCTCCGACCTGCCCGACCCGGGGATCACGCCCAGCACGAAGCTGTACTCGCAGGAGTTCTACGGGCTGGCCGCGCGCGCCCTGCGGCCCGGCGGCCGGATCGCGGTGCACGCGGGGCCGCTGGTCACCCGGCCGCGTACGTACTGGACGGTCGAGGCCACCCTCCGGGCGGCCGGCCTGCGGACCGCGCCCTACAGTGCGGGCGGCCGCCTCTCCGGCTTCGCCGCCGGGCCCGACCGCGGCCAGGGCGGCTCCGGCGCGCGGCCGCAGGACTGGGGCTTCGTCCTCGCCGCCCGGGACGCCGTACCGCAGCTGCGGGTCGACCTCGACACGCCGGAGCTGCGCTCGGTGTCCACGCCGGCCCTCCAGGACGGGGCCCGGGAGGCGGAACGCACCCGCGTGCCGGGCCTGCCGCCGTCGACGCTCCCGCACCCGAGGTACACGTAGGGCCCGGGTCGGCGCAGGACCGGGTACAGGAAGCGGTCTCGTCGGTAGGCTCGTCCGCATGGAGCATCAGCTGTTCGTTCCGGTACCGGCAGACGACCTGCGCGCCGTGCTGCGCGATCCCGCCCGGGTGGCCCGTTGCGTACCCGGGCTCCAGCAGGACGCCGACACTGCGTCCGGGCCGCTGGCGGGCCGGCTCAAGGTGCGGGTCGGCGGGCACACGGTGACCTACCGGGGGGCGCTGGCCGTCACGGAGCGGGACCCCGATCACTTCGCCGTCGAAGGGGAGGGCGTCGAGGTGCGGGGCAGCGGGACCGTCAAGCTCGCGCTGACGCTGCGGCTCACCGCCGAGGGGAACGGCACCCGGCTGGAGCTCTCGGGCGGGGGCGCGGCCGACGGGCGGGCCGCCGGTTTCCCGCCGGAGGCCACCGCCGCGGCCGTGCAGCGGCTGCTGGACCGTACCGCCGACAACCTCGCCGCCGCGGTGGCCGCGGAGCCGGAGCCGGCGGCCGAGCCGGCCGGGGCCGCGGAGCCGGTGGCCGAGCCGGTCGCGGATCCCGTCGCGGACGCCGAGGACGCCGAGGACGCCGACCCGGGCTTCGACGACGTCGAGGACGGCATCACCGAGATCACCGAGTCCGTATTCGACGCCGAGGTCCCGCCCCCGTCCCTCGACCCCCTCGCCGGAGGCGGCTTCGAGGACCGTGGCGAACCGGGTGCGCTCGACGGACCCGCCCTGCCCCCCGCCGAAGCCGCCCACGCCCGCCGCACGATGATCGGCCGCAGCGCCGAGGAAGTCGACCACGCACCCCCGCGCGGGCGCTACGCCCCCGTCCCGGCCCCCTCCTCCGTCACGGCCGGGGCCGGCCTGCGCTGGATCGCCCCGGCGGCCGCCGTGGCCGTCGCCTCGGCCGTCGTTCTCGGCCGCGTCCTGCGCCGCCGCCGCTAGGCCTTCTCTTCCGGATCTTGCCTGACCCGCGCCGCCGGCTTGACCGGCGAGATCCGAAGGAGACGGCCCAGGCCGTGTCGTAGAAACAGCCCGGCCGCGGTTTAGGGTCGGCCGTATGAGTACGCGACTGAGCGCCGGCGGCGCCGAGCTGACGATCGACCAGGAGAACGGCTGCCGGATCAGCAGTCTGCGCGTCGACGGGACGGAGCTCCTGCTCCAGGGCCCCAAGTACGGTGCCTTCCCGATGGTCCCGTGGTGCGGGCGCACCGCGGACGGCCGGTTCCGCGACGGGGCGACCGTCCACCAGCTGCCGCTCAATCACCCCCCGCACGCCATCCACGGCTTCGGCCGGGAGGCGGCCTGGAGCCCGGCCCACAGCACCGGCACCGAGGCCGTGTTCACCTACGACCTCGCCGACCCGTGGCCCTACCCGGGCCGGGTGACCCAGGTCTTCCAGCTCGGCGAGGACGCGCTGACGCTCACCATGGGCGTGGAGACGTACGGGGACTCCTTCCCGGCCCAGGCCGGCTGGCACCCCTGGTTCCACCGCAGCCTCACGCCGGGCGGCCCCGAGGCGCAGCTGGACTTCGCCCCCGCCTGGCAGGAGGAGCGCGGCCCCGACCACATCCCCACCGGCCACCGCATCGACCCGAAGCCCGGGCCGTGGGACGACTGCTTCGGGATGCCCGAGGGGGTGGACGTCACCCTCACCTGGCCCGGCGCGCTGGAACTGAAGATCACCAGCCGGGCCGAGTGGGTGGTCGTCTACGACGAGCAGCCGCAGGCGGTCTGCGTCGAGCCCCAGTCCGGTCCGCCGAACGGTCTGAACACTCTGCCGCGGCTGGTCACGCCGGTGGACCCGCTGGAGGTCTCCACGACCTGGGCCTGGCGGCGCCTGCCCTAGTCCCCCTTTAAGCTCAGAGCCATGAGTGACGTACGCGATGCGCTTCTGCAGCAGATCAAGGACAAGGCCGTCGTGCACGGCAAGGTGACCCTGTCGTCCGGGCGGGAGGCCGACTACTACATCGACCTCCGCCGGATCACCCTCGACGGCGAGGCCGCGCCGCTGGTCGGTCAGGTCATGCTCGACCTGACCGCCGACCTCGACTACGACTGCGTCGGCGGTCTGACCCTGGGCGCCGACCCGGTGGCCACCTCGATGCTGCACGCCTCCGCCGCGCGCGGCGCGCGCCTGGACGCCTTCGTCGTCCGCAAGGCGCAGAAGGCGCACGGTATGCAGCGCCGGATCGAGGGCACCGACGTCAAGGGCAAGCGCTGCCTGGTGGTCGAGGACACCTCCACCACCGGCGGCTCCCCGCTGACCGCCGTCGAGGCGGTCCGCGAGGCCGGCGGCGAGGTCGTGGCAGTGGCGACGATCGTGGACCGCGGCGCGGCCGACGCGATCGCCGCGGCGGGCCTGCCCTACCTCACCGGCTACCAGCTCGGGGACCTGGGCCTGTCCTAGATCCACAGGGGCTCGTCGCGGTTGCGGAGGCCGGGCGTCCACGGGGCGAGACGCCCGGCGGAACCGGGCCGTCCGGGCGCCGCGGTCGCTGACCTGCTGTTTTCTCACCACTCCCGGGCCCCGCGGAATGTTTCACGTGAAACGTCCACCCGGCCCGGGTAGAGGCGGGTACCGAGTCTGGAAAGATAGGCGCGACGGCAACGTCGCCCCCAGGTCAGGGCCAGCAATCGCACACTCCCCGCACATCCAAGGAGCGGACAGATGCCCATCGCAACCCCCGAGGTCTACAACGAGATGCTGGACCGGGCGAAGGCAGGCAAGTTCGCCTACCCCGCCATCAACGTGACCTCGTCCCAGACCCTGCACGCTGCGCTTCGCGGCTTCGCGGAGGCCGAGAGCGACGGCATCATCCAGATCTCCACCGGTGGTGCCGAGTTCCTGGGCGGCCAGTACAACAAGGACATGGTCACCGGCGCCGTCGCCCTGGCGGAGTTCGCGCACGTCGTGGCCGCCAAGTACGACATCACGGTCGCGCTGCACACGGACCACTGCCCGAAGGACAAGCTGGACGGCTACGTACGTCCGCTGCTGGACATCTCGGCCGAGCGCGTGGGCCGCGGTCTGAACCCGCTCTTCCAGTCGCACATGTGGGACGGCTCCGCCGAGACCCTGGCCGACAACCTGGCCATCGGCCAGGAGCTGCTCGCCAAGGCCGCCGCCGCGAAGATCATCCTTGAGGTCGAGATCACCCCGACCGGCGGCGAGGAGGACGGCGTCAGCCACGAGATCAACGACGAGCTGTACACCACCGTCGAGGACGCGATCCGCACCGCCGAGGCCCTCGGTCTCGGTGAGAAGGGCCGCTACCTGCTGGCCGCCTCCTTCGGCAACGTGCACGGCGTCTACAAGCCGGGCAACGTCGTGCTGCGCCCCGAGCTCCTCAAGGACCTCCAGGCCGGTGTCGGCGAGAAGTTCGGCAAGCCCTCCCCGTTCGACTTCGTCTTCCACGGCGGTTCGGGCTCCACGGCGGAGGAGATCGCCACCGCCCTGGAGAACGGCGTCGTGAAGATGAACCTGGACACCGACACCCAGTACGCCTTCACCCGCCCGGTCGCGGACCACATGTTCCGCAACTACGACGGCGTCCTGAAGGTCGACGGCGAGGTCGGCACGAAGTCCAAGTACGACCCCCGCACCTGGGGCAAGGCCGCCGAGGCCGGCATGGCCGCCCGCGTCACCGAGGCCTGCGCGAACCTGCGCTCCACGGGTACCAGGCTGAAGTAGCCCTTCCGTCACGGCAGTGTCCGTGACCGGGGCCCACGGCAGGGGCCTGTCCGTCCATCAGGGACGGGCAGGCCCCTGCCGCATGTCCGCGGGCGCCGGTTCCGCCGGAGGTGACACACGGCGGTGGACTGCGGCTCCGCGATGGTGTGGAATCACCTCACAAGAACGTACTCCCGGGGATGTAAATCCGGGGGTCAGGAGAGGCCCACCCATGAGAACAGAGCGCCCCCCGGTAAAACAGGACCGGGCGGTACGAACCCGGCAGGCCATATTGGTGGCGGCCGCGACGGTGTTCGAGGAGTGCGGCTACGACGCCGCCAAGCTCTCCGACATCGTCAACATCGCCAAGGTCACCAAGGGCGCCCTGTACTTCCACTTCGGTTCGAAGGAGGCCCTGGCCCAGGCCGTCATCGACGCCCAGAACCAGGGGCAGCCGGAGGCCCTGCCGCAGGACTACAAGGCGCAGGAGTTCCTCGACATGGGGATGATCTTCTGCCACCAGCTGCGGCACGACGTGCTCATGCGGGCCAGCGCCCGGCTCACCCTGGACCGGGCCGGACAGACCCTCGACAAGGCAGCCCCCTATCAAGCCTGGATCGCCCTGCACACCGAAGTGCTGGCGGAGGCCAAGCGGCGCGGCGAGCTGCTCCCGGGCGTCGACCCCGCGACCCCCTCGCAGCTGATCGTCGGCGCGTACGCCGGTCTCAACACGATGTCCCACACGCTCGGCCTGGACATGGACCGGCAGGTCTCGGAGCTGTACGCGCACGTCATGCCGAGCGTGGTCGTCCCGGCCGTGGCGATCCGCCTGGACACCGCACCGGGGCGGGGCGCGCGGGCCCTCTTCGGCGGGCGGGGAACCCATGAGTGCCGAGAGGGCTGTGCGGTGGGCGTGGCGCCGGACGAGGACGGCGCGGTGACCCGGCCCGATATCAACCTGCCGGAGGCGCTGGGAGCCTGACGATCCCTCATTTTCATTCGGGAGCCGCCTCATCCGTCACACGGTTTCCCTTCCTCCCCTTCCAAAAAAGATGCTTCCGGGTATTATTTTTTGGGGGGGGCGTAGCCTCCTGGTCAGGGGGAGAAAACTGTGGACATTCAGGTGCTCGGCGTGCCGCGCGTCACCGAGAACGGCGTGCCCATCAAGGCAGCCACGCCCGAGGCGGGGCACTTACTGGCGGCGCTGGCCGTCTCTCCCGACCGGGTCGTCCCGGAGGCCGTCCTCGCGGACGAGCTCGCACACCGTACTTCGACCCGCTACCACCACGCCGTCCTGCACGCCGCCGTGCGCCGCCTGCGCGAACGGCTGGCGGAGGCCCTGGGGGCCGGTTCGGTACGGACCCCCGAGACCGTGCTCTCCGCGAGGCCCGGCGGGTATGTTCTCGACACCGGCGGCGGCCGGTCCGACGTCCGGCAGTTCGAGCGCGAGGCCGGAGCCGGCTACCGGGCCATGGGCCGGGGCGACTTCGAGCAGGCCGCCCGCCGACTGCGCCGCGCCCTCGCCCTGTGGACCGGCCCCGCCCTGGACGGCATCGACGCCGGGCCCTGGCTCCGCTCCCGCATCGCGGTGCTCGACGCCGACCGGTGCTCGGTGCTGGAGCAGTGGGTCGAAGCCGAACTCGCCCTGGGACGGCGCCGGGAACTGCGGCTGGAACTGGCCGGACTGCGCGGCGCCGGCGGAGGGGAACGGGCCGCGAGCCCCTTCCTGGAAGGGGTCCGCCGCGCCGAGGAACGCCTCGATGCCCTCCGCCTCGCCCGCCCCCTCCTCGACGCGCCCGTGCCCTGCGGCGCTTGACCCTCCGCCGCGCGGAACCTAGGTTCGGGATCCGGGCTGAAAACAGCAGGTCGGACGGGGGAAACGTCCTATGGGGGACAGCGGGTCGCGGGACGGGGACGCCGACGGGGGCGTGCTCGCGGTACTGGAACTGCTCGCGGAAGAAGCGCCTCAGAGCGCTTACGAAGCCCTCCTGGACGAAGCCCGGCGCGGGGACGCGGACCCCGCCCGGCTCGCCGCACTCACCCACGCCGTGGCGCTGGCCCGCTCCGTCCGGGCGAGCGCGAGCCGCCGCAAGCAGCGCGAGGCCGCGCTGACCGCCCTCGTGGACACGGCGCACGACCTCACCTCCCCCTACGACATCGACGGCCTGCTGCGCCTGATCACCCGCCGGGCCCGGCGCCTCCTCGGCTTCGACATGGCGTGGCTGTCCCTGAGCCGTCCGGACGGGTCCGCGTACGTACGGACCTCCGAGGGCGAGACCACCGCCCTGAACATCGGCCTCGAACTGGGCACCGGCAACGGCCTGGGCAGCATCGCCCAGGAGCGCCGTTCCCCGGTCTGGACCGCCGACTACCTGAACGACGACGCCCTCACGCACGAGCCCGGCATCGACGCCGTCGTCCGCGCCGAAGGACTGCACGCGATCATCGCCGTACCGCTGCGGCGCGGGGACTCCACTCTCGGCGCGCTCTACGGGGCCGACCGCCGCGTGCGCCGCTTCACCCCCGACGAGATCGGCCTGCTGCTCTCGCTCGCCGACCTGGCCGCCGTCGCCCTGGAGAAGGCCCGGCTGCTGGAACAGACCCGCGACGAGGTGACCGAGCTGGCCGCCTTCGGCACGCGCACCAACACCGCCCTCACCCGGGTCCGTTACCTGTGGGAGTGCCACGCCCGGCTGGCCGGGCTGGTCCTGGACGGAGCCGGGCTGCTGACCCTGGCCCGGGCCACCGCCGACGCGCTGGACGGAGTGCTCCAGGTCCGGGACCCCGGCGGGCGGGTGCTGACCGTCACCGGTGAACTCCCCGAGCTGGACGAGGAGTCGGTGACCAAGGCGTCGCTCCAGGCGCTGACCGGGCGGCGCCCCGTCCGACTGCCGGGGGAGGTGTGGCTGGCGCCGGTGCTGGCGGGCGCCGAGGACCTCGGGGTGCTGCTGCTCAGCGCGTCCGCGCCGCTCGCGGAGGAGGACGTACGGCTGCTGCGGCTGGCGGCGCAGTCGGTGGCCTCGCTGATGCTGATCCAGCGGGGTACGGCGGCCGCGGAAGGGCCCGTGCACGACGAACTGCTGGCCGATCTGCTGGATCGGCCCCACTCGTTCGACCTGCGCCTCTCGGAGCGCACCCGGCGGCTCGGCGTCGACCTCGACCGCCCGCACGTGGTGGTCGTGGCCCGGCCCGAGGGCGGCGAACTGGGCCGGGCGGTGGCCTGGGCGTCCTCGTACGCGTACCGCATGGGCGGTCTCAAGGGCGTCCGCCGAGGCTGCATCGTGCTGCTGCTGCCGGGTACGGACGCCTCGGACGCCGCGCACCGGGCCTCCGGGGAGCTGTCGCCGCTGCTGGGCCACGCGGTGTCGACGGGAGCCGCCGGACCGGCCGAGGGGCCGGGGGAAGTGCCGCGCGTGTACGCGGAGGCGGTGCGTTGCCTGGACGCGCTGACCGCGCTCGACGGGGCGGGGGGTACGGCTTCGCTGCGCGAGCTGGGTTTCGTGGGGCTGCTGTTGTCCGCGGACCACGACGTGGAGGCCTACATCGCCTCGACGATCGGCCCGGTGCTGGAGTACGACGCGGACCGGCTGACGGACCTGACGCGGACGCTGGACGCGTACTTCGCCTCGGGCGGCAGCCCCACGCACGCGGCGGAGGCGTTGCACGTCCACCCGAACACGGTCTCGCGGAGACTGGAGCGGATCACGGACCTGCTGGGCGAGGGCTGGCAGAAACCGGGGCGGGCCCTGGAGATCCAGATGGCGCTCCGGCTGCGCAAGACCCGCGCGGTCCTGCACGCCCGCCGCTTGACGGAACCCGTCCCGTCCCACTCCCCCTGACACGGCGCCGGCAGGGGCGATCCCCCGGGACGGGCCCGGCCGCCCCACCAGGGGCGCGTCGTCGGCTCGGCCGGGTCAGCAGCCCGCCAGGGCGGGGCAGGGGCGGCGGTGCAGGCGGGCGCCCGGGTCGCCCGGGTCGAGGCCCGGTGAGGAGACCGGCAGGCGGCCGCCCAGCCACAGCCCCGCGTGCGCCACCGAAGCCAGCGTCACGTGCCGGTGCCACCCCGACAACGACCGCCCCGCGAAGTCCCGCAGCCCCACCCGGTCCATGCTCGCCCCGGCCGCCCGGGACACCGTCCCCGCCTCCTTCGTCAGCCGCACCAGCGCCCCCGGCGCGACCCGCGTCATGTCGGTCACCCACATCCGCCCCGGCAGCCGCCGCGCATCGGACCACTCCCCGAACAGCAGCATCTCCCGCCCCGCGAGCAACACCCGTACCGCCGCCACGAGCGAGCTGCGCCGCGCCCCGGCCCGCTCGGGGTCCGCCCACTCCACCGGCATCCGCATGCCCCGCACGTTCTGCAGGATGTCCCGCGCCGCCATGGGCAACGCCCCGTAACTCGGCAGACGCTGGTCCGCCACCCCCAGCCGCGCCCCCGGGCTGATGCGCGCCACCACCGGCACCCCGGCCTGCGCGAAGCGGGCCAGCGTGGCCCGGGTCGCGATGTCGGGGACGTCGAGCACGACCGGCCGTACGCCCGCCGCGGAACCCCGTGCGAGCTCGGCCGCCCCCGCGACCGCGCAGGCCTCGTAGGAGTCCGCGGACTCCACCGGCCCCGCGCCGCCGAGGAACAGCCGCCACTGCACCGGCGTCGCCGCACCGCCCGAGGTGAACCACGTGGCGAAGGCCTGCTGCCCCCGGAACATCTGCCCCTGGTGCGGGTCGAAACGGTTGCCGATGCCCACCGAGTGCTCCCCGCCGCGCGGGATCGCCATCGGCTGCACCACCCACGCGCTCAGCGGCGCCGACCGGGCGAGGTACTGCGCCAGCGCGGTACGGATCGGCTGCCAGTCCCAGGTCGAGCCGGCGATGAAGTGGTGCAGCGCCTGCTCCTCGGCGGCCCCGCCGGAGCCGGTCTGCAGCGCCATGTTGCGGATCGACTTGCGCCCCTGCGCGGCGAGCAGGCCCCGTACGTACTGGCGTCCCCGCTCGCGCTGGTCGCGGCGCCGCAGTGGCGCGAACACCGCGGCGCACAGTTCCTCGACGACCTCTCCCATGGCGGCCTCCCCCCTCGCGGCCTCCCCCATGCGGTCGGGCCGGCCGGTCCCCATGCCGGTGCCGGTGTCCACGCGCTTCCCCCTCCGTCGACTACCCCCCTACCGTCCGCCCCAGGGCCTCCTCGCGGGGAGGTGCGCCGGCCACACCCCTGCCGCCCGCCGTGGTGGGGCGCCCACCACCGGCCCGCCACCGGCTCACCTCCGGTCACCCCCCGGCTCACCTCCGGTCACCCCCCGGCCCGGCTCCGGGCGGCGTGGAGCGGGCCCGATACCCCAGACTGGGCGCATGTCGATTCACCAGAACCTGCTCGGGGGCCCCGCCCCCACCCACCTGCCCGACGAGCCCGGCCCGCGCGAGGCCCTCGCCGCCGGCACCCCGGCCGCCGAGGTGGCCGCCGCCCACCCGACGTCCTCGCTCGCCTGGGCCACCCTGGCCGACGAGGCGTTCGCCGCCGGCCGCACCATCGAGTCGTACGCGTACGCCCGTACGGGCTACCACCGCGGCCTGGACGCCCTGCGCCGCGCAGGCTGGAAGGGCCACGGCCCGGTGCCGTGGGAGCACGAGCCGAACCGCGGTTTCCTGCGTGCCCTGCACGCACTGGCGCGCGCCGCCGGGGCCATCGGTGAGAAGGACGAGTACGAGCGCTGCTCGACCTTCCTGCGGGACTCCTCCGCGACGGCTGCGGACACGCTCGCGTAACGCCCTGGCCTGCAGGCCTAGAGGGGCCCCGGAACCTCTGTTTATGATGCGAACAGGGGACCGGGGCTCCACTTACCTCACCGGAAGGAGCGGACCGCTACCCGGAAGCAAGTGTCGAGGAGACAGAGATGTCGCAAGCCCTTGATGCCTCCGGAGCCGGTTCGGACGCCCCGAACCTCGACTTCGCCGGCACCACCCCCTACGAGGACTACGTCCAGGCGGACGTCCTCACCCACCTCCAGCACCTCCGCTCGGACGACCCCGGCGAGATGGTCTTCCTGGTGACGACCCAGGTCATGGAGCTGTGGTTCACGGTGATCGTCCACGAGTGGGAGACGGCCGCCAAGGCCCTGCGCGAGGACCGGATCCCGGTTGCGATGGACGCGCTGAAACGATCCCTCCGTGAGCTGGAGGCCCTCAACGCCTCCTGGCGCCCGCTGGCGCAGTTGACCCCCGCGCAGTTCAACTCGTACCGCTCCGCGCTCGGCGAGGGGTCCGGCTTCCAGTCGGCGATGTACCGCCGGATGGAGTTCCTGCTCGGCGACAAGTCGGCGTCGATGCTGGTGCCCCACCGGGGCGCCCCGCGCGTCCACGCCGAGCTGGAGAAGGCCCTCCAGGAGCCGAGCCTCTACGACGAGGTGCTGCGGCTCCTCGCGCGCCGCGGCCTGCCGGTTCCCGCGTCCGTGCTGGACCGTGACCTGTCGCGGCGCTACGAGCCCTCGCCGCAGGTCGAGGCCGTCTGGACGGAGTTGTACGCCGACCCGGACGGGCAGCCGGACCTGCACCGGCTCGGCGAGGTGCTGACGGACGTGGCGGAGCTGGTGTGGCGCTGGCGCAACGACCACCTGGTGGCCACCCGCCGGGCGATGGGCGCGAAGACGGGCACGGGCGGCTCCGCGGGCGTGACCTGGCTGGAGAAGCGCGCGCAGAAGAACGTGTTCCCCGAGCTGTGGACGGCGCGCAGCCATGTCTGAGCCGACGCCCACCATGACCGACCCGTCCGTCACCGACCCGTCCGTCGTCCGGCCGTCCGCCGGTGGACTCGCGCAGCGCGCCGCCGCGCTGGACGCCGCCGACGAACTCGGCAAGCTCCGCGAGCGCTTCACCCTCCCCGAGGGCGTCGTCTACCTCGACGGCAACTCCCTGGGAGCCCTCCCCTCCGGCGTCGCCGCCACCACCGCCGATGTGGTGGGCCGCCAGTGGGGCGAGCTCCTCATCCGCTCGTGGGACGAGTCCGGGTGGTGGACCGCCCCCGAGCGCATCGGGGACAAGATCGCCCCCCTGATCGGCGCGGCACCCGGCCAGGTGACGGTCGGCGACTCCACCAGCGTCAACCTCTTCAAGGTCCTGGTCGGTGCGGCCCGCCTCGCGGACCCCTCCCGGACCCGGCTGCTGGTCGACGCCTCCACCTTCCCCACCGACGGTTACATCGCCGCGTCGGCCGCCCGGATGACCGGCCTGACGGTCGAGCCGGTCGACCCCGCGGGAGCCGCGGCGGCGATGGGCGCGGACACCGCCGTCGTCCTGCTCAACCACGTCGACTACCGCACCGGGCGTCTGCACGACCTGCCGGCCCTCACCGGTGCGGCCCGCGCCGCCGGCGCCGTCATGGTCTGGGACCTGTGCCACTCCGCCGGGGCGCTGCCCGTGGGCCTGGACGAGAACGGGGTCGACCTCGCGGTGGGCTGTACGTACAAGTACCTCAACGGCGGACCCGGTTCGCCCGCGTACCTGTACATCGCCGAACGCCACCAGGCCGCCTTCGACTCGCCGCTCCCCGGCTGGAACGGGCACGCGGACCCGTTCGCGATGACCACGGAGTACGTCCCGGCGGCGGGCGCGGCGCGCGCCCGGGTGGGGACCCCGGACATCCTGTCGATGCTGGCGCTGGAGTCGGCACTCGACGCCTGGGACGGGGTCGCGATCGAGTCCGTGCGGGCCAAGTCCCTCGCGTTGACGGACTTCTTCCTGGAGTGCGTCGCCGCGTACGTCCCGGCGGGCTCCGTGGAACCGGTGACCCCCGAGGAGCACGCCCGCCGCGGCAGTCAGGTCTCGCTGCGGACCGCGAACGCCCGCGAGGTCATGACCGAACTCATCGCGCGGGGCGTGATCGGGGACTTCCGGGCGCCCGACGTCCTGCGCTTCGGGTTCACCCCGCTCTACGTCGGATTCGCCGACGTGGAGCGCGCGGCCCGGACGCTGGGTCACATCTTCGGGTGATGTAGCGGAGAAACGTCACATCGCGAGGCGCATCACTGGGCGGGCGGAGCTTCGGCTCCGCCCGCGTCCACATTGCCTCGGGCCGCCGCCTGACGGCGTGTTCAGGCCTGATACGGTCCCGCTCTGCCGGAGCACCGGAACACGTGTCCCTGCCGTAACTCCTGCTGCAGTGTTCTCCCTTGCCCCATGCGTTACCGAGAGGTTGAGCCGATGACGGACCCCGCAGTCGAACGGGACGCCGCCGAGTCCGCTTCGGCCTTCTCCCATCCGCCGGTCGAGCCCGACGTGAGCTCCGCGTACGGTGAACACCCGGACCAGGTGGTCGACTTCTACGCCCCGCGCGGCGGCGCCCCGGGCCCGGCGCCGCTGGTCGTGGTCCTGCACGGCGGCGCCTGGCGGGCCCCGTACGACCGCGGCCACGTCACCCCCTTGGCGGACTTCCTGGCCCGGCGGGGCTTCGCCGTCGCCAACGTCGAGTACCGGCGCGGGAGTTCGCTGCCGCATCAGGGGGGCGGCCCCATCGCGGGACGCTGGCCCGAGACCTTCGACGACGTCGCCGCCGCCATGGACGCGCTGCCCAGGCTCGCCGCCGAGGCGCTGCCGCAGGCCGACGTGCGCCGGATCGTGGTGACGGGTCACTCTGCCGGGGGCCACCTCGCCCTGTGGGCCGCCGCCCGTCACGTGCTGCCGGAGGGGAGTCCCTGGCGGCTGCCGGCCCCGCCGCTGCTGCGCGGGGTGGTGGCGTTGGCCCCGATCGCGGACTTCGCGGTCGCGGAGGAACTGGGTGTCTGCGGCGGGGCGTCGGCGCAGCTGCTGGGCGGGGAACGGTACTGGGACGAGCGGCTGCCGTACGCGGACCCGGCCGCGCTCCTCCCGACGGGCATCGCGACGGCCGTGGTGCAGGGCCGGGACGACATCGTGGTCCCCGAACAGGTGGCGGAGGCGTACGTCGCGGCGGCCGCCAAGGCGGGCGAGCTGGTCGGCCTGACCCTCCTGGACGGCGTCGGCCACTTCCCGCTCATCGACCCGGCCGCCGACGCCTGCGCGGTGGTCGCCGAGGAGATCTCGCAGCTCGCCTGGTGATCAGCGGTCAGGGGTCAGGTTGGACAAAAGCGGCCCAAGGGGACTGGTTCTGGCCTTGTTGATCATTCAACGTGGCCGGTTTCCCACAGGTGGGTTGGCTGAGGATGCCCGCCTGGCTACGGTCGATCGCGGCGTGGGACATCGCGCCGTTGCCCTCCGGACGGGCCCGGTTTCCCCTCCGGTCGAGCGAAGGGGAGCATGCATTGGCCGAGGACGAGCGGCGGCTCTGGCTTTCCGTCTACAGCACGGCAGGCGGCTGGCAGGCCGACCAGGTGTTCGCCGACCGGACGAGCGCGGCCGCGCCCGCGATCGCGGTCGACGGGGGCGAGCTGTACTGCGCCCACCGGGGCGCGCGGCAGGAGGACGGGCGCTACCTGCCGCTGCGGGTGACCACGTACGCGCCGGAACTGCTGGACGTACTGCGCGGCGAGGTCACGGAGGACCGGCTGCTCGGCGAGGCGGTCGAGACCCCGGTCCTGGCCGTCCACCGGGGTGGGGTCCACTGCGCCCACACCCTCGCGGAGCCCTCGGGCCGCACGCGGATCGCCGTCACCCCGCTCGCCGGGGACGGGTCGTCCGCGGCCGCCCTGGAGGACGCGATCGCCCCGGCGCTGGTCTCGTACGGGGACGCACTGCACCTCTTCGCCGTCGCACCGCTGTACGGGAAGATCATCCATCGGGTGGCGCGCACGGCGCGCGGACCGTGGGAGAAGCCGGCCGGGGGCGACGGCGCGTACGGGATGCTGCGCGTCTGGAACAAGAACGGCCCTTACCCCGCGAACCTGTCCGCCACCGTCCACGACGGCAGCATCCACCTCGTCTACCGCTTCGGTACGGACGACGCCCGACTGATGCACGCGGTCTACGACGGCGGCACCTGGCACAAGCCCGTCCCGCTGGGCGAGGGCCACACGAGCCGGCGCGGGGCGGCCGTGGCCTCGTACGACGGCAGGCTGCACGCGGTGTACCCGTCCTCGCACGCGGACCGGCTGCGCCACGCGGTCTTCGACGGCAGGAGCTGGGACGAGGGCACGGACCTCGACGAGCACGACAGCCGCAACACCCCGGCGTTGGCCCCGGTCCACGACACGGCCACGGGGACCTACACCCTCCTGCTGGTCCACCGCTCCACCTGACCGGCCGGCCTCGGCACCGCCCCGGCCGGACGGCCGGAGGGGCCGGGCATGCAGAAGGGGCCGGGGGCCCAAGACGCGGGAGGGGCCGGGGGCCCAAGACGCGGGAGGGGCCGGGCTGCCCAAGACGCGGGAGGGGCCGGGGTGCCCACCGGCGCCCGGCCCCTCCCGGCACTTCCCGGTTCCCCTAGAGGAACGAGTTGATCTCGATCGTCTCGGTCCGGCCCGGGCCGACACCGATCGCCGAGATCGGGGCGCCCGACATCTCCTCCAGGGCCTTGACGTACGCCTGGGCGTTCTTCGGGAGGTCCGCGAAGGTCTTGGCCTTGGTGATGTCCTCGGACCAGCCGGGGAGGTTTTCGTAGATCGGCTTCGCGTGGTGGAAGTCCGACTGCGAGTACGGCAGCTCCTCGACGCGCTTGCCGTCGATCTCGTACGCGACGCAGACCGGGATCTGCTCCCAGCCGGTCAGCACGTCCAGCTTGGTGAGGAAGAAGTCCGTCAGGCCGTTCACGCGGGTGGCGTAACGGGCGATCGGGGCGTCGAACCAGCCGCAGCGGCGGTCGCGGCCGGTGGTCACGCCGCGCTCGCCGCCGATGCGGCGCAGGTCCTCGCCGTCCTGGTCGAACAGCTCGGTCGGGAACGGGCCCGCGCCGACGCGCGTCGTGTAGGCCTTGAGGATGCCGATGACGCGGCTGATCTTCGTCGGGCCGACACCGGTACCGGTGCAGGCGCCGCCCGCGGTCGGGTTGGAGGAGGTCACGAAGGGGTACGTGCCGTGGTCGACGTCGAGCAGCGTGCCCTGGCCGCCCTCGAACAGCACGACCTTGTCCTCGTCCAGCGCGTTGTTGAGGATCAGGGTGGTGTCGGCGACGTACGGCTTGATCTGCTCCGCGTACTGGAGCATCTCCTCCACGATCGCGGCGGCGTCGATCGCGCGGCGGTTGTAGAGCTTCGCGAGGAGCTGGTTCTTGCCCTCCAGCGCCGCTTCGACCTTCTGCTGGAGGATCGACTCGTCGTAGAGGTCCTGGACGCGGATGCCGATGCGGTTGATCTTGTCGGCGTACGTCGGGCCGATGCCGCGGCCGGTCGTACCGATCTTGCGCTTGCCGAGGAAGCGCTCGCCGACCTTGTCGAGGGTGACGTTGTACGGGGTGATCAGGTGCGCGTTACCGCTGATCAGCAGCTTCGAGGTGTCGATGCCGCGCTCGTTGAGCCCGCGCAGCTCGGAGAGGAGTACGGCCGGGTCGACGACGACGCCGTTGCCGATGACCGGGGTGCATCCGGGGGAGAGGATGCCGGAAGGGAGAAGGTGCAGCGCGTACTTCTGGTCGCCTACGACGACCGTGTGGCCGGCGTTGTTGCCGCCCTGGTAGCGCACCACATAATCAACGGATCCACCGAGCAGGTCGGTGGCCTTTCCCTTGCCCTCGTCACCCCACTGAGCTCCGAGCAGCACAAGAGCGGGCACAGGCGTACACCTCTTCCGGATGGGGCATGTCCAAGGTCAGGGGGCGTACGACGATGTACACCGCAGGCTGAGCCGTCGGACCGGTACCCCGGAATAGACGAAGGCCCTGGCGCAATAGCGCAAGGGCCTCTTGCACAAAGATGCTACCCGAGGAAGGACCGAGGTGTCGGCTCCAGAGCCCACCATGAGCCATGCGGGCGCGCCGGTAGGCGGCCTGCTCGTGCTCGTCGACCCGGTCGCCCGCCGTCTTGACGGCGAGTCCGTACGGATCGCGAAAGATGTGTTGTGCGCCGGTGCCACGGCGAAAGTTTCTCTCCCCGACTCGCCGGAGGAGTTTGCGCGGGCACTCGCCCGCCGGGGCCATCGGCGCCCCGTGATCGTCGGGGACGACCGGGCGCTGCTACGCACGGTGACGCTGTTGCACCGCTCCCGTGACCTGCCGGGGGAGCCGTTGTCGCTGATCCCGGTGGGGCCGGTGGGGTCCCTCACGCTGGCGGGGTCCCTGGGCGTGCCGCTGTCGGCGGTGATGGCGGCCCGGGCGGCGCTGGACGGGGCGGTGCAGGCGCGTGACCTGCTGGTCGACGACAGCGACGGGGTGGTACTGGGCGGCCTGCGGATCCCGCCGCCGGTGCGGACGCAGGTTCCACCCGTACGGAGCTACCGGTCGTTGCTCCGGATGCTGCTGCCGGGACCGCCGGGGGTCGGGCCGGCGCCGGCGGGGCCGGTGCACCGGCTGAGGGTGGAGGCGGACGGGGTGGTGCTGGCGGATGTGGACCACCCGGTGCAGGACGTCGCGGTGGTCACGCGGGAGGCGGGCGGCCTGGCGGAGGTGGTGGTCCGGCTGATGGGGTGCGCGGCGCTGACGGAGCGGGCCGCGACGGTGACGGTGTCGGGCGCGGACTTCCGCTACCGCGCCGACCACGCGGCCGTGTCGGGCCCGCTCCGGCGCCGCACCTGGACCCTGCGTCCCGCCGCCTGGTCCCTGACCGTGCCGCGCTGACGGCCGTGCCTGCCGTTCTCAGCAGGCGACCAGCAGTTCCCGCAGCCCTCGGATGATGTACCCGTCCCGCCACTGCGGCTCCTCCACGAGCCGCAGCGGCGGCGCGCCGGCTGCCAGCAGGGCGCCGAACGACGCCCTGAGTTCCAGCCGCGCCAGCGGGGCGCCCAGGCAGTAGTGGATCCCCGCCCCGAAGCTCAGGTGCGGGTTGTCGCCGCGTACGAGGTCCAGCGCGTCGGGGTTCTCGAAGCGCGCGGGATCCCGGTTGGCGGACCCGAAGAGCAGCGCGACCTCGGCGCCCCGCGGGATGACCGAGTCCCCGATCCGGATCTCGTCCAGCACCCAGCGTTCGAACATTTGTAGGGGTGTGTCGTATCGCATGAGTTCATCCACAGCTGTGGACAACTTTTCGGGATGGCGGCGGAGGTCGTCGAGCTGGGCGGGATTGCGGAACAGCGCCCACCAGCCGTTGACGGTCGTGTTGACCGTCGCCTCGTGGCCCGCGTTCAGCAGCAGCACGCAGGTGGAGATCATTTCCTGCTCGCTGAGCCGGCCCTCCTCGTCATGGGCGGCGATCAGTCCGGAGATCAGATCCGCCCCGGGGCGCCGGCGCCGCTCGGCGATCAGGGCGCGCAGGTAATCGCTGAACTCGACGCTCGCCCTGACGGCCCGTCGCGCCGTCTCCTCGTCCGGCCGGAGCTCGAACATCCCGCAGATATCCGCCGACCAGGGCCGCAGCAGCGCGCGGTCCGACTCCGGGATCCCGAGCAGCTCCGCGATCACCGCGACCGGGAGCGGCTCCGCGACGGCGGTCAGCAGATCACCGCCCCCGTCGGCCAGCAGCGCGCCCGCGAGATCCCCGGCCAGCCGCTCGACGGCGGGCGCGAGACGCTCCACGGTGCGCGGGGTGAAGGCCTTCGCCACCAGCCGCCGCACCCGCGCGTGCGCGGGGTCCTCCAGGTCCAGGAGACCGTTGCCGTTGAGGACGTGGAAGGGCTCGTGCTCCGGCGGCGGCGCCTGCTGCCCGAACTCCTCGTGGGTGAACCGGTGCAGGTACGTGCGTCCCAGCTTGCGGTCACGCAGCAGCGCGCTCACATCGGCGTAGTGCGGCACCAGCCACTGCCCCGTAGCCTGCGACCACACCGCCCGCCCCTGTTCGCGCAACTCCCGATAAGCGGGGTACGGATCGGCGACGAACGCGGCGTCCCACGGATCAAAGCGCATTCCCGAAGCCTAGATCGGCCTCCCACCCCCTCACCCCCTTCGCCGCGAACCGCATCCTCTCCCGCTCCGAGGCCCCCTCCCCCTCATCCCCTTCACGCAGGGGTCACCAGCCGCGTCTCGTACGCGAACACCGCCGCCTGTGTGCGGTCCCGCAGGCCCAACTTGACCAGGATCCGGCTCACATGCGTCTTGATGGTGGACTCCGCCACGACCAGCCGGTCGGCTATCTCCGCGTTGGCCAGCCCCTGGGCGATCAGGATCAGCACCTCCGTCTCCCGCTCCGTCAGCTGCGACACCCCGGCCGGGTCCGCGAGCTTCGGCGCCTCCGCGAGCTTCGAGAACTCGCAGATCAGCCGCTTGGTCACCGAGGGGGCCAGCAGCGCCTCACCGCCCGCCACCACCCGTACCCCCTCCGCCAGTTGCCTCGCCGACGCGTCCTTGAGCAGGAACCCGGACGCCCCCGCCCGCAGCGCCTGGTACACGTACTCGTCCAGGTCGAAGGTGGTCAGGACCAGTACCTTCGCATCGGTGTCGGCGGCCACGATCCGCCGCGTCGCCTCCAGCCCGTTCATCTCCGGCATCCGGATGTCCATCAGCACCACGTCCGGCCGCAGGGCGTTCACCTGAGCGATGGCCTGGCGGCCGTCCACCGCTTCGCCGACCACCTCGATGCCTTCCATGGCGTTCAGCAGGACGGAGAAACCCTCGCGGACCATCATCTGGTCATCGACGATCAGCACCTTGATCGTCATACCGGCCGCTCCTGCGAGGGCGACGGCGAGGACGACGGCGAGGACGACGCCGAAGGCTCCGCCGTCCGGCGCACCGGTATGAACACGGCTACCTCGTATCCGCCGGCCGCCGTCTCCCCGGCCGTCATCTCCCCCTCCAGCATGGCCACCCGCTCCCGCATCCCGGTGATCCCGTGCCCCGCGCCCGGTGACGGCAGGACCTTCTCCGTCGGCGGTCCGTTGACGACCCGTATCCCCAGACCGCCCAGCACGTACGACACCTCCACTCCGGCCGCCGCGCCCGGCGCGTGCCGCAGCGAGTTGCTCAGCGCCTCCTGGATGATCCGGTACGCCGACAGCTCCACGCCCTGCGGCAGTTCCCGCACCGCTCCGGTGACCGTCTTCTCCACGCTCAGCCCGGCCTCGCGCACATTGGCCAGCAGCCCGTCCAGCGAGGCCAGCGTCGGCTGCGGCGCGTCCGGCGCCTCGTAGTCCGCCGAGCGCACCACTCCCAGCACCCGCCGCAGCTCCGTCAGCGCCGCCACCGCGTTCTCCCGGATGGTGACGAACGCCGCCTCCAGTTCGGCCGGCGGGTTCTTCACCCGGTACGGCGCCGCCTCCGCCTGGATCGCCACCACCGACATGTGGTGCGCCACCACGTCGTGCAGCTCGCGCGCGATCGTCGTCCGCTCCTCCAGGAGCGTGCGCCGGTCCCGCTCGACGGCGGTCACCTGCTGCTGCGCGACGACCTCCCGCTCCGCCTGTCGGCGGGTGTTGCGGACCGTGACCGTCAGCAGGACGAGGGCGGAGGCGAACGCCATGGGTGCCACGTTCGACTCGTAGCTGCCCACGAGCACCGGTATCGCCGCCCCGAACACCAGGGTGATCGCCCACAGCCAGCAGGCCACCCGGGGCCGGCTCCGCATGGCCACGACGGCCATCACCCCGAGGTAGGCGATGAAGGTCGCCGGGGACCACGGCCAGGTGAGGTCCCGGCCCTGGACGAGCGAGAGGCCCGTCGTCACACCCAAGGCCACCCAGAACGCCCCCACGGGGCGCACCAGCGTCATCAGGACCGGCATCGCCGCCACCAGGCCCATGAACAGCCGCACTGCCTGCGGCATCCCGTGGGAGTCGGCGGTGGTGGCCAGCACGACGATCAACGCCACGACCCCCACCAGCGCGTGCGGCAGGTAGCCGGCCTTCGCGCGTATGCCCGCCGGCAGCAGGCGCAGCAGCGGCCCGTCCACGCGCATCGGCGCCAGCGGCCGGTAGGCGAACGCGCCGCTGATCAGGTCCTGGCGCAGGATCTCGAAGAGCCCCGAAGCCATCCGCAATTCCGGTGTCCGGGCTGTCCCCCCGGTGGTCGTCTCGGTCATATGAGAACCGTAGGTCCGCGCCCCCGTCGTCCGCGTCGCCACCGATGGGGATATCCGCAGCTCCCCCTCAAGTACTACCGGGGTGTATCAGTAGCCCGTCGGACGGATCAGTCCCGTCTCGTACGCGAACACCGCGGCCTGCGTCCGATCGCGCAGGCCCAGCTTCACCAGGATGCGGCTGACGTGCGTCTTGACGGTCTGCTCGGCCAGGACGAGGTGCTGGGCGATCTCCGCGTTCGACAGGCCCTGCGCGATCAGGGACAGCACTTCCGTCTCCCGCTCCGTCAGCTCGTCGATCCGGGCCCGGGAGGGTGCACGGGGCGCCCCCAGCCGGGAGAACTCGGTGATCAGCCGCTTGGTGATGTTCGGCGAGAGCAGAGCCTCACCGGCCGCCACCACCCGTACCGCCTCAGCGAGCTGGTCGGCGGAGGCGTCCTTGAGCATGAAGCCGCAGGCCCCGGCGCGCAGGGCCTCGTACACGTACTCGTCCAGGTCGAAGGTGGTCAGGACGAGCACCTTCACGGCGGCCGCGCGGTCGGCGGTGATCACGGACGTCGCCTCGATGCCGCCCATGCCGGGCATGCGGATGTCCATCAGCACCACGTCGGGGCGGAGTTCGGCCGCCTTCGTGATCGCCTCGGCGCCGTCCACGGCCTGCCCTACGACCTCTATGTCGGGCTGGGCGTTCAACAGCACGGTGAACCCCTGCCGGACCATCATCTGGTCGTCGGCGATCATCACCTTGATCGGGGCGGTCATGAGGCCTTCTCCGTCTTCTCGGTCCCGGGCACCGCGCCCCCGGGCAGGTCCATGGGCAGTACGGCGCTCACCTCGTACCCGCCGTCGGGACGCGGGCCGGCGGCCAGTTCACCGCCCAGCATGCCCGCCCTTTCGCGCATCCCCAGCAACCCGTGCCCGGTGCCGGGCGACGGCGCGGCCACCCGGGTCGGGGCGCTGTTGGCGATGCACAGGTGCAACTCGCGCGGACCGTAGGCGATCCCCACCTCCACCCGGGAGCCCGGGGCGTGGCGCAGGCAGTTGCTCAGCGCCTCCTGCACGATCCGGTACGCGGTGAGCTCGACGCCCGGCGTCAGGGGCCGGCGTATGCCGGCCGTCTCGGTGGTGACCTCCAGCCCGGCTCCGCGCACGTTGTCCACGAGGCCGTCGAGTTCGGCGAGGGTGGGCTGCGGGTGGTGCGGGTTGGCCGGATCGTCGGGTCGCTCCGAGCGCAGCACGCCGAGGACGCGCCGCAGTTCGGTCAGGGCTTCCAGGGCGTTCTCCCGAATGCCCGCCAGGTTCTCCTTGAGCTCCTGCGACGGGTTCTCCACCAGGTGCGGGGCGACCTGCGCCTGGATGGAGATCACCGACATGTGGTGCGCGACGACGTCGTGCAGCTCCCGGGCGATGCGGCTGCGTTCCTCCAGCAGCGTCCGCCGGGCCCGCTCCTCCTCGGTCAGGGTCTCCTGCGCGACGAGCTGGCCACGGGCCAGCCGCATCGCCCGCAGCGCATAACCGAGGAGTCCGGCGAACCCGAAGACGAGGAGGGCCACGAGGAGGCTGCTCCGGCTCTTCTCCGGCTTGAAGACACCCTCGGCCACGGCGCCGGCGGCGACCGAGACGCTGATGACGGCGATGGTCACCCGGGGCGGTACGCGCAGGGCCACCAGCAGGATCAGCGGGGCGAAGGAGAACGGCCCGATGGCCGTCCACGGCCACGCCTGTCCCTGCCCGACGTGGTCGCGGATCACCCAGGCGATGAAGCCGGCGTTCAGCAGGCCGAGCCACCAGGCGGCGATCGGCCGGAACAGCGCGCTGATGATGGCGAAGCCGGTGAAGAGCGACAGCAGGACGATGCTCGGGTCGTGGATGTCGTAGTGGTCCTGGAGTTGCACGGAAGTGAGGGAGCCGAAGAACACCGCCGCGTAGACGACCAGGGTGTGAGGCAGCCGGGCCAGCCAACGGGGCCGCGCCATCGGAGGCAGCGGATCCTTCTTCAAGGTGAACAACTCCCGGACCAGGCCCCGCAGGGCGTGGCCGGCTGCCGCGGGGGCCGGATCCGGGGACGCGTTCTGGGCATTCACACCGGTCAGCCTAGGCACGGGTGACCTCCATGGCCGGAGCCCCTCGGTGGTCACGGGGCACAGGCGAGGCTCGGACGGCGGGGTCACGGCGCCGGGACGCGCCCTGCTCGTGCGTGTGGAACGTAGCCCAGCAGACGGCGAGCGCGGCGGCGAACAGCGGCAGCCACAGCAGCCGGCACGCTATCCAGCCCGGGGAGCCGGGCACGGTGTGCAGCCCGGGCAAGTCCGGTGAAACGAGGAGCCCGAGGGCGGTGACGGCCATCATCGCGGTCTGGTGCCAGAGGAAGACGGTCATCGCGGACAGGTTCAGCAGTGCCACCTTCGCCCAGGTCCTGGGCCTTCGCACGGCGCGGGCGAGCGGTTCACGGAGCAGCAGGGCCAGCCCGCACTGGGCCAGGCCGAAGCTCACGGCGGCGAGGGTGGGCGGGTTCAGGTTGGAGACCGCTGCGCCCGGAACACCCACCATCGACGCGGGATAGCCGCCCCACAGGACGAGCGAGGCGGTGGCGACGGCACCCGCCACGAGCAGCGCCACCGCCGATCCGCGGCGGGCGAACGCGCCGCGGGACCAGGCCGCGCCCAGAGTGAAGGGGACGAGCCAGCCGGCGGCGACATTGCCCCAGCCGACCCAACCCGGGCCCCCGAAGCCGAATCGCCAGACATCCACGCCCGCGACCACGGCCAGCGGCACCGCGGGGTGGAGCCGAGCCACCAGCGGCGTCGCGGCGGTCAGCACGGCGAACACGAGCAGGAACCACAGCGGGGAAAGGACGAGCCTGAGCAGGGTGTGGAGGGTGTCCGGTGCCACCCCGCCCAGCAGCATCCCGGCGGAGGCGACGCCCCACAGCGTGAGCACCGCCGCCACCGGCCGGAACAGCCGGCCCAGCCGCTGCCCGACCCAGATGCGGTACGGAACTCCGCGCGCCCGGGCCGAGGCGTACCCCTGGGCGGCGACATGGCCGCCGACCAGGAAGAACACCGCCAGCGTCTGGAACACCCAGGAGACCGGGGCCAGCCAGGGCATGCGCGCCAGCGGGCTCGTGCTGCTCAGGCCGCCCTCGGCCGTGGTCAGCGCGGTGACGAGCCAGTGGCCCAGCACCACGCCGAGGATGGCCAGGGCCCGCAACGCGTCCACGCAGCGGTCCCTGGAGGCCGGAGTCCCGGCATCGACACGGTCCGCGAGCCGGGACCAACGGGCGTGGGCACTACGCATGAGGGACCTCCGGCGTGGCGGCGGGAGCGGCGGTGGCGGCAGGCCCGATGACGATGCGGGCCAGGGCGTCGAGGGACGCGGTGCCGGGCCCCAGGTAGTCGCTGTGGCCGACCCGGCCGGCGGCGAAGACCCGTGCGCCGAAGGCCGGATCGACAGGATCGGTGCCGAACCCGACACCGCCGAGCCGTACGTGTGGGACGTTGCCGATCCAGTCATCGCTTCCCCGCCCGGCCCACACCTGGGCCCGGGTGGGCAGCTCGGAGACGGAGCCGGCCCCGGTCCCAGGACTCCCGTAGAGCACCAGGTCGGTCACCTTGGGGCCGGTACCCGTACGGGCGCAGACCACCGAACCGTAGGAGTGGCAGAGCAGCGAGATCCGGGTGTCGGGGCGGGTGCGGGCTTCCAAGCCGGCCAGCAACGGGCCCAGTTCGGCGGCCGCGGCGTCGGCGCGGGCGGTCGTCAGGACGGTGGTGCTGACCGTGCCGGGGGTGTCGTACCCGAGCCAGGCGACCACGGCGGAGTTCGGGTGCTCGGCCTGGAGGCGCTGCTCAAGGGCGACCGCCCCGGCACGGAACCTCTGGTAGGTGTCCAGCGTGGTGTCGGACCCCGGCACAAGAACGGTGACCCGGTCAGCACCCTCCAGATCGCCGAACACCTCCACGGCCCGGCCCCCGCCCCGGCCGTCGAAGGCGAGGAAATGGGGGCCGGAGCCGCCCGACCCCCGCGCCATGGCCTGCAACTTCACGGCCCGGCCGGTACGGCCCGCGTCCCGCGCCATCCGGGCCGCCTCGGCGATGTTGCCGAGGTTCGCGGCGTACCGGCTCTCCGGGGTGGCCGTACCGGCGAAGGCGACGGGCCTGGGCGCCGGTACGTCGGGGGACGCGGCGGCGGAGAGGGGGAGCACCACGGCCGCCGCGATGAGGCCGGCCAGCAGGGTGCGGCGCAGGCGGCTGCCAGTGGCGTTCATGAGGGGGCCCTTCGGTCCGGGAGAGCGTTGCGCTCTTCTCTGGTTCCGAAGTTATGGATCAGCCCCCCTCGTCGGCGTCCCGCTGAGGAGCGGCCTTCGCTGGTAGCTCTCAGGTATCACGCCCCCTACTTCCGAGCCACCGCGCGCCATCGGCGGACGCAGGTGCGACAGCCCGCGGTTGACGAAGCGTCAGGCCCACGGGCGTTCAGGAGGCCGCCGTCGCCACCCGGACGCCGAAGGCGATCAGGACCGTGCCCGTCACCCGGTCCAGGGCGCGGCGGACGCGCGGGCGGGTGAAGAGGAGCCGGGCGCGGGAGAGGACGTGGACGTACGTGCCCAGCCAGAGCAGCGTCAGCAGTACGTGGACCGCCACGAGCAGCGCCATGCCCACCGCCGGGCGCAGACCGGCCGGGGCGAGGGTGGGGAGCAGGCCCGTGTAGAAGACGGCGATCTTCGGGTTCAGCGCGTTGCTGACCAGGCCGGTGCGCCAGGCGCTCGTCCCGCGCCGTTCCGCCCGTTCGCCCCGTACGGCCGGCTCGGCGCCGGCGTGACGCAGCGACTGGACGCCGAGGAAGCAGAGGTAGCCGGCACCCGCGAGCTTGACCACCAGGTACACCTCGGCGGACGCGGCGAGCAGGGCCGCGAGTCCGGCGACGGTGAGGGCGCCCCAGAGGAGCAGACCGACGCAGATCCCGCCGACCGTGCGCAGCCCGTCGGCGCGGCCGCGCGAGACGGCCCGCTTCGTCACGATCGCCATGTCCGGCCCCGGAACCAGGGTCAGCAAGGTCAGCACGCCCGTCGCGGCGAGGAGGTGGGTGTACACGCGGCCCAGTCTGGCAGCCGCACCTCGACCGCGGCTCGGGGCGACCGCGCCCCGGCCGACCCGGTCCACGACCGGCGGCTCAGGGCAACCGCGACCCCCGACCGCGACCGCAACCCCGCCGCGACCACAACCCCCGACCGCGACCGCGACGCGGCTCAGTCCGCCGCCAACGGCTCGACGTACCCCGCCCGCCAGCGGGGCGCCGGGTCCTGGCCCGGGCTGGTCCAGTACTCCCTGGCTCCGACGACCACCCCGTCCCGCACCGTCCACAGCGAGACGGCCCGGTAGACCACGTGCTCCTGGGGTACCTCCACCTCCGTGACGACGAGGTCCCCGTCGGCGAGTATCCGCAGCACCTCCACGGGCACCTCGTCCACGTCGTCGTCCTCGGCGAGGACGGCGACGAAGTTGGCCCGGCCCACGATCCGCTCACCGCTGACCGGCCACTCGATCACGGCGTCCTCGGCGACCAGCTTGGCGACGCCGTCCCAGTCGCGCGCCTCGATCCGCTCCCACAGTCGTGCCACTACGTCCAACGGCTCCATGTGCGGCAGTCTGCGACGCGGTCACGGGACGCAACAAGCTTTGCCCGCAGGCTTATTGACTTCGACACAATCGGTGCGGCCCTACCCTTCCCGGGGCTCCGCCGAAGACGGGTCCGCCAGCGCGCCGAGGGCGCAGGACAGCCTTTCCAGGGTCCGGACCGTCTCCGCGAAGGCCTCCTCGCCCAGTTCCGCGGCCAGCCGGTGTGCCAGCGCCGCATGCCCGGGAGCGATGCGGGCGATCGCCGCGCGCCCCTCCTCCGTGGGCCGCAGGAGCTTGGCGCGCCGGTGGGCGGGGTTCGGTACGTACTCGGCGAGACCGTTCGCGGCCAGCAGGTCGGCGATGCGCTGGACGCTCTGGCGGGTGATGCCCATGACGCGCGCGATGCCCGCGACCGACAGGGGTTCGCGGAGCACCGCGCCCAGCACCTGCCAGCGCGCCGCCGTCAGCCCGGCCGGGCGGGCCAGCTCCTCGGAGACGGCGAGGAACTGGCCGTTCAGCCGGAAGACGCCGAGGGCGGTACGGCTCAGCAGGTCCTGGCGCGCCCGCGCCGACGGCTCCGGAGCCTGCCCGGCCGCGAGCCCCGCTTCCGTCACCGCCCCATGCCCCGTCTCCGCCGCGAGCCCCGCTTCCGTCACCGCCTCCGTCACCGCCTCGGCCATCACCGCCCCGGGCCCCGCCTCCGTCACCGCCCCGGGCGTCGCCGCCTGCCCCGCCTCAGGCATCGTCAGAGTCCGTCGCGGCCGCCAGCACCGGGTACGCGGTGGCGTCCGAGTCGTGGAAGAGGCGGTACCAGGCGTCCAGGACGACCGGCTCGTACACGCCCAGCCGGGCGAACACCTCGCGGGCGAACGCCACCGGCTCCGTCGGCCCCGCCGTGATGAGGTCGCCGTCCGTGACCGCGTCCGTCTCGACGTAGTCGGGGCCGCCCGCGTATCCGGGCTGCGCCGCCAGGTACGGGGCGGCGGCGCTCGTGTGCCGGCGCCCGTCCAGCAGGCCCTCGCGGGCGAGGCCGGCCGTCGCGCCGCAGATCGCGGCCACGGGCACCCCCGCCGCCAGGAACTCGCGGGCCTTCGCCGCGAACGGCGCCAGCGTGTCCCCGGTGTCCCAGAGCGCGGCGCCGGTGAGGATCAGCAGGGACGAGTCCTCGGGGCGCAGCCCGGCCAGGGCGAGGTCGGGCCGGATCCGGACGCCGCCCATCGTGGTGACGGGCTCTTCGGCGGCGAAGGCGACCGTGCGGACCCGGTGGCCGCGCCGGGTGAGGTGCGCCGTGGTGTGGCCGGTCTCCCAGTCCGCGTACGTGTCGTAGACGGCGAGGTGGACCGGCTTGCGGGACGGTTCCCGCGCGGTGTCGCTCATGGTGCTCGCCTCCTCGTGGGGGCAGGTCCCGGGCCCCGCCCGGAAGGACTCGGCCCGCTATGACAACATGCTGTCATCTTGGCAGGAAGCTGCCAAGTCTTCGGCCCGATCGCATACAGACTGCCGAGGGCGGGCCCCCACCCGCATACAGTCCGCCGATGTACCTCCGGGCCCGGGCCCTCCTAGCGTGACCGCATGACCCCTCATGTCACCGGCGCGGCGGTCAAGGCCGCCGATCGCGCCCACGTCTTCCACTCATGGTCCGCCCAGGCCCTGATCGATCCCCTGGCCATCGCCGGTGCCGAGGGGTCGTACTTCTGGGACTACGACGGGAACCGCTTCCTCGACTTCGCCTCCCAGCTGGTCAACACCAACATCGGTCACCAGCACCCCAAGGTCGTCGCCGCGATCCAGGAGCAGGCCGCCCGGCTCTGCACCCTCGCCCCCGGCTTCGCCGTCGACGTCCGCTCCGAGGCCGCACGCCTCATCGCCGAGCGGACCCCCGGCGACCTCGACAAGGTCTTCTTCACCAACGGCGGCGCCGAGGCCGTGGAGAACGCCGTACGGATGGCCCGGCTGCACACCGGCCGCCAGAAGGTGCTCTCCACCTACCGCTCGTACCACGGCGCCACCGCCGCCGCGATCAACCTCACCGGCGACCCGCGCCGCTGGCCCTCCGACACGGCCGCCGCCGGTGTCGTGCACTTCTGGGGACCCTTCCTCTACCGCTCGCCCTTCCACGCGACCACCGAGGCCGAGGAGTGCGCCCGCGCCCTCACCCACCTCGCCGACACCATCGCCTTCGAGGGGCCGGCGACCATCGCGGCGATCATCCTGGAGACCGTGCCGGGCACGGCCGGCATCATGACCCCGCCGCCCGGCTACCTCGCCGGCGTCCGCGAGCTGTGCGACCGGTACGGCATCGTCTTCATCCTGGACGAGGTCATGTCCGGGTTCGGCAGGACCGGCAAGTGGTTCGCGGCCGAGCACTGGGACGTCACCCCCGACCTGATCACCTTCGCCAAGGGCGTCAACAGCGGCTACGTCCCGCTCGGCGGCGTCGCCATCTCCGGCGCGATCGCCGAGACGTTCGCCACCCGCCCCTACCCGGGCGGACTGACGTACTCCGGCCACCCCCTCGCCTGCGCCGCCGCCGTCGCGACGATCAACGCGATGGAGGAGGAGGGCATCGTCGAGAACGCCGCCCGCATCGGGGAGGACGTGATCGGCCCCGGCCTCGCTGCGATCGCCGAGCGGCACCCGTCGGTCGGGGAGGTCCGGGGCCTCGGTGCCTTCTGGGCCGTCGAACTCGTACGGGACGGGGAGACGCGCGAGCCGCTCGTCCCGTACAACGCGGCCGGCGCCGACAACGGGCCGATGGCCGAGTTCGCGGCCGCCTGCAAGGCCTCCGGCCTGTGGCCCTTCGTCAACATGAACCGGACCCACGTGGTCCCGCCCTGCACCGTCACGGAGGCGGAGGCCAAGGAGGGCCTGGCCCTGCTGGACGCGGCGCTCGACGTGGCCGACCGCCACACCACGGCCGGCTGACGACCGCAGGTCCCCTCCCGCGAGCGACAGCACACGCGGCATCCCAGGCGGCATCCCACGCGACATAGCGCCCGAATATCGGGCGCTATGTCTGTTTAATTCCTGTGTACCGATCGGTTTCGGCCGGATCGGCTGGCCTAAGGTGTCCGAAGTCCTACCGAGGAGACGGGCCCCTATGCCAGGCAGCGGAGCTGTCACCCGCAACACACTCCGCCGGCAGATAGCGGACGCACTGCGCGACGAGGTGCTCGCGGCGCGCCTGCCTCCCGGCACCGAGTTCACGGTCAAGCAGATCGCCGAGACGTACGAGGTGTCCGCGACCCCCGTGCGCGAGGCGCTGGTGGACCTCTCCGCCCAGGGCCTCCTGGAGTCGGTGCAGCACCGCGGGTTCCGGGTGCGCACCTACAGCGTCGAGGACTACCGGGGCATGGTGGAAGCCCGCATCCTGGTCGTGGACGGGATCTTCCGCCGGCTCGTCGAACGCGGCACGGCGATCGGGTCGGGCGAGCTGCTGGTCTCCGTGCGGCGCCGGGCCGAGGAGGCGCGGCGGGCCGCGCAGAGCGGTTCCCTCGAAGTGCTGATCGGCTACGACCTGCGGTTCTGGCGGGAGCTGAGCGGGCTGGTCGGGAACACGTACATCTCCGAGTTCCTGCACCGGATCCGGATCCAGTGCTGGGTCTTCTCCGTGCCCCACCTCCAGAAGGCGACGGCGGCGGAGATGCGGCGGGCGCTGTGGGACGGCCACGGCGAGCTGGTGGACGCGGTGACGCGGGCGGACGCCGGGGAGGTGCGCCGCATCGTGCACGCGTACAACCAGCACGGCCTGGACTGGGCCGCCGGCCTCTAGCGACGCCCGACCGTCCCGCCACGGCCTGTGGCGACGGCCGACCGCCCCGCCACGGCGCGTGGTCCGGCGGCTACCGCCCCGCCACGGCCCGGTAGCAGTCGTCCAGCCACGGCCCGCTGTCCTGATGACCGGCCGTCACCGGCCGGGTCGGCCGCCGTCCGCGGGCCGGTGTCCGCCGACCCCTTCGCGGAGCGTGTCCGGCGCATTACGCTGGCCCGATCGGCGGCAACGACTGATCGGAGCCCGCGTGGCCTGTGACCTGTGGCTGGTCCCCCTTGTCGACGTGCTGTGCCACAGCCCCGACAACCCCTTCGCGGAAGAGATCGCCTCGTACGACAAGGCGCTGGGCGAGGCGGGCCTGCCGTCCGTCCCGGTGTTCGCCTACATGCCGGGCCTGAGCGGCGACGTCGCTCCGGTGGCCGGCTTCGACTACGACGCCCTGCACTTCCTGCGCCGGGCGTACCTGCTCCAGATCTGCGGGCTGCCGGTGACGCCGGTGGACGAGCTGGGCGGTGACTACGAGCAGCTGCTGGAGATGTTCGAGTCCACGGCCCAGCAGTCGCACCTCGTATGGCACTACGACCACGCGGGGGCCTACGTCCCGGTGGACTTCCCCGTTCCGCTGGCCAACGAGGAGCTGCTGGCGGGGGGCGGGCCGCTGGGCTCCGCGCAGGGGCTGCTGCGGGAGCTGGCCTTCGTGGCGCCCGCGATCGGGATAGACCCGGGCAATCCGCCGGCCGCCCCCGCGCCGCCGGGCCGTCCGACCTCGCTGGAGGAGCCGGCGGGGCCGATCCCGTACGACGACAGCCCCTTCGCGCGGGAGCGGCACGTGTGGCTCGGACTGCACGCGGCGGCGACCCGCAGCCTCGGCCAGGGGTCGATGATCATTTTCAGCTGAGTGCACCGACCGCGCCGCGCCCCCGGTCCGGTCTCAGCGGGGCTGCTCCGGGGGCCGCTGGCGCGGCATGTTCGGGCGGGTGCCCGGCGGGAGGGCGAAGCGTGCCGGGGGGACGCCCGGGTCCGGCCGGGAGGCCGCAGAGCCCAGGGACTGCATGACCAGCGGGGCCGGTCCGGCCCGGAACTCGACCATCCAGTCCGCCGTCTCGGAGCGCACGAGCTCCGTGATGTCCTCCGAGAACCGCCGCAGGACGGTCAGGCAGCGCTCCGCCGCCTCGCTCGCCGTGCCCTCGGTCGGGCCCAGCACCTCCCGCACGTTCTCCGAGGCCCAGTCGAACTGGAGGGTCTGGAGCCGGCGCTGCACCGCCTGCGCCGTGGCCACGTCCCGCATCCACCCGGAGGTCAGCCCGAAGAACCGGTCGCAGGCCAGGCAGGCCGCGCCGAGCAGCAGGCACAGGTAGCCGTACGAGGCTGCCCCCGGGGCGGAGCCCGTCAGCTCCAGCAGCGGCATCGAGGCACCCACGACGGCGCCGGCCGCCGCCCCCACCCGCAGCGTGCGCGCCCCGCGCCGCTTCCACGCCCGGTCGGCCAGGTACCACTCCGCGGTGCGCAGGGCGTCGGCCTCGACCCGCCGGTAGAGCTCGTCGAGCCGCTCGGCGGGCTCGCCCCAGTCCCCGAGAGGAAACGGCCGGCCGGTCAGGTCGCCGTCCTCTGCGGGATCCCGGGGTGGCCCCTCGGGCTGCATCTCCGGCTGACTCACCCGGCACTCCCTCTGCCTGCGCTGACGTGTGGTGGTGCGCGTGTGCGCAATGGTGCGCATGCACTTCCTACCTTCGAATGACGCGCGATGGACGACGAATCCCGCGATTTCCGCTCGCAAGGAGGGCTCCAGCAGGTGCGCGCACCCCCGCTCTCTCACTCGAAAGAGTTGGTCCTCACGGCGTAGGGCGCTGCGCGCGGGGACCACGTAGGCTCGGATTGACCAAGCGTTGAGAAGTATCCGTTGTTTCCGCAGTGATGGAGTGAGTGCCCTGTGATTCCCGGTGGTGGCCAGCCCGACATGCAGCAGCTGCTCCAGCAGGCCCAGAAGATGCAGCAGGACCTCGCCGCGGCCCAGGAGGCACTTGCGCAGGCCGAGGTCGAGGGCCAGGCCGGCGGCGGCCTGGTCAAGGCGACCGTCACCGGTTCCGGTGAGCTGCGCGCCCTCGTGATCGACCCCAGGGCCGTGGACCCCGAGGACACCGAGACCCTCGCCGACCTGGTGGTCGCGGCGGTCCAGGCCGCCAACGAGAACGCGCAGGCGCTCCAGCAGGAGAAGCTGGGCCCCCTGGCCCAGGGCTTCGGCGGCGGCAGCGGGATTCCCGGCCTCCCGTTCTAGCCGACGCCCCCCGGCACCCCACATCTGAAACCCGAAAGAAGGCAGTCCGTTGTACGAAGGCGTGGTCCAGGACCTGATCGACGAACTGGGCAGGCTGCCCGGCGTCGGGCCCAAGAGCGCGCAGCGGATCGCCTTCCACATCCTGCAGACCGAGCCCACCGACGTCCGCCGCCTCGCGCACGCGCTGCTCGAAGTGAAGGACAAGGTCCGGTTCTGCGCGGTGTGCGGGAACGTGGCGCAGGAGGAGCGGTGCGGGATCTGCCGCGACCCGCGCCGCGACCCGACGGTCGTCTGTGTCGTGGAGGAGCCCAAGGACGTGGTCGCGATCGAGCGGACGCGCGAGTTCCGGGGGAAGTACCACGTCCTCGGCGGCGCGATCAGCCCGATCGAGGGCGTCGGCCCGGACGATCTGCGCATCCGTGAGCTGCTGGCGCGCCTCGCGGACGGCACGGTCACCGAGCTGATCCTCGCCACCGACCCGAACCTGGAGGGCGAGGCGACCGCCACCTACCTCGCCCGCATGATCAAGCCGATGGGCCTGAAAGTCACCCGCCTGGCCAGCGGACTCCCCGTCGGGGGAGATCTGGAGTACGCGGACGAGGTCACGCTCGGGCGGGCCTTTGAAGGAAGGCGACTTCTCGATGTCTGACGCAACGCTGCACGCGATCGGCCAGGATCCGGACGACTTCGCCGTCCAGATCGCGGACCAGATCGAGTCCTTCATCGTCGCGGTCACCGAGGTGGCCAAGGGCGAGGACCCGGACAGCGCGGTGCCCTTCCTCCTGCTGGAGGTTTCGCAGCTGCTGCTGGCGGGCGGTCGGCTGGGCGCCTACCAGGACGTCCTGCCGGACGAGCGCTACGAGCCGGACCTGGGACCGGAGCCGGATGTGGACGAGCTGCGCGAGCGGTTCGCTTACATGCTCGACCCCGTCGACGTGTACTCGGAGGTCTTCGACCCCTACGAGCCGCGGAAGGCGCCGGTCGCGCACCGGATCTCCGACGACCTCGCCGACGTCGTCGCCGACCTGCGGCACGGGCTCGCGCACTACCGGGCGGGCCGGACCACCGAGGCGCTGTGGTGGTGGCAGTTCTCCTACTTCTCCAACTGGGGCTCGACGGCCTCGGCCACCTTGCGCGCGCTCCAGTCGCTGGTGGCCCACGTGCGCCTCGACCAGCCGCTGGACGCCCTCGACGGCCTGGACACGGACGAGGACCTGGCCGAGGACGACCTCGCGGAGCAGGCGGGCGAGGTCATGGCGCAGGAACTGGGCGGCATCGGCCGCGCGTAGCCGGGGCGGGCGGGGTCGTGCCGGCAGGCGGCCGGGGACGTGCACGGCAGGCGTACGCGGACGTGCCGGCAGGTGATTCTGGGATGAACGCAACATCTCATGATGTGGTACGTGCCGGTCGGATTCCGGGCGCTCGTTAGACTGCGTCACTGACCGCAGTACTGGATTGAGCGAGGAGCGCACGTGGGCCTTGTCGTGCAGAAGTACGGAGGCTCCTCCGTAGCCGATGCCGAGGGCATCAAGCGCGTCGCCAAGCGGATCGTGGATGCCAAGAAGAACGGCCACCAGGTGGTCGTTGTGGTATCCGCGATGGGCGACACGACGGACGAGCTGATCGATCTCGCCGAGCAGGTATCCCCGATGCCTGCCGGTCGTGAGTTCGACATGCTGCTGACCGCGGGAGAGCGGATCTCCATGGCCCTGCTGGCCATGGCGATCAAAAACCTGGGCCACGAGGCCCAGTCGTTCACCGGCAGCCAGGCAGGTGTCATCACCGACTCCGTCCACAACAAAGCGCGCATCATCGATGTCACGCCGGGCCGCATCCGCACCGCGCTGGACGAGGGCAACATCGCCATCGTCGCCGGTTTCCAGGGAGTGTCGGCCGACAGCAAGGACATCACCACGCTCGGCCGCGGCGGCTCGGACACCACCGCCGTCGCGCTGGCGGCGGCGCTGGACGCCGAGGTCTGCGAGATCTACACCGATGTCGACGGCGTCTTCACCGCGGACCCCCGCGTCGTGAAGAAGGCCCGGAAGATCGACTGGATCTCCTCCGAGGACATGCTGGAGCTCGCGGCCTCCGGCTCCAAGGTGCTGCTGCACCGCTGCGTCGAGTACGCACGCCGCTACAACATCCCGATCCACGTCCGTTCGTCCTTCTCCGGACTGCCGGGCACCTGGGTCAGCAACGAGAATCCGCAAGGGGACGAGCCGGTGGAGCACGCCATCATCTCCGGAGTCGCGCACGACGTCTCCGAAGCCAAGATCACGGTCGTCGGCGTCCCGGACAAGCCGGGCGAGGCCGCGGCGATCTTCCGCGCGATCGCGGACGCCGAGATCAACATCGACATGATCGTCCAGAACGTGTCGGCCGCCTCGACCGGGCTGACGGACATCTCCTTCACCCTCCCCAAGGCCGAGGGCCACAAGGCCATCGAGGCCCTGGAGAAGGCGAAGGGCGCGATCGGCTTCGACTCGCTGCGCTACGACGACCAGATCGGCAAGATCTCCCTGGTCGGCGCCGGCATGAAGACGAACCCCGGCGTCACCGCCTCGTTCTTCCAGGCGCTGTCCGACGCGGGCGTCAACATCGAGCTGATCTCGACCTCCGAGATCCGCATCTCGGTCGTGACCCGCCAGGACGACGTCAACGAGGCAGTCCGCGCCGTGCACACGGCCTTCGGCCTGGACTCCGACAGCGACGAGGCCGTCGTCTACGGAGGCACCGGACGATGACCGGCACCCGGTCCGCCCCGGCCCCGGCGCTCGCCGTGGTGGGGGCGACCGGAGCGGTCGGCTCCGTCGTCCTGCGGATACTGTCCCAGCGCGCCGACGTCTGGGGTGACATCCGCCTGATCGCCTCTCCGCGCTCCGCCGGCCGCGTGCTGGCCGTGCGCGGCCGGGAGACCGAGGTGCTCGCCCTCAACGAGGACGCCTTCGACGGCCTCGGGGCGGGCGACGTGGTGCTGTTCCTGACCCCGCCCGGGGTGTCCGCGCAATGGGCCCCCGTCGTGACGGCGCGCGGAGCCGTGGCCGTGGACCAGTCGGCGGCCTTCCGGGAGGACCCCGAGGTGCCGGTGGTGGTGCCCGAGGTGAACCGGCACGCCGTACGGGTCCGGCCGCGCGGCATCGTCGCGGGCCCCGACTGCGTGACCGCCACCATGATCGCCGCCCTGGGCGCGCTGCACGCCGACTACGGGCTGGCCGACCTGGCCGTGTCCTCGTACCAGGCCGCGAGCGCGGCCGGCCGGGCCGGTACGGAGGCACTGCGCCGCCAGCTCTCGCTGGTCGCCGGGACCTCCCTCGGGGAGCAGCCCGGGGACGTACGGCGGGTCGTGGGCGAGGACACCGGCCCCTTCGCGGCCCCGCTCGCACTGAACGTGGTGCCCTGGTCCGGGGAGCTGCGCGAGGGCGGCTGGTCCTCGCACGAGCTGGCGGTGCGGTCGCAGACCCGGCGGATCCTGGAGCTGGCGGAGCTGCCGATCGCGGTGACCTGCGTACAGGTTCCCGTGCTGGAGGGGCACTCGCTGACCGTACGGGCCCGGTTCGACCGCGAAGTGGACGCCGGACAGGCCCGCAAGACGCTCGAGGCGGCGCCCGGCGTGGTCCTCGTGGACGATCCGGCGGCGGGGGAGTTCCCCACGCCGGTGGACGCGGCCGGGACGGATCCGGCCTGGGTGGGCCGGGTGCGGGCGTCGCTCGACGACAGCCGTGCCCTGGAGTTCTTCGTCTGTGCGGACAATCTGCGCAAGGGAGCGGCGCTGAACGCGACCCAGATCGCGGAACTGATCGCGGGTGAATTCGCGTAGTTCACTTTGTAGGATCGGTGGCGATCCCTCGATCAAGGTGATGGCCCGACTGCCGCCTGGATAAACGGGGCGAACGGGAAGATCAGGTGCGCATGAGGGCAACGGGGACATGGCCGGCCGGTCCGCCCGGTGCGTACAACCCCGACGGGGCGGCGTGCGTCCAACGGGCGTGGCAGAGGCATTGCTCGACTTCACGCTCGCTCCGGCACGAACCGCTGCGGCACGAACCGCTGCGGCGGTCGTCCCGGCCCGCGTCGCTCCGGCGCGCCGCCGCGTCCCGGCTTCCGCGTCGGGCGGGTTCCCGGTGATCCTTCCCGTCCCGCCGACCGGCGTACCGGCGGCGGCCCTGCCGACCCGCGGCGGCCGCGTCCCCGCGCCCCGCGACAGCGCGGAAACCACCCACGGCCCGCGGGCCGTGGGGGAACCCGCCGCGCGCACGCGGAACGTCGGGGAACCCGCCGGGAGCACGCGGGCCGCCGGGGAGCCCGCCGAGCCCCCCTACGACAAGGCCGTCGTCGCCGGCACCACCGTCGACCACCTCACCCAGACCTACCAGGCCCACTACCGTTCCCTCCTCGGGCTCGCCGCGCTGCTCCTGGACGACACCGCCTCCTGCGAGGACGTGGTCCAGGAGGCCTTCATCCGCGTCCACTCCGCCCGCAACCGGGTCCGGGACCGCGACAAGACGCTGGCGTACCTCCGCCAGACCGTCGTCAACCTGTCGCGCTCGGCGCTGCGGCGCCGCATCCTCGGCCTGAAACTGCTCTCGAAGCCGATGCCGGACATGGCGAGCGCGGAGGAGGGCGCGTACGACCGGCTGGAGCGCGACGACCTGATCAAGGCGATGCGAGGGCTCCAGCGACGGCAGCGCGAGGTGCTGGTGCTGCGGTACTTCGCGGACATGACCGAAGCCCAGGTCGCCGAGACGCTCGGCGTGTCGCTCGGCTCGGTGAAGGCGTACGGTTCGCGGGGCATTGCCGCGCTGCGGGTGGCGATGGAGGCTGCGCAGTCATGAAGGACGACCACACCACGCCCCGGACGCTGGACGAGCAGCGGCTGCGCCACCTGCTCAGCGGGGCCGTGCAGGGCCTGGAGCCCTCCGACCACGCCCTGGAGCGGCTGCGCCACGCGGTCCCCGCCCGCCGGACCCGCAAGCGCCGGGCCCTCGTCGGCGCGGCCGCGGCCGTACTCCTCGCCGGGGCCGCCGTGCCGACGGCCCTGCGCATGACCGGCACCGCGAGCAGCAGCGCCGCCGGACACCCCGCCATGGCCGGACACGGCGAGCCGCGGGGAGGCAGGACCGGCGGTCCCTCCGACCCGCACCAGAACGGCTCCGGGGCCTACTCCAAGTCCACGGGCCCCGCCGGCGGGCACCCCGAGCCGGGCGGCACCGGCCCCGCCCCCGCCCCCCGCCCGAGCGGCTCCCCCTCGGGCGGTACGGTCGCGGACCCGACGGCCGGCAGTACCTCGACCGGCACCCCCGGCACCCAAAACCCCCAGCTGCCCCCGCTCGGAGCGGTACGGGGCGTCCCCGAGTGCACCGCCGGGCAGCTCGGCGTGCTGGGCAGCGCCCGCGCCCCCGGCGCCGACGGTGCGGTGTACGGCAGCTTCAAGGTCACCAACGTCTCGGACCGGGGCTGCCTCGCCGCGGGCCCGGACACCGTGACGGCGGCCCCCGCGGCCGACTCCCCGCCGCCCGCGAAGAGCCCGGCGGTCACCGTGGTCGGCCACACCGCGGGTGACCCGGCGAGCGCGCTGCTCCCCGACCCGTCCGCGGAGTCCCGGTCGGTAGTCCTCCAGCCGAACGCGGCGTACGAGGTCCGGTTCGCCTGGGTGCCCTCGGACCGCTCCTGTCCCGCGGGTACCGCCGACCCGTCGGCGAAGCCCGCACAGGGCGGCAGCGGCGCGCCGGGCGCCACCGGCCCGGCCGCGGCCGCCGACCCGCTGGGCGGCACCACGGCCCCGGCCCCCACCGGGGTCGAGGTGTCGCACACCCCGGCGGCGGGCGCCCCGACGACCCAGGCGACGATCCCGGCGGCCTGCGGGGGCACGGTCTACCGGACGGGGGTCATTCCCCTGACGCAGCCGACGCGGTAGCGGCCGGCCGCGGCTGCTGCGGCACCAGGCCCGCCTGCGCGTCGCGCAGGGTCTCCACCTCGCGCCGGTAGAAGCGGAACCACATGAACAGCACGAAGGCGGCGAAGACGAACCACTCGCCCGTGTAGCCGAGGTTCTGGAAGGCCTTCAAGTCGAGACCGGTGTTGTCCGGGGCCTTCGCGGGCACCGGAAGCATCCCGTCCACCGAGGTCTGCACCGTCAGCCACGCGTCGTACAGCGGCTCCTGCACCAGGTTCACCAGCGTCGCCGCGCCGATCACCCCGAGCTGCCCGGCCGGCAGGCCGCCCTGGGCGTGCACGCCCTTCGTACCCGAGTTCTCGGACGCCTGGAGCGCGCCGGTGACCTCCACCCGGCCACCCGGCGCGGCCGGAGCCTTCGCCGGGTCCGCCGCGCCCGGCAGCCACCCCCGGACCACGGGGAGGACCTTGCCGGAGTCGGTCCGCAGCAGGCCCAGCACGTAGAAGCCGCTCCTGCCGTCGAGGTCCCGCTCGGGGACCAGCAGCTGCTCGCCGTACACCCCGGCCGTGGACGCCAGCCTCCCGGACGTCTTCTTGTCCACCGGGAGCAGCGAGTCCAGCGGCGCGGCGGCCCGGTCGGCGGTCTGCCTCCCGATGGCCTCCCGGTGGTCGCCGACGCGGTCCTCGAAGCGGCCGAGCTGCCAGGTCCCCATGAACAGGCAGAAGGGGATGGCGAGCGCGACGAAGACGTTGATCCCCCACCAGCGCGGGGTCAGGAGAAACCGGTGCACCCCACCACGGTACGGGGGGTGCACCGGGTCACCGGTGCCGGGTCAGGCGGGAAGGTGCTTGAGGGCGAACTCCAGATCCATCCGGACCTGCTTGATCCGCTCCTCCACCACGAGCGATCCGTGCCCCGCGTCGTACCGGTACACCTCGTGCACCGCTCCGCGCGCCGCGAGCCGCTCCACGTAATTGTCGATCTGCCGGATCGGGCAGCGCGGGTCGTTCACGCCCGCCGCGATGTGGACCGGAGCCTTCACCGCGTCCACGTACGTCAGCGGCGAGGACGCCTCGAACCGCTCCGGGACCTCCTCGGGAGTCCCGCCGAAGAGGGTGCGGTCCAGGGACTTCAGCGCCTCCATCTCGTCGTGGTACGCCGTCACGTAGTCCGCGACCGGCACGGCGGCCAGGCCCACCGCCCAGGCGTCGGGCTGCGTGCCCAGGCCCAGCAACGTCAGGTACCCGCCCCAGGAGCCGCCCGACAGGACGAGCCGCTGCGGGTCGGCGAGACCGCTGCCGACGGCCCACTCGCGGACCGCCGCGATGTCCTCCAGCTCGATCAGGCCGACGCGGTGCTTGAGGGCGTCGGTCCACTCCCGCCCGTACCCGGTCGAACCGCGGTAGTTGACGCGGACGACCGCGAAGCCGTGGTCCAGCCAGGCCGCCGGGGTCGCGGCGAAGGCGTCGCTGTCGTGCCAGGTGGGCCCGCCGTGGATCTCGAAGACCGTCGGGAAGGGGCCTTCGCCGTGGCCGACGGGCCGCTGCGCCAGCGCGTGGACGCGCCCGCCCGGGCCCTGGACCCACACGTCCTCCACCGGGACCGAACCCGGGGGCCGGAAGCCGGGCGCATCGAGCACGACCCCGCCCGCCGTGGACCGGATCGCGGACGGTTCGGCGGCCGAGGACCACTGGTACTCGACCGTGCCGTCGGGCCGGGCGCTCGCGCCGGAGACGGTGCCCGGCGGGGTGTCGACCTTGACGAGCTCGCGCGCGGCCAGGTCGTAGCGCCAGAGTTCGCTGCGCGCCTCGAAGCCGTGCTCGATCAGCAGCGCGGTGCCGTCCGGGTACCACTCGGCGCTGACGTCGCCCGGCAGATCGACCGCCAGGTCCTGCTCGGACCCGGTGGCCACGTCCCAGATCATCGGCTCCCAGCGGCCGCGCCGCTGGTGCCCGACGAGCAGCCGGGTGTCTCCCGCGACCGGCGCGAAGCCGAGCACCTCCAGGCCGAGCTCCACCGTCCCGTCCCGGGAGTCGTCGAGCTCGGCGACGGTGCTCCCGTCGAGGGTGACCACGCGCAGCGCCGAGTGCATGGCGTCGCCGTGCTCGGTGTGCTCGATCGCGATCAGGGTCCCGTCCCGGGAAAGGTCCCCGACGCCCGCCGACTCCCGGTGGCGGTAGATGACGGCCGGGGCGCTGCCGTCGGGCCGTACGACGTGGATGGTCGTGCCGTCCTCGTCGGTGGAGCGGCCCACGACCGCCGTGCCGTCCCGGCCGATGGCCAGCCCGGCCGGGTAGGAGGGCGCGAGGCCCGGGGTCGCCGGTTCGTCGGGTCCGCCCGCGAAGGGCTGGCGCACCCAGGTGCCGAACTCGTCGCCGTCGGTGTCGGAGAACCACCAGATCCACTCGCCGTCGGGGGAGAGGGTGCCGTCGGTGGTGCCGTTGGGGCGGTCCGTGGCCTGCCGCTGGGCGCCGGTGGCGCGGTCCCACGCGTACAGCTCGTACGTTCCGGTCGCGTTGGAGACGAAGAGCGAGCGGTCCGGGGCGTCCTCGGCCCATTCGGGCAGCCCGACGCGCGGGGCCCGGAAGCGCTTCTCCCAGTCGGGCATCTCGGGGGACGGTGCGGAGGTCACATCGGTGTCGCTGGTCATGGCCCCACCTTGCCGTACCGGGCGCCGGTGTGCCGAGTACGCCGAACGGGCGGCCGCCGAGGGCGGCGGACCCGGGCGTGCGGCCGGTCGCCGCGAAACGCGGCGCATGCGGCCCGGGGCCCGGGCACGGCACGGCCGCCGGCCCTACGCTGACCGCATGCGGATGATCGTCCGGGGTGCCCGGCTGCTGCACGCACACGGCCTGTCCGATGTGGAGGTGTCCGAGGACGGGCGCATCGCGCGCGTCGTCCCGTACGACGACCAGAAGGAACCACCGGCGACCGGTGTGCTGATCGAGGCGCACGGCGCGCTGCTCACGCCGCCCTTCGTCGAACCGCACATCCACCTCGACACCGCCCTGACCGCGGGCGAGCCCCGCCCCAACGCGTCCGGCACCCTCTGGGAGGGCATCGCCTGCTGGAGCGAGCGCAAGAAGACGCTGACCCGCGAGGACGTGATCGCCCGGGCCACGCAGGTGCTGCGCTGGCAGGCCGCCCAGGGGGTGCTGCACGTACGGACCCACTGCGACACCACCGATCCGGCGCTGACCGCGCTGGATGCGCTGCTGGAGGTCCGCGACCGGGTGCGGGACGTGATGACCCTCCAGATCGTGGCCTTCCCGCAGGAGGGCATCGTCTCCTTCCCGGACGGCGGGGCGCTGCTGCGCGAGGCGGTCCGGCGCGGGGCGGACGTCGTCGGCGCGATCCCGCACTTCGAGGACACCCGCGAGGACGGGGTGGCCTCGCTGGGAACCGCCTTCGCGCTGGCCGAGGAGCACGGGCTGCGCGTCGACGCGCACTGCGACGAGATCGACGACGAGCAGTCCCGCTTCGTGGAGGTACTGGCCACGCTCGCGCTGCGGTCGGGCCTGCGGGAGCGGGCGACGGCCTCCCACACGACGGCGATGGGTTCCTATGGCGGCGGGTACAGCTTCAAACTCCGACGGCTGCTGGCGCGTTCGGGCATCAACCTGGTCGCGAACCCGTTCGCCAACCTCAACCTCCAGGGCCGCTTCGACGCCTACCCCAAGCGGCGGGGCCTCACCCAGGTCAAGGAGATGCTGGCGGCGGGCGTGAACGTGGCCTTCGGCCATGACGACGTGATGGACCCGTGGAACGCGCTCGGGACCGCGAACCCGCTGCAGACCGCCCTGGTCGGCCTGTACGCCGCCCAGCTGACCGGCGCCGACGAGATCCCGGTGGCCTTCTCGATGGTGACGGACCGTGCGGCGCGGGTGCTCGGCCTGTCCGGCACGGAGTACGGCATCGCACCGGGCGCGCCGGCCTCGTTCCTGCTGCTGCCGGCCGACTCCCCCGAGGAGGCCGTCCGCCGCCAGGTCCGCCCCCGCTACGTCGTCTCGCGCGGCACCGTCCTCGCCGAAACCCCGCCCGCGCCGACGCGCCTGCTGTCCTGGCCGGGTGAAGCCGGCCCGACGGAAGTGGACTTCACCCGGAAGTAGCCCGGCCGGCCGGGCAGTCGGCCGCCGGGCCGGGGCGGGTCCCGCGGGCCGCTCAGATCCCCCTCTCGATCATGGCGATCACGTCCTGGCCGGCGTCGTGCGCCTGCTCCGGGGTCACCCCGCGCAGCGGTCCGTCGATGACCAGGACCGCCAGCCCGTGCACCGCCGACCAGGCGAGGAACTCCGCCCCGGGCCGGCGCTCGGGCGGCAGGACGCCCGTCTCCACGAGGGCGTCCAGCGCGGCTCCGAGCAGCTCGAACGGGGTGAGCCCGCCGGCCCCGGCGGCCGTGGCGTCGGTGGCGTAGGTCATGTCGGCCGGGACGTGGAAGGCCGTACGGAACCAGCCCGGCTCCTCGACGGCGAAGCGGATGTACCCCGTCCCCACGGCGCGGAAGCGGGCCCGCGCGCGTGCGACGGGGTCCCCGGTCGGTGCGAGGCCGGCGATCTCGGCCTCCATGGCGAGGGCCACCCGCGCCATGGCCGCCTGCGAGACCCCGTGCACCAGCGCCCCGCGGTCGGCGAAGTGCCGGTAGGCGGCGTTGGGCGAAACCCCGGCGCGCCGGGTCACCTCGCGCAACGACACGGCGTCCGGCCCGCCTTCCCGCGCCAGTTCCAGCGCGGTGTCGAGCAGGGCGTTGCGCAGGTTCCCGTGCCGGTAGGTACTGCGTTTCGGCGACGGTTCCGGCGGCGGTGGTCCGGTGTCCGGTGGAGCCATGTGGATCTCCGATCCCTAGATGTGGACACCGTCTACTTTATAGCGCCGGCCGGCGCGCGAGCCGTGGCGACCGTCGACTGCTCCGCTCACGGCCGGCGCAGGGGTGTGCGGCTCACGCCGACAGCCGGCCGCTGAGCGTCCCGTGCAGCCGGGCGCTGCGCTCGTTCAGGCCGACGATCTCCACGTCCTTGCCGCGCTGGCGGTACTTGGCCTCTATGGCGTCGAGGGCGGCGACGGACGAGGCGTCCCAGATGTGGGCGGACGACAGGTCGATGACGACCCGTTGCGGGTCCCCGGCGTAGTCGAACCGGCCGACGAGGTCGTTGGAGGAGGCGAAGAAGAGCTCGCCGGCCACGCGGTAGACGACCTCCCCGCCACCCGGGTCCGTCACGGAGGTGACGGTGGCCAGGTGCGCGACGCGCTTGGCGAAGATGACCATCGCGGTGACCGACCCGGCGACGACGCCGACGGCGAGGTTGTGGGTGACGACCACGCAGACGACGGTGAGCACCATGACGGTGATCTCGCCCGCCGGCATCCGCCTGAGCGTCCCCGGGGCCACCGAGTGCCAGTCGAAGGTCGCGAAGCAGACCATCACCATGACGGCGACCAGCGCGGCCATCGGAATGCGCGAAACGACGGGCCCGCACACGATGCACAGGACCATCAGGAAGACGCCCGCGAGGAAGGTCGACAACCGGGTACGGGCGCCGGACACCTTCACGTTGATCATCGTCTGGCCGATCATCGCGCAGCCGCCCATACCGCCGAAGAAGCCGGTGACGATGTTCGCGACGCCCTGGCCGACGGACTCGCGCGTCTTGTCGGAGCGGGTGTCGGTGATCTCGTCGACCAGCTTCGCCGTCATCAGCGACTCCATCAGCCCGACCACCGCCATGGCGAGGGCGTACGGGGCGACGAGGACCAGGGTGTCGAGGGTGAAGGGCACGTCCGGCAGGCCCGGCACGGGCAGGGAGGAGGGCAGCGCGCCCTTGTCCCCGACGGTGGGCACCGCGATGCCTGCGGCGACGGTGATCGCCGTGAGGATCGCGATGGACACCAGCGGGGCCGGGACCACCCTGCTGATCTTCGGGAAGAACACCATCAGGGCGAGCCCGCCGGCGACCAGCGGATACACCGCCCACGGCACGTCCCGCAGCTGGGGGACCTGGGCCATGAAGACGAGGATGGCGAGGGAGTTGACGAAGCCGACCATCACCGAACGGGGAACGAACCGGATCAGCTTCGCCACCCCGAGCGCGCCCAGCACGATCTGGAAGACGCCGGCCAGGATCACCGCGGCGACCAGGTAGCCGAAGCCGTGCTCGCGGTTGAGCGGTGCGATCACGAGCGCGACGGCTCCCGTCGCCGCGGAGATCATCGCCGGCCGCCCGCCGACGATCGAGATCACCACCGCCATGGTGAACGAGGCGAACAAACCGATGGCCGGGTCGACCCCGGCGATGATCGAGAAGGAGATGGCCTCGGGGACCAGCGCCAGCGCGACCACCAGGCCGCCGAGCACCTCGGTCCGCAGCACCTTCGGCGACGACAGCCATGCCGGTCGCACGGGACGGAACGGGCCGCGCGGGCGCGAGGGCACGCGGGCGGGTGAGGAAGACAAGACGGCACTGACCTCGGGCTCGGGCACGCACCGACCCGCGGCCGGGCGCGCGGGGAAGACACGCGTGAACGGAGTCGCCCGGATTCCGGTGAGGAGCCGGCCGGGGCGCCCCCGATGCATCCCGAGCGGTCTCCGCAGACGCAGGAAGGGCTTGATCCGCGATGCGGATCAAGCCCTTTTCTGATCTTGCGAAGTCGGGGTGGCGGGATTTGAACCCACGACCTCTTCGTCCCGAACGAAGCGCGCTGCCAAGCTGCGCTACACCCCGATCGTCACCCGTGCAGCGTGTGCTGTCCTGGCGACATCGATTACTTTAGCGGACCCTCGGCCGGAGACGAAATCCGGTTTTCGCGGGGCGCTCGCGAGCCGTCAGGCCGGGCCTGCCGGGGTCAGGGTCAAGAGGGTGGCCTCAGGGGGGCAGGCGAAGCGGACCGGGGTGAAGCGGTTCGTGCCGCAGCCGGCCGAGACGTGGAGGTACGCGCGGTTGCCGTTCGCCGTGTGCGTGGAGAGGCCCTTGACCCGGTCGGTGTCCAGGTCGCAGTTGGTCACCAGCGCCCCGTAGAACGGGACGCACAACTGCCCGCCGTGCGTGTGGCCGGCCAGGATCAGCGGGTAGCGGTCGGCGGTGAACGCTTCCAGGACGCGCAGGTACGGGGCGTGGACCACCGCCATGGAGAAGTCGGCGTCCGCATCCGGTCCGCCCGCGACCCTCTCGTAGCGGTCCCGCTTGATGTGCGGGTCGTCCAGGCCGGTGAAGGCGATCTCCAGACCGTCCAGCTTCATCCGTGCCCGCGTGTTGGTCAGGTTCAGCCAGCCGGCCGCGTCGAAGGCGTCCCGCATCTCTTCCCACGGGTTGTGCACGGCGCCGACGACCGGCTTGTTGCCGTTCAGCCCGTGCCGGCCCTGCGCCTTCTCGATCAGGTAGCGGCCGGGATTGCGCAGCCGGGGCCCGTAGTAGTCGTTCGAGCCGAAGACGTAGGCGCCGGGGAAGGACATCAGCGGCCCGAGGGCGTCCAGCACCTCCGGCACGCCCTCCGTGTCCGAGAGGTTGTCGCCCGTGTTCACCACGAAGTCCGGGCGCAGCCCCGCGAGCGACTGGAGCCAGGCGCGCTTCTTGCGCTGGCCGCTCACCATGTGGATGTCCGACACCTGCAGTATCCGCAGGGGCCGCATGCCGGCGGGCAGGACGGGAACCGTCACCCGGCGCAGCCGGAACGACCGGGCCTCGAATCCGGCGGCATAGGCCACACCCGCGGCCCCCACCGCCGCGATACCGGCGGTGACCTTCAGAGGTACTCCGTAACGCGCACGCATGACCCCATCGTCGCACCCCGCGTCACCCCCGCGGAAAACCGGCGGGCGCGGGCGCCGCCGCACCTGGCAGACTCGGGGCATGACCACGCTCAAGGCCAAGCTCCAGGAAGACCTCACCGCTGCCATCAAGGCGCGCGACGAGCTCAGCTCGTCCACGCTGCGACTGACCCTCGCCGCCATCACCAAGGAGGAGGTCGCGGGCAAGGAAGCGCGCGTGCTCTCCGACGACGAAGTCCTCAAGGTGATCGCCAAGGAGGCGAAGAAGCGCCGTGAGGCCGCGGAGGCGTTCGGCCAGGGCGGTCGCGCCGAGTCGGCCGCGCGGGAGCTCGCGGAGGGTGAGTTCCTCGACAAGTACCTGCCCAAGCAGCTGACGGACGAGGAGCTCGGCGAGATCGTCGCGCAGGCCGTCGCCGAGGCGAAGGCCGCCGGTGCCGAGGGGCCGCGGGCCATGGGCGCCGTCATGAAGATCGTGAACCCGAAGGTCGCCGGGCTGGCGGAGGGCGGCCGCGTCGCCGCCGTCGTCAAGCAGCAGCTCTCGTAAGCACCGCCCGTACGAAAGGGGAGGCCCCCGCCGGATCCGGCGGGGGCCTCCCCTTTCGTACGCGGGCTACTGGGACGTCTTTCGTGCACGGGCTACTGGACGTCGCCGCCGATCGTGCCCGGCGGCAGGGGGATCTCGGGGAAGGGATCGACGGGGACGCCGCCGCCGGTGGTTCCGGCGATCGTCGTCCCGCCCGGATCGCCGTCACCCGGCTTGCCGTCCCGCCCGGGCTTGCCGGGCTTGCCCGGCTTGGCCGGCTTGGCCGGGGTGGGGTTGCCCGGCTGCGTCGGCGGCCGGTTGCCGCGTGCGCCGCCGGACGGGGTGGAGGAGTCCCCGACGAACACCGTCGAGAAGGGCAGGTTCTCCCGGCCCGCCAGCGCGCCCGTCACCGCCTGCTTCCAGATCGGGCCGGGCAGCCCGCCACCGTAGACCTTGTCGTAGAACTCGCCGCCGATGGTGATGTTCTCCATCGACACCTGCTTGAGGCCCGCGGAGCCGACCCACGTCGCACCGGCCATGTTCGGGGTGTACCCGACGAACCAGGCGTTGTAGCGGTTCTCCGTGGTACCCGTCTTGCCCGCGCTCTGCCGGTCGGTCAGACCCGCCTGGGCGCCGGTACCGGAGTCGACCACGCCGAGCAGCAGGGTATTGATGGTGTCGGCCGTCTTCTCCGACATCACCCGCTCGCACTGCGACTTCGGGACGGCCAGCGCCTTGCCGTGCGCGTCGGTGATCGACTCTATGGCGACCGGCGTGCAGCGCACGCCCCGGTTGGCGAAGGTCGCGTACGCGTTGGCCATGGTCAGCGGGGACATGCCCTGCGTACCGAGCGCGATGGCGGGGACCTCCGGCAGCTTGGCGCCGTCGGCCGGGATGACGCCGAGCTTGGTGGTCATCTCGGTGACCGGGCACAGCCCGATGTCGCTGATCATCTCGACGAAGTAGGTGTTGACCGACTTGGCCATCGCCTCCCTCATCCCGTACGGCCCGTTCTCGGACTCGGACTCGTTCTCCACCCGGTCCTTGGGCTTGCTGTCGTTGACCCACAGCTTGTCGCCGCAGGTCTGCACGCCGCTCGGGTACTCCATGTCGTGCGGGGAGGCGTACACCTTGGTCGCCGGCACGCCCTGCTCGATGGCCGCGGCCGCGACGAACGGCTTGAAGGTCGAGCCGGTCGGGAAGCCGAAGTTCGATCCGCCCATCCGCTTGTCGACGGAGTAGTTGATCTGCGTCTCGTTCTTGCCGAAGCCGTACGGCCTGGACTGGCCCATCCCGAGGACGCGCCCGGTGCCGGGCTGCACGAGGGTGACGGCCGTCGCGACCTTGTCGTCCTGGTGGACGTGGTCCTTGATGGACTCGTTGACCGAGTCCTGCGACTGCGGGTCGAGCGTCGTGCGGACCGTCAGGCCGCCCTGGTTCCAGAGCTTGGCGCGCTCCTCGCGCGTCTTGCCGAACACCGGGTCGGTCAGGAACGTGTTGCGCACGTAGTCACAGAAGAAGCCGGCGCCCTTGACGGCGGTGATGCAGCCGTTCTTGGGCCGGGTCACCTTGAGCGTGACGGGCTTCTGCTTCGCCTCCTCGGCTTCCGCCTGGGAGATGTCCTTCATGTCGGCCATCCGCTGGAGGACGACGTTGCGGCGCTTCATCGCCTCCTGCGAGTCGTTGACCGGGTCGTAGCGGGTCGGCGACTGCACCACGCCGGCCAGCAGCGCGGACTCCTCCAGCGTCAGGTCCTTGGCCGGCTTGCTGAAGTAGCGCTGGGAGGCGGATTCGATTCCGTACGCCTGCTGCCCGAAGTAGGTGATGTTGAGGTAGTTCTCGAGGATCTTCTTCTTCCCGAGCTCCTCCTCGACCTGGATCGAGTACTTCAGCTCGCGGATCTTTCGCCCGAGGCTCTTCTCCTGCGCCTCGCGCACCTTCGACTCGTCGTCACCGGCTTCCTCGACGAAGACGTTCTTCACGTACTGCTGCGTGAGCGTGGAAGCGCCCTGCGCCGCGCCGCCTTCCTGCGCGTTGCGGTTGACCGCGCGGAGGATGCCCTTGAGGTCGACCGCGCCGTGTTCGTAGAAACGCGAGTCCTCGATGGCGACGATCGCCTTCTGCATGTACGGGGAGATGGCCGTCAACGGCACGACCTGGCGGTCGCGCGAATAGACCGTGGCGATCAAGCCACCCTCCGCGTCCAGGATCGTGGTGCGCTGGCTCAACGGAGGCGTCTTGAGATTGGCCGGGATCTCGTCGAATCCCTCGACCGTCCCCTTGGCCGCGAGGCCCAGGGCGCCGGCGCCCGGGATCGCGATGCCGGCCAGTACGACTCCGGAGAGAACCGACACCCCGAGGAACTTGGCGGCCTGTTGCGGCCCCGTGAGCCCGCCGCCCGAGCGCTTCTTTCCCATGGAGGGCAGCCTACGTTCTCATTCGCCGGACACGCGCGAATGCCTTGGCCTAAGCTGGCCCCAACTGTCACAGCAGCGCGGCGCGACATCAACCCCTCGGCTTGATTTTCACCCTTGCCGAATGCGGTGGACTGATGTCCGAATCCCGCCGTTCACTCGGACGGCACCCGGCGGTGATTCTCCGATTTCATCCGAATCGCCGGAATGGCCGGGCATGTCGTCCGATCACTCCGTCGGGTGATCTGCCGCTTACCCATAGTCCGTTCGGACCATTCAAGATTGGGCCCGTCGGGGGTGTTGCGCTGTGCTCGCCTTCCGTAACGTCCTCAACTGGCAGCGGTGAATATGCCGCTACCGCCGTGGGGGAGCCTCGATTCGGGAGAGGACGGCGCCGGGATGGGCTGGGTTACCGACTGGAGTGCGCAGGCAGCCTGCCGCACTACCGATCCGGATGAACTGTTTGTTCAAGGAGCGGCACAGAACAGGGCCAAGGCGGTGTGCACCGGGTGTCCGGTGCGGACCGAGTGTCTGGCCGACGCGCTCGACAACCGTGTCGAGTTCGGAGTATGGGGCGGAATGACCGAGCGGGAGCGTCGCGCGTTGCTGCGCCGGCGTCCCACCGTCACCTCGTGGCGACGGCTGCTCGAAACCGCCCGCACGGAGTACGAACGCAGTACGGGCATCCTCACCATGGATGTCGACGCGGCGATCGACGTTCCGTACGAGACGTACGCGGCAGCCGGGTAAACCCCGCCCGCACCGTACGCTGTAGCCGGGTCAACCGCCCGCGCCTACACGGCAGCCGGGCGACCCGCCCGCGACCCGTCCTCGTACGAACGCCTACGCTCCGGCCGGAACCCCGGTCGCGAGCCGCTCTCCGATGGCCCGTAGCCCGGCGAGGTCGTGCACATCGCCGGGCAGGGCGGCCACTTCGGCCACCGCCACCTCAGGGTGCAACGAGGTGAAGCGGTCCCGCGTGCGTCGTTCGCGCGCGATCACCTGCATCCGCTCGGCATGCAGGCGCAGCAGTCCCGCGGTGATCTCGTCCACACCGGCGTCGTCCACGTCGGCGCTGGGGGAGCCGGTGTCGGAGGTGCCTGTGTCGGTGGTGCCCTTCTCGGGCGTGCCGGTCTCGGTGGTGCCGGTGTCCGCGTCCGAGTCACGAAGTCCAGCTTTCCCGGACTCCTGATCGACAATGCCGGCGTCCTCAAGATTCTCTGCGGCGGCCAACGCCCGCTCCGCGGAGAGCTGTCCGGCGTCACTGCCGTGGACCCGGTTCAGTACCAGGCCGGCCAGCGGCATCCGTTCCGCCGCCAGCCGCTCCACGAAGTACGCCGCCTCGCGCAGGGCGTCCGGCTCGGGCGCGGCGACCACGAGGAAGGCCGTACCGGGGGCCTGGAGCAGCCGGAAGGTCGCGTCCGCCCGGGTACGGAAGCCGCCGAACATGGTGTCCATCGCGGCCACGAAGGTCTGCACGTCCTTGAGCAGCGACGCGCCCATCAGCTTGCTCAGCGTCCCCGTCATCAGCGACATGCCGACGTTGAGGAACTTCATCCCGGCCCGCCCGCCGACCTTCGCCGGAGCCATCAGCACCCGGATGAACTTCCCGTCCAGGAAGGACCCCAGACGCTTCGGCGCGTCGAGGAAGTCCAGCGCGGACCGGCTCGGCGGGGTGTCGACCACGATCAGGTCCCAGTCGTCCCGCGCCCGCAGCTGACCAAGCTTCTCCATCGCCATGTACTCCTGCGTGCCCGCGAAGCCGGCCGACAGGGACTGGTAGAAGGGGTTCGCCAGGATGGCCCGGGCCCGTTCGCCCTCCGCGTGCGCCTCGACGATCTCGTCGAAGGTGCGCTTCATGTCGAGCATCATGGCGTGCAGTTCGCCGCCGTCCCCGGACACGCCCGCGACCTTGCGCGGCGTGTTGTCCAGCGAGGCGATCCCCATCGACTGGGCCAGCCGGCGCGCCGGATCGATGGTCAGCACGACCACCTTCCGCCCGCGCTCCGCCGCCCGTACGCCGAGTGCGGCAGCGGTGGTGGTCTTGCCGACGCCGCCCGAACCGCAGCACACGATGATCCGGGTCTTCGGGTCGTCCAGCAGCGCGTCGACCGCCAGCACGGGCGGAGTGTCCAGGCCCATCTCGTCGTCCACCGGCTTCTCGCTCGTCGTCGGCCCGCTCATTCGTCGCCCGCCTGCTTGCGCAGTTCCGTCGCGAGCTCGTACAGCCCGGCCAGGTCCATGCCCGTGCCGAGCAGGGGGAGCTCGTACGTCGGCACGTCCAGCCCCTCCAGCACCGTCCGTTGCTCCCGCTCCAGCCTCACCCGGCCCGTGTGTTCCGCGGCCTGCGCCAGCAGCGGGTCCACCAGCCGCTCGGCCAGGCCGCCACGGCGCGAGCCGCCCAGACCCGCGCGGGACAGGGCCTTGGCCACATCGGCGCGCCGCTCGCCGGCGGCGGCGCCCAGGGCCTCCTCGTCCAGATGGTGCGGGCGGACCATGTTGACGACGACCCGGCCCACGGGCAGCCCCGCGGCCTCCAGTTCGGCGATCCCGTCCGCCGTCTCCTGGACGGGCATCTCCTCCAGCAGCGTGACCAGGTGCACGGCCGTCTCCGGGGACTTGAGCACCTTCATGACGGCCTGCGCCTGGTTGTGGATCGGCCCGAACCGGGCCAGACCCGCCACCTCGTCGTTGACGTTCAGGAAGCGGGTGATCCGCCCCGTCGGCGGGGCGTCCATGACCACGTGGTCGTAGACGTACCGCCCGGTCTTGTCCTTGCGCCGCACCGCCTCGCAGGCCTTGCCCGTCAGCAGGACGTCGCGCAGGCCGGGCGCGATGGTCGTCGCGAAGTCGATCGCGCCGAGCTTCTTGAGGGCGCGGCCGGCCGAGCCCAGCTTGTAGAACATCTGGAGGTAGTCCAGCAGCGCCCGTTCGGCGTCGATCGCGAGCGCGTACACCTCACCGCCGCCGCCCGGCGCGACGGCGATCTTCCGCTCCTCGTACGGGAGCGCCTCCGCCCCGAAGAGCTGTGCGATGCCCTGTCTGCCCTCGACCTCCACCAACAGAGTCCGTCTGCCCTCGCGTGCGAGGGCGAGCGCGAGTGCGGCGGCGACCGTGGTCTTGCCGGTGCCGCCCTTGCCGCTGACCACCTGGAGCCTGCTCACAGCGTCCGAGCCTAACGAGTCGGCCGGACGGTTCGTGTTGCGGGCCGCCTCCCGGGTCGTTTCCCGGTCACGTCGCGGGTCGCTTCCGGGTCACGCTCAGGTCGCTTACGGACCGCTCCCGGGTCGCGTGCGAGGTCGCGGGCGGGGCGTCGTGCGGACCGCCCGACGAGGCCGGGCAGGGGGCCCGGGCCACAGGCACTACCCTCGCTCCCATGACCAAGAAGTTCGAATACGCGACGGTCCCGCTGCTGGTCCACGCCACCAAGCAGATCCTGGACACCTGGGGCGAGGACGGCTGGGAGCTCGTCCAGGTCGTGCCCGGGCCGAACAACCCCGAGCAGCTCGTGGCCTACATGAAGCGGGAGAAGGCCGCATGAGCGGGACGGCCGAGGCGAAGCTGGCCGAGCTCGGCCTGACCCTGCCGGAGGTCGTGCCGCCGCTGGCCACGTACCAGCCGGCCGTGCGGTCGGGCGTGTACGTGTTCACCGCCGGCCAGCTCCCGATGGTCAAGGGCAGCCTGCCGGTCACCGGCAAGGTCGGCGCGGAGGTCTCGGCGGAGCAGGCCAAGGAGCTGGCGGCGACCTGCGCGCTGAACGCCCTGGCTGCCGTCAAGTCGCTGATCGGTGACCTCGACAAGATCGCGCGTGTCGTGAAGGTCGTTGGCTTCGTGGCCTCGGCCCCCGACTTCACCGGGCAGCCGGGCGTGCTGAACGGTGCGAGCGAGCTGCTGGGCGCGGTGCTCGGCGACAAGGGCGTCCACGCCCGCAGTGCGGTCGGCGTGGCGGTCCTCCCCCTGGACGCCCCGGTCGAGGTCGAGATCCAGGTCGAACTCGCCCCCGGGGCCTGACCCCGAGCCGCTCCGGCCGAGGCCGGAGCGGCGGCTCCCGGCCCCTTGCGCGCTCCGGCGTCGGGACCGGCCCCCACGCGCTCCGGCCCCCGGCCGGGCCGGGGGCCCGTACCGGCCCGGCGCCGGCCCGGGACCTGCGGACCGGCGTGCGCGCGGCGGTTGGCGGGCCGGGGCCGGCCGGGGTGGGCCTCGAACATCGGGACGGATGGCCGTAGCATCCCGCCATGCCCAACGGTGAGCAGGGACAGCAGCAGCCGCATCCGCACGGGGCCACGCCCGCCGGGGGCCAGTGGTACCCGCCGGAGTGGCCCGACCGCATCCGCGCGCTCGCGGACGGCACCCTCACCCCCGTCGAGCCCAGACGCGCCGCCACGGTGATGCTGCTGCGGGACACCGACGAGGGCCCCGCCGTGCACATGCTGCGCCGCCGCACCTCCATGGCCTTCGCCGGTGGCGCCTACGCCTACCCCGGCGGCGGGGTCGACCCCCGCGACGAGGACCACCTCGTCGGCTGGGCGGGACCGAGCCTCGCCCACTGGTCGGACCGGCTCGGCACGGATCCCCGTACCGCCCAGGCCATCGTCTGCGGAGCCGTCCGCGAGACCTTCGAGGAAGCCGGCGTCCTGCTCGCCGGCGAGGCCCCCGACACCGTTGTCGGCGACACCACCGGCGAGGACTGGGAGGCCGACCGGCTGGCCCTCGTGGGGCGGGAGCTGTCGTTCGCCGAGTTCCTCGGCCGCCGCGGCCTCGTGCTGCGCTCGGACCTGCTCGGGGCCTGGGCCCGCTGGATCACCCCCGCCTTCGAGCCCCGCCGCTACGACACCTGGTTCTTCGTCGCCGCCCTCCCCGAGGGCCAGCGCACCCGCAACGCTTCCACCGAAGCCGACCGGACCGTGTGGATCCGCCCAGCCGAGGCGGCCGCCGGCTACGACAAGGGCGAGCTGCTGATGATGCCGCCCACCATCTCCACGCTGCGGTCCCTGGAGCCGTACGAGAGCGCCGCCCAGGCCCTGGCCGGTGCCGCGGGCCAGGACCTGACCCCGGTCCTCGCGCAGGCCGCCCTGGAGGGCGGGGATGTGGTGCTCAGCTGGCCGGGGCACGATGAGTTCACCAAGCGCGTCCGCCTCGGACGCCCCGGAGGTGCCACCGCATGACCGACGCCGCAAGCCTGCCGGGCCAGCCCCGCGGAGTGGTCTCCTCCGGGCCCGCCACCGCCCGCGCGGTCAACGTCCTGGCCCCCAATGCCTCCGCCATGACCCTGGACGGCACCAACACCTGGCTCGTCTCGGAGCCGGACTCGGACCTGGCCGTCGTCATCGACCCGGGCCCGCTGGACGAGGGGCACTTGCAGGCGGTCATCCGTACCGCCGAGGAGGCCGGCAAGCGGGTCGCACTGACCCTGCTGACGCACGGCCACCCCGACCACGCGGGGGGCGCCGGCCGCTTCGCCGAGCTCACCGGCACCAAGGTGCGTGCCCTCGACCCGGCGCTGCGCCTGGGCGACGAGGGCCTCTCGGCGGGCCAGGGCATCCGGGTGGGCGGCCTGGAGCTGCGCGTCGTGGCGACGCCCGGCCACACCTCCGACTCCCTCTCCTTCCACCTGCCCGCCGACCGGGCCGTCCTGACCGGCGACACCATCCTCGGGCGCGGCACGACCGTCGTCGCACACCCCGACGGCCGGCTCGGCGACTACCTGGACTCCCTGCGCCGCCTGCGTTCGCTCACGGTCGACGACGGGGTCCACACGGTGCTTCCGGGCCACGGGCCGGTCCTGGACGACGCGCAGGGTGCCGTCGAGTTCTACCTGGCCCACCGCGCGCACCGCCTCGCGCAGGTGGAGACCGCTGTGGAGAACGGTTTCCTCACTCCGGAGGCGGTCGTGGCGTACGTGTACGCCGATGTCGACCGGTCGCTCTGGCCGATCGCGGAATGGTCCGTTCGGGCGCAGCTGGAGTACCTTCAAGATCACGGACTGATCCCAGGGGAGCCCGAATGACCGTCTTGTACCTGCTGCTCGCGCTGATCGCGACGGCGGCGTGGGTCACCTCGACGGTGGCCCTGCGGATGAAGGCCCTGGAACGCCGGGCGGACGGCCTGGAGCGCCGCCTGGGCCTGGTGCTGGAGCACTTCGGCATCGAGGAGCCGGAGCCGGCGGGGATGGACGAGGTACGGGCGCTGGCCCGCGACGGCCGCACGGTCGAGGCCATCCGCGCCCACCGCCGCGCCACCGGCTCCGGCCTGCTGGAGGCCAAGCAGGCGGTCGAGGCACTCACCGACTAGGCGGAGCGGCCACCGACCAAACGGGCCCCACCGACCGGGCGCGCACCCACCGCCCAGGCGGAGCGGTCGCGGACCATGGCGGCCCACCCACCCCCCCACCGGCCGGGCCACCCACCGACCGGCCGTGATGGCGGGCCGCGCCGCCCGCGGCGCGGCGAAACGGCCACGCGTGCCCCCGGGCAACGGCAGAAGGGCCCCGCCCCTCGGGGCAGGACCCTTCCGCTACCGGCCCGTGCGTGCCGCCGCGCGTCAGCGCGAGCGCTTCGCCAGCCGCTCCACGTCCAGCAGGATCACCGCACGCGCCTCCAGCCGCAGCCAGCCGCGCCCGGCGAAGTCGGCCAGCGCCTTGTTCACCGTCTCGCGGGAGGCGCCGACGAGCTGCGCCAGCTCCTCCTGCGTGAGGTCGTGCACGACGTGGATGCCCTCCTCCGACTGCACGCCGAAGCGGCGCGACAGGTCCAGGAGGGCCCGGGCCACACGGCCCGGAACGTCGGAGAAGACCAGGTCGGACATCTGGTCGTTGGTCTTGCGCAGGCGCCGCGCCACGGCGCGCAGCAGCGCCGTCGCCACCTCGGGCCGGGCGTTCAGCCAGGGCTGGAGGTCGCCGTGGCCGAGGCCCAGCAGCTTGACCTCGGTCAGCGCGGTCGCGGTGGCGGTGCGCGGGCCCGGGTCGAACAGCGACAGCTCGCCGATCAGCTCGCCGGGGCCGAGGACGGCCAGCATGTTCTCGCGGCCGTCGGGGGAGGTGCGGTGCAGCTTGACCTTGCCCTCGGTGACGACGTACAGCCGGTCACCGGGGTCGCCCTCGTGGAACAGGGCGTCACCGCGTGCGAGGGTCACCTCGCCCATGGAGGCGCGGAGCTCCGCGGCCTGCTCGTCATCGAGCGCCGCGAACAGCGGGGCGCGCCGCAGAACGTCGTCCACGAGTCTCTCTCCTATGTCGACCAGCTCAAGGGGACCGCTCCCCATTTTGCCGGACGGCTGAAACAGTGCGATCAATCACAAGGATGCCGGACGTACGGGTGTGCTGGGTGGCCGGAGCCCCATCAGGGTGGTGTTACCTGAGGTCCGGACGGCTGTCGGCGGTCGGCCTTAGGCTGGCCGGGTGTCCAATAAGCCGGTGAGAGCACAGGCCATGGGGTCCGCAGGAGTGACGGCGGCCCAGAATTCAGCCGTGGGCGAACAAGCCCCCGGAGCGTCGCCCTCGGAGGTTCCTCCGAGTCCCCAGGGCAAAGGTTCGACCAAGAAACAAGCGTCCGGGCGGGCCGCGAAGCAGGCGTCCGCTCCGGCCCCGAAGCAAGCGTCCGGGCGGGCCGCGAAGCAGACGGCCGGCCCGGCCCCGAAGCAGGCGTCCGGTCCGGCCCCTGAGCGGGCGTCCGGGGGGCCCGCCAAGCGGCCCAAGCCGGAATCCCGCCTCGCGATGATCCGCAGGGCCCGCCGGATCAACCGGGAGCTGGCCGAGGTGTACCCGTACGCGCATCCGGAACTGGATTTCCGCAACCCGTTCGAGCTCCTGGTCGCCACCGTCCTCTCCGCGCAGACCACCGACCTGCGCGTGAACCAGACGACCCCGGCCCTGTTCGCCGCCTACCCGAGCCCCGAGGCCATGGCCGCGGCCGCCCCGGAGGATCTGGAGGAGCTGATCCGGCCGACCGGGTTCTTCCGGGCCAAGTCGCGCTCCCTCCTCGGGCTCTCGCAAGCGCTGTGCGAGAAGTTCGGCGGAGAGGTGCCGGGCCGGATAGAAGACCTGGTGACCCTGCCCGGCGTGGGCCGCAAGACGGCCAACGTGGTCCTCGGCAACGCCTTCGGCGTCCCGGGGATCACCGTCGACACGCACTTCGGCCGGCTGGTGCGCCGCTTCAAGTGGACCGAGCAGGAGGACCCGGAGAAGGTCGAGGAAGAGATCTGCGCGATCTTCCCCAAGAGCGAGTGGACGATGCTCTCGCACCGCGTCGTCTTCCACGGCCGCCGGATCTGCCATGCCCGCAAGCCCGCTTGCGGCGCTTGCCCGATCGCCCCGCTCTGCCCGTCGTACGGCGAGGGCGAGACCGATCCCGAGAAGGCGCGGATGCTGCTCAAGTACGAGAAGGGCGGCCAGCCCGGCCAGCGGCTGAGCCCGCCGCCGGACTATCCGGGGCTGCCCGCACCACCGCTGGGCGGCGCCCCGGCGCCCTGAGAGCGGAACGCGGCGCCGCGAGGCGGCCCGCAGAGGAACGAAACCGGCGCCGGGCCACGTTGAGCGGGTGTCGCCGTCGCCGGGGTGGACACGGATCCAGGGAGCAGGGGTGCCTATGACGCGGGGTACGAGGGACGAGAGCATGACGGGCGCGCCGGTGGGCGGGTCGGAGGCCCCGGGTGATGAGTCGTACGTCGGCCCCCGCGGCGGCGTGACCCTGAGCACCCGGGGGCTTCCCGCCTGGCTGGGCCCGGTGGTGGAGGCCGCGCGCACGGTGCGGCCCCACCAGCTGAGCCGGTTCCTGCCCCCCGAGGACGGGCGGGGCCGCCAGTCCGCCGTGCTGATCCTCTTCGGTGAAGGCCCGCGCGGCCCGGAGCTGCTGCTCCAGGAACGGGCGGGGAGCCTGCGTTCCCACGCGGGCCAGCCCTCCTTCCCGGGCGGCGCCCTCGACCCCGAGGACGGCGATCCGCACACCACGGGCCCGCTGCGCGCCGCCCTGCGGGAGGCCCAGGAGGAGACCGGCCTCGATCCCGCCGGGGTCCAGCTCTTCGGGGCGCTGCCCCGCCTCTACATCCCGGTCAGCGAGTTCGTCGTGACCCCGGTGCTCGGGTGGTGGCGGGTCCCGACCCCGGTCGGCGCCGTGGACCCGGCGGAGACGGCCCGGGTCTTCACGGTGCCGGTGGCGGATCTCGCGGACCCGGCGCACCGTGTGACGGCCGTGCACCCGAGCGGTCATCTGGGCCCCGCTTTCACCGTCGAATCGGCTCTGGTCTGGGGTTTCACCGCCGGGGTGATCGACCGGTTGCTCCACTTCGCGGGGTGGGAGCGGGAGTGGGACCGCTCACGTGAGGTCACGATCGACTGGCGCGCATGAGACGGTGGCCCACGTGAACGTGCTGGACATCCTGTTGCTGGTCGCCGCCGTGTGGTTCGCGATCGTCGGCTACCGCCAGGGCTTCGTCGTCGGCATCCTGTCGGTGATCGGCTTCCTGGGCGGTGGTCTCATCGCCGTGTCCCTGCTGCCTTTGATCTGGGACCAGGTCACGGACAACGGCACCCAGGTGTCCACCACCGTCGTGGTGATCGCCGTCGTCGTGATCATCATCTGTGCCTCGATCGGCCAGGCCCTCACCACCCATCTGGGCAGCAGGCTCAGACGCCACATCACCTGGTCCCCGGCCCGCGCGATCGACGCGACGGGCGGGGCGCTGGTGAACGTGGTCGCGATGCTGCTGGTCGCGTGGCTGATCGGTTCCGCGCTCGCCGGGACCTCACTGCCCACCCTGGGCAAGGAGGTCCGCAACTCCAAGGTGCTGCTCGGCGTGTCGCGGGTGATGCCGGCGCAGGCGAACACCTGGTTCTCGGATTTCAGTGCGACCCTGGCGCAAAACGGTTTCCCCCAGGTGTTCAGCCCGTTCTCCAACGAGCCGATCACCGAGGTGCGGTCGCCCGATCCGGCGCTCGCCCGCAGCGGCGTCGCCGACCTCGCCAAGCGGTCGATCGTGAAGGTCGTGGGAACCGCGCCCAGTTGCAGCAAGGTGCTGGAGGGCACGGGCTTCGTCTTCGCGCCCGGCAAGGTCATGACCAACGCGCACGTCGTCGGCGGGGTCGCCGAGCCGACCGTGCAGGTGGGCGGCGAGGGCAAGCTCTACGACGGCAAGGTGGTGCTCTACGACTGGGAGCGTGACATCGCCGTCCTGGACGTGCCCAAGCTGAGGGCGCCCGCGCTGGAGTTCACCGACAAGGACGCGGTGAGCGGCAGCGATGCGATCGTGGCCGGCTTCCCGGAAAACGGTGCATACGACATCCGCTCGGCGCGCGTACGCGGCCGGATCAACGCCAACGGTCCGGACATCTACCACCGCGGCACGGTCCGACGGGACGTGTACTCCCTGTTCGCGACGGTCCGCCAGGGCAACTCCGGCGGTCCGCTCCTGACGCCCGACGGCAAGGTGTACGGGGTCGTCTTCGCCAAGTCCCTCGACGACCCCGACACCGGCTACGCCCTGACGGCGGACGAGATCCGCGACGACATCCGCAGCGGGAAGGCCGCCCAGCAACGGGTCGACAGCCAGGGCTGCGCGCTCTGAGCCGCGGCCCGGGCCGGGATTCCCGGGAGCGCCCTACATCCGCGGATGGCGCAGCCGGGCCGATACCCAGCGGGCCCGGCGGCGCAGGATGCGCGGAATCCCGAGTCGAGGGTCGTGGCCTTCGCGGCTTTCCCTCTCGTGGGTGCCCGGCGCGGCGGCCGAGCGGCGTTCGTGTGCGGTGTCACCGTAGTCGTGCGTCCAGCCCATACTCCGAGCTGTGCCCGGGCCCCAAGGTCGGTAATCCCGTACGGGGCGGCCAATTGGCCTATGCGCCGGGCAATTGAACGACCGTCATACGAGCGTATGGGGGATGGTCCGAGGAGTCCGCCGAACGGCCGTCCGCCCGGTTCAGCGGTCCGGCTCGGGGTCCTTGAGCCAGTTCACCAGCTCCGCCGAGAAGGCCGCGGGGTCCTCCTCGTGCGGGAAGTGCCCCAGCCCGTCGAACAGCCGCCAGCGGTAAGGGGCTTCGACGTACTCGCCGGAACCGGCAGCGCTGCGCGTACGCATCACCGGATCGAGCGAGCCGTGCAGGTGCAGCGTCGGCACCCGCATCGGCCGCTTCATGCGCCGGTTGAACTGGAGCCCGTCGGGCCGGGCCATCGAACGCATCATCCAGCGGTACGGCTCGATCGAGCAGTGCGCGGTGGACGGGATGCACATCGCGCGCCGATACACCTCGACGTCGGCGTCCTCGGGCGGCACCGGACCGGACCACTCCCGGATCAGCCGGCCCACGAGCGCCCCGTCGTCGGCGACGAGCTGCCGTTCGGGGAGGAACGGCCGCTGGAACCCCCAGATGTGCGAACTCGCCCGGGTCTGGCCGAAGTCCGCGAGCATCGCCGCGCGCCAGCGGCGCGGGTGCGGCATGGAGGAGACCACCAGCCGGCGGACCAGCTTCGGCCGCATCACGGCCGCCGTCCAGGCGAGGTAACCGCCCAGGTCGTGTCCGACGAGGGCGGCGTCCGGCTCACCGAGGGACCGGATGACGCCGGTGATGTCGAGCGCCAGGTTCGCCGGGTCGTAGCCGCGCGGCGTGCGGTCGCTGCCGCCCACCCCGCGCAGGTCCATCGCGACGGCGCGGTATCCGGAGTCGGCGAGGGCGGTCAGCTGGTGCCGCCAGGTCCACCAGAACTGCGGGAAGCCGTGCAGCAGCAGCACCAACGGCCCGTCACCGAGCTCGGCCACGTGGAACCGCGCGCCGTTGGCGGCGACGTCCCGGTGCGTCACCTCTTTCCCGCCGGGGATGTCGAGCCGTACCGCCGAGGCGGCCGTGGGCGGGGTGCCGGAAGCCGGCGAGGGCGCTGTCATGAGGACGAGCGTGCCACACCCACAGCCTTGTCACTGACCGGGCGCGGGTGCGGCTTGACGGTCCCGACGACCGCCGCCGTCTGCTTGATGGAGGCGATGGACTTCTCCGGGGGCTTGACCTTCTTGAACTTCGAGACGGCCAGCAGCGCCGCCACTCCGGCGAGCAGCAGGAACGCGCCACCGACGATGAGGAAGGACCAGGCGAGCCCCAGCCCGAGGTTGTGGATCCCGTACGCCGCGGCGAAGCTCAGCACCGGCAGGGAGAACAGTGCGAACACCCCTGCGGTGGAGATCGCGGCCCCGCCGATGCCCGCGCGCTTGACGTCCTGGCGCAGCTCCGCCTTCGCGAGGGCGATCTCGTCGTGCACCAGGGCGGACATCTCGGCGGTCGCCGAGGCGACCAGCTGGCCGAGTGTGCGCTCGGCTCCTTCCACCCCTTGGTCCAACGCGCTCATCGCTCTCTCCCTACGTCGTCCGTCGTCGACGGCTGTCCTCCGTCAGTTCAGATCATGCCGGACGGTCGCGCTCTGCGCTGGACCCGGCCGCCGCTTCGTTTCCCGCGGGCGTCGCGGCCGCTGCCGCGAGGCGCCGGTGTTCCGCCGCCTTCTCCTCGTGGATGCGCGCCATGCGCAGGTGGTATTCGGGGTTGTCCAGTTCGTAGATGTCCGGGATGCCGTCGTGGTCCTCGTCGCGGTCCTCGGCCTCCGTCAGCGCCCTGTACTTGCGGTCGCGGAGCTTGAGCAGCACGCACGCGACGATCGCGGCCGTGAGCGAGCCGATCAGGACGGCGGCCTTGACCTCGTCGGTGAGCGTCTCGTCGCCGGCGAAGGCGAGTTCCCCGATGAGGAGGGACACCGTGAAGCCGATGCCGGCCAGCGAGGCGACCGCGAGCACGTCCGGCCAGGCGAGGTCCTCGTTCAGTTCGGCCTTGGTGAAGCGGGCCGCCAGCCAGGTGCCGCCGAAGATGCCCACGGTCTTGCCGACGACCAGACCGAGCACCACGCCGAGGGTCTCCGGCCGGGTGAAGACCTGGCCGATCGCCTTGTCGGAGAGGGAGACACCGGCGGCGAACAGGGCGAAGAGGGGGACGGCCAAGCCCGCCGAAAGGGGCCGTACGAGGTGTTCGATGTGCTCCCCGGGGGAAGTGTCCTCGCCCTCCTTGCGGCTGCAGCGCAGCATCAGGCCCATCGCGACACCCGCGATGGTGGCGTGGACCCCGCTGTTGTACATCAGCCCCCAGATCACGAGGGCGAGCGGGACGTAGACGTACCACCCGCGGACGCCGCTGCGGAGCAGGAACCAGAAGAGAGCGAGGCCCGCGACGGCGCCGCCGAGCGCCGGGAAGTCGATGTCGCTGGTGAAGAACACCGCGATGATCAGGATGGCGAAGAGGTCGTCCACGACCGCGAGGGTCAGCAGGAACGCGCGCAGGGCCGACGGCAGGGAAGTGCCGATGACCGCGAGGACCGCGAGCGCGAAGGCGATGTCGGTGGCGGTCGGGACCGCCCAGCCGTCCGTCGAACCGCCGCCGACCAGGTTGACGAGTACGTAGACCACCGCGGGCATGACCATGCCGCTGAGGGCGGCGATCACCGGGAGGGCGGCCGCCTTGGGGTCGCGCAGGTCGCCCGCGACGAGTTCGCGCTTGAGCTCGATGCCGGCGACGAAGAAGAAGACGGCGAGCAGGCCGTCCGCCGCCCAGTGCTGGAGGGAGAGGTCCAGGCCGAGCGAGCTGGGGCCGATGTGGAAGGACCGCACGCTGTCATAGGCGCCCGCGATCGGGGGGACGTTGGCCCAGACGAGTGCGGTGATCGCGGCCACCAGGAGGAGCACGCCGCCGACGGTTTCGGTCCGCAGGGCGTCGGCGACGAAGCGGCGCTCGGGCAGCGAGAGCCGGCCGAGCAGCTTGCGGCGCTGGTGGTCGGTGGGACTGGGCGCGGCCACTTGAGGCACCTCCGGGGCGGTTGGACGGCATGGCGAAGCTCGTTGCCGACCAGACTTCCCGGCGCACCCTGAGTATTTCTTTACCTTCCTCATACTTTACAGGGAGTGCGCAAGGGCGTATCCGGCGATCTTCACTTTATGCGCGAAAGGGCCATCCGGCGCGCCGCACCGGATGGCCCCGTCGGCGGTGTCAGGGCTGGCTGCTCCCTGGTTCCGACCGCTTCTGTTCCGACCCGCTTCTGTTCCGACCCGCTTCGCCCTGTTCGGCAGGGCCGTGCCGGGCTCGCTCCCGCCCCGGCTCAGTCCTCGGTGCCGGCGGCGGGCAGCTTGCTCTGGATCAGGTCCATCACGGAGGAGTCGGCGAGCGTGGTCACGTCACCGACGGCCCGGTTCTCCGCCACGTCACGCAGCAGACGGCGCATGATCTTGCCCGAGCGGGTCTTCGGCAGCTCCTGCACCGGCAGGATGCGCTTCGGCTTGGCGATCGGGCCGAGCGTCGCGCCCACGTGGTCACGCAGCTCCGCGACCAGGGTCTGCGTCTCGGACGCGCTGCCGCGCAGGATGACGAAGGCGACGATGGCCTGGCCGGTGGTCTCGTCGTTCGCACCCACCACCGCCGCCTCGGCGACCGAGGGGTGGGAGACGAGCGCCGACTCGACCTCTGTGGTCGAGATGTTGTGGCCGGAAACCAGCATCACGTCATCGACCCGGCCGAGCAGCCAGATGTCGCCGTCCTCGTCCTTCTTCGCGCCGTCACCCGCGAAGTACTTGCCCTCGAAGCGCGACCAGTAGGTGTCGATGAACCGCTGGTCGTCACCCCAGATGGTGCGCAGCATCGACGGCCACGGCTCGGTGAGCACCAGGTAGCCGCCCCCGCCGTCGGGGACCTCGCGGCCCTCGTCGTCCACGACCGTGGCGCCGATGCCCGGCAGGGCGCGCTGCGCCGAGCCCGGCTTGGTCTCGGTGACGCCCGGGAGCGGGGAGATCATCATGGCGCCGGTCTCGGTCTGCCACCAGGTGTCCACGATCGGGCAGCGGTCGCCGCCGATGTTCTTGCGGTACCAGATCCAGGCCTCGGGGTTGATCGGCTCGCCCACCGAGCCGAGGACCCGCAGGCTCGACAGGTCGAACTTCGCGGGGATGTCGTCGCCCCACTTCATGAACGTCCGGATCGCCGTGGGCGCGGTGTAGAGGATGGTGACGCCGTACTTCTGCACGACCTCCCAGAACCGGCCCTGGTGCGGGGTGTCCGGGGTGCCCTCGTACATCACCTGGGTGGCGCCGTTGGCGAGCGGACCGTAGACGATGTAGGAGTGCCCGGTCACCCAGCCGATGTCGGCCGTGCACCAGTAGACGTCCGTCTCCGGCTTGAGGTCGAACACCGCGTGGTGGGTGTACGCGGCCTGCGTGAGGTAGCCGCCGGAGGTGTGCAGGATGCCCTTGGGCTTACCCGTGGTCCCCGAGGTGTACAGGATGAACAGCGGGTGCTCGGCGTCGAAGGCCTGCGGGGTGTGCTCCGCGGACTGGCGCTCGACGATGTCGTGCCACCAGACGTCGCGGCCCTCGGTGAAGGCGGTGTCCTGGCCGGTGCGGCGCACGACGAGGACGTGCTCGACCTGCGGGCACTTGGCGACGGCCTCGTCGATGGCGGGCTTGAGCGCGCTGGGCTTGCCGCGGCGGTAGCCGCCGTCGGAGGTGATGACCAGCTTGGCGTCGGCGTCCTGGATGCGGGAGGCGACGGCGTCGGCGGAGAAACCGCCGAAGACCACCGAGTGGGCGGCGCCGACGCGGGCGCAGGCGAGCATCGCGACGACGGCCTCGGGGATCATCGGCAGGTAGACCGCCACCCGGTCGCCGGCCCGCACGCCCAGCTCGGTCAGGGCGTTGGCGGCCTTGGAGACCTCGTCCTTGAGCTCGGCGTAGGTGATCGCGCGGCTGTCGCCGGGCTCACCTTCGAAGTGCAGGGCGACGCGGTCGCCGTTGCCGGCCTCGACGTGCCGGTCGACGCAGTTGTACGCGACGTTCAGCTTGCCGTCCGCGAACCACTTCGCGAAGGGCGGGTTGGTCCAGTCGAGCGTCTGCGTCGGTTCGGTGGCCCAGGTCAGCCGCCGGGCCTGCTCGGCCCAGAAGCCCAGCCGGTCCGCCTCGGCCTGTGCGTACGCAGCCCCTGTCACGTTGGCAGCGGCGGCCAGGTCGGCAGGGGGAGCGAATCGGCGCTCCTCCTTCAACAGGTTGGCCAGGCTTTCATTGCTCACGACATCTCCCTTTCCCAGGGTGTCCGTTGTGTCCCCGGGCATAGCTCATCAGTCAGCGGCCCAGGTGACAAGGGGTAGCCGAAAATTGGTTTAGACCTATAGCACGGCTGAGCCCATGCCGATGACCCCTTCCCGCTGCGGTGCGCAGCGCCGCACGGCATGGTGCGGTGCGGTGCAGTGCGGCGCAGTGCGGGAAGGGGCCACGCAGTGGCACGGATACGGGAGGTTATCCGTTCGCGGGCACCGCGGGCCTTGGCGTGGCCGATTCCCTACGGTGCGGGCCGGCGGTGCGGGGCCGGCGCGGCGGGGCCGGCGCGGCGGGACTGACGGTGCCGGACCCGGGCGGGGCGGACCGGGTCCGGGCCCTGCCGCGCGGTCAGGCGTGGCCGCCGACGCTGTCGAAGACCCGGCAGTCGAAGAAGTCGTCACCCCCGGAGAGCAGGTACGCCTGGGCCTCGCCCACGTGGAAGTACATCCCGTGCAGCTCCAGCGTGCCCTCGGCCAGCCGTCTCGCCACCGATTCGTGCGCCCGCAGGTGCTCCAGCTGCTGGACGACATTGGTCAGGCACAGCTGCTCCACGGCGTCCGCCGGCAGCCGGCCCGCGATCCGGGCCCAGGGGTGGTGCCGGCTCGTCATCCGCTCCAGGCTGGGCAGACCGTGCCGCAGCCAGCGCCGCAGCGGGGTCATCGGCGCTCCCGGGTTCGAGTTCAGCAGCGCCTGCATCGCGCCACAGCCCGAGTGCCCGCACACGGTGATGCTGTCCACCTTGAGCACGTCCACGGCGTACTCGATCGCCGCCGCGACCGAATCGTCCGCGGCCTCCGCACCCGGCAGCGGAACCAGATTGCCGACGTTGCGGACGGTGAAGAGGTCACCCGGCCCGCTGGCCGTGATCATGCTGGTCACCAGCCGGGAATCGGCGCAGGTGAGGAACAGCTGGGACGGCTGCTGCCCCTCGCGGGCGAGCCGGGCCAGCTCGTCCCGCACGTGCGGTGCGGTGTCCCGCTGGAAGGCGCTGATTCCGCTGGCCAGTTGTCCGGCTCCGCGCCTGCGGGACTCGCTCACTGCGGTCGCGCCCGCCGGCCTGGGCGGCGTACGGTCCTCCTCGCGCCCGGCGGGGCGGTGGTCGCAGTGGTTCTTCCAAGGCGTCCAGGGGCGGCAGCAGTGGTGCGCCCCGCGCAGATCTCCTCCCGGTCCGGCCGGCTCACCGCCTCCGGGCCGGCCGCTCTCGACGGGCCGGGGCCCGGTGCGGCCCGTCACCTCGACCGAACCACCGTGTGCGACGTGCGCGTCCTTCCAGTCCTGGAGCGTCTCGAAGGCGGCGTGGTCCATGAACGAGCCGTCGAGCTCGATCACCGCCTGCGCGTCGTGCGGAATCTGGTTCAGCACTCGGCTCAGTCGCGGGACGGCGAGGAAGGTCAACTGCCCCCGCGCCCACACCCGGTGGACGCCCTCCAGCTCTTCGAGCGTGATCCGGGTCCGGGCGAGCCGGTGCAGGGCGAGCGCCACGGCCACCGCGATGCCGACGGCGACACCCTCCAGGACACCGCCCAGGACCACGGCCGCGATCGTCGTCACGTAGACCAGGATCTCGCGGTGCCGGGTGACGGTGCGCACATGCGTCGCGCTCACCATCTGCACCCCCACCACCATCACCAGCGCGGCGAGCGAGGCGAGCGGGATCAGGTCGAGGACCGGGACGAGCAGCCCGGCGGCGAGCATGATCCACAGACCGTGCAGCATCGACGCCCGGCGGCTGACCGCCCCGGCCCGGACGTTCGCCGCGCTGCGTACCGCCCCGCCCGCCACGGGCAGCCCGCCCAGGGCTCCAGAGAGGACGTTCGCCGCGCCCTGCCCGCACAGCTCCCGGTTGAGATCGGCGCGCGGCGGGCGGCTGCCCCTCGTCCGGGCGGAGGCGGTCAGCTTGTCGGTGGCGACGGCGGACAGCAGGGACTCCACACTGCCGACCAGCGTGACCGTCAGCACGGCGGCGACGATCCCGAGCACCGGCCCCTCGGGCAGCTCGGGCAGCGCATGGCTGCGCCAGGACGGCAGGTCCACCCGGGGCAGGTGCAGCCCGGCCGCGGTCGCGAAGACGGTGGCGGTCGCGACGGCGGCGAGTGCGGCGGGCACCTTGCGCAGGGCCCGCCCGGCCCGCCCGGGCAGTCGTGGCCAGCCGAGCAGCACGACCAGCGTCAGCACGCTGATGCCGACCGCGGCGGGATACAGGTCGGCCAACTGGGCCGGCAGACCCCGGACATTGGCGAGGGCGGAGCTCTGCGGGGTGCCTCCGAGCACGATGTGCAGCTGGGCCAGCGCGATGGTCACCCCGATGCCCGCGAGCATGCCGTGCACGATGGCCGGGCTCACCATGAGCGCCGACCGGGCGGTGCGCAGGAACGCGAGCCCGAGCTGGCAGCAGCCGGCGAGCACGGTGATGGCGCACGTGGTGCGCCACCCGTAGCGCTGGATCAACTCGGCGGTGACCACGGTGAGTCCCGTGGCCGCCCCGCTCACCAGGAGCGGTGCGCCGCCGAGCCGCCCGGCCACGATCCCGCCGACCGCCGCGGCCACCAGACCGGCCTGGAGCGGTGCGCCGGTGGCCAGCGCGATGCCGAGGGACAGGGGCAGGGCGATCAGGAAGACGGCGACGGAGGCGGAGAGATCGGCGGACAGGCCTGCGGGCAGGCCCTTACCCGGCTGACGGCTTGGGCGACTGCCCGGCCACAGTGTGCGGAACCGGTGGCCGGTGGCTGAGGAGTTGGCGGCTGATGGGTCGGTGGCGGAAGTGGCTGTCATGGGTTCCCGTCTCCTCTGAGGAGGGATGAAGCGGCGGGAGTCAACACTCGGTAAATGGATGGTAATGGAGAGTAAAGAACGAGGGGAGGGAATGGGGGCAAATGGCTTAGCAATTACCCCTCAGGAGTGATTAAGCATTTTGTACGGCTTGTCGCATCATCTTCAAAGCAGACCGCGTGGGACGGTGCCGCCCGGAAGTCCCGCGAGGGAACTGTGAGGGAGAGGTGTGCGGATGATCGCCGCTACGAAGAAGATCGCCGGCGGCCTGGTCGCCACGGCCCTGGTCCTGTGCGCCGCCGGGTGCGGAAGCTCGGAACGCGCCAAACCCCCTGCTCTCGGGGGTCCGAACGCCAAGAAGGGTGCCGTGCCGGAGGCGGCCCCCGGCAGCGTCAACCGGCTCATCGGCGACGGCTCGACCGCGTACACCGGCCGGCAGCCGAACGTACAGCAGCCCCAGAAGCTCAAGCCCGGTGAAAAGCCCCCGCAGTTCGTCGTCTTCTCCTGGGACGGCGCCGGCGAGGACAGCCAGAAGCTCTTCTCCCACTTCCGTGAAGTGGGCAAGGAGTACAACGCGCGGATGACCTATTTCCTCAGCGCCCTGTACCTGCTGCCAGAGGAGAAGCGTTCCCTCTACACCGCCCCGCAGCACTCCCCGGGCCGCTCCGACATCGGCTTCGGTGACCCGCAGGGCATCAAGGACACCGCCACCCAGGTCCGCGCGGCCTGGTTGGAGGGCAACGAGATCGGCACCCACTTCAACGGCCACTTCTGCGGCCCCGACGGCGGCGTGGGCACCTGGTCCGTCGAGGAGTGGAAGAGCGAGATCAACCAGGCGAAGGCCTTCGTCAAGAACTGGAAGACCAACTCGCCCGAGCTCAAGGGCATGGAGGCGCTCCCCTTCGACTACGACAAGGAACTCATCGGCGCCCGCACTCCCTGCCTCGAAGGCCAGAAGAACTTCATGCTGGCGGCGAAGGACATGGGCTTCCGGTACGACTCCAGCGGCATCAGCAAGCAGATCTGGCCGAAGAAGACGGACGGCCTGTGGGACATCCCGCTCCAACTGGTGCCCATGCCGGGCCGGGCGTTCGAAACCCTGAGCATGGACTACAACTACATGGTCAACCAGTCCGGGACGACCACGCAGGGCGACCCCTCGCAGCACGCGTACTGGGGCGAGCAGATGCGCGACGGCCTCCAGAAGGCCTTCGACCGCGTCTACCAGGGCAACCGCGCACCGCTGATCATCGGCAACCACTTCGAGTCCTGGAACGGCGGCACCTACATGAAGGCCGTCGAGGAGTCCATCAAGTCGATCTGCACGCAGAAGGAGGTCCGCTGCGTACCGTTCCGCGAGCTGGCCGACTGGCTGGACGCCCAGGACCCCAAGGTCCTGGAGTGGATGCGCACCCTCGACGTGGGTGAGGCGCCCAAGGAAGGCTGGACGAAGCTCCTGACGGCGGGGCCGCCGGCCAAGCCGGCCGCCCCGGCCCAGGTCAAGCCGGCTGGGGAGCCGGCCGAGTCCGGTTCGGACGAGGGCTGACCAGCCCCTGCGATCCGGCGGGGCGCGCCTCGTCGAGGACGAAGCCGGGGTCGACCTGTTCGGCGAGGTCGACCCCGGTCTTGGCGTTGCCCCAGCTCTCGGCGTTCTTCAGGTGGAAGTGGACCATCTGCTGGGTGTACCGGGCCCAGTCGCGCTCGGCGTACGAGTCCTCGGCCGCGTCCTGGAGTACCTGTAGCGCGAGCCGGTTGCTCGCTTCCAGCAGCTCGAACGAGGCGGGCCGGCCCTTCTCCAGCGACCGGACCCAGTCCGAGTGCCCGAAGGTGACCAGCAGGTCCTCGCCCACCTCGTCCCGGAGGAACTCGATGTCCTCGGGGCCCTGCACCTTGTTGCCGATCACCCTGAGGGCGACCCCGTAGTCCCGGGCGTACTCCTTGTACTGGCGGTAGACGGAAACGCCCTTGCGGGTCGGCTCGGCCACCAGGAAGGTCATGTCGAAGCGGGTGAACATGCCCGAGGCGAAGGAGTCCGAGCCGGCGGTCATGTCGACGACGACGTACTCGTCGGGGCCGTCCACCAGGTGGTTCAGGCACAGTTCGACCGCGCCGACCTTGGAGTGGTAGCAGGCCACGCCGAGATCGGCCTCGGTGAACGGGCCCGTGGCCATCAGCCGTACGGGCTCTCCGTCCAGCAGCACCGGGCGCGCGCAGGCGTCGTACACCGGGTTGTCCTCGGTGACCCGCAGCAGTCGTGAGCCGGTTCCGGGCGGGGTCGTCTTGATCATGGTGTCGGCGGACGCGATGCGCGGGTTGGACCCGCGCAGGTAGTCCTTGATCATCGGTAGCTGGGCGCCCATGGCGGGCAGCGCGGCGGCCTCGTCCTCGCTCAGCCCGAGCGCGACGCCGAGGTGTTGGTTGATGTCGGCGTCCACCGCGACGACGGGGGCTTCATTGGCGGCGAGGTGGCGGATGAAGAGGGAGGACAGCGTGGTCTTGCCGCTGCCGCCCTTTCCCACGAAAGCGATCTTCATGTTCACCAAGCGTAGTGGATCGGTTGCTTTCCGTGGTCTAGGTGAGTGAAGAAGACCACTCCAAGGAGGGGTCGGTGCTATGGGGGCGCAGTGCGTAGGCTCCTTACTTATGAGTAGCGCTGCTGACCCGCTGGCCCCACTGGCCGGGCTGCCGGGTGTCGCCGATTCCGTGGATTCCGTACGCAAGGCCGTGGACCGGGTCTACGGGCACCGGGTGATGCGCCGGCGCGGCGGCGAGATCACCTCGGAAGCCGCCCTGCGCGGAGCCAGGGCCAGTGCGGCGCTGTCCGGGGCCGACTGGGCGCTGGAGGAGGTGCGCCGCCGGACCGACTTCGGCACGGAGGCGGAGGCGCGCACGGTGGGCGCGGCCCTGCGGCTGACGGCCGAGGCCGGTCAGCTGCTGAGCATCTGGCGCCAGTCGCCGCTACGGGTCCTGGCGCGCCTGCATCTGGTGGCCTCGGGTTCCACCCTGACGACGGGAGCCGACTCCGTCGCGCGCGGGGGCGGGGGCGGGGGCGCGAACGGGGGCGACACGGTGGGGCGGCCGCGGCTGGCGGGCGAGCCCGTGGACGAGCCGCTGATCGAAGCCCCGCTGCCCAGCGCGGAGGAGGTCGCCGGACGACTGGACGGCCTGTCCCGGCTGGTCATCGCGGGGGGCTCCGCTCCGGCACTGATCACGGCGGCGGTGGTGCACGGCGAGCTGCTGGCCCTGCGTCCCTTCGGCTCGTACAACGGCCTCGTCGCGCGGGCGGCCGAGCGGATCGTGCTGATCAACAGCGGCCTCGACCCGAAGGCGATTTGCCCGGCCGAGGTGGGCCATGCGGAACAGGGCTCGGAGGCGTACGTGGCGGCCTTCGAGGGCTACGTCTCGGGCACCCCCGACGGGATGGCGGCCTGGATCGCGCACTGCGGGCGGGCGGTCGAACTGGGAGTGCGTGAGTCGACGGCGGTCTGCGAGGCGCTCCAGCGCGGCGCGGCCTGACGGCCGGGGTTCTGCTCCGGGCGCCTGGCCGGGCGTCTGCTCTGGGCGCCTGCCCTGGGAGCCTGCCGCGGGCGACGCCGGCAGGGGCGCGAGGGCGTCCCGGACAGGGTTGCGGCGACACCGTCCTGCTTTGGTGTCGCCGCTGGCATTCCCGCCGGGTTACCAAGCGTCCTCGATGTTGCCCATCAAGCCGGGTACTTTGCCCTTGGCCTGGTGCGGCTGGCCCGTAATCGACGGGTCGACGTCGCGTGGGTGCTCGGCGTTCCTGCATCGGTCCGTGGGCCTTACTGCGTTTTAAAGATGATCCTCTCGGATGTTCTTTGGTCTCGCGGGCCGTTGACTCCTTTGTACTCCGCTTCCGAGACGAGCGAAACCCCTGGTCTCACTTCTTTACCTTTCTCGGCTATTCGGGATATATCGGACGCCTAAATCGGGCCATTGCAGGCCGTGCCGCCCTAACGTGGAGCGCTGCCGGTCCCCGGCCGCCGGCCGCCGGACGCCCGGATCCGGCGCTCGCGTAATCCGGTGGCCCCGCAGCGAAGCAACCGAACCGTACGCCGGTGATCCGGCGAGCCGAACCGGCGGGGTGGGGTGCGCGCCGGTTCGGGCGGGATCAGGCCGTTCTCAGGCGGCCACGGCGCCGGCGCGGCGACGGCTGGCGTACCAGACGAGGCCTGCCGTGGCCGCAGCCGCGCCCACGGCCGCCGCGGCCACCCACGCCGGTCGCGCAGTCATGGACAGCCCCGGCACCCGCTGCTTCAGCCGCACCGGCCGGTTGAACACCAGCACCGGCCACTCCCGCGCCACCGCCTCGCGCCGCAGCGCCCGGTCGGGGTTCACCACGTGCGGGTGCCCTACCGCCTCCAGCATCGGCACGTCGGTGATCGAGTCGCTGTAGGCGTAGCACCGCGCGAGGTCGTATCCCTCGGACTCCGCGAGCTCGCGTACCGCCTCGGCCTTCGTCGGGCCGTAGGCGTAGTAGTCGATCTCCCCGGTGAAGCAGCCGTCCTCGCCGACGACCATGCGGGTGGCCACGACGCGGTCCGCACCGAGCATCTCCCCGATGGGCTCGACCACTTCGGCACCCGAGGTGGACACGATCACCACGTCACGTCCGGCGGTGTGGTGGGCTTCGATCAGTGATGCGGCCTCGTCGTAGATGATCGGGTCGATGAGGTCGTGCAGGGCTTCGGCGACGATCTCGCGCACCTGCTGGACATTCCACCCCTTGCAGAGGGCGGACAGGTACTCCCGCATCCGTTCCATCTGGTCGTGGTCGGCGCCGCCGGCCAGGAAGATGAACTGGGTGTATGCGGTGCGCAGGACGGCCCGCCGGTTGATGAGGCCACCCCGGTAGAACGACTTGCTGAACGTCAGGGTGCTTGACTTCGCAATGACCGTCTTGTCCAGGTCGAAGAAGGCGGCGGTCCGAGGCGAGGAGTGCGGCAAGGGCTGATTTTCCACGCCCCGAGCATATGCGCCCACCATTCGGCGTAAGGTGTGGCGCGTGGGTTTGCCTGAGAGGGCTCTCGGGTACACCATGGAAGTCACGGATCGTTCGCGACCGTGCTAACCCGGTCTGGCTCCTCCCCCCCCGAGTCGGACCGTGGGGACGACCCCCGCTCTCCCCCCCGGCGGGGGTCGTCGCATGTCCGGACGCGGTTCGCGCCCCTTGCCTTCGGCTCTCGAGGAACATCTTCCAGGCCCCTTCCCTTCGGCGGGCCCACGTGGCGAAGGCCCTCACCACTCCGAACTCGTGACTCTGCGTAGTTGTTCCGGAGCGCTGTGAACTCACCCGATGGGGTGGCGGAGATATCCACAACCACGTTCTTGTCCACAGATATCGAGCAAGATCCACTTCTTTTTCCTGATCGCTGCACCGTGATTCCAGCCGCGAAGTCCGCGGTTCATGGATTTGCAGCGAGAAGGGGGCGGAGATCGTGGCTGGATCGAAGTCGTGTGTTGTTCCGGAGTTCGCGGTGTCGGGTGGGGCCGGGGTGCCGAACCGGACGGTCGGCGCCGTGCCCGGTGGCGGACGCCCGCTGATCATCACCGAGGATCCCTTGCTGCTCGACGACCTGCTGCGCCTGTGCGCCGCGGCGGGCGCCGAGCCGCATGTGCACCACACGGTGCCCGAGCAAATCGGAGGGTTCGGTGATGCGGGTGCCAGTGGGGCCGGAAGGCTCCCCAGTGGCGTGAGTGCCAGGAGTGGCGGGGGCGGCGTGGGCGCAAGTGGCGTCAACAGCGCGCCCGATGGTGCCGAGGCCGTGGGCCGGTCCCGCGGCGGTACCGGCTGGGAATCCGCTCCCCTCGTCCTGGTCGGGGACGACGCCGCCCGACGGGTCCGTGGAGCGCCGCGCCGGGACGGCGTCTTCCTCGTCGGTCGCGATCTGGACGACCCCGGGGTGTGGCAGCGGGCGGTGGAGATCGGCGCCGAGGAGGTGCTGCGGCTGCCCGACGCCGAGAGCAGGCTCGTCGACCGCATCGCCGATGTGGTCGAAGGGGCCGGTCGGCCCGCCCTCGCCGTGGGGGTGATCGGCGGCAGCGGCGGGGCCGGGGCGTCCACCTTGGCCTGCGCCCTCGCCGTACGGGCCGCCAGGGCGGGGGAGCGGACCATCCTCATCGACGGTGACCCGCTCGGCGGGGGCATGGACGTGCTGCTCGGCGGCGAGGGCGCCGAAGGGCTGCGCTGGCCGGATTTCGCCGGCTCGCGCGGCCGGGTCGGTGCGGGGGCGCTGGAGGAATCACTGCCCGAGTTGCACGCGCTCAGGGTGCTGAGCTGGGATCGCGGGGACCGGGTCGTGGTGCCGCCCGCCGCGATGCGGTCGGTGGTTGCCGCTGCTCGCCGCCGGGGCGGGGTGGTGGTGGTCGACCTGCCCCGGCGGGTGGACGAAGCCGTCGCCGAGGTGCTGGCCCAGCTGGACCTGGTGCTGATGGTGGTGCCGGGCGAGCTGCGGGCCGTGGCCGCCGCGGGGCGGGTGGCCGCCGGGGTACGGATGGTGGCCCGGGATGTCCGCGTCGTCGTACGGGGGCGCTGCCCTGACGGGCTCGACGCCGAAGCGGTCGCGGACCTGCTGGGGGCGCCGTTGGCCGGGGTGGTGCCGGTGGAGGTGGGGCTTCCGGGGCGGGTGGCCGAGGGGGAACCGCCGGGGGCGCGGGGGCGTAGCGCGCTCGCCCGGTTCTGCGACGGCTTCTGGCAGCGGGCGCTCGGCTCCGCCCAGGGGGTGCCGGCATGAGCGCGGTACTGCTGGACGCGGTGCGGCAGCGGCTCGCCGAGAGCGGGGCGGAACCGACCCCGGCCAGGGTGGCCGCCGCCCTCCGGGCGCAGGGCCGGCTGCTCGGAGATGCGGAAGTGCTGGGCGCGGCAGCCGAGTTGCGGTCGGAGTTGGTCGGCGCGGGCCCGCTGGAGATGCTGCTCGCCGACCCGGAGGTCACCGATGTGCTGGTGGCGGCCCCGGACCGGGTGTGGGTGGACCGGGGTGGCGGGCTGGAGCTGACCGGGGTGACCTTCGCCGACGCCGAGGCGGTGCGCCGGCTCGCCCAACGGCTGGCGGCGGTCGCGGGACGACGCCTGGACGATGCCCGGCCCTGGGTGGACGCCCGGATGCCGGACGGCACCCGGCTGCATGCCGTGCTGCCACCGGTGGCGGTGGGGTCGGCGTGCCTGTCGCTGCGGGTGGTGCGGCCCAAGGCGTTCACCCTGGACGAGCTGGTGGCCGCGGGCACGCTGCCGCCGGGCGGGCAGACGCTGCTGGCGGCGATGGTCGAGGCGCGGCTGTCGTTCCTCGTCTCCGGTGGGACCGGGACGGGCAAGACCACCCTGCTCAGTGCCCTGCTAGGGCTGGTCGGCCCGGGTGAGCGGATCGTGCTCGCCGAGGACTCGGCCGAGCTGCGCCCCGACCATCCGCATGTGGTGCGGCTGGAAACCCGGCCCGCCAACCAGGAGGGGGCGGGGCTGGTCACCCTCGCCGACCTGGTCCGGCAGGCGCTGCGGATGCGTCCCGACCGGCTGGTGGTCGGCGAGGTCCGGGGCGCGGAGGTGGCGGACCTGCTGGCCGCGCTGAACACCGGGCACGAAGGCGGCTGCGGCACCGTGCACGCCAATGCCGCGGCGCACGTACCGGCCCGGTTGGAGGCCCTCGGGACGGCGGCCGGGCTCGACCGGGCGGCACTGCACAGCCAGTTGGCGGCCGCACTGGCTCTCGTGGTGCACCTGGTCCGGGACCGGTCGGGCCGTCGGCGGGTTGCCGAGGTGCATGTCCTGGAGCGGGATCCGGCCGGCCTGGTGGTCACGGTGCCCGCGCTGCGCTGGGGCGCGCGGGGCTTCGTACGGGAGTCCGGCTGGGACCGGCTCGGCCCGCTGTTGGGCGGTGCCGGGTGAGCGCCGGGGTGGGGGCGGTGGGCTCCGTGGGATCGGTTCCCGTGTTCGCCGGGGTGTTGTGTGCCGGGGCCGCGGCGTGGCTGCTGGCCGGGGGCGACCAGGTGTCGCGACGGGCCCGGCTTGTGCTGGGCGGGGGCGCGCCGGTGGTGCCGGGCGGTCCCGTGAGCTGGGCGCGGCTGGTGATCGCGGTACGGATTCGGGCCGCGCGGTGGCGGGAGTGGGCCGGTCTCAGGGCGGGCCTGCTGGTCGCGCTGATCGGGGGATCGGTGATCCCCCTGGCGCTCGGGGCGGTCTCCGTGCCGCTGGTGCGGAGGTGGCTGCGGGTCCGGGAGCGGGAACGGGCCCGGGCCGGGCGGGCAGCCGAGGTGGTGGCGCTGTGCGGGGCGGCCGTGGGGGAGCTGAGGGCGGGCGCGCAGCCCGGCCAGGCGCTGACGGCGGCGATCCGGCGGACGGCCGCCGGGCAGGGCCGGCCCGGTCCGGCGGAGTCCGGGGTGCTGGCAGCCGCGGCGTTCGGCGGCGATGTGGCGGCGGCGCTGCGGGAGGGGGCGCGGGAGCCGGGGTCCGAGGGCCTGGCCGGGATGGCGGCCTGCTGGCGGGTTTCCGTGGACGGTGGCGCGGGGTTGGCCGCCGGACTGGAGCGGCTGGAAGGGGCGTTGCGGGCGGAGCGGGACCGGCACGAGTCGTTGCGGGCCCAGTTGGCGGGCGCCAGATCGACCGCGGTGGTGCTCGCGTTGCTGCCCCTGGTGGGGCTGCTGATGGGGACGGCGCTCGGCGCGGATCCGCTGCGGGTGCTCCTGCACACCCCGATGGGGTGGGGCTGCCTCCTGGCCGGCGGGGTGTTGGAGGCGCTGGGACTGCTGTGGTGCCGGCGGATCGTACGGATGGGGGAGCGGTGATGGGCGGCTCGGTGGTTCACCGGCTGGGTGTGGCGGTCTGCCTCGCGGGGGCCGTGCTGTGCCTGGCCTCGGTGGTGGCGGCGCGGGTGCGGGAGCGGGCGGCCCGCCGGAGGATCGCGGCTCTGTCGACGGTGCGGGCCGCCCGGCCGAGGCCGGCGCGGGGCGTACGGATACGCGCGCTTGCGGTGGCGTGGGCCGGGCCGGCCGGAGCGGTGGTGGCGTGCTGGGTGCTCCTCGGCGGGGTGACGGGGCTGCTGCTGGGCTGCGGGGCCGCGTTCGGTGTGCGGCGGATGCTCCGGCGTCGCCGCCCGGAGGCCGGGGTGGATCCGGCTGAGGCGGAACGGCAGTTGCCGTTCGCGGCCGACCTCCTGGCCGCGTGTCTGGCGGCGGGGGCCGGTCCGGTGGAAGCGGCCGAGGTGGTGGGTGAATCGCTGGGCGGCCCGGTCGGTGAGCGGCTGGCGTTGGCCGGGGCGGAGCTGCGGCTCGGCGGCGAACCCGGGGCGGCGTGGGGCAGGTTGGCCGAGATACCGGGTGCCCGCGCTCTGGCGGAGTGCCTGGAGCGGGCCGCCCGTACGGGGGCGCCGGCCGCGGAGCCGGTCTCCCGCCTGGCGGCGGCCCTGCGGGCGGACCGGGTCCGGCACGCCACTGCCAGGGCGCAGCGGGCGGCGGTACTCATCACCGCACCGGTGGGCCTGTGTTTCCTCCCCGCATTTCTTGCAATGGGAGTGGCGCCTGTGGTGATCGGTATGGCTTCCGGTCTTCTTTCGGGCCGTTGAGATCACCAGCTGAAAACAGATCAAGAACATAATCAACAGGAGGCAGTCATGAAGATCATCTGGATTCGTGCCCGGGCGGCGCTGAGCGGTCGCGGACGCGATGCCGGGATGTCGACTTCCGAATACGCCATGGGCACCATCGCGGCGTGTGCGTTCGCCGCCGTTCTGTACAAGGTGGTGACGAGTGACGTGGTCTCGACGGCGCTGCAGTCGACCATCGGGAAGGCTCTCGATGTGCCGTTCTGAGAACGGCCGGCGGGGAATCGGCGACCGCGGGTACGTGACGGCGGAGGCCGCGCTGGTGATCCCGGCGCTGGTGCTGTTCGCGGCGCTGCTGGTGTGGGCGCTGATGGCGGCGGCCGCGCAGATCCGGTGCGTGGACGCGGCGCGGGCCGGGGCGAGGGCCGCGGGCCGGTCGGAGCCGGCGGAGGTGGCGGTGGCGGCGGCCAAGGCGGCCGCCCCGCCGGGGGCGGAGGTGGGGCTGGAGCGGTCGGGCGACCTGTGGCGGGTCCGGGTGTCGGCGCCCGCTCCGGGGCCGGCCGGGCTGCCGGTCCGGCTGGGTGCGCAGGCCGTGGCCCTGGCGGAGGACAGTGTGGGGCCGCCGCCATGAGCCGGGACCGGGGCTCCGCCACGGTGTGGGCCGCGGTGGTGACGACCGTGCTGGGGGCGGTGTTCGGGGGTGTGCTCCTGCTGGGCCAGGTGGTGGTGGCCCGCCACCGTGCGGCGGCCGCTGCGGATCTCGCGTCCCTGGCGGCGGCGACGGCTTGGGCGCACGGTCCCGAGGCCGCGTGCGGCAGGGCCGTCAGGGTGGCCCGGGCGCAGGGAGCGGCGCTGACGGAGTGCCGCCTGCTGGGCGAGGTGGCCGACGTGACGGCCCGCGTCCCCACGGGCCCCTTCACCCCGTCGTCCACCGCCCGCGCCGGCCCCCCTGTGCCCCCGCCGGAGGCCGCCTGACGGCTGCTGCCTACCCGACCCCCCCCTGTGTCCCTGGAAGCCGCCTGACGCTGTTGCCTGCCCTGCTGCCCGTCCCTCCGCCGGAGGCCGTCTGGCCCCGCCGCGGGACGGCTGCTGCCTACCCTGCTGCCCGTCCCCCCGCCGGAGGCCGCCTGGCCCCGCCGCGGAGGCGGCCGACCCGTGGTCCCCTGTCGCTGGCCCGACCGGCGGCGTCCGGGCCCAGGTCCGCGGCCGGACCCCGGCCGTGATCCGCGTGGTTACCCGGGTGGTGGCCGCCGGGGGCCAGGGGTGTGGCGGCCGGCTCGTGTCGGGCGGCATCCGGTCGGCAGGGGACGGGCGGCCCGGTCCCGCCGCCTGCGGTACGGCGGGGTCAGGGGGTGGGTGGTGCTTGGGCGAGGAGGCGGGTGAGGAGGCGGATCGCGCCGCGTTTGTGGAGGGGGTCGTTGCCGTTGCCGCACTTGGGGGACTGGATGCAGGAGGGGCAGCCGGCCGCGCATTCGCAGGCGGCGATGGCGTCGCGGGTCGCCGTCAGCCAGGCACGGGCCGTGTGGAAGGCCCGTTCCGCGAAGCCGGCGCCGCCGGGGTGGCCGTCGTAGACGAACACCGTCGGCAGCAGGGTGTCCGGGTGCAGCGGGACGGAGACTCCGCCGATGTCCCAGCGGTCGCAGGTGGCGAACAGCGGGAGCAGCCCGATGGAGGCGTGCTCGGCGGCGTGCAGGGCGCCGCCGAGGATCTCCGGGATGATCCGGGCCTCGTCCAGCTGGTCCTCGGTCACCGTCCACCACACGGCCCGGGTGCGCAGCGTGCGCGGCGGCAGGTCCAGCTTGGCCTCCCCGAGCACCTCACCGGAGAGCAGCCTGCGCCGCAGGTAGGAGACGACCTGGTTGGTCACCTCGACCGAGCCGAAACAGAGCCGTGCGGGCCCCCACGGGATCTCGTGCTCGGTCTCCAGCACAGAGATGGAGGTGGTGTCCCGGGCGGTCGTGGAGAACGGCGGGTTGGCCTCCTCCACCAGGGCCACGGAATCCTCCAGGTCCAGGTGCTTCACCAGGTAGGTGCGGCCCTGGTGGAGGTGGACGGCCCCGTCGTGGACGGCGGTGTGCGAGGCCGACTCGTCGACCGTACCGAGCAGCCGGCCCGTCGCGGCCTCCACGATCTGCACGGGGCGCCCGCCGCCGCCCCTGATGTCGGTCAGGTCCGCGGCGCGCTCCCGCCGGGTCCAGTGCCAGGCCGTGGCCCGGCGCCGGAGCAGTTTCGCCGCCTCCAGCTGGGGGAGCAGCTCCCCGGCCGTCGGACCGAACATGGTCAGGTCGGCCTCCGTCAGCGGGAGCTCCGCGGCGGCCGCGCACAGGTGGGGGGCCAGGACGTACGGGTTGTCGGGGTCCAGGACGGTGGCCTCCACCGGCCGCCGGAACAGTGCCTCGGGGTGGTGGACCAGGTAGGTGTCCAGCGGGTCGTCCCGGGCGACCAGGACGGCCAGCGCCCCCTGCCCCGAGCGTCCGGCCCGCCCCGCCTGCTGCCACAGGGACGCCCGGGTGCCCGGGTAGCCGGTGATCAGAACGGCGTCCAGGCCGGACACGTCCACGCCCAGTTCCAGCGCGGTGGTCGCGGCGAGCCCCAGCAGCTCCCCGGAGTGCAGCGCCCGCTCCAGGGCGCGCCGCTCCTCGGGCAGGTAACCGCCCCGGTACGCGGCGACGCGCCCGGGCAGCGAACGGTCCACCGCCGCCAGCCTTTCCTGGGCGATCACCGAGATCAGCTCGGCGCCGCGCCGGGAGCGGACGAAGGCGACCGTACGGACCCCCTGGACCACCAGGTCGGTCAGCAGGTCGGCGGTCTCGGCGGTCGCGGTGCGGCGGACGGGGGCGCCCTTCTCCCCCTTGAGGTCGGTCAGCGGGGGTTCCCAGAGGGCGAAGACCACCTCGCCGCGCGGCGAGGCGTCGTCGGCGACCTCGGTGACCGCCAGACCGGTCAGCCTGGACGCCGCGGCCGCCGGGTCGCTGGCGGTGGCGGAAGCCAGCAGGAAGACGGGCTCGGAGCCGTAGCGGGCGCACAGCCGCCGCAGCCGCCGCAGCACCTGCGCCACGTGTGACCCGAACACGCCCCGGTAGGTGTGGCACTCGTCGATCACGACGTAGCGCAGCGCCTTGAGGAACGAGGACCAGCGCGGGTGGCCGGGGAGGATGCCCCGGTGGAGCATGTCGGGGTTGGTCAGCACGTAGTTCGCGTACTGGCGGACCCATTCGCGTTCCTCGACCGGCGTGTCCCCGTCGTAGACGGCGGGCCGGATCGCGTTGCCCAGCGGCGCGGCGAGCTCCCGGACGGCCCGCCGCTGGTCGGCCGCCAGGGCCTTGGTCGGAGAGAGGTAGAGGGCGGTCGCCCCGCGCCCGTTGGGTGCCTGCGCGCCGTCCGCGAGGGCGGACAGGACGGGCGCCAGGTAGGCCAGCGACTTGCCGGAGGCGGTGCCGGTGGCGACGACGACGGAGGTGCCGTCCAGGGCGTGCTCGGCGGCTTCGGCCTGGTGGGCCCACGGATGGTCGATCCCCGCCGCGGCGATGGCCGCTACGACATCTGATCGAATACGGTCCGGCCAGACCGCATGACGACCCGCCCGAGGGGGCAAGTGCTCCGTATGGGTGATGCGCGCAGCCCGGGATGGCCCCGCTGCCAGCCGGTCCAGGACCGTGCCGGGGGTGGGTCGTGTGTCCGCGTGTGCCGTGGGCCGACCGGGACCGTGAGTGTTGGCCATTGGAACCGAGTGTGTCACTGGCGTGCGGGACAATGGTCCCAAGGCGTCGTGCGCGCCTGCCGGTAAGTGATTGAATGCCATCGCGGCAGCCAATCCCTCCTCTACCTTCGGGTAGGGAGGCCCCTGGGGGGCGCCGCTCGATAGCAAGGTGCTGGAGGATCCGTGGACCTGTCCCTGTCGACTCGCACTGTCGGCGACCGCACGGTCGTAGAGGTCGGTGGCGAGATTGATGTGTATACCGCGCCCAAGCTGCGCGAGCAGTTGGTGGAGTTGGTGAACGACGGCAGCTACCACTTGGTTGTCGACATGGAGCGAGTGGACTTCCTCGACTCCACCGGCCTCGGTGTGCTCGTGGGAGGCCTCAAGCGCGTTCGCGCGCATGAGGGCTCGCTGCGTCTGGTCTGCAACCAGGAGCGCATCCTCAAGATCTTCCGTATCACCGGTCTGACGAAGGTGTTCCCGATCCACACCACTGTGGACGACGCCGTCAACGCCACCGACTGACGCTCCTTGGCGGCGACCAGCCGTCAGGGAGCCGACGACGGGCGGGGGTACCGGGCCATGGGCGGTCCGGGCCCCTGTAAGGCACGCCCGGGCACCCGCTCGGGGCCTGAGCCCGCGCCCGTAGTTCGTGGCGCCCGCAGTCGAGGCGCCCGTAGTCCGAGGGGGACGCGCATGGCCACCGTTGAACTCCGCTTCAGCGCCCAGCCCGAACACGTCCGGACGGCCCGTTTGGTCGCCGCAGCCGTGGCGCGCAGGGCCGGCGTGGAGGAAGCAGTCCTCGACGAGGTCCGCCTCGCCGTGGGCGAGGCCTGCTCGCGTGCCGTCGGGCTGCACCGCAGCAACGGGCTCACCGCGCCCGTCCGGGTCGTGCTGACCGAGGAGGAGAAGCAGTTCTCCATCGAGGTCGGCGACGAGGTCCCCGGGCCGGCCGGCGGTCCGGTGGAGGCCGTGCCGGGGATCGAAGCCGTCCTGGACCCCGACATCGAGGGCGAGGACGAGATGGGCCTGGCCGTCATCAGCGGGCTCGTCGACGACGTCGAGGTGACCAGCGGCGAAGCGGGCGGGACCATCCGGATGACCTGGCCCGTCGCGCGGGTCGAGGCCCTGCCGTAGCAGTCGTGCCCTGCCGTGGTCGAGGCCGGCCGTAGCCGCGCCCCTGCCGTGGTCGCGCCCTGCTCGTCACCACCTGGCCTCGTGGCGCCGCCGCCTCGCGCCGTCGCCACGTCGCGCTGCCTCGCGCCGTCGCCACGTCGCGCTGCCTCGCGCCGCCGCCTCGCCGCGTCGTACTGCCTCGCCCCGCCGCCTTTCCGCCACGCCGTTTCACGCCGCGCCGTTTAGGTACGCCCCGCCCCGTGTCGGCCCCGACCCCGCGTGGGGCCGTTTTCCGTCCTGCCCCGGCCCCGCCCCGCGCCCACCTCCGGCCCGCGGGCCGGGCCTGCGCGTACCCCGTCTCAGCCGGGCCGGTCTGCCCGGCGTGGCGCGGGTCTCGGCCTCGCCGGGTGCCGGGTCGTGGGGTGGTGCCGGTGGGGGCCGGGCTCCGGGGCGGGGGATGCCGGTCAGCCGGGGTGGTGCCGGGTGCGCGTGCCATCGTATCTTCTGATCTTTATCAAGGCCCTGCTGAGCAGGGCCTTTTCCGTTTTCCGGATGGCGCCGCCATGAATATCCGGCTCAATGATCAATCGTCAATGCCTTTGCCCCATTACTACTTTCGAGGGTAATGGAGTGACGCGATCTATTGCTGAGGAGCAAGAGCAGGCCAATTCCGTTTGCCGCCCACTGTTTTGATCAGGTCGCGCTCCTTACAATCCGTCCACATCTTGAGCTCATCACGTCAAGGAGGACGAATGACGGGGCTCTTCACCCCCAACGCGCCGGTCGGCAACTCCGATCTGGCAGCCGCAGTGCTCACCGATGACAATCGCCTCATCGTCATGGTGATCGCCGCGGTCGCGCTCGCCGCACTCGTCGTCGCGCAGATCCTGGTCCGCCAGGTGCTCGCCGCCGACGAGGGCACCGACAGCATGAAGAAGATCGCCGCCGCCGTTCAGGAAGGCGCCAACGCCTACCTCGGCCGGCAGCTGCGCACGCTCGGCATCTTCGCCGTCGTCGTTTTCTTCCTGCTCTTCCTGCTCCCCGCCGACGACTGGTCCCAGCGGGCCGGCCGGTCCGCCTTCTTCCTCGTCGGCGCCCTCTTCTCGGCCGCCACCGGTTACATCGGCATGCGCCTGGCCGTTCGCGCCAACGTCCGTGTCGCCGCCGCCGCCCGCGAGGCGACCCCCGTCGAAGGCGGCCCCGCCAAGGACCTCACCGAGGTGGCCCACAAGGCGATGAGGATCGCCTTCCGCACCGGTGGCGTGGTCGGCATGTTCACCGTCGGCCTCGGCCTGCTCGGCGCCTCCTGCGTCGTGCTCGTCTACGCCGCCGACGCACCCAAGGTCCTGGAGGGCTTCGGCCTCGGCGCAGCCCTCATCGCGATGTTCATGCGCGTGGGCGGCGGCATCTTCACCAAGGCCGCCGACGTGGGCGCCGACCTGGTCGGCAAGGTCGAGCAGGGCATTCCGGAGGACGACCCGCGTAATGCCGCGACCATCGCCGACAATGTGGGCGACAACGTCGGCGACTGCGCCGGGATGGCGGCCGACCTCTTCGAGTCGTACGCCGTCACCCTCGTGGCCGCCCTGATCCTCGGCAAGGCCGCCTTCGGCGACCTGGGCCTGGCCTTCCCGCTGATCGTCCCCGCCATCGGCGTCGTCACCGCCATGATCGGCATCTTCGCGGTCTCCCCGCGCCGGTCCGACCGCAGCGGAATGGCCGCCATCAACCGCGGGTTCTTCATCTCCGCGGTGATCTCCCTGGTGCTCGTCGCGGTCGCCGTCTACGCGTACCTGCCGGCCACCTACAAGGAGCTCGTCGGCGTCGAGAACGCCGCGATCACCAACCACAGCGGTGACCCGCGCATCCTGGCCGTCGTCGCCGTCGCCATCGGCATCGTCCTCGCGGCCCTGATCCAGCAGCTGACCGGCTACTTCACCGAGACCAACCGGCGTCCCGTCCGGGACATCGGCAAGTCTTCCCTGACCGGTGCGGCCACCGTCGTGCTCGCCGGCATCTCGGTCGGCCTGGAATCCGCCGTCTACACCGCGCTGCTCATCGGCCTCGGCGTCTACGGGGCGTTCCTGCTCGGCGGCGCGTCGATCACGCTGGCGCTCTTCGCGGTGGCCCTGGCCGGCACGGGCCTGCTGACCACGGTCGGCGTCATCGTCGCCATGGACACCTTCGGACCGGTCTCCGACAATGCGCAGGGCATCGCCGAGATGTCGGGCGACGTGCAGGGCGCGGGCGCGCAGGTGCTCACCGACCTGGACGCCGTCGGCAACACCACGAAGGCCATCACCAAGGGCATCGCCATCGCGACGGCGGTGCTCGCGGCGGCCGCGCTGTTCGGCTCGTACAACGACGCGATCGCGACCGCCGTGAAGGAGGTCGGCGCCAAGGCCGGGGAGATGAACCTCAGCCTCGACATCGCCCAGCCCAACAACCTGGTCGGTCTGATCCTCGGCGCTGCCGTCGTGTTCCTGTTCTCGGGCCTGGCCATCAACGCCGTCTCCCGTTCCGCGGGCGCCGTCGTCTACGAGGTGCGCCGGCAGTTCCGCGAGCACCCCGGGATCATGGACTACTCGGAGAAGCCCGAGTACGGGCGTGTCGTCGACATCTGCACCAAGGACGCGCTGCGCGAACTCGCCACGCCCGGGCTGCTCGCGGTCCTCACGCCGATCGCGGTCGGGTTCTCGCTCGGCGTCGGCGCGCTCGGCTCGTTCCTCGCGGGCGCCATCGGCACGGGCACGCTGATGGCCGTCTTCCTCGCCAACTCCGGTGGTGCGTGGGACAACGCGAAGAAGCTGGTGGAGGACGGCCACCACGGCGGCAAGGGCAGTGAGGCCCACGCCGCGACCGTGATCGGCGACACCGTCGGCGACCCGTTCAAGGACACCGCGGGCCCTGCCATCAACCCGCTGCTCAAGGTCATGAACCTGGTGGCGCTGCTGATCGCCCCGGCGGTCGTGCAGTTCAGCTTCGGCGCGGACACCAGCGCGACGGTTCGGGCGATCGTCGCGGCCCTCGCCATCGTCGTCATCGTCGCCGCGGTGTACATCTCGAAGCGGCGCGGCATCGCGGTCGGCGACGACAGCGACAGCGGCACGGCGGAGCGGGTGGCCACGCCGTCCGCCGACGCGGCGACGGTGTCCTGACGGGCCCTCAGCGGGGTCCGGCGGGGCTCTGAGCCGGGTCGGCCGGGCTCTGAGCGGCGCCCGGCAGGGCTCTGAGCGGGCTTTTCGGGGCCTTTCCCGGGCCCTGGGACGGCCGGCTCGAAGGTACGCCCGAACGGCGGACGGGCGGCGCGGACTGACGCGCCGTCCGTCCGCCTTTGCATGTCACCCGATGGCTGGCGTGTATCTTCCGGGCCGAGAGCCTTCGAAGGGACCAATCCGGTGAACAAGAAGTTTGCGACCGCGGTGTCCGGCGGTGCGGTACTGATGCTCGTGCTGTCCGGGTGCGGCGGGGACGACGGCGACAAGAAGGCCGACGCATGGGCCAAGAAGGTCTGTGACGCCTGGCAGCCCGAACTCAAGAAGATCGAGGCCGCCAACGCCGACATCAAGCGGGTGGCCACGGAGAGCAGCAAGCCGGAGGAGGTCCAGAAGACCGACTCGGCGGCGTTCCAGGTCATGTCGGACTCGTACAAGTCGATGGGGAACGCCGTGTCGAGCGCGGGGGTTCCGCCCGTGAAGAACGGCGAGGCGACCCAGAACGCGGCGGTGAAGGGCTTCGAGTCGACGTCGAAGGGCTACGCCGATCTCAAGGTCAAGATGGACTCCCTCGACGTCAAGGACCAGACGAAGTTCGCCGCGGGCCTCAACGAGGTGGCCGGTGGTCTGGAGACCGCGACGCAGGGCGGCAAGGACGCGCTGAACGGGCTGAAGTCGGGCGGCCTGGACAAGGCGATGAACGGCCAGAAGGGCTGCCAGGTCCAGACGTCGGCGAAGTAGCGGCCGGCGCCTGCTGCGCGGGGCCGGTGCGGTGGCGGCCGGTCCCGGTGTGATCGTCGTACGTCGACACGGCCGGCCGGGGCCGGATGCGGCCCCCGGCCCTCCTCTTGCCCCTCGCCGCCCGTCCCGGCCCCTGCCGCCGGCCGACGACCGGTCCTGGGAGCACCCTGGCCGGTGTTGGCCGCCGCGGGCCGCCGGGCCGGGGTCGCCGCCGGGCCGGGGTCGCCCGCCGCCGGCCACCCCCCGCCGGGCCCCCGCCCGGCACACCGCCGGCCCCCGCCCCCGCCACACCCCCGCTGCGCTGCACGGCCGCGCGGAACACGCATTGTCGGAGTCAGCAGCCACAATGGGCGGGTGAGTACCACCAGCCTCCCCTCGCCCGACCGCGCCGCCGAGCTCCGCACCGCCCTGCTGGCCGCCGGCTTCACCGCCGATGGGCTGCTCGACCTGCTCGGCGCCCCCGCCTACGCCGCGCTGGCCCGCAGCGAGACGGTTCCGGCCCTGCGCGCCACCCGCGACCACGCCGACGCCCCGCTCGCCACGCTGGTCCGGCTCTTCCTGCTCCAGCAGCCGGTGCCCGAGGCCCAGGCCGCGGCCGCCCTGCCCGTCGAGGCTGCGCTCGCCGACGGCTGGCTGCGGCGTGGGGAAGCCGCCGACGGCGAGGACACGGTCCGCGCCACCGTCGACCTGCGCCCGTACGGCGGGCCCGACGGGGAGGACTGGTTCATCGTCTCCGACCTCGGCTGCGCCGTGGGCGGCGCGGGCGGGATCGGCAGCCGCGAGGAGGGCGTGGTGCTCGGCGTGGGCGGCGCGTCCACCACCTTGGCCGGGATCACCGTGCGCATCCCGGTCGGCTCCGCCCTGGACCTGGGCACGGGATCGGGGATCCAGGCGCTGCACGCCGCCCAGCACGCGACGCGGGTCACCGCCACCGACGTCAACCCCAGGGCCCTGGAATTCACCCGGCTGACGCTCGCGCTCTCCGGTGCCCCGGCGGCCGAGCTGCTCGCCGGGTCGCTCTTCGAGCCGGTCGGGGACGCCACGTACGACCTGATCGTGTCGAACCCCCCGTTCGTCATCTCCCCCGGCGCGCGGCTGACGTACCGGGACGGCGGGATGGGCGGCGACGACCTGTGCCGGACCCTGGTCCAGGAGGCCGGCGCCCGGCTCAACCCGGGCGGGTTCGCGCAGTTCCTCGGGAACTGGCAGCACGTGGAGGGCGAGGACTGGCGCGACCGGCTCCGCTCCTGGGTGCCGCGCGGCTGTGACGCGTGGATCGTGCAGCGGGACGTGCAGGACGTGACGCAGTACGCCGAGCTGTGGCTGCGCGACGCCGGCGACCACCGCACCGACCCCGCCGAGTACGCGCGGCGGTACGAGGACTGGCTGGACGAGTTCGAGGCCCGCAAGACCAAGGCGGTCGGCTTCGGCTGGATCACGCTGCGCCGGACGGACGCGGCCGAGCCTTCCCTCGTGGTGGAGGAGTGGCCGCACTCGGTGGAGCAGCCGCTCGGGGAGACGGTCCTGGCCCACTTCGCCCGCCAGGACTTCCTGCGCGAGCACGATGACGCCGCCCTGCTGGCGGGGTACTTCGCGCTGGCCGAGGAGGTCGTCCAGGAGCAGGTCGGCGCGCCCGGGGCGGAGGATCCGGAGCACGTGGTGCTGCGGCAGAACCGCGGGATGCGCAGGGCCACCAAGGTGGACACGGTCGGCGCGGGCTTCGCCGGAGTGTGTGACGGCTCACTCAGCGCCGGGCGGATCCTGGACGCGATCGCGCAGCTGATGCAGGAGGACCCGGTCGTCCTGCGCGACCGTACTCCGGAGGCGATCCGGATGCTGGTGGAGCAGGGGTTCCTGGAGCCGGTCACCGTCCCCGGGCAGTAGTCGGCGGACGCCGCTCCGGCGGTGGCGGGGCTCGCGTCCCGCACTGTGCGCCGGTGGTCTGCGGCGCGCGCCCCGCCCTTGCGGGGCGTCCCGTCGGACCTCGGGGACGCCGCGTGGAGCAGGGCGGGGAACCCCGTGCGACCGGGGCCCCGGCCCCGCTTCCGGAACGGGGCCGGACGGTCCTCGGGCCCTGCTGCCGGAGCGGGGCCAGACGGCCCCCCGGCCACCCGGCCCGGTGATCGCCAAGGGTCCGGCGCGGTATCCGGGCGGCAGAAGTGGCACTTGTCGGGTTACCGTTCGAGTGGCCGTTGCGGGCTTGTCCCGTTTGACACGGGGGCGGGTTGTACCGTCACACTCCGCAGCGTCGCCGTACCGCGACCGAGTGCCGACCGGAGAGAAGAGCCAAGTTGTCCCCGACTAGCGAGACCGCAGAGGGCGGCCGCCGACTCGTCATCGTCGAGTCCCCTGCCAAGGCGAAGACGATCAAGGGCTACCTCGGCCCGGGATACGTCGTCGAGGCGAGCGTCGGGCACATCCGCGACCTCCCCAGCGGCGCGGCCGAGGTTCCCGACAAGTACACCGGCGAGGTCCGTCGTCTCGGCGTGGACGTCGAGCACGATTTCCAGCCGATCTATGTGGTGAATGCGGACAAGAAGGCTCAGGTCAGGAAGCTCAAGGAGCTGCTGGCCGAATCCGACGAGCTCTTCCTCGCCACTGATGAGGACCGCGAGGGCGAGGCCATCGCGTGGCACCTCCAGGAAGTCCTCAAGCCCAAGGTCCCCGTCCACCGCATGGTCTTCCACGAGATCACCAAGGACGCGATCCGCGACGCCGTCGCCAACCCGCGCGAGCTGAACCAGCGCATGGTCGACGCGCAGGAGACCCGCCGCATCCTCGACCGCCTCTACGGCTACGAGGTCTCGCCGGTCCTGTGGAAGAAGGTCATGCCGAAGCTGTCGGCGGGCCGCGTCCAGTCGGTGGCCACCCGTCTCGTCGTCGAGCGGGAGCGCGAGCGCATCGCGTTCCGTTCCGCCGAGTACTGGGACCTGACCGGCACCTTCGGCACCGGACGCGCCGGTGACCCGTCGGACCCGTCCACGCTGGTCGCCCGCCTGAACACGGTCGACGGCAAGCGCATCGCGCAGGGCCGCGACTTCGGCTCGAACGGTCGGCTCAAGAGCGAGGTCCTGCACCTCGACGAGGCGAACGCGCGGGCCCTGGCCGCCGCGCTGGAGCAGACGTCGTTCGCCGTCCGGTCGGTCGAGTCCAAGCCCTACCGCCGCTCCCCGTACGCCCCGTTCCGCACGACGACGCTCCAGCAGGAGGCCTCGCGCAAGCTCGGCTTCGGTGCGAAGGCGACGATGCAGGTGGCCCAGAAGCTGTACGAGAACGGCTTCATCACCTATATGCGTACGGACTCCACCACGCTCTCCGACACCGCGGTGTCGGCGGCGCGGGCGCAGGTCACGCAGCTGTACGGGGCCGACTACCTGCCGGAGAAGCCGCGCGTCTACGCGGGCAAGGTCAAGAACGCGCAGGAGGCGCACGAGGCGATCCGGCCTTCGGGTGATCGTTTCCGCACGCCGGCCGAGACGGGTCTGACCGGCGACCAGTTCCGCCTGTACGAGCTCATCTGGAAGCGGACCGTCGCCTCCCAGATGAAGGACGCGGTCGGCAACTCGGTGACCGTGAAGATCGGCGGGCGCGCCTCGGACGGCCGCGACGCCGAGTTCAGCGCGTCCGGCAAGACGATCACCTTCCACGGCTTCATGAAGGCCTACGTCGAGGGCGCGGACGACCCGAACGCCGAGCTGGACGACCGCGAGAAGCGGCTGCCGCAGGTCGCCGAGGGCGACGCGCTGTCGGCCGAGGGGATCACCGCGGACGGCCACTCCACCAAGCCGCCGGCCCGCTACACCGAGGCCTCGCTGGTCAAGGAGCTGGAGGAGCGGGAGATCGGCCGGCCGTCGACGTACGCGTCGATCATCGGCACGATCCTGGACCGCGGCTACGTGTTCAAGAAGGGCACGGCGCTGGTGCCGTCCTTCCTCTCGTTCGCCGTCGTCAACCTGCTGGAGACGCACTTCGGACGGCTCGTCGACTACGACTTCACCGCGAAGATGGAGGACGACCTCGACCGCATCGCGCGGGGCGAGGCGCAGTCCGTGCCGTGGCTCAAGCGCTTCTACTTCGGTGCGGAGGACGCGTCGGAGGTCGTACCGGCCGACGGCGACCACCTCGGCGGTCTCAAGGAGCTCGTCACCGACCTGGGCGCGATCGACGCCCGTGAGATCTCCTCGTTCCCCGTCGGCGACGGGATCGTGCTGCGCGTCGGCCGCTACGGGCCGTACGTGGAGCGCGGCGAGAAGGACGCCGAGGGCCACCAGCGGGCGGACGTCCCCGACGACCTCGCGCCCGACGAGCTGACGACGGACTACGCGGAGGAACTCTTCGCGAAGCCGAGCGGCGAGTTCGAGCTGGGCACCGACCCGGTGAGCGGGAACGAGATCGTCGCGAAGGACGGTCGCTACGGGCCGTACGTGACGGAGATCCTCCCCGAGGGCACGCCGAAGACGGGCAAGAACGCGGTGAAGCCGCGGACGGCCTCGCTGTTCAAGTCGATGTCCCTGGACACGGTGACGCTGGACGACGCGCTCAAGCTGATGTCCCTGCCGCGGGTGGTGGGCGTCGACGGTGAGGGCGTGGAGATCACGGCGCAGAACGGCCGCTACGGCCCGTACCTCAAGAAGGGCACGGACTCGCGGTCCCTGGAGACCGAGGACCAGCTGTTCTCGATCACGCTGGACGAGGCGCTCGCGATCTACGCGCAGCCGAAGCAGCGGGGGCGGGCCGCGGCCAAGCCGCCGCTCAAGGAGCTGGGCACCGACCCGGTGAGCGAGAAGCCGGTGGTCGTCAAGGACGGCCGGTTCGGGCCGTACGTGACGGACGGCGAGACGAACGCGACGCTGCGGCGGGACGACGACGTCGAGACGATCACGCCCGAGCGGGGCTACGAGCTGCTCGCGGAGAAGCGGGCGAAGGGGCCGGCGAAGAAGACGGCCAAGAAGGCGCCCGCGAAGAAGGCCCCCGCGAAGAAGGCCGCGGCGACGAAGACCGCTGCGGCGAAGAAGACGACGACGGCCAAGAAGGCCGTCGCGAAGAAGACGGTGGCGAAGAAGGCTCCCGCGGCGAAGAAGACGACGGCGTCCGCCCCGGCGTCGGACGACTAGCCCCCCTCGCCGGACGGGGCCGCTTCTTGCAGCCCCGCCGGCGTTTGAGGCGCGGGTCCGGGCGGGGCCGGTTCTTGCAGCCCCGCCGGCGTTTGAGGCGCGGGTCCGGGCGGAGCCCAGGGAACGGTGGAAGGGCGGGTAGGGGACGGCCCGCGCAGCGGCAAGCCCGTCGGCGGCTCGGGCCGGGCTGGCAGCGGGCGTGGGGTGAAGCCTCGTCCCCCCGCGCCCGCGGGGCACGGCGACCGCGGCGCGCCCGGGGTCACATCGGACGGTTATCCACAGGCTCCGCAGGCGCCAAGCGCAGCGGATAGGCTGGGCGGATGACGCGAGCCGAGCAGCCACCGGTCGTGACCGCCCCCGAGAACCCCACCTACGACGAAGCCCTAGCCGCCGACTCCCGAGAGCGAGCCGTCCGCGCCCTCCTGCGCACGCCCAGGCTGCGCCGGCTGTGGAGCGCCCAGTTGGTGAGCGGCATCGGCGATGCCCTCGCCCTGCTGACGCTGGTGTTGCTGACGCTGCAGGCGGCCGTCTCCGAGGAGGCCTTCGGCGGCGGCTACAGAGGTGCCGCCTTCGCCGTCGCGGCCGTCTTCGGGGTCCGGATCCTGGCCACGCTGCTCTTCGGCGCCGTGCTCCTCGGCCCGCTGTCCACCCTGACCGCCCCCGGCGGCAGGCTCGACCGCCGCTGGACGATGGTCGGCGCCGACGGGGTGCGCATAGCACTGTTCGTCGTCGCCCCGCTCTGGCTGGACTGGATCCCGGCGCAGGCCGTGACCGCGCTGCTGGCCACCGTCTTCGCCTCCGGTGCCGCCGAGCGGCTGTGGACGCTGGCCAAGGAGAGCGCCGCTCCCGCGCTGCTGCCCGCGCCGCCGCCGGAGGGTGCGACCGTACGGCCGCTTCCCGACCACCTGGACACCTTGCGCCGCCTGACGCTGCGTACGGGATTCGCCGCGATGCCCGCCGCCGCGGCCGTGCTGCTGGCCGCGAGCCTGATCGGGCGCGCGCTCGGCCTGGGCGTGGAGTGGTTCGCCGAGAACGAGGCGGCGCTGGGTTCCTACGTCGCCGCCGGCCTGTTCGCCGCGTCCGTCTCGCTGCTGTTGCCGCTGGTGCTGCCGGAGGTGAAGACCCCGCGTCCGAGGTCACCGCTGGAGGGGCTGCGCGCACCCAAGGCGGGGGACCGGCCGGAGAAGGGCCGTACCGGAGCCATCGCGCTGCTCGTGACGGCCTGCGCCGCCGTTGCCGCGGCGGTGTCCTGCGCCGCCTCCGTTGCGGTGCTGCACGCCTTCGACCTCGGCGGGGGCCCCTCCGCGTACGCGCTGCTGGTCCTCGCCCTGGTCGGCGGGACCGGCCTGGGCATTCGGGCCGCGCAGGCGGGCAAGGTGCTGCCGGGGCTGTCGCGGCGCCGGCTGCTGGCGCTCGCCATAGCGGTGGCGGGGCTCGCGCTGCTGCTGGCGGGGCTGGTGCCGGACACCGCGACCGTGCTGTTCCTGTCGCTGTCGGCCGGTCTGGCCGCGGGGGTGGCGGCCAGTACCGGGCACACCCTGCTCGACCAGGAGACCGAGGAGTTCCGCCGGGCCCGGGTCACCGAGCACCTCCAGGCCGTCGTGCGGGTGGCCGTCGCCGTCGGGGCCGTCCTCGCCCCCGTCCTCGCCGCGGCCATCGGCCCGCACCGGGTGGGCGGCGGCCGGGTGGTGTTCGCCCATGGGGGCGCCTCGTTCACCCTGATGCTGGTGGGCGCGCTGCTGCTGCCGGTCGCGGCGCTGGTGCTGGCCAAGGCCGACGACCGCGGCGGTGTGCCGCTGCGCCGTGACCTTCGCGAGGCCCTGCGGGGCGGGGAGCCGCTACAGGCCCCGTCGGCGACCGGATTCTTCATCGCCCTGGAGGGCGGTGACGGCGCCGGCAAGTCCACGCAGGTGGAGGCGCTGGCCGACTGGATACGGGGCAAGGGCCACGAGGTCGTCGTGACGCGCGAGCCGGGAGCGACGCCGGTCGGCAAGCGACTGCGCTCCATCCTGCTGGACGTCTCCTCCGCCGGGCTGTCGAACCGCGCCGAGGCACTGCTGTACGCCGCCGACCGCGCGGAGCACGTGGACACGGTGGTCCGGCCCGCCCTGGAACGCGGCGCGGTGGTCATCACCGACCGCTACATCGACTCTTCGGTGGCCTACCAGGGCGCCGGGCGCGACCTGTCCCCGACCGAGATCGCCCGCATCTCCCGCTGGGCCACGGGCGGACTGGTGCCGAACCTGACCGTGCTGCTCGACGTGTCGCCGGAGACGGCCAGGGAGCGGTTCACGGAGGCGCCGGACCGGCTGGAGTCGGAGCCGACGGAGTTCCACCAGCGGGTGCGGGCCGGGTTCCTGACACTGGCCGCGGCCGACCCCGGGCGCTACCTGGTGGTCGACGCCGGCCAGGAACCGGGCTCGGTGACCACGGTCGTACGGCACCGGCTGGACCGGATGCTCCCGCTCTCCGAGGCGGAGATCGCCGCCCGGGCCGAGGCCCGCCGGCTCGCCGAGGAAGAGGCCAGGCGCAAGGCCGAGGAAGAGGCGGCGCGCAAGGTGGAGGAGGCCAGACTGCGGGCGGAGGAGGAAGCCCGCCTGGCCCGCGAGGCCGAGGCCGCCCGGATCAAGGCCGAAGCCGAGGCCGCCCGCAAGGCGGAGGAGGAGCGGCTGCGCGCCGAGGAGGAGGCCCGCGCCCGGGCCGAGGCCGCGCGACTGCGTGAGGAGGCCGAGGAGCGGGCCCGCGCCGCGGAGGCGGAGCGGTTGCGCAAGCAGGCCGAGGAAGAGGCCCGGCTGCGGGCCGAGGCGGAGGAGCGGCGGCTGGAGAAGCAGCGGCGGGCGGAGGAAGCCCTGCTGCGAGCCGAGGAGGCGCGCCGGCTCGCGGAGCAGTCGGCTGCCGCGGCGGCCGCCGCTGCTGCTGCCCGGACGGCTGCGGGGCCGGGGCCGGAGGTGGCCCCCGCGGCCCCCGCGGCTCCCATGAACCCCACGGCCCCTGTGAATCCCGCGCCTCCGGCCGCCCCTGCGCCTCCGGCGGCCCCCGCGGCTCCCGCTGTTTCCATGCGCAAGGAGCCCGAGCAGCCGCGGTCCCGGCGGCCGCACCCGGACGATGCCGTCACGGTGGAAACCCCGGTGGTCAAGCGGGTCGTACAGCCCGACGACGTGACGCAGACGGTGCCGGTCCCGAAGGTCGACCCGGCGGCGGAGACCTCCGTACTGCCGCCGGTCCGCCCCGGTGAACCGCGCCGGGACCGGCCCGCCGGGACCGGCCGTACCCCGTCGGCCTCGCGCCCCACCACCCGCCACTCGCAGGAGAGCCCGGCCGACCGGGTGCCTCCGGGCGTGTTCCGGGATGCCGGGAACGACGTGACGCGCGAGCTCCCGGCCCTGGACGAGGACGGCCGGCCGCGCCGGACCCGCTCGGAGTGGGCCGAGACGACCCCGCTGGACGACCTGCCCACCTTGGCCGACGAACTGCTGGGCTCGCGCCCGGACGACGAGGGCGACGACGACCGCCCTCGCCGCCGCCGCTGAGCGGAGGCCGGCTTCCGGCGCCGGGCCGTCGGTCGTTGTCAGTGGCAACCGCCACAATGTGGACAGGCGCTCGGTAGGCACACGAAAACGAACACGCGTGCACGGCACGGATGAGGAAGGGCGGTGGGCGGGATGCCCGTATGGGACGACCTGGTGGGCCAGGACCGCGTGCAGGCGCAGCTCGCCGCCGCCGCCCGTGACGCGGACGCCCTGGTCACGGCCGTCTCGGACGGAGTGCCGCCGCCGGCCGCGTCCAAGATGACCCACGCCTGGCTGTTCACGGGGCCGCCCGGATCAGGCCGGTCCACCGCCGCCCGCGCCTTCGCCGCGGCCCTCCAGTGCACCAGCCCCGACCGCGCCCTCGGGGGAGAGCCGGGCTGCGGCTTCTGCGAGGGCTGCCACACCACCCTCGTCGGCACGCACGCCGATGTGGAGATCGTCCGCACCGACCTGCTGTCGATCGGCGTGAAGGAGACCCGGGACCTGGTCCGCCGGGCCCAGCTCTCGCCCGCCGTCGGGCGCTGGCAGGTCATCGTCCTGGAGGATGCCGACCGGCTCACCGAAGGTGCGGGCAACGTGCTGCTCAAGGCCGTGGAAGAGCCTGCTCCGCGGACGGTGTGGCTGCTGTGCGCGCCCTCCCTGGAGGATGTGCTGCCCACCATCCGCTCGCGCTGCCGGCACCTGACGCTGCGTACGCCGCCCGTGGCCGCCGTCGCCGATGTGCTGGTGCGGCGCGACGGCATCGAGCCCGCCGTCGCGGCCGCCGCCGCCCGTGCGACCCAGGGGCACATCGGCCGGGCCCGCCGACTGGCGACCGACGAGGCCGCCAGGACGCGCCGCGCCACCGTGCTGCGGCTCCCGCTGCGCGTGGACGACGTGGGCGGCTGCCTGAAAGCCGCCCAGGAGCTCGTCGACGCCGCCGCCGAGGACGCCAAGCAGGTCGCGGAGGAGGTCGACACCAAGGAGACCGAGGAGCTGCGGGCCGCGCTCGGCGCCGGAGCGGGCGCGGGCAGCCGGATGCCGCGCGGTACGGCGGGCGTGATGAAGGAGCTGGAGGACCGGCAGAAGCGCCGCCGTACGCGGACCCAGCGCGACAGCCTCGACCTGGCGCTGATCGACCTCACCGGCTTCTACCGGGACGTGCTGGCCCTCCAGCTCGGTTCGGGCCTGGCCATCGCCAACGAGGAGATACGGGCGGACCTGGACCGGATCGCCCGCGCCTCGGGCCCCGAGCGCACCCTGCGGCGCATCGAGGCGATCATCGCGTGCCGGGACGCCCTCGACCGGAACGTGGCCCCGCTCCTTGCCGTCGAGGCCATGACGATGGCGCTGCGGGCGGGCTGAGCACACCGCCCGTTGACGTGTTCACCCGTACGAGGGGTCCGGCGCCCGCTCTCCGGCGAGTCCGCTTCCCCCTGGGGGGCTGGGCGCTCGGACGGCGACGGGTGGGCGAGCGGCCGTCGCGGTGCCGTCGGGGGCGCCCGGCAGGTCGTAGGCTCGCCGCATGGACACCAGTCGCCTGCTGCGTACGACCGGAACCGTGATCGCAGCTGCCGGGCTGCTGCTCTCCGGGTGCACCTCCGGTGGGCTGGGGGAGCCCCGGGCCTCCGCGTCCCCGGCCGCGCCGGGCACCGTACCGGCGGCGCTGCGTCCGTACTACGGGCAGAAGCTGAGCTGGCGCGAGTGCGGTGTGCCCGGCTTCCAGTGCTCCACGATGAAGGTCCCCCTGGACTACGCGGACCCGGGAACCCCTGACTCGGCCCAGGCGATCGACGTGGCGGTGGCCCGCCGGGTGGCGACGGGTCCCGGCAAGCGGCTGGGCTCCCTGGTGGTCAACCCGGGCGGACCCGGCGGCTCGGGGATCGGGTACCTCCAGGCGTACGCGGGCATCGGCTACCCGGCGGCGGTCCGGGCCCAGTACGACATGGTGTCCTTCGACCCGCGCGGGGTGGACCGGAGCACTCCCGTCGAGTGCTTGAGCGGCCCGGCGATGGACAAGTACACCCAGGTGGACCAGACGCCGGACGACAAGGCCGAGCAGGCGCTGCTGGTGGCGGCGTTCAAGGAGTTCGCGGCGGGCTGCGAGGCGCACTCGCGGCGGATCCTGCCGCACGTCGGGACCGTCGACGCGGCGCGGGACATGGACATGCTGCGTGCGGTGCTGGGCGACGAGAAGCTGACGTACGTCGGGGCCTCGTACGGCACCTTCCTCGGCGCGACGTACGCGAACCTGTTCCCGGGCCGGGTGGGCCGGCTGGTCCTGGACGGTGCGATGGACCCCTCCCGGTCCGCGCTGGAGATGAACCGCGACCAGACGGAGGGCTTCGAGACGGCCTTCCGCTCCTTCGCGAAGGACTGTGCGAAGCAGCCCGGCTGCCCGCTCGGCAAGGGTTCGCCGGACGCGGTGGCGCAGCGGCTGGAGGAGTTCTTCCGCAAGGTCGACGCCCAGCCCCTGCCCACGGGCGAAGCGGCCCGGCCGCTTGGCGAGTCCCTGGCGACGACCGGGGTGATCGCGGCACTCTACGACGAGAGCGCGTGGCCGCAGCTGCGCGAGGCACTCACGGCGGCGCTGGGCGGCGACGGCTCGGGCCTGCTGGCCCTCGCGGACAGTTACTACGAGCGGGAGCCGGACGGCAAGTACGCGAACCTGATGTTCGCGAACGCCGCCGTGAACTGCCTGGACCAGCCCCCGGCCTTCGCCGGGCCGACGGCGGTCGAGGCCGCGCTGCCGTCCTTCGAGAAGGCCTCACCGGTCTTCGGGGCGGGGCTGGCCTGGGCCTCGCTGAACTGCGCCTACTGGCCGGTGAAGGCCACCGGCACGGCGGGCCGGCTGACGGCGAAGGGCGCCGCGCCGATCGTGGTCGTCGGCACCACCCGCGACCCGGCGACCCCGTACAAGTGGGCCCGGGGCCTCGCGGAGCAGCTCGACTCGGGCACCTTGCTGACCTACGACGGCGACGGCCACACGGCGTACGGGCGCGGCAGCGACTGCGTCGACACGGCGATCAACCGCTACCTCCTGGAGGGCACCCCGCCACCCCCGGCCAAGCGCTGCTGACCCCGGCCACCTCCGTGCGCACAACCCGGTTCGGGGCACCCCGTTCCACCCTGTAGACTTGGCGCCGCTGCTGATGAGAGCACCTCTCCGGGGGAATTCTTGTCGAACCAGCGGTGCCGCCTTAGCTCAGTTGGCCAGAGCAACGCACTCGTAATGCGTAGGTCTCGGGTTCGAATCCCGAAGGCGGCTCTGTAGAACCCTCAGGACTCACTCGCCGTGACCTGGGGGTTTTGCTATTTCCGGGCCAGACGGGGCCGGAACAAAATGATCTTCGCGCCCCCCTGCGTGCCCATTGCGTGCCCATCTGCGTGCCCGGCATCCGGTGTGACCTCGGCGTTCGAGGGTTCGGCTTCGACCTCTGCCTCGACCTCGGCGACGATCGGCTCGGTCTCGGGTTCGGTGGCGACCTGAACGGGGCGCCGCACAGTGCCTCTCGGGACCATGGCGGCCGTGGCCTCGGCGGCATCGCGCGCTGCCTTGGGCATGACGGACTGATAGATGTCCCGCGTGATCCGAGAGTCGGAGTGCCCGAGGGTCTCGGACACGATCTTGACGTCGACGCCGGCGGCGAGCATGAGCGAGGCGGCGACGTGCCGCAGGTCGTGCATACGGATCGGCGGCAGACCCGAGAGCTCGACGAGCCGCTCGAACTGATCGGTCAGCGTGCCGGGGTGCAGCCACTCTCCGTTCTCCTGCGTGAACATGCGACCGCTGTCGGTCCATGCCTCGCCCCATTCGAGACGTTCGGCCCCCTGCTTGATTCGGTGGGCTTCGAGCACCTCGGCGGTGTACTCGTCGAGCGAGATGATTCGCTCGCCGCTGTCGGTCTTGGGCGCCGACTCGACGACTTCCCAACCGTCCTGCACGAGCTGCGTCGCGACCGTGAGTTCGCCCGTTGCGACGTTGTAGTCGGACCACCGGACGCCGCACGCTTCGCCCCGCCGCAGGCCCCGGAACGTGATCAGGTGGAACAGCGGCAACAGCCGCTGCTCGGTGTCGGCGAGGAAGTCCAGGAAGGCGCCCGCCTGCTCGGGAGTCCAGACCATGACCGAGCTCGGCTTGTCGCCGGTCCGTAGCCACTCGGCGATACGCGCGTCGGTCCACACCATCGCCTTCGGACGCTTGGCGGCGACGAGCTCGACGTGCTGCGCGGCGTTGAAGGTGATCGAGCCCCGGGCTATCGCGGTGTTGAGCGCGGCCCGCAGCGTGGCCCTGATGTGCTGCTGCGTCGAGGGCCCGGTGACCCGCCGGAAAGGGGCCATCGCGTCGATGGTGTCCTTCATCACCTTCCGGCGGGCGCGGTGCTCTGCTCCCTTCCACGGGGTCGCCTTGAGCTCGGCGAGCGCGGCCCGGCGGTCAGCGTTCGCCTCTGTGATCTCGATGTTCGTCTCGGCGATGCCCTCGAACATGGCGTCGAGGTGCGGCACCGTGAGGCGGTCGAGGCGGATGTGCCCGATCCGGGGGCGCAAGTGGCACCGGATGTCGAGCTCGTACCGGTCGTGGCCGCTCTTGCGCAACGCCTTTTTGCCGGCGAGCCACAGGTCGAGCCACTCGGCGACGGTCATGTGTTGCGTGAGCGACTGGCCGGTGCCGAACCGTCGCTTCGTCTCGTCGAGATCGGGGATGCCCTCCTTGCCGGACCCGACCAACGCGAGCAGGTCGCCGAGGCGGGCGCGGCCGTCCTGGTCGTCCGCGTCGGCGATGTTCAGCAGGGCGCGCACCTTGTCGAGGTCGCCCTGCGCCTCGGTCTGAGTGTCGTATCCGGCGCGGCGGAACAGGCGGCGGTCGCCTTCCAGGGTCGGCGGCAGTTCCTGCCGGATCGACCACACGCCGTGCGTGCGCTGCTTGAGCTTGGGGCAGGAACTGCCCAGCGGCTTACCGTCCTTGCGGCGGCAGTAGCAGCGCTTTGTCGTGGTTCCCTTCGCGGTCACTCAATACCTCTCGGGTGGGTCTGGTCGGGGTTGTCGAGCAGGTCGAGCCGCTTCAAGTCCTCGGCCAACTCGGTTGGCAGCTCGGGGACGGTGAGGCTCGCGCGGTGCATGTCGTTGACGACCTGCGCGAGCTCGTCGAGGCGGTCGACGTACTCGGGCTGCGCTGACGGATCGAGCGCGGCGCGCAAGCGGGCCTTGTGGGCCCTTTCGCGGCGCCGCGCGAGCTCGGGGTACAGCGAGACCGGATAGGCCGCTGTGGCCCATGCGGCGGCCCACGTCTGCCCGGTACCGGCGATCGGCCGGGTGTCGGGGACGTACCGCCCATCGAGGGGGCCGTCGAGCGTCGGCGTCGCCTCGCCGGTCATCCACTGCCACACCGTGTACGGGTCGCGAGGGTCCGCGCTCGGGACGGTGGGCAGGCTCCCCTCGGTCCCGAGCGGGACCATGAGGAGCAACGGGGGCGTGGCGAGGGCGAGGCCGAAGACGAGCAGCTCCTCGGCGGTCACCTGACGGCGCTTCTTGGCGTTGCTGTCGCCGCGGCCGGTCTCGATGGTGACGATCACGGCGTACGAGAGATCAGGGCGGCCGAGGCGCGCGCACTCGGCGGCCAGGTCATGCCTGTTCATCCCGAGTCGCTCGCGATGTCGGCGGATCTGCGCGGCGATGACATCGCCCGCTGCCTGGTGACTGTGCATATCGCAAAGCTAGCTTTGTTGGTTGCAAAGCGCCACCCTTGATCGTAAGTTGCTGATCTAGGCATCGCTCGGCATCACCGGGCCGATGTGCACACCGATGTCACTGGGGGCAGATGATGAGTACGACCGATCAGGGGATGACACACGACGAGCTGATGACACTTCCCGTCGCGATCCCGCTTGAGACTGCCAACAGGGCTTTGCGCCTTGGCCGGACCACCGGCTACCACCTCGCCCGGACTGGGCGATACCCCGTTCGCATTCTGCGCCACGGGAGGGCGTACAAGGTTTCGAGGTACGACCTGCACCGGCATCTCGGCGCCTCGGCCGAGCAGCCTCCCGCCAACGAGTAGGGGGCACGCCGCCGCCCGCCGTATCCCGAAGGAGATCGGCGGGCGGCGGGGTTTCTCTTGGGCTACGCCCAACCGTGCTCGGTGAGCGTCTCGGCGCCCTTGAGGTAGCCGTACAGTCCCGCGGCGGGGTACTCAATCAGGTCCTCGGGCAGGGCGTCGACAGGGAACCAACGAAGCGCGAGGCACTTCTCGGGTTCGCGGTTCTCGGGCTTGCCGTCCCACTCGGTCGCCAGGAAGAACAGCCCGATCCGCTCGACTGTGTCGCTCTGCTTGTGGTGCACGGTGTGCACGAGGCGCAGGTGCTCGGGGTCGACCTCGACGCCGGTTTCTTCGCGCAGCTCGCGGGCTGCGCCGACGGTGAGGGGCTCGGCTTGGTCGAGCTTGCCGGAGGGGGCGTGCCATCGTCCGTGGCCGTACGGTCCTCCGCGCTGCGAGAGCAGGATCATGTCGCCGTCGCGCAGGATCACATGCGTGTCGATGACGGGTGTTGCGGGTGTGGGGCTCATGGGTTCACCGTGTGGTTGTTGGGCTGCTGGGGCTGTCTCGGGACGCTACTCCCGTGCGGGGGTAGCGCGTCGGCGATTCGGCGCGCTACGTCCCTTGGGGCGGTTGTGGTGGAGTCGAGTACGAGCACCTGTACGCCCATGCCCATGAGGGTCTGTGTCGCCTCGGCGTAGAGGTCGACCTCGCGGCTCGGGGCGTCGGGGTCGTGGTGGAAGCGGTGGCGGACGCCGCGCTTGGCAAGGCGGGCGGCGATCTCGCCCGGGTCGGCGGTGAGGATCACGGCGAGGTCGGGCAGCATGATCTCGCGGTTCAGGGCGAGCACGAACTGTTCGTCGACGCCGTCGAGACGTTGCAGGACGAGCGACGAGGCGAGATAGCGGTCGCTGATGACGGTGAAGCCGGCTTCCCGCATCGGCCGCAGTTCGACCTCGACGTGCTCGTATCGATTGGCGGCGACGAGGCAGGCGAGGGCGTGTCCGGTGAGGAATGCGGCACCTGCTCGGGTGAACTGCCCGAGGGCGCTTCCGCTCGGCTCGGCGGTGCGGAAGACGAGCCGGCCGTCGTTGCGCAGCAGGTTGTCGAGTTCTGCGAGGGTAGTGGACTTTCCGACGGCGCTCGGGCCGTCGAGGGTGACGAACAGGCCAGGGTCGGTCATGCGGCGATCCCCATCCGGTTACGTTCGTGCTGTTCGCGGGTGAGGTCGGCGAGGGTGGCGCGCAGCTTGGGGAGGGGGACCGTGCCGAACTGGATACCCACGGTGAAATTGAACTCGTCGCGCTGCCTCATGGACTCGTTGGCGCCGTCCGCGGTGAGGTCGACGTCGGAGTATGCGAGCAGGGCGTCGGGGTCGTGTCCGGCCTTGGTGAGGGTGTTCCACACGGGCGTACCGGGGTAGGGCCGGAACTCGAACACGGACGCCCGGAAACGAGCGTCTGCGTGCCGGTCGGCGATGGTCCACAGGTTGTGGATATGCCGCACGGTCGCGTCGAGGTCGGACTGCTCTTCCCCGGGGTAGCCGAGGATGAAATAGCCCTTCACGCCGATGCCGCGTTCGAGCAGGCGGCCGGCGACGCGCTCGGTCATCTCGGCCGTAATCCGCTTGTCCATGCCGGCGAGTACGCGGTCGCTGCCCGACTCGATTCCGAGGGCTACCTCGTGCAGTCCGTTGGTCTTGAGCGTGTCGAGCATGGCGTCGTCGAGGCGGTCGAGGACGTTGATCCGGCCCGTGGCGTCCCACACGTACCGCTCGCCGATCTTGTGCCGGGTGAATGCTTCCATCTGCGGGACGATCACCCGCTTGGCGCCGAGGAACAGGTCGTCGACGAACCGGTATGCCGTGGTCCCGTAGAGGTCGTGCAGGTGGTCGAGTTCCGCGACGATGCCCTCGGGCGCACGAGTTCGGATCTTGACGTCGGGGTTCGCGGAGACCGCGGCGCCGCAGAACGTGCAGTCGTAGGGGCACCCGCGCGCGCCGACGATGTTCGCCTCGCGCCGGCCGTCGTCGGCGAGGTAAGGGTCTTGCGGCAGGAACGCGCGGTTCACCAGGGGCAGAGCGTCGATGTCCGGGCTCAACCACTTTGCGGTGTCGCCGTGGGCGATACCGGCGGCGTGCGTCCCGAGGATGCGGTCGCGCCACATCACTCCGGGCAGCTCGGCGCGGCGGCGCTCGTCGGCGAGGAGCGTGGCGACGCGGGTCTCGCCCTCGCCGATCACCAGGGCGCGAAGGTTGCGCATGCGGGGGTCGTCGAGGATGCGGTCGGGCATGGCCTTGGCGTGGTGACCCCCGACCATGAGGGCGATACCGTCGTCGATCTCGGCGGCGATCCGGGCCGACATTTCGTAGGTCGGGGCGAGCAGGTTCATGCCTACCCATCGGGGGCGTACCTCGTTGATCAGGCGGGCGGTCGCGTCGATGCCGAGGCCGTGTGCCTCTGCGTCCAACACACCGACGTTGAACCCTCCGACTTCCTGCGCGTAGGTAGCGATGTAGGCCATGCCGAGCACGGGCAGGGTGTAGTCGTTCGTCCGGGGCCGCAGGCCGTAGTCGCGTAGCGGGGCGTTGACGAACAGGGCGTCGAGGATGCGGTTCAGGTCGGCGCCGGCGATCAGATCAGGGGTGGTGCGGTGTTCCTCCTGCGCGGGTAACGCGGGCATGGCTCCCCCAAGTGAGAGTGAACAGAGTCAGGGCGTGCAGTTGGCTGCGGGTGGGCGCCCATTGGCGCCACAGGGCCTCGAAGTGCTTTTCGTCCCCGGGCAGGGTGAGGCCGGGTGCGGCGCGACCGGCCCACGTGCGCACGGCGAGGTCGCCGTGCGGGTAAACGGAGTGGTCCCCGGTGAAGTCGGCCGCGGCTGCGGCGGCGGTCCACGGGCCGATGTACGTGACCTCGCACAGTTCCTTGACGAGGCTTTCCGGGTCGAGGGTGGCCCAGTGCTCGCCGCGGTCGAGGTAGGCGGTAGCGGCGGAGCGCAGCCCCTTCGCGTTGAACTTGGCGCCGATCGCGGTGAACCCCTCGTCGCTCACTTCGAGCACGACCTCGGGAGCGGGAGTAAGGGGGAGCGGACCGGCGGGCGTGTCGAAGGCGCGTCCGTACGCGGAGTAGAACGCCCGGTGTTTCTTGCGTGCCTGCGGTGCGCTGATCACCTGACGGAGGAGTGCGGTCGTGATCGCGTCCCACAACGACGGGTTGGTGAGCCGGGCGACGGTTCCCAGGGACACCAACTCGTCGAGCAGCAGGGTTCCCTCGGCCGCAGTGGGCAGCTCGACCGCGGACGTGTAGGCGACGGGCGGCTGATCGGCCGCGGCAGGGTCGAGAGCGCGCAGCAGCAGGTGCTCGCGCTCGCTCTCCCAGTGGGCGAGCCATGCGGCGCCCTGAAACTCGACAACGCGTACGGGCTCGTCGTCCGGGGTGGTGTGCCACCCGGGGTGTTCCGTGATGATCGTGGTACTCATGCGCTCAATTCCCGTCGCTGGTGCTGTGCTTGAACTTCACAGTTTGAGGACTGCACGGGGGTGAGCGAGAGGAATCGGACGGGCCGCACTCGCCACTCGGCGCATGTTCCGTCCCGCAAGATGATCGTGAAGCCCGTCTCTTCGCCGCGGTACAGGGCGGCGACGGCTTGAAGCCATCCGCTTCCGTCGACCCACTCAAGAGCGCGCGCTATCTCCTGGCGTGTCAGGGTGAAGACGTGGGCGCCCCGAATGTCGATGCGCAGGGCTCGAACTGCGGCCCGGGGGTTGGCGACCACCTGCACCGGGGCGCGCACCTCCACCGGTCCGCCCTTGGGGTGATACCGCACGCGTTCGATCACCGCACCGGTTCGAACCCCGTGCTCGTAGTCGGCTCCGACCTGCAACCCTGGACCCAAGGTGACGGTGACGCGGTCTGTTACCTGCATTCATACCTCCCTGCCACGGCAACTTGGTTGCTCCCTACCGGACCAGCATTGGAACGGCGGACAAGGGGCAACCCCGGGCGGAACTCTGCCAACGGGTCAGGCTGTGGGCAGAGTTAGGCCACGTCAGGAGCGGTATGGCCAGCGGACCGACCTGCCGAAGTGACGCAGTGAGACGGTAGCGCTACGCTCAATGGGGCTGCAAGTGTGGACCGGTACAAACGTGCAGACTGGCATATGCAAAACCCCCCGCCCCGGGTGGGCGAGGGGTTGAGCTAGCGGCGTTGGAGGCGCGGAAGGGGGCTAGTTGACGAAGTGGTCGAACTCGCCGGCCTTCACGCCCGCGATGAACGCTGCGAGCTTCTCGGGCGACGTGGTGATGATGCTTGCCGGGTCGTCACTCTCGCAGAGCATGATCGCGCCCTCGCTCTTGGCGACGTACAGGCACTGCTCGCCGCCGCCCCCGGAGAAGCTCGACTTCTGCCACTGGAATTCGCTGTTCATCCCTGAATTTCTCACAGTTCTCTTGCGATGTGGTGAATGAAACTTCGCGACTCGTCGGGGTCGAGCGAGGTCTGCTCGGCGAACTTGAGCAGGGCTCGATACCGGTCGAGGTCTGCGGCTGTGTCCAGGAAGCGACCGCCGAAAGGTGTGTCGATGTGAACGGTGTCGAGCTGCGGAACCGCTCCAGTCGCGTACATCACGGTCTGAGTCACTTCGATGAAGTCATCCGCCGTGAAGGGGATCACCCGGAGCGTGATCCACTCCTGCTCGGACACGTGCAGCAGGTGTTCGAGTTGATCCCGGGCCACCTTCCGGCCGCCGACTCGCATCCGCAGTGCGGCCTCGTGCACGATGGCGTCGAACCGGGTTGGGGCGTCGCGCTCGAAGATCGCGCGGCGCTTCATCCGGTGCTCGACTCGTGCGTCAACCTCTTCCGTCGGTACCTGCGGGATGACCCCCGCGAACAAGGCCCGTGCGTAGTCCTCGGTCTGCAAGACGCCGGGAAACGTCATGGGCTGGAGGCATTGCAGGCCCGTCGCGTGGTGTTCGAGTTCGGCGATGTCGAGGAACCCGGGGGCCAGGATGCCGCGGTAATCGTCCCACCAGTGCGTTCCCCGCCGCTCTACGGCAATGGCGCACAAGGCAGCGAGTAGGGCCTCGTCGTCGGATTGGTAGAACGTGAACAGGCGGCGAATGCGTTCGTCGCTGATCCCGAGGCGACCGGCTTCGATGTTGCTGATCCTCGCCGCATCGGTGGAGAGCAAGCCGCCGGCGTCTCGTGCGGTCATGCCGGCGCGCTCGCGCAGCTTTCGCAGCTCAGAGCCCAAACGGATCTGGCGGGCGGTCGGATTGTCCCTCGGCGGCATGTGTCCCTTCCCCTTGTCCTACCCGAGTTTGCCGGTTGCGGCGTCATGGGTCCACCCAGAAGGGTTCTTGGGGGTACAGGGTTGTACCGGTCCAACCTTTTACCTTATGGTCCTGGCAGCACCGCGTCGCACGTAGCTAGCCCGCGAAGTGCAGCCGCTGACACGCGTCTTGACGCGTCGTCGCCCGGGAGCGGCCATCGCCACGCGCACAAAGCGACGCACGCTCGACCGCGTTGGGAGACGATAAAATGACCATGAGTGCCTTACCGCCTGCACCGCCCCCTGAGCCTGGCGTGAGCTACTGCATGACGGCGCCACGCGCCGCGACCACACCCAAAGTCGTACGTGACTGGCTCGTGCTGCTGCTGGTCACCTTCGGGCACGACGAGATCGCCGATCGGGCGAAGCTCTGCGCGTCCGAGGCGGTCACGAACGCCTACCAGCACACGCGCTCGCCCCGGATCACGGTCGAGGTGTCGCTCGGCTCGACCGCCGTAACCGTGTCCGTGGATGACGACCGCCCGGGATGGCTTCCGAGCCCCCGCCCGCCGGCCCCGTGGCGCGACGAGCACGGTCGAGGGTTGACCTTGATTCGTGCACACGCCGCCGAGTTGCGCGCCGTTCCGAACGATGGACTCGGCAAGCGGGTGCAGTTCACCCTCGCGTACGGGGAGGCGGCATGACCATGCTCGACATTGACCCGCTGTACGTCTTGATCGGTATCGGAGCGTTGACAGTTGCCGGTCTCGGCCTCGTCGCCGTGTGTGCTTCCCTGCCGAGCGCTCGCCGGGGGATCACGCCCCCGCCGGCCGAGGCGGGCGAGAGCTACCGCTGTTACTGCTGGGCAAGTCCCGTGACCGTGCGCGTGGTCGAGACGCCCACGGGCAGGCACCAGCGCGGGCGGCATCGCCGGCCCTCGTACGTCACAGACTCCGCCGTCCGCCCGGATGTCGCCTCCCATGCGGGGGCGGGCGGCGGTATATGGGGGGCACCTCCCGTGCACGCGGTCGCATAGACCCCCTGCGCGGTGACCCTGGAGCAGGGGCCCTCGACGAGTGCACCGTCGAGGGCCCCTGCCTCCCCTCACCCAAAACGACCAAAGCACCCCCCGCCACCGGCACGAGGCCGGTGGCGGGGGGTGCTGCGTTCAGTGGGCGGCGGTCTGCCAGAGGGTGAGGGCGAGACCCACCACGGCCACCAGGGCGAGGACGCTCGGGAGCGGCCAGCGGGTCTTTTCGAGGGCGTCGAGCCGGGCCTCGTGGTCGGCGAGCTGCCGGTCGACTTGGTCGGACCGCTGAACGAGCAGGGCGAGCGATCCGTCGATGCGCGCGAATCCCGCCTCGACGACGCCGCGCAGTCTTTCGAGTTCGAGGGCGACGTCGGACGGCGAGGGGTCGGTCACAGGCGGCCGTCCGGGCGGCGGTCGAGGGCGAGCAGCTCGGCGTCGCGGTCCGGTGCAGCGCGCAGCCATGCGGGCAGCAGGGCCTCGACGACCGGAAGGGCCATGACGCGGGTGACGCCACCCGCGACGGCAAGGGCCACACCGACGCCGGCCGCGGTCTGCGGGATGCCCGAGGCATCGATGATCAGGGGGAGCCCTGCGGCGAGGGCGAGCACGGTCTGAACGACGGTGCGGACGGTCCGGCGCTGCGCGTCGGTCATGGGTGTACCTCTTTCAGGGGAGGAGCGGGCGCCCGCCCGGCGGTGCGGGCGGGCGCGGGGAAGGCCTCAGACCTTGGGGACCTTGAGCGCGGCCCACGAGGACGGGCCGGGCCACCCGTCGGCGTCGTCGCCGGAGTAGCCGAGGTGGCGCTGCCACGCGGCGTAGGATTGCCGGTCGGACTCGGTCCACTGGGGGCCCGGTCCCTGCGAGTAGCGGCTGCATCCGACGGCGACGAGGCGGCGGCCCATGGCTGTGATGAGCGGCGAGCGGGGGTTCTGCTTGAACCATGCGACCCCGGGGAACGGGGCGTACTGCGCAGCCGGGGGCGGGGTGGGTTTGGGCTGCTCGGGCGTACGGCCGAGCCGGTTGTCGATCCGCTCGCGCATGTCGTCCATGGACCACCCGCGCGGGTCACTCTTCCAATCCGACCATTCCTTGTGGCCGATCACGGATGCGGCCGACCACCCGTACGCACGGCAGATCGCCGCCGAGCTCCGCTCGATCGCGTCGAGCTGCTCGGCGGGCCACGGGTCGCGGCCGTCGCCGAGGTTGACGCACTCGAACCCGTAGAAATGCGCGTTCCCGTCGATCGCGCCCGACGATCCCTCGTGCTTGGCCGTCGCGGGCAGGGACTGCTCGGCTACGACTGCGGCGAGCACCCGCCCGTCGCCCCCGCCGGCGTGGTTCGCGCGGCCCGAGCTGATCAGGTAGACCGTGCCGTCCTTGGCGATTACGCCGTGACACAGCGGGCCGGGCAACTCGTCGTATCCGGAGTAGCAGAGTTGCACCGACGAGTCAGTGCCGCTCGAAACGGTGTGGTGGATCATCACGCCGTTGATCGGGCCGAACGGCCCGCGGTGGTTGCGGTTGAGGGTGCGCCACTCGTCGACCTCGACGACGCGCACGCCCTCGGCGCGCAGGATCGCCACGAGCCGATCAGGGCTGAACGGGACTGCCATGGGTGGTGTCTCCAGACATGAAGAAGGCCCCGGCCAAAGGGCGCGGGGCGGATGTTTCGAGGGCCGGCTCGGTCAGGCGACGGCGGCCCAAATGGCGTTTGCGTCGTAGGTCAGGCCCGACGCGGGGGTGAAGGACGCGGGCAGGCTGGTCTGCCCGGTCGCGGTGAGGCGGGCCGCGCGGCGGAACGCGCCGGGCATGGCGGCGGCGCCTGCCGGGGAAGTGCCGAGGTTCGCGCCCCGGGCGAGTACGGGCCCGTTGTAGGGGCTCGCGGTCTGTCCGTTCGTGACGATGGCCACCCAGTAGGTTCCGGCGGGGGCCGAGTAGGCGGTGGTGAGGGGGCAGACGACGGTCGCGCCCTCGTTCGGGGTGAAGATCGTAGAGAGCGCGGCTGTCACTCCGACGCGGGCGCCAGCGGCGGTGTAGAGGCCAGCGAAGCTGCTCGCGTTCAGTGTCCCGCCCCCGTACCCGCACGAGTAGAAGCAGACGTTCGTCACGGTGGTGGGCACTCGCAGGTTGATCCCGCACAGGTAGACGTATCCGGCGAGCAGGTTCTGCCCGCTGTTGCTGGTGGCCGGGTCGAACGTCCAGCTCGTGAACCCGAGATCGGCGGGTAGCCATGTGCTCCCGCCGAGGCTGTCGACGTAGCTCTTGCGGGCGAGATGCGTGTCGGCGGTCGGCGCGACGCTCGATGACGGAACGCTGCTGAACGTCTTGGCGCCCGCCACCGTTTGCGTGCCGGTGAGCAGGACAGCGGTACCAGTGGGCTGCGCGCCAACGTCCGCCGCGGTGAGGGCGATCGCCGTCCCTGTCTTGCCCGCGACGGTGATCACGACATCCGGGCCCGCGGAACCGTTGACGGTCGAGACCGATCCTGCCCCCGGGTCGCCCTTGGGGCCCTGCGGTCCGGGAACGGTACTGGCGGGGCCGGTGTCTCCCTTGGGCCCCGGCGGACCGGGAACCGTACTGGCCGCGCCTGTTGCGCCCGTGGGGCCGCGCAGGTTCCCCACGGGCGTCCCCCACCCGGAAGCGCCGCGCTGCCACAGGTCGCCGGTATCAGTGCGCAGCAGCAGGTCACCCGGTCGTGTGTTGGTGCTCGGGGTCGTCGTCGTGTTCACGTACCAGGCGGCGCCGCGCACGTCGCCGCCGAGCTGCGCCCATGTTCCGGCGGTGCGCTGCCATGTCGAGACGGTTGTCGAGATGACGCCGAGGAACGTGGAGGTCTCGTATCGCACGTAGAGGTCGCCGTCGAGGCCAAGGTCGGCCGCGGGTGCGGCGGTGCCGCTGTGGATACGCGATCCCGGGGTGCCAGTCGGACCCTGCGGACCGACGGGGCCCGCTACGCCTACGTAGTTGGGCTTTGCGGGGTCGGTGGGGGCGATATCGGCGAGGTCGACCTCGGGCAGCGCCTTGGGCAGGACGATGTTGTACGAGCGGCCGACGGGGATTCCAGAGAGCTGCTCGGTCACGATGTACGCCCACCCGGACGGGTCCATGTCGGGCGAGTCGGTGGCGGGCAGGGTGACCTCGATCGATCCCTGCGCGTCGAGGGGGACGGTCACAGGGCCGCCGAGGATCACGTCGGCCTGCGGAAAAGTCAGGGTCGCGGGTGCCCGGAACACGAGCGCCCCCGACAGCGGAGTGCCGTCGGGGGCGAGGTACCGCGCGTGCACGGTCACGGTGGCTATGGATGGGGGCAGCAGGGCAGGACCCTCCTAGTCGTCGATGGTGCGCAGCCCCTGCTCGGGTGCCGGTTTCGGCTCGGGGGGCGGCGGGGGCGGGGTGGCTGCGGCCGTGGCCGGGGGCGTCCGAGTAGGTACGCGCGGCGCCTCGGCCGGGCTGTAGGTGTGGCGGTACAGCGCCGAGTACAGCCGCGTCTCGATATCGCGGCCCGCTTCCTTGTTCCGGTGTTCGACCGTCCAGTCGACCCACTGCATGAACTCGACCTCGTGCAGAGGCTGCGTGATGATCCGGTCCGTCCACTGGCCGGCCGGACAGTCCCACTCATCGACCGTGATCGGGTCGCCGCTGTCGGGCCGCATGGTGACCTTGACCTGCCCGCCGCCCGTGTTGGCGTAGGTGAAGACCTCGATCTCGGCGACCGCGTGCGTTGCGGGACCGGAGCCCCACCACGCGGGCTGATAGGTGGTCTCCTTCGTGTTCTGGCGCTGTGTCGGGTGGAGTTGAAGGGGAAGCATGGGACGGCCGAGGAACCGGTCGCTGAACGCGTCGTCCATGACGAGTACGCGTTCGGGGGCGGTGGTGTCGCGCGACCACATGCGGATCATCTGGTCGCCTTGCAGAAGGTCGTCGCCCACGGTCAAAGCGCGGGTCCCGCTTTGCCGGCGGATGAACACCCCCCAGTCGCCTTGGCCGGTCTCGCCGACCTTGAACGTCTCGGCGCCCGTCGGGGTCTGGGCGATGAGCTGCCCGCCCTCGCCGATGACGATGTCGCCGTGAAGGATCTTGTCCAGCGCCGGGCGCATGTTCGCGCGGCCGGTGAGTTCACGCACTCGGCGCTCAAGCTCGCGGATTCGGTCGAGCAGGTCGAGGGGAATCGCTGCCATTAGGCGGCCTCCAGGTAGAGCTTTGCGGTCTCGGGCCGGCCGCGCAGGGCCGGGCTGATGGCGAGGCCGACCACGCGGTACCGCTGGTCGAGCCCCTCGGCCCACCACAGATCCCGGATGCGCACGCGGACGGTCGCGCCGAGCAGCGCGGGTGACAGTGCGGCCCGGTCGAGCGCGACGGTCAGTTCGGGAATCGGCCGCGGGGTAAGCGCGGCGGCGAGGTCGGCGCGTGCGTGCGCGGCGAGGGTCGCGGGGTCCGTAACGGTGGTGTAGTCCGAAGTCCCATCGAGGCGCGGCCACCCGGCGGCGAGCTGCTGCTCGTCGACGAGTAGCTCGGTCATCAGTGGGAGGGACTCGGCGGTCTGATTGCGGTTGTCGCTCGCGCCCCTGCTCTGCCACACGTTGGCGCGCACGGTGGCGTCGATGGGCCAGTCGTAAGAGAGGACCGGTCCCGGATGGTCGAGCACGATCTCGGACTCGCCCGTACGGATCACGGGCGCTCCGAGCTGCAACTGCTTGATCCGCCGGCCGCTGCTCGCGTCGCGGTAGCTCGCGATCCTCCATTCGAAACCGCCCTCGACCGCTCCGAGTTGGTCGATGACCTCGCGTATGCGCGGCTGGTCATAGCGGCGGTACGTGCGGTCGCGCAGCACCCCCGAGAGCTGCTCGGTGTCGTACTCGATGCCGATGTCGCCGCCGGCCAGGCTCGCGCTGTAGTCGATCAGGCCCCGGACGATGTCGAACTGATCGACACCGACGGCCTGCTGTGTATCGAAGATCGCGCGGTGGTCGAGGTAGGACGCCCACCCGCCGGCCTGTATCCGCAGGCCGAGGTCGCCGCGCTGGTTGCTGGTCAGGCTGGCGGTCCACGGGATTCCGCCCCACCACACGTCCGGGCCGCGTTCGATCCACATCGCGGTTCGGCCGAGGTCGAGCGCGGACCGCACGCGGGCGGCGATCTGCGCGTTTGGCAGGGGCACGGTCGCAGCGGCGGTCCCGATCTTGCCGATGTAGTCATCGAGCGACACATCGCTCACGGGCAGGATGTCGAGAATCTGGTCGGTGCGCAGGTCGCATAGGACGACCCGGTACGCGGGGGCGATCAGACGATCACCCCCTCTACGCGTCGAGGGGGTACTGCACCCCGGAGAGTGCCGCCCACGTGCCCACTGCCGCGCTGGCGATCAGTCGTAGCTGCCCGTTGCCCGAAGCGTCCAACTTGATGGGAACGCTGGCGGCGGCGATCGGTACGGACGTGAGGGCGGCCGGACGGCAGCTCGCAGGCAGGACCGAGGCAAGCAGGTTTCCACCGTTGGGCGGTGAACCAGCGGTCGCCCATGAGACGCCGCCTCGCAGTTGCAGGAAGGGGGCGCCGCCGAGGGTGATCCGCCGGTACTTGACGTCACCGTTGCCGTTGCCGTTGTTGGTGAAGCCCGAGGCGAGGGAGAGCGGCGTCCATCCGACGGTGGCGTCGAGGGGCTGCCACGATCCGCCGTCCCACCTGTCCAAGCCATTGCCGTTGTCGCGGTACTGACCCGCGTACGCGCCGGGGAAGGACAGGCCCCACCCGCGCGGGATGATCCCGCCGTACGCCGAGGTGTAGCGGCGGCGGTCGGCGAGGGCCGATGCCCACGTGATCCCGCCCGTTCCGGCCGAGGTGCCGGCAGGGACGGTGATTTCCCACAGCCGCAGCGTTGCGGCGGGCAGGGTCGGAGGGACGGGGGTCGCGGTGGCGGCGCCCTGCACGATCTCGGCACGGGCGATCGTCTGCCCGGTGGTGTCGTACGCGGTGTCGTAGACCCGCAGCACCACGGCGTCGATGCGCCCGTACTGCGCGTGTCCGTCGGCAATGGTGAGCGTCTCTGGAGCGGTGACGGCGACAGGGTAAGCGCCCTGGGCGTCGGCCCCCTGGACCAGGGCGCGGCCGACGGCGAGCTGCACCTGCATGGCGGCGGTGCCGGTCGCGGCCAGGGCGGTTCCTCCGGCGATCACGCCGTCGCGGGAGCCCATCGCGGTCTCGGGCGCCATCACACCGAGCGGCACGAGGCGGGTGTCTTCGCGGGTCTGTCCCGCAGGGAGCAGCCATCCGGCACGGACGGTCAAGAGGGTTGCCTCCTTACCAGTGGGCGGAGCGCCATCGGATCGAGCAAGAGGCGCGGGGGTCGGTGGTGCCGGGCGACGCGCGGAAGAGAAGCGACGTCTTACCCGGGTTGAGGGTGAACAGGGCTTCGGGGACGCTGCGGGCGGTCGCGGTGTAGAGCCGCGCCGCAGTCCGGTTGAGCGTCACCGTTCCGTCGCGGGTGTCGATGACCAACTCGTCATCGAGGGCGAGGTCGATGTCGTACTCGATCGCCTCGCCCGTGGCGAGGTTGGTCACGGAAGGGAGGGAGACCGGGCCCCGGATGGTGATCACGGGATGGCTCGGGGCGTCGCCCTCGTTGACGCCGATCAGTGACCCCGTACTGCCCGGTGCACCGAACGCCATCGGGTAGAGCAGCCGTTCCGGACCCGGAGTCACCTGCCAGTCGAGGCCGGGCTCGGCCGCGGGCAGGCGCGCCTCGACCTGCTGCTCGATCACGCTGTACCTGCGCGGATCGGTGGCTTCCCACTGGAGCGCCGCCCCGGTGACGAGACCGATCGCGTACCCGCCCGCCACGACGGGCACGGCCCGCCGGATGCACCGCGCCCAACAGAGCAGGGGCGGGGAGTCGTCGAGCTGGATCACGAGCGGCAGCTCGTCGTCACGCAGCGCGGTAGCCGTCGACAGGGTCCGGACGGCGGCGCCCATCGCTCCGGGCTCGCTCCGGATCGCCACCCCGTCGAGAGTGATCGTCCGGACCTGCGCGAGCAGCCGGCCCGCATAGGCGCCGTGCGCATCGGATCGGGGCACCGTTCCCGAGTCGAGGCCGGGGGAGTCCTCCCACCCAGTGAGGGACTCCCATCCGTACGGGGTGCTCGGACCGAGCAGCAGGTCGCCGAACTGGACGTGTCCGGCATGGCGGACACGGTCGCCGGGGGCCATCGCTCACCCCCTTGCCTTCATGTGCCACGCGAGCGCGACGGCGTTCTGCTCGGGGCTCTGCTCGCCGCCGTGCCAGTTCTCGATGTGGACGCTCGGACCCCAACCACCCGCCCCCGCAACGCCGTTGCCGGGCATCCCGGCGGCGGCGAACTGCGGACGAGCCGGAACGGATACGAGATTGCGCATCGTCCGGTCGACCGCCGACGATCCGGCCTTGATGCCCTCGACGATGCCCGCCGGGATAAAGCGGCCGATCTTGTCTCGCATAAGACGCGACGGAGAATGAATGCCGAGCGCTTTCGCAATCGGTCCCGGGATCAGATTCTTGGCCCAAGACGTGAGAGTCGAGCGCAGCCAAGATCCCATGCCCTTAATGCCATTCCACAGGCCGTAGATCAGATCACGGCCCTTGTCGTAGAGCATCGAGCCGAAATTGCCGAAGTAGCTTGCGATCATGCCCGGCAGGCCACGCACCCAATCGAGCATTTCCCCGGCCTTTCGGACGGTGCCCGACTTGATAGAATCCCAATGCTTGATAATCAACCCGACCAAGGTCCAGTTGAGGAAGAAGTCAAGGATGCGCCCAGGAATTCCCCGGACCCATTCGACCGTGGCGTTCCAAGCGGATACCGTGCCACTCTTTATGGCGTCCCAATGCTTGATAATGAGACCGGCCAAAGTCCAGTTCAAGAAGAATTGGAGAATCGTTTCTCCGATGCTCTTGAGCTTGCCCCACACCCAATCCCACGCGGCTTTTGTCGCGCTGACGATTGTGTCCCAGTTGGCGACGATCAGGGCGACGATCGCGACCACGGCGGCGATCACGAGCGCGATCGGCCCCATGGCGAGCAGCCACGCCGCGGCCATCCGGGCGCCCTGTATCAGGGACTGCGTGCCCATGAGGACCCACGCGGCGACCACCCGCACAGCGGCCCCGGCGGCGCCTACTCCCTGCGCCACCCAACCCGCCAACATTGTGGTGTTGAGCAGCACAAACCGGGCTGCAGCGGTTACGCCCGCGACAGTCTGAGTGGCCCATCCGGTGACGACCGCGATGGTCGTCGTCGTGGCCGTGACACCCAACGCGATGAGCGTCGGAAGCATCAGGACGGCGATCACGCCGGCGGCGATCGTGAGCGCCGTCGAGTGCTCGGAGACGAACGCGGCACCCGCGCTGAACGCGCCGCCGAGTCCGCCCGCGCCGACCCAATTCGCGAGCTTCTCAATGACCGGGATCGCGTAGTTGCCGATCGCGCCGACGAGCTTCTGCTCGATCCCTCGCTTGAACGCCTCGATCTTCGTCGCCGCATTGTCATGCAGCGCGTTTCCGGCGGCGTCAGTGGCGCCCTTGACGTCCCCGAGCGCCTTAACGGCATTCGACGGGTCGAGCGAGTAAATCGCCTTCTGCATATCCTCGGCCTTGGTACCGAACAGGCCGAGCGCGATCTCGCTCTGCTTCGCGGGGTCCTTGACGCCGCGCAGCTTGTCGAGGATCTGGTCGAGCGCCTTTGCTGCTTCCGGTCCGCCCTTTTGAAAGACCTTCTGCATTTGGTCGGCGTTGAAACCGAGATCCTTATAGGCAGTCGCTGTCGCCTCGCCCATTCCCTGAGCCATCAAGGTGAATTCCTTGAGGCTGTCGGCGACGATATCGGCGTCGCGGGAACCGCCTTGGAGTCCCTGTTGCAGCAGCCCCATCGACGTCTGAGCGTCGAGACCGAGCTGCCGGAATTCAGTTGGGTACTCGTTGAACGTGTCGAGCAGGTCCTCGGCGGCGCCGACGCCGTTCTGCGTCCCCTTGACGAGTACGTCGAGGGCTTCCTCGGCATTCTTGGCGAGGCCCGTTTTCAGCATCGTGCCGACGGAGCGACTGACGTTCGAGACGTCCTCGCCCATGACCGTTGCGGCGCTCGCTACCTGCGTCGCAAGGGTTTTGATCTGCCCCTGCGTCGCCTCGGGTGGCAGCAGGCCGTTTCGGGCGATGCCCTTGACGATCTCTGCGCCGTCGGCGACCGATTCGACGATCGCGCCGGCGTAGAGATCGCCCGCGACTTTGCCGTACGTCTTGGCGACCGGGCCGGTCGCTCCGAGCTGTGCCTGTAGCTGTCCGGGGATCTTGGATTGTTCGAGGGCCGCGCCGACTCCGGCCATGAGGGCGGCGCCGATGCCGGCGCCGATCGCCGCTGCGGCGAACCCCTTCAAGGCGGTGCCCATGCCGCGCGAGGCTTCCGCCCCGCCGTCGGCTGCGCCGTCGGCGAGTCCGTCGCCGAGGGCGTCGCCTGCCTGCTCGCCGGCGCGGTCGGCGTCGGCGGCGATCCGGTCGCCGCCTTGGCGCATCGCCTGCTCGGCGCGGGCGACCCCTGCGGCGGCACCGGAGTCGTCAACGGTGATGGTGGCGGCGAGCTCGCCGACCATGAGGGCCATCGCTCACCCCCTGGTCGGTCGTGCGCCGCCCCGGTTAGGGGGCGGGCGCGTCAGGCGAGGGGTTGAGCAGCCGCGCGAGGCGCGTCTCGGTGCTGAGCAGGCCGAGGACCCGCACGCGCAGCCATCGCCACGAGCGGGTTTGGAGGAGTCCGGGGGTGCTGAGGTCGAGCCCGTAGGTCTCGTGCAGGTCGGCCTCGACGAGCGGCCACTCGTCGAGAATCCGGGCCCATGTCACTTCCGGCGCTTGCCCTTGGCCTTGGCGCGGGCGGGCGCCGGCGGGGTACTCGTACCACTCCCAGAGGCCGGACTCTTCGTCGTAGTCGCCCCGCCCGACCGGCGCCGAGCGGCTCGGTTCGGGGCCAGTCGATTTGGGTCGCCGCCCGAGTTCCAGAACCGTTCGGCGGCGGTGCGGTCCTGCGCGATCCAAACCATGCACGTGAGGGCGGCGTGCTTGAGCTCGGGCCACGACACCCCGTCCGCGAGCATCTCGTCGTAGGCGGGGCCGAGCACGTCCTGATAGTGGTTGCGCTCGGCCGCGTCCGCGAGCACCTGCTCGTCGGCGCGGCCCCCGTCGGCGGCCACCGCCGCGGCGTGCACGAGTGCCTGTGTGAGCAGACCGACCTCGGCGGTCGGCGCCGGCACCCGGTACGGCTTGCCCCCGAGGGGCAGGGTCAGCGCTTCGTCGAGTAGCTCGCCGAGTGCCTCGAAGCCCATCAGCTACCCCCTGCCTTGGCGGTCTTGCCCTCGACGGACAGCAGGCCCGGGGTCGCGACGGGGTTCGTGATCGCGGTCAGGGGGCCCGAGCCGGTAAGCGTGATTTTGACGGTATCGACCTCGGCGGCGTCGCCGCCGTCCGGCTCCCACTGAACGATGGCGCGGCCCTCGTACGCGTCGGGCAGGCCGGTCCGGTCGAACCAGCGGACCCGGACGTACGATGCCGCGCCAAAGCTCATGGACGCTTTGCGCAGGGCCTCTTGGGCGCTGGAGAACTTGAGGGTCGTCGGGTTGGCGCGGTGGGCGACGGTGGTCTCGATGGACCACTTGAGCATGGTCACGACCTGCTCGGGGTAGCCCTCGCCGTCGTACAGGTTGAGCTCTTGGGCGGTCGGCTCGATCTTCGGCGCGAACTCCGAGACGCCCGGGACGAGCGTCCACACGGGAGTACCGGGAACGGTCGGCATGTCGAGCTCAAGGCGGTACCGCCGGGCGAGCAGGGTCACGTCGTCTACGGGCGGCGGCGTGCTCAATGAGACCTCCCTTATTCGAGGTTGGGGTGCGCCCGGTGGGCGCGACAGTGGTAGTTCGCGGTCCGCTCCCAGCGGCCCGCCGAGTCGGCGCCGATGGGACCGGCGGAGACGCGAAAGACGAGCTGCACGCGGACCTCGCCGAAGACGTGCGGCCCGGACGCGTGCAGCACGTCGTGCACGCGGTCGGCGAGCACCTCGGCCTCGCGCGGGTCGGCGCCCGCCCGGACGCGCACCTGTAGGCCGGTGGTCGTGTCCGTGAGCGCGGCCGAGTCGGCGACCGAGTAGAGCGACAGGCACAGAGCACGGTCGGGAGCGGGCGGCAGCAGGGCGACGGTGATCGCCGTCTCGCCCGGGGCGTACGGGCCGTCGGTCCGGTAGACACCGACGCCGGCCGCGTTGAGCAGCCGCGCCAATCCGTCGGCCAGGGCGACGCCGTAGCTCACCGCAGCGCCCGGCGGACCTGCGCGGCGATCAACGCCTGCACCTCGCCCGCGCTCGCGGGCAACACGCCTTCGAGGTACTTCGCGCTGCGCCCGGGGGCGTGCCGGGCGGTCATGTCCTCGTGGACCCGACCCGCGTAAGGCACGTCGTAGGAGACGGCGGCGGTCATCTGCTGCTCGTCGACCGAGCTCGCCCCGCTCCGTTCGAGGGTTCCCTCATTGATGGGGACGCGCTTGCGGCTCTCGGCGAGGACGTGCTCGGCGCCGAGCAGCAGACCCCGGGTCGCGGCCTCGCGGATCGCTCCGGTGGCGGCGGTCCCGTTCCATCTCAGTCGGGCGCGGCTCATTCGCACATCACCTCCGTGGACGCGGGGACCGGCAGGCCCGGGGCGGTGTGCTCGGCGACGCTGATCGCCGTGGTGATCCGGCCGCCGGGCAGGGTCACCCGGCTACCGGGCGGGCAGGCCAGTCCGGGGGCGGCGATGACCTGCGCGCTGCTTGTGACGGTCCGGCCGTCGGGGGCCCGGACCATACGGACCGCCTCGCCGACGAGCGCGGGAACCTCGACGTACGGGGCGTAGGCCGGGCCGTACGCGCCGTCGCCGATGTAGGGCTCGACACCGATCCGGTGGCGGAGCAGGGACCGGGGGACTCGGGTCACCACTGCTGTACCTCGCCCGGGGTCAGTCCCGCGCGGCGCAGTGCGCGGGCGGCGCGGGGGGCGAGCTCGACGCCGGCCGCTCCGGACGCCGAGGCGGCGCGGCCGGACAGGCTGACGGGGCCGATAGAGACCGAGTCCCACTTGCCCGCCGCGCCCGTGCCGTCGTCGCCGGCGGCGAGCCAGTATTCGACCTGCGCACAGGTCGCCGAGCCGAGGGCGGCGGCGATCTGCGGGTCGGTCGGGTCGCCGTCGTCGTCGACGGGGTAGATCGCGGTGAGCAGCGCCGAGTCGATGTCCTCGCCCGCCCGTGCGAGCAGGTGCTCGGCCTCGGGCGGGGCGGGGGTGCCGAGCCATGCGGCGAGCTGTTCGGGGGTGGCGTAGGGCTGTCGGGCCAAGGTCACCCCCTCGCGCGGCGGGAACCGGAACGGCCCGCCGACTTGTCGTCTGGCGGGCCGTCCGGCTCGGTGGCGGGCGCATCGCCGGGGGGTTCGTCGTCGAGGGGCTCGACGGTGTAGCCGGCGCCTTGGCAGTAGCCGATGATCGCTACGTCGTCCGTGACGGCGGCGCCGTCGACGAAGTGGAGACCGCCGGGGCCGTCGCCGTTGTAGTCGCTGATCGGGGCGGTGATGCGCACGTTCATGGGCATCACGCGCTCTTGATGTTGCGCAGGACGGCCGCGGCGCGGGTCGCCTTGAGGACCGGGGCGAGCGGCCCCATCTCGACTTCGCCGAGCTTGACCGCGCCCGCGTTCGTGAAGTCCGGAAGGAAGGTCTGCACGAGGGGCACCGAGGCGACCGAGGCACCGTGGAAACCGTCGAGCCCGTACCGGATCGCGAACAGGTCACCGAGACCGGACACGGCCGCGCCCCCGCCCGCGCCGTCGGTGTCGCGGCTGACGAGCCCGATCACGTCGGCATTGCTGCCCGCCTTGGACTTGAGGTCGATCAACGGGATTCCGTTGTACGCGACGATCGGGCGGCCGAAAGCGTCGGTGGACTTGTCGAGCTGATCGGTCCACGCGGCAATGGCCTTGAACAGAGCGAGGGTTCGCCGGTTGCCGTAGATCACATCCGGGGTGTCATCCATGCTCGCGAGCCACGAGTCGACGTGGCGCTGCGCGGCGAGCGCGGCGGCCTTGTCGTTGATCGCGGTCCAGTCGAGGTAACCGGACGCGACGCCGTTCGCGAGCGGCAGGTACTCGGTGTCGGTCCCGGTCAGGATCTTGCTCAGCCCATCGAACCCGTTCGTGTCCGTCGCCTTGTCACCGTTGATCACGGCGTCGGCGAACTTGGCGCGCGCGGCCTTGATCTTCTGGGACATGTTCAGCGCGACCGCTCCGGACGCCGCCGGGCCGATGCGCGAGATCACGCGGTCGATCCGGAACGACCCGCCGAGCGGAACGAGGTCGACCGTGTACCGCTGCGTCGCGACCTCGGCCGGGGTGTACTCGCTGTTCAGCGGCCGGAAGTCGGCGTTCGCCTGCGTGATCAGGCGCCGATACCCGTACGTCAGGGTGTCGCCCCCACCGGTCGGGTTCACGGTGTTGTCGAAGGTGAGGCGGTCGAGGATGTCCGAGCTCTTGCGGAACTCGTCGATGACGGTCACGTCGACGTCATCCTGCGCGTTGTTCCGAGCCTCGGCGAGGGAGGTAGGCAAACGATTCTCCTAGGGTCAGCCGCTCCTCATGCGGGCGGCGATGGCGTCGTGCAGGGTGGTCGCGCGGCGCTCGCCGGCGGGCGGACCGTTGAACTCGCCGCCCCCGCGCGGCGGTGTGGCGTTGGCGCGGTACAGCTCGGGGTCGGCGTCTACGGCTCCCTTGATCGCGGCGGTGAGCTTGTCGTCGAACCCCTTGTCGAGCGGGTCGAGGCCGGCGACCGAGGCGAGGAAGGACCGGGAGTTGAGCAGGCGGTCGCCGCGCGCGCCCTGGTCGGCGGCGACCCGGGCGACGGCGAGCTCGACCCGGGCGGTCCGCAGCTCGGCGGCGTGCTCGGTCAGCAGGCGGTCGCGCTCGGCGACGGCGGCGGCGAGCGCGGCGGGGTCCTGCGTGGTGTCGCCGCCGGGGTTGAGCGCCTTGGTCACGGCGTCGAGGGCGGAGCGAAGGTCGTCCCGCTCGGCCGCGGCCTGCTCGGCGCGGGTGTTGGCGTCGGCGAGCTGCTGCTCGGCCGCCGGATCACCGGGCGGTGCCGACGGGGTAGGCGGGTTGGGGTTCGGGTCGCCGGTCGGGGCGGGGTCGCCGCCCTCGCCCGAGCCGCCCTTGATGGGCCAGATCGGGCGGCCGTCCCGGCGGCGGCCGAGGGCTCGCTCGCCGGTGCGTGGGTGCCGGGGCAGGGGTGAGTCGGGCATGAGGGATCACACTCCTTCTGACTGGGCAGCGGACTACGATGCACGGATGATTCGTCGGGGGTCGGAAACGCGAACTGGTGGGGCCCAACCCAAGGCTGTCCCGCCGTGGCAGGAGTTCGAGTGGGAAGTCAACGAGCTCATAGCGAGCCTTGACCCGGGCGCCCACCTCGTCGCCGATGAGCACGTGCTCGGCCTAATCAGCGGTGCCACACGACAACTCGATGCCTTCGTGCGAGGTCAGGTGGCCGGCCAGCCGATCACCATTGCTGTCGAGGCCAAGCGTTACAAGAGGCCAATCAGCATCGGGACTGTGGACGAGTTCATCGGCAAGATGCTCGACGTCGGTTGCGATCGGGGGATTCTGTGCTCGGCCGGAGGCTTCTCCGAAGCGGCGCTATCCCGGGCGAGCAATGCAAGGCATCCTGCCGTCGGCTGCGTGCACATCCAGCCCTTTACCACCGGGGGCGTATTGCAGCATTGCAGGACCGTTCCGTCGCCAGCGGAGCTACTTAAAGAGCAGCTCCTCGACAGGACCGTTGGTCCCAACCGGACTCCCGAGTACGACGAGTGGCTGAGCGGCGATGTGAACCTTTATCGCGATTGAACGTAACCACGTATCCATGCAGCCCGCAGTAGCGGCTCGTCGCCGCGGTACGGGCAGTCGGTTGCGGGACGGTCAGCTCGGGCAGCACGGGCACCGTCCCGGCGGGCGCGTAGCGCGTCCTCGCGGAACCCCATGATCACCCCCTAGAACTTGCGGCGCTGGTTCTCTCGCGCGTTGCGGGCGGTCTCGCCCGCGCCGTTGCGGACGCCGGTCACCTGCTCGGTGAACTCGGCGAGGGTCATCCGGGGCGAGACGTCTTCCCAGAACCTGATCAGGTCCTCGCTCGCCCTCGCGTACGCGACGTGTGCCGGGCCTGAGAACAGGCTGCGCGGGTCGACGCCGGCGGCTTCGGCCTTCCGGTTGAGCATGTGCCCGCGCGTGGCGTCTTCGGCGGCGAGCCACTGAATGTAGATGTGCTCGTCGTACATCTCGCGAATCTCCTCGCGGCTGTACGCCTCGCGCTGCGCCCGCGCTTCGAGTTCGCGCTCGTACGCCCAACGCTCGACCGCGGACATGTGCTCGGTGCCGTCGGGGCCGCGCTCGACGTCGGCGCCGTACGGGCCCCACTCGTCGGGGTCTGCCGGGGGCGGGTCGTCGAGGCGGATCGGGTGCATCGCGTCGTCGAGGGCGTCCCGTGCGGCGAGGGTGTCGGCGACTGTCGTCCCCGCGATCGGCGGGGGCGGTACGGGCGGGTGCCGCCGGTCGATCTCGGCGGCGATCCGCTCGGCGTCCGCCGGATTCGCGTACCGGATGCCCCACACGAGCAGCTCGTCGTCGAGCCCGGACAGGTCACCGGCGAGCCGTCCACCGGGGAACAGCTCGGCGAGGGCGCGGCGGCGGTGGACCTCGGCGCCGATCACCGGACGGTCCTCGGGGACGTTGAGCGCGCGGGCGGCGAGGTCCCGTTCGGACATGCCCACGAGATCGCGGCGGATCTCCGGCATGGCGGCGTCGAGGTCGCGCCGGTCGGCCTCGGCCATGACGCGCAGCATCTGCTCGTCGTCGAGGTGCGGTGCGATCCGGGCGAGCTCGTCGTCGCTGAACGGGGCGAGGTTGTCGACCATGCGCCCGCCGGGGCGGATGCGGTCGGCAAGGTCGGCCAGGTCGCGGCGGTCACTCTCGGCCTGGATGCGGTCGAGGTCGCGATCGTCGAGCACGCCGGGCCGGATCGCCGCGCCGAGCTGCTCGTCGGTGAGCTCGGGCAGGGTGCGGTCATCGCCCGCCCGCACGCGCGCGGCCTCGACCGCGTCGGGCGGAGGCGTCGGCTTGGTGCTCGGGAGGTTGCCCGCCCCGGGCTGCTCACGCTCGCGGCGACGGATGAGTTCGGGGTGCTGCGCGAGGTGCTCGCGCATCTTGCCTTGGTAGGCGCGCACCCGGGCCTCGGCCGCTCTCTTGGCCTCGGGGGTCATCGCGGCCGAGCTGCGGTTCTTCCACTTCCGAATGGCGCGCTCGATCGCGCGCTGCCGCTGTGAGGCGGCGTACCCGTCGGGGTCCTCGGAGTGCTCGACCGGGGTCCGAGTCACACCGGGCAGGAACGCGCTCGTCGAGTGACGGCAGTTGGGATGTTGCAAACCGGCCCGCCGCGCGTCGTCGAGCGATCCGGCGACGTCCACCTGCACGGTGCGGCCGTCGTCGGTCGCGTGCTCCATCTCGATCGTCCGGGCGCCGCCCGGCCCGTCGAGGCTCAGCACCTTGCCCTCGAACGGCTTGCAAAGCGGGCACTCGTGAGGGGCATTGGAGACGATCACGAGCCCGACCCCGGCAGCGCGCAGCTTGTCGCCGTGCGCCTCGACCGCAGCGCGGCCGACGGCCGTCCGTACCGCCATCTCGGCGTAAGACGTCATCTGCCAGGACCGGCCGCGGCGGTCGACGAACGAGCGCAGCCCCCGGTCGGCGAACCGAGCCATCGCGGATTGGGTTGCCTGCCGGCGGGTGTCGACCCCCAGGAGCGGCGTCGCCGACGACTCGGCGATCACCTGTCGGTAGCCGTCCTCGACACCCCGAAGAATCCCCCGGTGTGTCTCGGTTACGAGCTCGATCGTCTCGGCGGCGAGCCGGTCAACGGCCCGGGTGCCCGGCGTGCTCTCGGCGATCCGGCGCACGTCGACGTCGGACAGGGCGCCGAGCTCGGCGAGCCCGGCTCGCGCCCCGACGTCGTACGCCTCGCTCACGGTGGAGAACACCTCAAGCTGCACGGCCGAGCCGAGAGCGTCGACGACGCCCTGCGCGGCTCGCCGCAACGGTTGGATGTCCCGCAGCTTGGCGACCGCCCACCCCGGGGCCTCGAACCCTCCGTCGAGCTGCCGAGCGACGAGCGCGAGCAACCGCTGCTCGGCATCGACGTACAGGTCGCGGACACCGCCGGACAGGTCTTCGACTATCCATGGAGATATAGACAGCGTGTTTTACCCCTTCTGAAGTGGCTCGGCCACTCGCACTAGCGGGTTAACACGTTCGGTCGTCTCACGGGTGGCGTGCCACGTGCGCCGCTAACGCTGGGGTATTTACTCGTGTTTCCCTGCGTGGTGTGGAGGTGGGATGGGATGCCGCTCACGGTCGGCAGGTTGGACACCCAAATTGCTAGTTCGGTTTGGGGTGCGGTTTGGGGGCGGCCCTTGTGGTTTGTTGACCTCCTGGTCATTTTTGTCTTTCTGGTGTTCCAGGCGCTTTCTTTTGTCGGTGCTCCAAAAAGGGATGCAAACCTTCCTGAACACGCCGACGCCTTGCGTAGCGCCTCAAGTGGCGGCCTCACCGTTGTGGGTATCCTCTTGCCGCTGTCTTTTCTGGCGATTCAGATTCGCACTTCGAGTTCTTCGACGACGCTTTCTAGTACAACTCTCGCGGATTTCTTCCTCGCCACTGCCTGGTTGTTCCTGTCTCTGGCGTCAGGAGTATGGGTTCTGTGGATTTCCGGTATTCGCGGCTCAACGGAGGATGTCGCCCATAGGTTGGACATCGGAATCACTTACGGTGCCCAACTCATCTTTCTACTGGTCGGCGTCTGGCGTCTGGTGTGGGCTGTTTCGTCGACAATTACGTCACTACTAACCTAGCCGAAGGGTAAATTTGTGCCGAATGGTTTCGTGGTAGATGAGTCAAATATGCCGGAAAAAGCCAGGCAGTTTATTTTCGAGGTTTTGAGGCATGAGGCTGGGGATGACGCGGCCGGAAGCGCCTTCAATGCTGCAATGCGCCTGGCGGGTCGTCGTGCGGGATTGCTTGAGCGGCGCGCCTATGGCAGTGACGTGGAATTCGGACTTTCGATCGTCTGCTGGTGGCCTACCGGTCCCAGCAAGCCAGAAAGCTACGTCACGCATGCCCACCTGTTGCGTGAATATATCCTCAAGGACCCCGCAGTGGTGGATTCGTTGATCCCCGACGCCACGCTAATCATGTCCCGCGCGGCGCTATACGAACTCCAGGAAACAGGGCGCTGGGAGGATGTATTCAGCCTGACGCCCACTGAGGGCGGAGAGTCTATGTACTAGTGGCCATGAAATGAAGCTGACGCGGGCTCGGCAACTGACACTCCGGTCTCGATGAGGATGCGGTCGACTTCGATCTTTACGTCTGCCGCGTCCCACGTGGGGTGCAGCAGCCGTACCTTTGTCTCGGTCGAGACAGCTTGAGCCTGTTGGAGGAGAGACAGGGTCGCCGCGAGCGAAGACGCGTCCTCACTGATTGAGTCGCCGAACGCGATCGTCGGCCGCTCGGGAACGATGCGCGGGGTGAAGAACGCCCGGTCGAGGAGCAGCATCACGAGCAGCATGTCGGCGACCGGCGGCGACCAGTAGCGCACCTTCTTTCCGCGCGTGGTCATGGACCGGCGCTCGCGTGCCTTGACCTCGGTCGCCGTGACGGCGGCGCCCTGGTCGCCGAGGCCGAACGTCGCCACCGAGTAGCCGGCGGACTGGACGGCCTGCCGGGTGATCGCGTTCGCCGACCGCTCGTGCTCGTCGACCCTGATCGCGAACTGCGAGAGGGTGATCTGATTCCCGCCCTGCTCGGTGGGCGGGATGTTCAGGAGCTGCCAGATTTCCCGATCCTCGTCGAACGACGAGCCCTGTCCGGGACCGTGGTCGCGCAGGTAGCCATCGGGCACGAGCAACCGCGCGCGGGCGAGCCGCAGATCGCGAATCCACGATGTCCATGTCGTGTCGAGCGAGTCGAACAGGTCATACACCGGCGCGGCGTAGTCCGAGCGGCCGAACACCGAGCCGCGGTTCTTCCTGTTGGGCCGGACATTGGGGCAGTAGGCGGCGGTGAGCTGCTCAATTCCCGTCTCGATGGCGTCGCCGTCGGGGCCGAGAGAGGCGGCCAAGTCGGCGACCTCGATGTGCTCGGTCAGCGGAACCCGGACGCCGAGGGAGTCGGCCGAACCCTGGTAGAGACCGTGCACGATGCGGCCCGGCTCGTGGCGTTCGAGGTGGCGCCACACGATGGCCGAGGTCGAAGTGAGCTCACGCCAGAAGGTGACGGCGGCGAGGCGGCCCCACCGGAATTCCGGCACGGCGGCGTCGGGGTGGACGCTGGTCAGCAGCGGCCGGTCGGCAAGGGACCGATCCCACGTGACGCGCAGGTACACCGAGCCGAGCGCGGCGGCGACCTCGGCCGCTTCGAGCAGGCTGTTCGCGATGCCGTCGGACTCGGCGAGCTCGTCGAGCCGGTCCTGCGTGACGCTGTCCGTCACGGTGAGCTCGGGCGGCTCGCTGAACAGCAGATCGGCCGAGGCGCCGGCGATGTCGCCGGGCAGGGGGATGTGCAGCCGCTGATCGCGGACGTTGGGGCGCTGCTGTCGGTCGCGCCCCCACAGGCGGCGGCTGCCGTCGCGGCGCACGGGGTTGTCGCGGTAGACGGCGGCGAGCTTGTCGTGATCACCGGAGTACCAAGCGTCGTCGACCTTGATCTCGGCATAATGCCGGGCGAGCTGCGGCGGCGGCCACGCGACGCCGTTATCGGGCAGGGGCACAGTGCACCCCCCCGCCGTCGTCTCGTCCGGGCGCGCGAGGCTGCGCACCTGCGGCAGTGCCGGGTGCCGTTCGGGGCGACGTACGTCGTCGCCGTGTCGAACTCGTGACCCCGGGCGCAGTGCGTCTGTCGGGCACGGCGCGCGGCGGGGGACACGCCCCGCAGGATGTTGGTCCGGGTGGTGACCACGTCGAGGTGGTCGGGGTTCACGCAGTGCCTGCGGCGGCACAGGTGATCGATCACGAGCCCGTCGGGAATCGGCCCACGGGTCAGGGTGTAGGCGACCCGGTGCGCGTACTGGGGCCGGCCGGCGACCTTGAACTGCCCGTACCCGTTGGGCTTGACGTGCGCGGTCCAGTCCCAGCACCCGAGGGGGCCGGGGGTGACCTTGTCGAGGAACCGGTCGGTCAACTCGCGCACGCGATCACCCCCTCGCGTGCTCGGGCCCGGGCGCAGTGCTGCGCTCGGGCGGGGGAGGTGGGGGCGATCAGGCGGCGGTCGTCAGCAGGCCGCGCCACTCGTGCACGGTGGAGTGCACGGCGTACCGCAGCGCGTCGAGTGAGTGGTCGTCCTGCTTTACGGGGCGGTCTTCACCGCGGGCCGCGGCGGCGTCGTCCCACACGTACGTGGGGAACTCGGCGAGCAGCCCCTCGCACGACCGGTGGATGAGCAGCGCGCCGGCGTCGAGCGCGTTCGCCACGCTGCGAATGCCGTCGAGCACTGCGTTATTGGCACGGGCGACGTTCGGGTACCCGTCGGCCCACAACTGCGTGGAGAACGACGCCGCGCTCGGGTCGATGAACGTCCACTCGGGCCGCACCTCCTGCTCGGCGATCCACTCGCGGACAGCGCGGCTGTACTGCGCGTCGGTCATCTGCCGGTGCGCGGCGCGGGCGTCGTGTCTCCACTCGCTCACCGCGTACAGCCGGCCGTCGACGCCGAGGCCAAGCAGGATCGCCACGAACGGATTGCTCGTGCCGTAGTCCACCCCTGCCCAGTAGCGGCGCATCTCGGGCAGCTCGTCGACGACGTGCTGCTGCTCGTCGTACATGTCGAAGATCGCACCCTCGGCGACAACCCACTCGCCGAGGATCATCCGGCGCCGCCATAGGCCGGTGTACTCGGCGGACAGTGCCTTGACGTAGGCGGGCGACAGGGCCGGATTGTCGGCGAGCTTGAAGTGCCAGGAAGCGAGGTCGAGCTCGGCGGCGCGGTCGAGGTACTTCGCCTTGAGCCAGTGCCGCGGCCCGTCCGGGTTGGTGGTGCCGATCAGGATTGCGCCGGCGACCGACAGGCGGGCGAGTAGCTGCGTGAAAAAGGCTTCCGGCAGCAACGTGACCTCATCCGCGTACGCAACCGATGCGGTCAGACCGCGCAGCCGCCCCTCGGATCGGGAGTCACTCGCACCGATCAAGTGCACAACCCTGCCGAGGATCACGGCGGTTGTCGCGCCTCGGGTGTGGTGGACCTCGGCCGCGGTGTCCGAGAACAACTCGGGGTCTTGCAGCGGCTCGATCACGTTCCGCTCGATCGTGGCGAGCGATCGGCCCACGATCAGGATGAGTCCCGAGGCGGGCGCCCTCCGGACAGCGAGCAGGAAGCGCAGCAGCGACGAGATCGTTTTGCCGGAGCGCACCGACCCGTGCCACAAGTTGATACGGGCGGTCGCCTCGCGGATCGAGCGCAGTTGCTTGTCGGACAGGTGGCCCGTCGAGGGAATCACCCCCCGTCGGCGTCGTCTCCCACGGGCCCGAGCAGGACGTCGGCGAGGCGGTCGAGCATTCCGCCGGTGCTCGTCGACTTGTTGGAGCGCGCGAGCTCGGCGACCTTGGCGTGTACCTCGGTCAAGGCGCGAGCGGCGGTGGCGTAGTCGCGGGCGTCGCGCGCCGAGTCGGCGGCGCCGACCCGCTCGACCTGAGCGAGGGCGCCGTCGAGGGCGTCGTCGGCGAGCTGCTCGCGCCGCGCCGAGGCATCGGCCTTACGGGCATCGGTAGCGGCGGCGACCCGCGCACCACCGGAGAAGGTAAGTCCCTCGGCGGCGGCGATCTTCGAGACCGTGGCGGCGCCGCGGCCGAGCTCGCGAGCGATGTGGTTACGGGACTTGCCCTCGGCGTGCAGGCGGCGGACTGCTGCTCGGTCGGCGTCCGTGATCGGGTCGGCCACGGGATCACCTCCCGACCGGGGGACATGCGAACGCCCCGCCACCGGGGGGGATGGTGGCGGGGCGTCGAGATCAGGTTTCCGGGCACGCCGGAGGCGCTCCCGACTCTAGGTCACGAAGAGATAACGGCGCAAGTGTGTGTCGGGAAGATCGCTCACTGAAAGAGCGGGCGTTGCTCGACGCCGTTGCCGAGGTCGAACAGCGGCTTGTCGACCAATGCCGGACTATTCGATCCATCCCTCGCACCACGTGCGCGCGAGGTGATTGGTAGCGGCCAGCTGAGATTCCCCGCTCGCGGCCAGTTGGTGGGGAGCCAACTGGCCGCAGGTCGTCACTGTGGGTGCCGGTCGCGGTGCGCTTTTAGCTCCGGGACACCGAGATGACGGATGAGCCTGAGACATGGTCGCCGATGGTGAACACCAGGTTCGTGTTTCCGGAAGCGGCACCGGATGATGCTGTCACCGCCACCCACATCGCGCTCGTTGAACCCGTCGCAGGGGAAGCAAGGTCGACGTTCATGAAGCTGAGCGAATTGCCCGAGAGATTCCCGGGGTAGTTCACGGTGCCGCCCTTGACGTCCAAGACGGTCAGCTGGTAGATGCTGCCTGCTTCTGACTCGAACTGCAGACCGTGCCCGACAGGGAGTGCCACGGACACACGTTGCGGGGAAACCGTCCCTCCCCCCTCGTTCCTCACCTGTACGCCGGGGTAACCGGGGTCACCACCTGCCACCAGTGAAATCGGTCCTCCGGGCACCACTGAAAAGGCCACGTCGATCCTCCTTGATTGAACAACGTCACTGATCATGCCGGTATCGCGGTAGTCCTACGTCCCGCCACTACAAGGTGGCCGAAACTGACGGTCGCAGACACCCACAGGGCCCCGCAGGCCGACTACACAAGGTCATGACCTTGCTGGCCGTACGTGGGGAATTCCTGCTGGCCGCTGTCAGGTGATCCACTCAGTGACGTTTTATGACGCCTTGTCATGGGGAGATCCGCATGGGTTGGCATCGTGCCAGGCTATGAGGAGACATAGACATGTCTGATGAACAGAGTGGTATTCAGGTGACCGACTTGGGCGCCATCCCGACAACAGTTAACGCGTTCGAAGTCGTTGACGTGACCCTGGTTCCTGTGGCCGAAGTCAAGTCCGAGGAGGTCGGCACACTGAGCCTGCGATATGTGGACGGTGTGCCGCAGCTCGTCGTCAGCGGGGGAAAGGCGTTCCCGGCGAACCTCGCGGCTGTGGACGGCTCGGGGAACCAGGTTGCGACCTACGCAGTGGGCAAGGCAGTGACCATTGGCGAACACCGCAAGTTGCTCGTCATGAGGGAGGAAGACGTTATGGCGATCATTGAGTCTTAAGGCGCTCCAGTGGCGCTGCCCTCCCCGCGTCATCCGCTTTCCATTGCGCACAGGAGCCTGGAGCGCAGCGGAATGCTGTATCAGGGCGCGGCCGTCGAGCTGCGGACCGACCGGGGGCAGAAGCTGCGCGAGTTCGCCGAGCTGCACGGACTCACGACCGGTCGCGTAGATCAGATCGCTAAGGGCAGGTGGCTGCGGCCCGAGGTGAGCCTCGGGCCGCGCGCCAGTCGGCCTACGCTGCGGCGGGGATGTCCACCCCAAGCGCGCTGATCAGATCGGGGAGGTCGTCCCACCCCCACACCCGCGCCCGTTCCCTGCTGTCGAGGGGGACGGGCGCCGAGCAGGCGCGCCCGCCCGAGCAGGTCACGGCCGGCGGCCCGTCGGGGGCACTGTGCAGGGTGAGCTCGCCCCCGCACCACGGGCACGGCTCGGGCAGCGGAGTCTCGCGCTGGTCGAGGCCGAGGGCGCGCAGCACCCGGGCCTCGGCGATCCGGGCGGTACCCCGCGCTTCGTGCAGCAGGTGCAACGGCAGCACCTCGAACGGCGGCGGGGCGAGGGCGCCGTGGAGCTCGCGCTCGGGGGCGGTGTCCTCATCCTGCACGCGCCCCTCGATCCACACGCACGCCCAGTGCAGCCCATGCACCCGCGATCCGGCGGCGCGCCGACTGTCCGGTGCGCTCGGGTCGGCGCACAGCCACGCCCGGGGGTCGCCCTGCTCGGTGCGCTGTACGGCGGCGGCGAGGGTGTCGGCGAGGTCGAACACCAGCCGCTCGACGCCGCGGCCGACATCGAGGGCGCCGAGGTTGAGCGGGGCGGGGTGCTCGCGCAGCACGAGCGGGGCCCGGTCCTCGACGACGAGCTGCTCGTCGTCGCCCTCGCGCATGGTGTGCGCGAGCTGCCGCGGGGGCCAGTGATCGGCCGGCAACTCCTCGATCCCGAGCAGCAGCTCGGCCCACCGGCCGCGGATCGTTCGCAGCGCGCGCACAGTTTCGTGCACAGCCTGTGTGTAACTCACTGTCCCCCCTTGTTGGATGCTCGCAGCGCCTCGACCTCGACGGCGTACGCGTCGCGCTCGGCCTCGGCCTCGACGATGGCCTGCTCGGCGGCGGCGACTCGGTGTATCAGCCGCAGCGCCGCGGCCTGCTGCCCGCCGGCCGAGCGGCGGAAGTTGTCGCCGTCGGCGATCTCGGCCTCGACGAGCTGCCGCAGCCGCGCCGTGTCCTCGGGGCCGAGCACCCCTCGGTCGGCACGGGCGAGCAGGACTCGCAGCGCCGTGCGTCGCTCGTCGCGGACTGCCCCGCGGGCGTCGCTCCGGCCGCGCGGAGACCGGATGCGGGGAAGGGTGTTCGCAGTCATGGTGTGCTCTCTCCGTTCTCGGCTCGGCGCGTCGTCGAGCAGGTGGTGCATGTGGTCGGGCACGGCCGGCGGCCGAGGCGGCGCAGCTCGCGGTCGAGGCGATTGTCGATCCGGACCGCGTACGCGAGGGCGGCGCCGAGGGCGAGTGCGAGCGTCACGGCGAGGGCGAGCAGGGCGGCGCTCATGGGGTTGTCTCGCCGTTCGTTCGGGCACGGCGCAGCAGCCGATCGAGGGCGCGCCGAGCGCCGCGGGTTTCCCGCGCGCGAGGCGCGACCGGTCGCGCGGGGTAGACGTCGGTCAGGTGCCATCCGTCGACGGCGAGTCGGTCGGCGAGGGCGGCGACGACGGCGGTCGCGCGGTGTGGGTGCACGTCGAGCTCGTCGGTCAGGTGGGCGGCGATCACGGCGCGTGCGGCGGCGGGGATCACCGGGCCTCGCCCCCGCCGCTGGTGTGCCGAGCTCGGGCGTCTCGCCGCGGTGCGGGCGGTTGGCACATGATCCGAGCGAGGCGCACCTGCTCATCGTCGGCCTGCTCGCCGTTGCTGAGGTGAGCGAGTAGTGCCTCGACGCGCGAGGGGTGCACCCCAGTGAGCGGGCGGCGGCCCTTCCCGCGGTTGCGGAAGCTGCTCCGGCACTGCTCGTCGACGGCGGTGAGGCAGTACGGGCACCGGACGCCGAGCGGGTCGGGCAGACCCTCGGCGACGAGCTGCTCGCGGTGCGCACGGGCCGGCCGGAACTGCCGTAGTTCGGCGGCCACGTGTGCAGGCATGTAGCGGCGCGGGCCGGCGCCGACTCCCGACATGAGCGCGGCGAGACGTTTCTGCCCTGCCGCGTTGATCTCGGCCCGGTACTGCGCGGGCGCAACATGGCCTCGGGCGACCGAGGCACGGGTGCCGAGCAGTTCCTCGCGCCACGCGGCAGGGTTGTCCGGGTCCGCGGCCGGCACGGGGTCGGTGTGCCGGGCCATGACCTCGGCCCGGTGCGGCCCCCATGCGGCGAGCAGGTCGTGCGGCTCGATCGGCCGGTACTGCGAGCTCTTGTTCCCGCCCTGCTGCTCGTAGTAACGGCGGGTTGCGCGGGCGGCGTCCCATCCGGTGGCGGGCATGGTCGCGGGCACGTCGGCGACGGCGGCGGTCCACTCCGAGATGGTGCGGGCGGCCTGCTGCGGGTCGGCGAGGGCACGACGCACACGGCTGTCGAGGGTTCCAGCGAAGGCGAGCAGGGCGGCGATCTGTTCGGGCGTCATGAGCGGCTCTCCTTTTGGGCGAGCAGGGCGAGGCCGGCGGCGAGGTTGTCGGCGTAGCTCGCGGTCGAGGCGGGCGCCCGAGGCGGCGCGCTCGGCGCCGGCCGGTCGAGGTCGCTCCAGACCTTGAGCCAGTAGCGGGCACTCTTCGGCGCCTCGCCCGGATTGGTGCGGCGGGCGGCGAGGTCGACCAAGGCCTCGACGCCGTGCGCCTGTACGAGCCGGTAGACGTCGCGCTGCTCGCCGAGACCGAGGGACCACCGGACGGTGATCGAGGCGGCGACGAGAGCGGCGTCGAGCGGACGTAGTTCGGGAATCAGAGCTGCCGCGGTGTTCGTCGCGCGCGGCTGCTGCTGTTCTTTGTCTTGTAGAGAGCTTCTTTTGTTCTGGGGGCCGGTAGCCGGTCCCCCCGGGGCCGATGTCCGGCCCTCCCCGGGGCCGCTCACCGGCCCCCCGGGGGCCGATGTCCGGTCCGGGCCGGTAGTCGGCCCGGGCTGATCTCCGGCCCCCCTCGCGTCGAGCAGGGGGAGGCGGTAGACCGTTTCACCCCCGGGGCCGAGGGCGCCCTCGACGACGGCGAGCTCGCCCGAGACGAGCAGGGAGTCGACGGCGTCGCGGACGGTGGACCGGGCGGCGCGAGTGCGGCGGATGAGCGAGGCGGTACCGGCATAGGCGACGCCGGTCGCGTCGGCCCGATCAGCGATTGCGAGCAGTACCAGACGAGCGGCGCCTCGGCTGTCGGACCGGGACCAAACCCAATCCGTCGCGGCGAGGCTCAACGTTTCGTCTCCTTACGGGTATCGGCGAGCCCGGTGGTTCGGGACGGCCGGCGAGCGCGGCGGGTGTGTGGGCGGGGCAACGGCCGCCGACGACGTAGCGGCGGGCGCCGACCGAGCGGCAGTAGGCGCCAGCAGCGCCGTCCCAGAAATCGCAGATCACGCCATGGAGTCGGCGCCGACGAAGCGGGCGTAAACGCGGTGCTCGACGCGCCCCTGCTCGACGACAGACCGGGCGACTGCCTCGAACGCGCCATCGGGATACGCGGCCAGTCGTCCGCTGCGGATGGCCTGCGCGGCCGACGATGCCCGAGCTATCGACCCGAGCCGCTGCACGATCGCCCACTCGCCCGGACGGTCGGCGAGCTCCGTCGCGATCAGAGCGTGCTTGGTGTTCCGGCTGCGCGGCGGCGGCCCGGTGAAGGTGACAGGCACAAGATCCCCCATGTGTTCTCGGACAGGAACAGCAGCGGGCACAAGGCGCCCGGTACAGACTGTTTGTCTGTTGCTGTTCTCGAACAAGAACAACCGTAGTCTTGGCCGATTCAGCACGTCAACGCAGTTCCGGGGTGTGCATTTCGGGGTAGTGGCTGCTTAGATAAGATCGTTCGCGTTCTGCGACAAGAACGGAGATGAGAACCCCCGTGTCCTCCATAGGCGGCGAGAGCTCGACGCCCTTCACCGACATGGTTCGCGAGGCGCTCGCAGTCCCGGGTGCGACCTTGCGGAGCGTGGCCGAGCGGGCAGTCGATCCCGAAACGGGCAAGAAGCTCCAGTGGACGACCCTCGCGAAGATCAAGAACGGCGAGAGCTACCGGCACGACAAGTGGATCGTCGGCGCCGTTGCGGCGGCGACCGGACTCGATCCCGTCGACGTGCGGAAGGCGGCAGCGGCCGAGTGGGTGGGTTTGACGGTCGGCGACATCCTCGGAATGTCAACTCCGCAGGTATCCATCGTCGTTGCCTATCAGCCCGGAACAAGGCCCGAGGATCTTCCGTTGGTTAAAGAGGCGCTCAAGAATCTTGACCTTGAAGACGCAACTATCACGGTCGCCGAGGAGCCTCACGGAGCGTCGTAGTCGCGTGACCTGCGGCGATATGGGCGCTAATGTGGATCGGGCCTCGTCTCGGACGTCTGTTCGAGTGAGGCACTCGGCCATGCCACGAGGGGGGCATCTTGTACCGCGTCCGCCGTACCCGACTCGACGACGAAGCACCGGCAGCAGGGCGTGCCGCCGCTGACAAGCGCGACATCCTGCTCGACGACAGACACATCACGGATACCGGGGCCATAGCCCTTGAGGCCGTCCTGAACGCCCTGCCCCCCACCGGTGGCGATCGGGAGCGCGCTTCGAAGTGTCCGCAGCAACCCGACGCGAGCTAGGCGGCGCAGGACTGAGGGACTGAGAAGGGGCCGCGCGGTACGAGCCGCGCGGCCCCTTCTGTATGTCAGGGTCCCGTGTAGCGTGAGGTTTGAAGGCGCACCGTTTGCGCAGGTCAGGGCCGTATTTCTGAGGGCCCGGAGCGTGCCCAATGCGTGCCCATCGCGTGCCCGAACTGCTCTGAACCGGTTGTCACGGGTTGGCACGGGGAAGCGCCACCGTAAGGCGTTGACCTGCGGAAACTGCCCTACGATGGCACTCCGTGAACCCATCCGACAGGAAGCATCTGGGGCTCGTAATGCGTAGGTCTCGGGTTCGAATCCCGAAGGCGGCTCTGTAGAACCCCCAGGACTCACTCGCCGTGACCTGGGGGTTTTGCTTTTTACCGGATCTTGCGGCGGCGTCGTGCCCGGGCCGCTCGTGTGCTCTCGGTCTCAGTCCTGGTCTCAGAGGGCGGATTGGGGCCCGGCATGAACGCCTCGCCCATGCGGCGCATCGCCTCCCGCGAGAGTTCCGATCGGCCCTTGACGTAGCGCCGGGTCTGGCTGATCTGGGTGTGCCGGAGGATCTCCATGATCGTGGGCATGTCCACGCCCAACTCGTTGAGGATCGTGCCGGCCGTGTGGCGGCTCCCGTCATGCTGGCGGCGGTCGCTGATCCCGGCTTCCTCAAGCAGCTCCTTGAACTCCTCCCAGTCGGCCCGCGGGTCGAGCGGCCGGCCGTCGGGCCGGGTGAAGACGGCGCCACACTCCTCCCAGAGGTCTCCGGCGGCCTGCCGGTGCTCGTCCTGCTTCGCCTTGTGCTCCAGGAGGTACGGCAGGAAGGGCGGGGGGATCGGGACGGGGTTCTGGCTCTTCTTCGTCTTGGGCCGGGTGAAGGCAAGTCCCCCGCCCTTCCGCTCCGGGCAGGTGCTGGCGTGCCGACGGCAGATCTTGGGGCAGGGCTGTGGACAGCCGCGCTTGTAGCTCTTGTGGGCCGCGCAGTCGGCCGGGCACGGGTCGAACCGGTGCAGCCGGGCCCCGCAGGCGTGCGCGTCCTTGCAACCGTGCCTCCAGGTGAGGCGCTGGAGCTGCCACGCAGGGTGGAACAACCCCTGCTCCAGGTCGACATAGGGCCAGCGAAGGCCTAGAGCCTCGCCCTGCCGGAAGCCCATGCCGACCCCGATGGCCCACCGCATGAACGTCGGGCGTTTGGCGGCGGCCGCCAGAAACGCCTTCGACTCCTCACGCGAGAACGGGTTCGCCTCCGTCTCGTCCACGGAAGGCGGGTCCACGAGGGTGGCCACGTTCTCGCTGATGATCCGGCGGCGGTGGGCGATTTTCAGGGCGCGGGAGAGGATCCGGTGCACCTTGACCACGTGCGAAGGTGCGTGCCCCTCCTCCAACATGGCCGCGTACATCACCTCCAGGTGTTCCGGCGCGAGCTTGTCCAGGCGGTGCTTCCCGACGCCCGGGATGATGTCGTTGCGGGTCTTCGACCAGTAGTCGTCCAGGGACCGCGGCTTGAGTTTCAAGCTCGCGATCGTGGTCAGGTACGTGTCCATCCACTCCGCGACGGTCGGCTTTCGCCCGGCCTTCGTGGCGCGGCCCTCGTCGCGCAGCTTCTCCAGCTCGCGGACCTTCTTGGTGACCGCGGTCTCGGTCTTGGCCCGGCGGTGCCGGCGGTCGGGGCCGCCGTCGGGCTTCACGCCCATCGTGACGCGGCCGTGCCACCACCCGTCACTGCCCAGGTAGATGGACGACTCCATGTTCGGCCTACGGGGACTCATGCGCTCCTCCATACGGAAGGCGGCCCCGGGGACTTCCCGGGGCCGCCTGCGGTTGTGGCTTGAGATCAGACGGACTGGGGCTGGAGCTGGGCGGCGAACGCGTCGATGTCGGTCCGGCGGATACGGCGAGCGCGGCCGACCTTGACGAAGGGCAACTCGCCGCCGGCCATCAGCTCGTAGATGGTGGAGCGGCCGAGCGAGAGCAACTCGGCCGCCAACTCGACCGTGCAGAGGACGGGGGCGACGGAAATGGCTGCGGTGCTCATCGAAGTGCCTCCACGGCGATCGGATTTCGGGGCTCTGCCCCGTCTGCAGAAATCCGCTACTGCCGCTACCTCCGCTACCGCCCTGGTCAGGGGCTTGTTCGTGGTAGCGGATTGGGTAGCGGTAGCGGATAGATGCGCGACCGGCCCGGCCGTTGGGGGCCGGGCCGGTAGCGGGTGTGACTGGTGGGGTAGCGGATGTTTTCGGGCTATCCGCTACCTCCGCAGGGGGTGTGACCTGCGGGGTAGCGGAGGTAGCGGAGGTAGCGGATTCTCAGGGGGTGGGGGGAGGGCAGTACCTCGCCCAGGCGTCGACGAGGTCGGCCGCGTAGTAGCCCTTGAGGACCGTGGAGCCGGTCTTGATGTTGCGGGGCTCGATCGGCTTGTTGTCTCCGGTCATGTACTCGCCGAGCATCTTCGCCAGACCCCGGGAGGTCAGCGGCTTGCCGCCCATGTCCGCCCAGGGCGCCTCTTCCAGCGCGTAGAGGCGGTCCAGTACGGCGACGGTGGGCAGTCGCTCGATGCCTTCGAAGACGTGGTCTCGAAGGTCGGTGAGCAGGCGGATGCCGATGCTGCCCTTGTCGTCCTGCTTCGACGCGGCCACGATCTCGGCGCACGCGGAGCGGGCGCGGGCCGGCCAGTCGCCTCCGGCGGCGTCCGCGACGGCGATGAGGGGCTCCCACACGTCCGCAGGCCGGTCGGTGACCTCTTCCGGCATGTCCGGGAACACTCCATCGACCAGGTGCCGGACACTGTCGGCCCAGACGGCGAGCCGGTCTCGCAGGGCATGGCCTTCGGGGGCGTGCAGGCGCCGGCGGAACGGCTGGACGCGTTCGTTGCGGGCTCGGCGGCGCATCCGGATGATGACCGACCGGGTCAGGATCGTGTCCGGCAGCGAGCCGAGTCCGGCCATGGCCACCACGCAGAAGCTGGGGAACTCCTGGACGGTCTGGTTGGTGCCGTCTCCGACGCACCGCCACATGCCGGCGCCCCGGTGGTGCCCCGCGTTCAGAAACCCGCGCAGCGGTTCGTTGTCCCCCGCCTTCGGGCCGAAGATCGTGTCGACCTCGTCAAAGAGGATCGTGGGCCGGGTCTCCAGGGTGGAGACGGCCCGGAAGAGAACCGGCGCGGACGCGTTCGCGGCCACCAGCGGCTGTGGGACCAGCGTTTCCACGATCTCCAGCGCGCGGGACTTCCCGGAGCCGGGTTCCGGGGAGAGGAACGCGAGGCGAGGGGTGGAGTCGAAGCAGTCCAGCAGGTGCGCGTGCGCGTCCCACAACGTGACGGCAACGTAGGCGGCTTCGGTGGGGAAGACATTGAACCGCCGGTGGAAAGCCTCCACCTCGTCCAGCAGCACGGAGCCGTCGGTGGCGGCCTGGATGGGTGCGGGCATGGTCTGGGTGTCGAGGGTCATGCGGCCTTCCTCCGGTCGGCGGAGACGCGGCCCAGCGGGCACACGGTGCGGTGGTCGGTGTGGAGCTGGATGAGGGCGAGCACGTTGTTGTGTCCGACAGCGCTGCGGTCATGGCCGCACTCGCACTTCGAGTGAGCGGTCGGCACCGCACCGCGCGGGGCGCAGATGCGGAGGACGGCGACGATGTAGCGGCCGTCCGCCGGGTGCGGGTCAGGGAGAAGAGATGAAGGGACGCCTTCGGCGACGACCTTCGGCGCGCCACTGCCGTCTGCGGCTGGGGCCGGTTCGGCGGAGCCGGGGCCGGTGGGGGGTGCGGGGAGGCTCTTCAAGGAGGAACGGGGGCACTGGTTCATGCCGTCCGCCTCATCGCGTTGCGGGCGATGGACCAGTTCAGACCGGAGCGGATCGTGTTGCGGCACTCGGAAGACGGCAGGCCGGCCGACTCCCCCGCCCATTGAAGAGCCTCCTCCACCACATCGCGGGGGAGGTCGCCCGCGGCGATGAACCGGCCCAGAGCGCGGGCGGCCCGCAGCAGCGTTCCGTTGCGCTCCCCGGCTGGGGCCGATTCCACCGATGCCGTCTCGGCGTTCAGGGCGGCGGTCGCGTACTTGCCTGTCCGGAGTGTGGCGGGGCGTCCGGTCAGCTTGCGCAGGGCCTGCTTGGGTGCCAGCAGCCCGTAGAGCCAGGTGGGGAACGGCTCCGGGGCCGCCGGGTGGGTGACCTCGTACACCCCGGCAGGTGTGACGCTGCCGGGGGCGACGACGTACCCGCCCCACGCCCGGGTGTCGATCAGCCTGCCCAGACGGCCCGCCGTGTTGCCCAGCCGTACCCCGGCCGGAGCGGTGAAGTACAGGTGGGACCCGCCGGTGGGAGTCCCTACCGAGAGCGTTGTCGGGGCGGCCTGCCCGGCGCGCTCGCAGAGCGCCTTGAAGGTGTCCGCGCCGTAAGGCGCGTCCGAACTGCCTTTGCTCTTCGGCACGTCCAGGTCCACGACCACGAGGTTGGACGGGCCCGTCGCGATGCCGACGTTGAAGGGGAGCCGGTCCCACGCGCGGCGGATCCGGTCCGGGTCGCTGGTGGCCCGGTCCTCCCATTTGCGGTGCCCGCCGGCGCAGTCACCCAGGGCGGGGCAGTGCTCTTCACCGTGGAGGGCGGGGCGCTTCTGTCCGGGGCGGAGCGGGAACACGCTCCAGCCGAGGGCAGCGGCATCGAGCGCGGCTGTCAGCAGCGCGGATGCGGGTTGATGGGTCATGCTGGATTCCTCCAGTGGTAGCTGGAAGAGGGCGGCCCCGGTCATTGGCGTGAGGGGGCCGCTCTCGGCGTTTCTAGAACGGGGGCTCGTCGCTGTAGGCGCCGGCCTGAGGCTGGGGACTGGTGCCGCGCCAGCTCAGGCGGCGCGGGAGCGGGAGAAGGACCCATCGGCGGGTCTCCTCCCAGCACGGGCAGGGGTCCCACTCGGTGCCCGCGTACTCGCCGGTGGAGTAGTCGCCGTAGTCGCGGTTGTGACCGCCAATCCCCTGACAGTCAGGGCAGTCGGGCCGGGGCGTGTCGGTCAGGACCAGGGCCAGCCGCGGCCAGTTGCTGCGATGGATGCGGAGTCGCATGGTTCTCCTCCTTGTGCCGGTCAGTGCCGGGTGTGGTCGGTGGCGAGGTCGGTCAGGCGTTTGGCCTCGTCGGGGGTGACGGCGCGGTAGCGGACGCTGACGCGGCAGCCCGGGTGGGGGCAGCGGATGGTGTGCTTGCCGGTGAGCAGGGCGACCGCGTCGGAGATCAGTTCCGACAGCGGGGCCGGGTCCTGGTTCATGGGGTGGCCTTTCAGCGCTGGTTGAGGGTGCCGGTGGCGCGGCCGAACAGTCCGGAGGCGGTGATGTTCTGGGTGACGTGCTGGACCGGCGCGGTTCCCCGTCCGGCTCCGCGGGTGGTGCGGAGGAGGAGCGGGGCGAGGGTGCCGGCGGCGATGAGGGCGATGGCGGCCCAGAGGGCGTCGGTGATGGCGGTCAGTCCCGGGGCGGCGTAGGAGATCCCGAACCCGGCGGCGGCGATGCCGCCGCCGACGGTCGGGGCGAGGAGCGCGGTCGTCTTGGCCCACGCGGGGATTGGCTGGGCGGCCGGCGCGGCCGGGGGCGGGGTGGGGTGGTTGTAGGCGAGGGTGCGGTAGCCGTTGGGGAGGGTGACCATCTCGACCCCCGGCGGGAGTTCCGCAAGCGGCATCGCGGGCTGCTGGATCGTGGTGGGGTGGTAGATGGGGTCGCCGTAGCGGGCGGGCGGGGTGGTGCTCGCGGTCGTGGGCTCATAGGGCATTGCAGGCTCCTGGACGCGGTGCGGGCGGCCCCGTTGGTGGTGGGGCCGCCCGCGTGGGTGGTCGCTCTGCGTGTGTGCGGCTACTGCCTACTGCCTACTGCCAACCCGGTACTGCCTACTGCCAAAACGGCTGGTGAAGGTGCCTGGTGGGCAGTAGGAGGCCCGTATCGGGGGTTACTGCCAATTTGGCGGTAGGCAGTAGGCGGTAGCGGTGTGTGGCCGTTCAGGCGTGATCGGGGTGGACGTAGACGGAGTGCGGGCCCCGGTCGCGGTAGTGGAGTTCGCCGCGTTCGGCGGCGGCCTTGAGGGTCTTGCGGACGGCTTCGCGGCTGCGGCCGACGAGGTCGGCGACGGCGGCGGGCTTCATGCCCTCGGCGCCGGCCGCGCGGATCGCGGTGATCGCGTCCGGGAGCCAGGAGGGCCCGGCTTCCTTGTCGTCGCGGAGCGCGGACAGGTTCAGCCCCGACGGCTCGGCCTTCGGCTCCTCCGGAGTGTCGGGGGTCTGGGGCTGGGGGCTGGTGGTGAATTCGATGCCGATGAGCCGCTCGAACTCGGCGTCGACCGCATCCGGTGCCGGGGCGGCCGGGGTGGGGTCGCTGCGGAGCGCGGAGAGGTTCAGGCCCGACCCGCCCGCCGACGTCTGGGACTCGACGGGCGGGGTGGTGTGGTGCTCGGTGATCCAGGCGGTGCGATTCTGGTCCCAGCGGCGGGCGTAGTCGGGGCCTGCGGCTTTCGCGGAGACTGGGTCGAGGCGGGGGTGTCGGTCGGAGGTGGCGATGACAATGTCGCGGATCTGGGCGGGCTTGATCCGCCAGGACTTGAACAACCCGATCCCGGATTCGGGGGTGCCGAGGAAACCGGCGCCCTTGTAGGGGGCTTGGTCGACCTTGAGTCCCCGGGAGCCGGGGAACAGCTTGGACAGGTCCATGCCCTCGGTCTCTCCGCCGGTCAGGGCGGCGCGGACCTTGGCTTCACGGCGGATCATCAGGTCGCCGAGGACGGCGCCAGTCGCGCCGAGGGCGGTCAGGACGGTGCGCAGGGCCATGGCGCGGGCGATGCGGATGACTTCCAGGATCTTCCGGGCGAGGACCCGGTGCTGCTTGTCAGTGGAGGCGAGGATTTCGGCGCCTTCATCGATGACGATTTCGATCTGCGGAATCTCGTGACTGACTGGAAGGAGGTCGGTGTTCGCCTTGGACATGAGGTCCTGGTAGGCCATCTTGCGGTGCTTGGCCACCCGGATCGCGGTGTCCAGCATGAGGAGGGCTTCCTCGTGGGTGGAGGCGAGCCAGTCGATGCCCGGCCGTACCGCTTGTCCGCCAGTGTTCTCGGTGCGGACCCAGGGCAGGCCGGCCGATCCGGCGTTGAGGTCGATGACCCAGGTGACGACATCGGTGCAGCGGGCGAACCCGGCAAGGATCGTGTGGACCATGTTGGTCTTGCCCGATCCGGTGGGGCCGACGACGAGGGCGCACTGCTCGCGCAGGAACACCGGAACCTCGTCGGCGTTCGTGCGCACGCCCCAGGGGATGCCGGTCAGGACCGACAGCGGCCCGTAATTCGACGGGTAGGGCATCTCCTGTTCCAGGACGTTGACGGTGGTCACGTCGATGAGGACGCGGCCTTGGTGGATGCCGCGGGAGGCGGTGGCGGTGCAGCCGTGCGGCAGCCGGGCGTCGGCGGACAGACGCGCGGACTCGGTGGCGATCTTGGCGTAGGTGATGCCGCCGGGCGGGAGTTCGGCGTCGATGGTGAACCCGGCGCCGGTCGGCCACATCTCGACCGCCAGAACGCGAACGGTGATGTGGCAGACCCGCTCGATGCGGTCGACCCATTCGGCGGCGATCTCCCGCCGCTCCGCCGAGAGTTCCCGGGCCACCTGCCGTTCGGCCGCCGCGAGCGCTTCCAGCTCGCGGGCCTCCTCGTAGAAGCCGACGGAGCGGGCGGCGGCGCCCATGCCGACCCCGATCACCGCGAGAGAACCTAGGGCGGTCCAGGTCAGCGGGTTGGTGGCGAGCGCCCAGGTGGTCCAGCCGGACCCGAGGAGCCAGGAAGCGGCCCGGGCGCCGATGGTGCGGCCGGCCAGCTTCTGGCGGAGACCGGTGGCGGTGTGGCCGATCGTGCCGACCGTACCGACCGCGAGCGCCCAGGTGGGCGGCATGTGGGCGAGGGTGCCGACGGTGGCGACGGCGAACGCGCCGGTCGTCGCGGACAGGGCCCCGGTCACCGGTCCGTGTCCCGCGGCCCAGTCCAAGGCCAAACCCTCGTGCTTGATGGCGGAAGTGGTGGTCATCAGACGTTCCAGCCCTTCTCGGCGTCGGGCCCGTTGCGGGGATCCTCGTGGCGGGCGATGTCGGCCTCGTGGGCCTGCCGGAACACCGCGCCCAGGTCTTCGGCGACGGCAGTGGCAGAGTTCAGGGCGCCGTAGATGTCGTTGAAGCCGCCCGCGACTTCCTTCTCCAGCGGGAACTCCGAGTCGGAGCGCTCCGCGAGGATCTGCATGATGTTCGCGATCGAGCCGAGAGCCTGGGGCAGGCCCTCGATCATCGCGAGGATCTCCATGGCGCTTTCCGGCTCGTAGGACTGGGCGGCCTGTTCCATCTCGGCGGCCAGTTCCTCGAACCTGAACCCGGACGTGGTGCTGTCCATCTCGTGTGCTCCTTCGCTGACGGGAGGTGCGGGTACCTGTCCTTCGGGCCGCTCGACCCGGTCGGTGATCTGCTGCTCGTCGTCCTGCTCCAGCTCGGCCGCCGCTTCCTGTTCGGCGGCCTTCTCGTCCTGGTCGAGCCGGGCGCGGATCTCCCCGTCCCGGGTCTCGCGCTCGGCTTCGGCGCGGCCGGCGAGAAGGCGGTAGAGGCGGCGGCCGGGGTGCATCAGCCATGCCCAGCCGAGCTTTCGCCCCAGTGGCGTGGTGACCATGCCGACCACACCGGCCAGCAGCCCGCACAGCGCGGCCATGGCCCGACGCCCGTGGAAGCGGGCGGCGGAACGGAGCAGGGCTTTGCGGGCCGCCTTCTGGGCGGGGGCCTTGAGCTGGGCGACCCTCGCCCGGAGTGCTGCCGACCGGACACCCTCACGGCCCGAGGCCACGGCCCGGCCGGAGCTACGATCCCGCGCTGCCCGGACGGCGCCGACGGCCCTGTCCCGAACGGCGCCGGCTTTTCCCATGCCCTTCGCCAGGGTCCGCGCCGCCACCCCCCGCGGCTTGCCGCCGGTGGTGTTGGCGCGCTCGGCGGCCTTGGCGGCCCGCCGCGAGTCGGCGACCTGCCGACGGGCCTGCACCGTCGCCGCGCGGGAAGCCGCCCGAGTCGGAGACTGCGTACGGGCCTGGGACCGCAGTGCCTGCACCTGACCGGCCCGCCCACCAGCCAGACCCGCTGCCGAACGGGCGGCCCGCTGACGAGCCGAGGACGCCCCGGACTTGCCCGCAGATGAAGCGGACCGGCCAGAGGGGGCGCCCGCACGATGCCCGACCTGCCGCCCGGCAGCGGCCTTTCGGGTGCCGGCGCCCCCACCACCGGCACGTGGTGCGGTGCGGGGCTGGGACGGCACACGGCCCAAGAGGTCACGGCCACCCTTTCCGCCCGGCGTCCGGCCGGCGACCTGGGACGGCTTCGCAGCGGTCTTCTTCGCGACGGTCTTGGAGCGGCGCCGCATGGCGGCGGTGCCCAGGACTGCGGCGCCGGTCATCGCGACCGCCGCCGCGATCGGCCCACCGACCAGGGCAGAGGCGGCGAGCAGGCCCGCCGTGGTGTTCGCCCCGGACAGGGACAACGGCACCACGGGGAAGCCGCCCGGGGTGTGCTCGACGTCCTTGGCCGGCGCGGGCTTGTCGGCCTCCGGCGGGGTCGGGGTGGGGGTGGATTCTTCGGGGGGAGCCTGCGGTTCGGTGACTGTCTCGGTCATGCTGAACGTGCTCCTTCACGGGAGAAGAGGGCCCGGCCGTCGCTGTAGGAGGCTTGCGGTCGGGCCCTTGCTGAGTGGTTCAGGCGACGCGCTGTTCATCGGGGTAGGCGCAGGGGACGCACATGCCGAGCGAGGCCGGGATGACGTATCCGGCATCGGTGCGGCACTGGGGGCAGGTGCGGCGTGCCGCGTTCGCCTTGGCGAGGGCCGCGGCTTTCCGCGCGGTCATCGGCCGGACCGGCTTGGCGCGCTCCACGAGGTAGAGGTAGGCGACCAGCGGGCCCCGCCGGTAGCGGGGCCGTTCCACCTGCGCGGCGACGTCCTGTCCGCCGGGCCGGAGCCCTTGGGCGCGGAGTTGTCGGCGGGTGGCCAAGCCGACCGGGGCGAGGCGCCAGGAGTAGACGGGCAGCGTGCTCATCAGCCGAGGCGGTGGTAGGCGGCCCGGCAGGCGGCGGCGTGCTCGTTCGCCGTGCGGCGGGTGAAGAGCAGGTTGTCGAGCATCTCGGAGCGGTCGCCGCAGCCGTGGCAACGCCAGCCCGAGCCGTGGTAAGCCAGGGTGCCGATCACGTCGACGGCCGCGCCGACCTGGTTGTGCATCTGGATCAGCAGGTTGTCCGGCTCGGCGGGCGTGGTCTGGGGGGAGAGCTTCACGAGGTGGCTCCTTCCAGGGCGGGGGCGGTCTTCGCGTCGCGCAGTTCCTGGTAGCGGGCGGAGACCCAGCCCACGGACCAGCCGGTCAGTTCCGCGGCGACCCGAACGGGGAGTCCGGCGTGGAACGCGGCGCCGACGGTGGCGAGGGCCGGTTCCTCGTCGAGCTTCTTTTCCGGCGGTCCGGCGGACAGCAGTGCGGCGCGTTCACGCTCGATGCGTTCCTGTTCACGGAGCCGTTCACGGCGTTCACGCTCGGCCCGCTGCTGGGCCTCCAGTTCGCGCTGCTGCGCGGCCTGGCATTCAAGGCGTTCACGCTCGGCCCGGGCCTGTTCACGCTCGTGTTCACGGCGTTCACGGGCCTCGCGCTCCGCACGCTCGGCCGCCTCCGCTCGCTCCTGTGCTTCGCGGCGGATGCGGTCCTGTCGTTCGGCTTCCTCACGGATCAGGCGGGCCTCGTGTTCACGCTGTTCACGGGCGATGGCCGCCTCGTGCTCGCGGCGTTCACGGGCCCGCATTTCGCGGGCGTCCTCCCGGTCCTGGACCGCCTTCGCCCGGGCTTCCGCCTTGGCGTGCTGCTCGGCTTCCAGAGACCGGACGGCGGCGGTCAGGGCCCGCCGGTAGGCGAGGCCAGCCTCCGCCGTGACGATCAGCAGGAGCGGCGCGACGGAATGGATAGCGACCCCGACCAGGTCCCCGACCAGGGCGGACGCCCCGATGTTGAGGGCGAGGGTCATGGCACCGGTCATCCAACGCAGGGCCACCGGCCACGTACCGCCGTGCCCGCCGAGACGGGCCAGGACGGAGTCGAGGCGGACCACGATGACCACGGCCGCATCCACCACGAGCGGCAGGATCGGTGCCGTCCACCGCCATGCGCCGGGGGTGTGTGCGGCCATCAGCGGGGTGACGGTGAGGACGGAGTAGAGCATGGCCCCGCCCACGATCAGCCACGTGCCCACGGCCAGCGCGCGTTCCGCTGAACGCAGGTGAACGCTGTTCATGGCGCCCCCTGCGTCAGAGGCTGGACCTTGACCGTGCCCAGGAGGAGGACCCGTACAGGGTGGGGGTGGTAGTCCGGACCGGTGCCCTCCATCCACTCCCACTCGGCGTCCTCAGCGAGCGTGAACCCCAGTTCCATCAGGGCCGCAAGGCGCTGGTGAACGCTCGGGATCTCGGTGGACGTCGGCCACGTGAAGGTGGGCCACTCGCTGACCAGACCGGTCATGGCCACGAACACCTGCCAGCACGGGCCGGGCGTCCGCTCCGGTGTGGTGGTGCCGCAGCAGCGCAGCGACAACTGCGCTCCGAAGATCTGCTTGCTCATGCCGCGTCCCCCGACACCGTCGCGCCGGCGGTGCGGTTGGCCATGTCCCGCCGGGCCGCCAGGACCCGGTTCCGGGTCCGCCGGATGCGGCGGGCGTCGAGCTCGGACGCGGGGCGGTCCAGCAGCGCGATCAGAGCGTCCAGCAACTCGACCTCGGCCAGGACCACGGGCATCTCGGTCTCGATCGCGTCCAGCTCCGCGTCCGACGGCTCCAGACCGTCGGACCACGGGGTAACAACGTCGTGAAGTGCAGCGATGGGCTTCATGGGTCTTGCTCCTTCTACAGAGGAACGGGACTCAGCAGCCCCCGGCGCGGGAACGCCGGGGGCTGCACTGCGATGGGGGTGAAGCAGGAAGAACTACTCCGGCTCCCCTCGACCCCGCCCGTACAGCGCGGAAGCGCTGGACGGGCGGAGGAGGCAACCGGCCGCCAACCGATCGAGCGGCGGAGAGGTTGGGTGGCGCTGATCCGTACGCGGGGACAGGACCCGTGTACGCCGCCCTCTTAGAGGGGGGCGGATGCCTCGATCCACTGTTGAGTTCTCAAATCCCAACCGCTTCCTTTGAGCCGTCACCGGCTCTCCGGGCGCCGAGAACAGCCCAAAGAGGGCCCCTCTCCGGTCCGCTGTCCTAGGACTGCGGACTTCTGTGGATGACTATGGACTCGCAGTCCCAGGACTGTCAACAGTCCTGGGACTGTGTTTCACTGGCTGCGTCGAAAGGAGTTCCCGTGGCGCCGAAGTGGCGAGAGCTGGCGGACAAGCTGGCCGAGCGCATCCGAAGTGGCGAATACGCCCCTGGCCAGCAGCTTCCGCACATCCGGGACCTGGTGGACGCGGGCGAGGGCTCCAAGTCCACGGTTCACGCGGCGTACAAGGCGCTGGAAGCTGAGGGCCTGGTGACGTCCTCGCGCGGGCATGGCACGGTCGTGCGCGAGCGAGCGCCGCTGAAACGGCTCGGCATCGCTCGGTATGACAAGGCGAAGTGGCGTGACGGGGACGAGGTCGCGTTCATTGCCGACCGCGTCGCGTCCGGCCGTGCGTACAAGCGAGGTGAACAGACGCAGAGCGTCAGCCGGGTGCCGGCGCCTCCGCTGGTGGCCGCGGCGCACGGACTTCCTGAGGGTGCCGAGGTGTACGCGCGAGCGAGGCTCGTGAAGGAAGGCGACCAGCCGACCCACACGCTGACCAGCTACTACCGGCCTGAGCACGTAGAGGGAACGCGCATCGTCGACCCGACGCCGGGCCCCGCCGGCCGTGGCGGCGGATTCCGCGTGCTCTACGACGCGGGCTACGAGATTGACCACATGCGTGAGGAGCTGTTTGCCAGGGCCGCAACGTCTGAGGAGGCGGCCCTCCTGCAGTTGGCGCCTACTGAATGGGTCGTTGAACTGCATCGGACGACGTACACGGTGGACGGCACCGTCGTCGAGTTCGCCGTCGGCCTGCACGCGGCTACTCGGTTCGCCTGGGCGTACGACTTCCAGGTCCCCGATTCGGCACGGAAGGCAAGACCATGATCTCTGCGCAGAATTGGGCCGATGCTGAACGGCTCTGGGACTTCCAGCAGATGCACCACGAGCCGCGACCTTGCTCAGTAGCCATCGGGCTCGGGAGCCACGACCTGGGCGTCGCTGACTTCACAGTTGACCTCTACAGGCGCGGCATGATGCCGCTGATCGTCTTCACCGGTGCCACGAGCCGGACGACCCGCGAGCGGATGCCCCGCGGGGAGGCGGAGCACTACCGTGATCGGGCGCTGGAACTAGGTGTCCCCGCCTCCGCCATCCTCGTGGAGCCAGCAGCGCGGAACACGGGCGAGAACATCCGCCTCTCCCGATCGCTGCTTGCAGACGAGGGTGTGCGCGTCGATTCGGCCCTACTGGTCAGCAAGCCGTACGAGGAGCGGCGCGCCTATGCGACAGCCCGCAAGCTCTGGCCAGAGGTGGAGATCATCAGTGCGTCCGCGCCGATGACGCTTGCGGAGTATGTGGACTCGATCCAGGACTCCCGGCTGGTCTTCGACATGCTCGTCGGTGCCCAACAGCGGCTTCTCCTCTACCCGCAGCTGGGGTTCCTGATTCATCAGGACATTCCCCCGGCTGTTTCTACGGCCTACGAGCGCCTCTGTTCTGAGGGTTTCACCAGCCGCCTCCTAGCCGGTCAATGAATGAAGTCCCGAGCGGTGATGCAACCGACGACATTTGATGTCGGTTGGTCTCACGTCTCGAATGAGGTGTGATGGGGTGACAGGCGGCGCCAGAGGCCGACTTTCGGCAGGGGCCCAACCAACACCGGAATGACGTAGCGCCGTATGACGGTGCTGGCGACCGTGGCGAGGCTCCCATCCCGCCCGCTTCGACCCCGGGCAAGCCGAGCAGGCCTGGAAGCCAGGGTCAACGTGGTTATAGATGGGAGGCGGTCCTGAGTAGCCGTGTGATCGCCAGCTCGTGTGGTTGACGCCTGGCACCGGCGGTGTTGCACACCACCAGCTCCCACGCACCGGTCTGCTGTCACCCACTTCCTGACGAGTCGGAGTGGATACGCCTCCACTGCACCAGCCAACTCGGCGGATGTGCATAGGAAGTCCGACTAGAGGTGCAAAGTGTGCCACTCAGTGCCAAGCTGAGAGATGAAGGCGGGGGCAGCAAGCCTCTTTCCCTCGATCCTTACCCAGGACACACCTCGCCGCGGTGGAGGTAGCCACATGGCCGCCGATTTCATAGCTGCGCAAGGAAGTTCGACGAACTGGGCGCTTGTCGGTCCTCTCATTGGCGCCGCAGTGGCAGCGATAGGCCTCTTTTTTGCGGAACGGCACCGAAAAACAGAGACGGTGCAAACCGTGGTTGATCGGGCAGTTGATGCGAGAATCGGGCAAGTATTTCGCGAATTCAACGAGTATGAGTCTTCTGCCAGAGCTGCCTTGGAAGGCGCCCAGGGAATGGAGCGACAGCTGCAGCAACAGCTTGAGGCGTCGGAGTCGCTTGCAAACAGGTTGGGAGATCTCCTTGGGTCCGGCGATGAGGCTGTCTCGACCCTAGAGAGTTCCAAGGCGATGATTCCGGCGCTATTGTTGGAGAACGCGAGAAGTGCCGAGATTCCGGTGGCGCTTGGCCACCTTTCATCCCTCGCAAACTCTCCGATTGCTGCATCGGATGAATTTGAACGAGGAGGTGATATGGCCGGCAGACTCCAGAGCTATGAACTTGCCCTAAGGCTGTATGAGAGGGCAGTCGAGGTAACCCCTCAAAATGCTACAGCCAGAGCGTCCCTGATCCGCATGCGCGTGCGCCTCGGGAAGGTTGCTGTAGCGGACGCGGTTGTAGAACTAGCAGAGCTGACACTGGCGAACCCAAACAATCGCCTCGTCCTCATGGAAGCGTGTAATACCTGCAAGGATTTTGATGACTATGAGTCACTCAGAATCCTTTGCGAAAAGATGCTGAAGGTAGCCCCAAAAAATTCGGTGGCTTGGAGGAATCTTGCGATTGCGCTAGAAAATCTGGACTCTTCGACCGAAGCAGTGGAGAATGCTTACGAAAATGCGTTCCAGTTCATCAAGGTAGGATTTGATGAGACCAGTGACATAGCGAACGCCGCCAAAGCGTACGTTAACTTCCTTAAAGCTCAAAAGAAATTTGACAAGGCGCATGAGATTTTAAAGCGAGGCCTTGAGGCTGACCCCGGATCGGAGATACTTCTGATATTGCGCGGCGATCTTGAGGTGGCGAGTAATGGCGATATGAAGCTTGCTACGTGGTGCTACCGTGAAGTGGTCAACAGAAAGAATCCGAGCACCCTGCAGCTGGCAGCATCGAAACTGGAAGAATTGGCTAAGCGTGCAGACTTGCAGAAAGTGGGAATAATTTCGGGGGCAACTGCCGAAAAGCCATCTTGGATGAAATTCTGACGGGCTGGTCTATTCCGCTTGCGCGGTGCCTGTCTGCGGGGCCAGACATATCGTCTCAGGGTGAATGTACTTCGGGAAAAGGGCGTGTCCGGCAGGCACGTTGAGCCCTCCCGCAGTCAGGCGCGTGATGCATGAATGAAGCCGTAGCGCTCGTCGCGGTCCTACAGCATCCAGTGCGCACGAACGCCGCCTCGTGCCGGGGGATGTGACGATGCCTGCCGGTCAAGGAGCACCCCGGGCATGACGGATGGGCTGGCGACGGACGGAGCTGAGGAGGACCTGGGCAGTTCCTGCCCGTTCGGCCAATGGCCACATTGGGCTAGGTTCGTATACGCGATCTTCCAAGATGCTGCAGAGCAGCCAGCGACCGGTCTCAGTTGTGGGCTCTTTCAGCGCTGGATCCGGCGAGGTGCGCGGGTGTCCTCCGACGTCCGGCTCTAGGTGCGAGCAGGGGTGTGACGCCCGCGGGGAACGTCGGTGGAGGCTAGTGGACCAAGATCGGACAACTCGTAATGCGTAGGTCTCGGGTTCGAATCCCGAAGGCGGCTCGGATTAGCCCCAGGACTCACTCGCCGTGACCTGGGGCTTTTTCATGCCCTGACCAGTCGGGGGCGGAACGCGATGACCTTCGCGCCCTCGTGCGTGCCCATTGCGTGCCCATTGTGCTGAGTGGGAACGGGTGTGACCTCGACCTCACCCTCGACCGGGGCGGCGACCTCAAGGGGCCGCCGGGCGGCCTCAGACGAGTTCTGTGCCGCGGCGAGGGGTGTCGGGCTAGGTTGGGTTGGTGGTGCTCAGGGGTCTCGTGGTAGGAGGCCTGGCATGACGAAACGGTGGCGCGGTGCGGCGGTCGGAGCAGCCGCGGTGGGGCTCGTGGCGGTGCCGCTCGGCGTGAGCGCCGGGTACGGCTGGGACATGTCCGCCACCCCGGCGTCCGTGGCGCGTACCGCGGTGCAGCCGTCGGCCACTGTGACCCAGCCTTCGCCTTCGGCCTCCGACGAGTTCGCGCAACTGACCCCCGCTGTGGTGCGCCAGCTGGATGCAGCCATCCAGAAGGTGATGAAGGACGCCCAGGTCCCCGGGGTGATCGTCTCCCTCTCGGCACCCGGCAAGGGCACTTACGAGCGGGCTTTCGGCGTGGCCGACAAGGCCAACGGTGCGCCGATGACACCGGATCTGAACATGCGGATCGGCAGCGAGACCAAGACGTTCACGGTCACCGCCCTGCTCAAGCTGGTCGACGCGGGCAAGGTCGGGCTCGACGACCCCATCGGCACGTACGTGTCCGGCGTTCCCAACGGGGACCGGATCACTCTGCGCCAGCTCGCCGGGATGCGCAGCGGCCTGTTCAACTACTCCGAGGACCCGGGGTTCTTCAAGGCCCTGACCAGCAACCCGCGACGACCGTTCACCCCGCGCGAACTGCTGGCGTTCGCCTTCAAACACCCGGTGATGTTCGCGCCGGGAGCGAAGTTCTCCTACTGCAACACCAACCTGATCCTGCTGGGACTGGTGGTGGAGAAGGTGAGCGGGGACAAGCTGGCCGACTACATCCAGCACAACGTGATCGAACCCGCCGGGCTGCACCACACCCTTTTCCCGACGGGCTCGGAGTTCCCGAAGCCGCACGCCCAGGGCTACACGAACCAGACCGCCTCCGGTAAGACGGAGGACGCGGCGGACTGGAACCCCTCCTGGGGCTGGGCCGCCGGAGCGATGATCTCCGACCGTGAGGACCTGCGGACATGGGCCAGGGTGGTGGCCACCGGAACCCTGCTGACGCCGCAGACCCAGGCCCAGCGGTTGAAGGTCCTGAACGCGGACAACATCCCGGACTCCGGCTACGGACTCGGCATCTTCAACGTCGAAGGCTGGATCGGGCACAACGGCTCCCTGCCGGGCTACGAGTCCCTGACCGTCTACCTGCCGGGTCCGCAGGCCACCTTGGTAGTGCTGCTCAACACGGACATCACGTACCAGGGCTCGGAGCCCAGCACCCTGTTCGGGCAGGCGATCACCAAGACGGTTACCCCGAAGCACGTCTTCGACCTGCCCGCCCAGCCGGTGACGGGCCACTGAGGGCTGCGCCAACCGCCGGGCGATCAAAGACGTTTCACGTGAAACATCCGCGCGCGGTCATCGCGTCAATGGGGTGAGAGAGACGCGAGGGGGAGGGCATGCGGCAAGGTCGCAGAGACGGGTCCCGCGAGTTCGCGTCGGACAGATCGGGACCGTTGTACCGGTCGGCGTGCCTGCTCGCGAGTGGGGACACCCACCTCGCGGAGGACCTGGTCCAGGAAACCCTGGGCCGGATGTACGTGTTGTGGGGCCGGGTGTCCCGTATCGACAATCCGGCCGCCTAGCAACGGCGGGGACGTCGTGCTCGACGACGGGAAGGGCCGGTCGCTGATCCAGCTGTCCTACCAGGTCATCGAGGAGTACCCGGGCGGCCGGGCCGGTGAACAGCTCACCGACCACTACCGGGCCGAGAGCGACGCGGGGCGCGGGACATTCACCAGGACACCGGACGGCGCCGCGATGCTGACCGAACAGCACCCGCGCGGCGACGGCGGGGCGGGCGTGGTCGAGTGGAGCGTGGACGTGCTGCACCCGAACGGGCTGCGACTGATCGTCAGGGGGTACAACTCGGAAGGCCCGGACGAGCCCGCGACGCGCACCGCGCCCGCGCTGACGATGGAACAGCTCACGGCCATGGCGATGGACGGTCGCTGGTCGCAGTTGCCGAAGTAGGGCGCAGCCGGGGGCGTCGGCGGGGCGCTGGGCGGACTCACTTCGCGTCGGCGTAGCACTCCACGACGGCCGTGCTGAACGGGAACCGGACTGGGGTGTCGCCGAAGGTGATCCGGCCGGCCCGGTCGCCGGCCGCGCGGATGGCCTCCACGACGGCCCCGGCCTCCTCGGCCGGGCAGTGCACGATCACCTCGTCGTGCTGGAAGAAGACCAGCTCGGCGCGGAGGCCGGCGGCGGCGATGTCCTGCCGGAGGGCGGCGAGCATGAGCAGCGCCCAGTCGGCGGCGCTGCCTTGCACGACGAAGTTGCGGGTGAAGCGGCCGCGGGCGCGGGTGTCGGTCGAGGCGTAGCCCGGGGTCCAGCCGCCGTCCTCCCGGTCCTGTGGGATCCCGGCCTCGCCGCCGTCTTCTTCGGTGGAGCCGGCGGGCGGCGGGCAGGTCCGGCCGAGCCAGGTGCGTACCAGTCGGCCCTCTTCGCCCGCCTTGGCGGCGTCGTCCACGTAGGCCACGGCCCGGGGGAACCGGCGGCGGAGCGCGGCCAGGTTCTTGAGGCCGTCCCCGGAGGTCTGTCCGTAGACCGCGCCGAGCACGGCCAGCTTGGCCTTGTCCCGGTCGCCGGAGAAGCCGTGGCGGGAGATGGAGGTGTAGAGGTCCTCCGGGCGGCCGGCCACCTCCATGAAGGCCGGGTCGCGGGAGATCGCGGCGAGCACCCGGGGTTCCATCTGGTCGGCGTCGGCGACGACGAGCCGCCAGCCAGGGTCGGCGACGACGGCCCGGCGGATCACCTTGGGGATCTGCAGGGCGCCTCCGCCGTTGGTGACCCAGCGGCCCGTCAGGGTGCCGCCGGGGATGAACTCGGGCCGGAAGCGGCCGTCGTGGACCCAGTCGCCGAGCCAGGACCAGCCGTGGGCGGTGTAGATCCGGTACAGCTTCTTGAACTCGATGAGCGGGGCCACGGCCGGGTGGTCGATGCCCTGGATCTCCCAGCGCCGGGTGGACTTGAGCTTGATCCCGGCCTCGGCGAAGGCCTTGACGACATCGGCGGGCAGCTCGGGGTGCACGCGCCGGCCGAACGCGGTGGAGATGCGGTCGGCGAGTTCCGCGAGGCGGCGGGGCGCGCCGCCGCCCGCGTACCGCTCGCCGAGCAGCTCGGTGAGCAGGGCCCGGTGCACGTCGGCCCGCCAGGGCAGGCCGGCCCGGTGCATCTCGGCGGCGACCAGGAAAGCGGCGGACTCGGCGGCGGTGAGCAGGCGGGTGCGGTCGGGGTGGGCGGTGGCGTCGTGCCGTCGCGCCTGGTCGGCGTGGACGGCGATGAGCGCGTCCAGCGGTACCGGGGCGGGGCGCGGATCGAAGAGGGAATCCTGCGTCCCGGGCTCGGCGGCGCGCGCCGGCGGGTCGGGCGGGACCGGCAGGCCGCTCAGCCGGGCCCAGGCGGCCGCGGCCGAGCGGGGTTCGCCGAACCGGCCTTCGTGGCGCAAGAGCAGCAGTTCGGCGTCCTCGACGTCGTAGCACCGCTCGACCCGCACTCCGGCGGCCAGCAGGCGGGGGTAGACGGAGGCGGTCGACTGCCACACCCAGCGCGTGCCCTCGGGCGCGGCGCGGACCGCCTCGGCGGGCTCGCGCACCCGCAGCGGCGCCGTCCCGGCGGGGGCCAGGGGTGCGGCGTGCCACCAGCCGTCGCCGTCCTCGGCGAGGGCCCACCGGCCGGCGTGCTCGTTCATGGGTGCGAGTGTCCCACCGGGGGCTGACAGCGGACCGGCGCACCGGGCCGCCCGGGGCGGCGGACGCGCTGGGGGGCCGGGGCCCTGACCCCGGGCCCCCGCCCGGGGCCGGGGGCCCGCGCCCCGCGGCCCTGACCCCGGGCCTCTCACCCGGGGCCTCCCGGGGCTCGGGTGGACCCCGGGCCGGGGCACGGGGCGGGGACCCGAGCCGGAGTCCCGGCAAGGACCCGGGCCGGGGCCCCGGGGCGAGAGCCCGGCGAAAGCCCGGCGAAAGCCCGGGGTCAGAGTCCGTAGAAGACCCGGGCCTTCGTCGGGCCTTTGCCGGGTTCTTGCCTCGCGCCTTCGTCGGGCTCTGGCCCCGGGCTTTCGCCGGGCCTTCGTGCTCGGCCTTCGCCCCGGGGCCCCGCCTCGGGCGCCCGGTCAGGGGCCTTGGCGGGATACCGCCCCGGAACCCGGCCCCGGCTTCATGCCCCCGGCACGGGCTGTGCCCCGGGCCTTCACCGGCCCTCGCCGGCCCCGCCGCGGGTGCCCGCCCCCGCCCCCGCCGCCGGCATCAGCGGGGGTGGGGGCGGACATGCCAAGCTGAGGGGTGTGAAAGACATCGTCGACCGCGCCTGCGAAGCAGCCCTCTACGCCCAGGGCGACGCCGCGCTGGACACCGGTGCCTCGCTGCTCGCCGCCGACCCCGCCCGCTGGAGCGGAGCCGCGGCGGAGCTGCTGGCGCGCGGGGAGACGTACGTACGGCAGGCGTGGGAGCGCGGCTGGCGACCGGCCGACGTGCTCCGGCTGGTCCGCCGGGACCTGGACGAGCGGCACGCGCGGATCACCGCCGACCTCGTCGCGGCCGAGGCGCGGCGCTACGCACGGCTGCCGGAGCGGTGGACCGACGCCGAGGTGTGGTGGCAGCAGGACGACCGCTACGGCGACCAGCTGGCGCAGCGCGAGAAGACGGACCGGTTCACGCTGGCGACGGCGGTGCTGGAGGTGTTCCGGCTGCTGATCCGGCTGCCGTCGGTCGAGCCGGTCGGGCCGCTGCCCGGCGACCCGTCCGACCTCGGCGAGCACGCGCACATCGAGCCGCGGATGCTCGGGCGGATCCGCGCCCTGCTGGCGAAGGCCGAGGCGACCACCTACCCGGAGGAGGCGGAGGCGCTGAGCGCGAAGGCGCAGGAGCTGATGGCCCGGCACACGGTCGACGAGGCCCTGCTCGCCGCCGGGGGCGGGGGGCCGGCCCGGACGCCCGGTGCCTGCCGGATCGGCGTGGAGCCGCCGTACGAGGAGGCCAAGGCGGTGCTGCTCGACGCGGTGGCCACCGCCAACCGGTGCCGGGCGGTGTGGAACAGCGGCTTCTTCTTCTCGACGGTGGTCGGCTTCGAGAGCGACCTGGAGGCGGTGGAGCTGCTGTACACCTCGCTGCTCGTGCAGGGCACGGCGGCGATGACCCGCGCGGAGGCGGCTCAGCGCTCGGGCGGCCGCAAGCGCACGAAGACCTTCCGGCAGTCGTTCCTGCTCGCCTACGCCAGCCGGCTCGGGCACCGCCTGGCGCAGACGGCGGAGCACACGGTGTCCGAGACCCCGGCGCACCTGCCCGCGCTGGTGGCCCGGGACGTCGCCGTCACCTCCCGGGCAGAGGAGATGTTCCCCCGCACCACGACCACCCGCCTGCGCGGCGCCACCGACCACGCGGGCTGGGAAGACGGCACGGCCGCCGCCGACCGCGCCCACATGACGGGCCGCCGCCACCCCCTGCCCGGCTGAGGCTCCGGGCCTGCCCCGCCGGCGGTGCGCGCCGGCCGGTGTCCGGTCCGGGGTTCGGCGGCGCACGGCGGCCGGTGTCGGGTCCGGGGTTCCGCCGCGCGCGGCTGCCGGTGTCGGGTCCGGGGTTCGGCCGCGGCCGGCCGTTACGCTCGGGCCCATGGGCTGGCTCCGGGCGTTGCAGGACACCGCCCGGAGCGGGATGAAGGTGGAGCGCGCGCGGTCGGAGCCGCTCGTCGCCGTGCGGGCCGCCGTCGGGCTGGCGATCGTGATCGGGGCCGGGCTGGCCCTCCTCGGGCCGGGGGCGGCCGCGAGTTCCGCCTTCGGGGCCTTCACGGCCGCCATCGCCACCCTCCAGCAGAGCTGGCGCCCGCGCCCCGCGCTGGCCCTCGTCTCCGGGCTGACCCTGGCCGTGTCCACCTTCGTCGGCTACCTGGTCGGTTCCCGCGACACCCTCGCGTTCCTGGCCCTGCTGGCCGTCTGGACCTTCCTCACGGGCCTGCTGTGGGCGGCAGGCGCCACCGCCGGGATCATCGCCTCCGGCAACGTCGCGATCATGCTGGTCACCGTCACCCTGCCGACCTCCGTCGCACAGGCCGCCGGGCACGCCGCGATGATCGCCGCCGGCGGTGTGGTGCAGGCGCTGCTCATCGTCCTGTTCCCGGTCCGCCGCTGGGGCGCCCAGCGCGACGCCCTCGCCGACGCGCTCGCCGCCGAGGCCGACTACGCCCGCCGGCTGCGCCGGGACCCCCTGGCCCCCTTCGACCCGCAGCCCCTGATGAAGGCACGGGACGCCGCCACCGTGACGGTCCGCCAGGCCCGGCGGCGGCCCGCCGAGCTGCACGGGGCGCGGGGGCTCGCGGAGCGGATCCGCCCGGTGCTGGCCTCGCTGGCCGACCCGGCGGTGGGGGCTCCCGCCGAAGGCTCGGCGCGCGAGCGGGTGTCCGAGCTGCTCGCCGCCGCCGGGGCGGTCCTGGACGCCGCCGCGCGGGCGATCCGGCACGGGGAACCCGTACGGCTCCCCGCGCCGTCCCTCGCGGTGCTGAAGGCTCCCGACCAGGGCGACCTCCTCCAGGGCGCGCCGCTGCGGGCGGCGCGCCGGCTGACGGCGCTGCTGGACGACGTGCTGGAGACCGCCGATCCCGGCTCCGGGCGGACCGCCGATCCCGGCGCCGCGATGCTGCGGCCCGCGCTGCCCGCCCTGGTGCCGCCGGTGGTGAAGGCCGTACGGGGCGAGCTGCGGTCCGGGTCGCCGGTGCTGCGCCACGCGCTGCGGGTCACCGCCGTGGTCTGCGCGGGGTACGCCGTCGGTCTGGCATTGCCGTTCGGGCACGGCTACTGGGCGCCGATGGCCTCCGTCATGGTGATGCGGCCCGACTTCACCCAGACCTGGTCCCGGGCGGTGGCCCGGTTCGGCGGAACCCTCGTCGGGGTGTCCGTGGCCACCGCCACCGTCCGGCTCGCGCAGCCGGGGATGTACCTCTCCGGTCTCCTGGCCGTCCTCAGCGCGGGCCTGATGTACGCGCTGATGCGCACCGGTTACGTCGTCGCGCAGGCCTGCGTCTCGGCCTACGTGGTGTTCCTGCTCGGCATGGGCGGCCTGCGCTGGGACCAGACCGTGCCCGACCGGGTGGCCCTCACCCTGGTCGGCGGTGTCCTGGCGATGGCCGGGTACGCCTTCTACCCGGCCTGGGAGACGCCGCGGCTGCGCACCCGCCTCGCGGACTGGCTGGCGGCCGGCGGACGGTACGCGCACGCCGTGCTCGCCCGGTACGCCGATCCGGGCGGGGTCCGGCCGGAGGACGTCAGGCGGGCGCTGCTCGCCACCCGGGACGCCCGGATCGCCTGGCAGGAAGCGCTCGGCCGGGCCGAGGGGGAACCGGTGCGGCACCGCGGCCTGTCCCGGGCCGCGGCCGACGGCGCGGCGGACGCGGTGGCCGCCCTCGGCCGGGCGGTCATGCTGCTGGAGGCGCACATCCCGGACCGCGCCCACGACCCGGTGCCGGGGGCCGCCGAGCTGGCGGCGGCGGTGCGGGCGGACACCGAGGCCGGTGCGAGAGCGGTGCGGGAGCGGCGGGCCCCGCAGTGGGGCGGGGTCCGGGCGGTTCTGGCCGATCCCGGCTGGGAAGCCCGGGATCCCGGGGTGCTGCGGGCGGCGGCCCAGCACGTGCTGGAGGCGCTGGAGGAGCTCTCTCAGGCGCTGATTCCCTGATCAGCGGCGTGCGAGGGAGACGTACGGCAGTGCAGTGATCACTACGGCACCCTCCGTGCACGTGCATCTGCCCGTGCAGCTCGCCATGAACAGAGCTATGATCCGGTGCAGTTGACATCTGCACTATCGGGGGCTTCCTGTGGACCACGCGTACAACGGGATGGCAGCTGCAGAACTCACTTCCTTGTTCGGGCTGACGTGGCAGAAGAGCAGACACAGCAATTCGCAAGGCTCCTGTGTCGAATTCGCCAAGCTGCCGGGTGGCGACGTCGCGATGCGCAACTCGCGCTTCCCGGACGGCCCGGCGCTCATCTACACGCCCGCCGAGATAGTGGCGCTGCTGCTGGGCGTCAAGGACGGCGAGTTCGATCATCTGGTCGCCTGAACCGCTGACCGCCCGGGAGCCGGGAGCAGCATCACAACAAGCCATGCACGTGCACCGGCCGGGACTGATCGCAGAGATCAATCCCGGCCGGTACGCATGCGGGTCTGGCTGGTAAGCACGTGGCTCGCGCGCCGGACGTCGACCGTCCGCGCCGCCCGCTCAGTCGTGGAGCAGGAACAGGGCCCAGACGACCTTGCCGGTGAGCCGCCCCGCGAGCGGGTGCCAGCCCCAGCTGTCGCTGTAGGAGTCCACCAGGAACAGCCCGCGCCCGGACTCCAGGTCGAAGTTCTCCTCGGTCCGCTCGGGCGAGAACGCCCCGCCCGGCCGGTCCTCGCTGGGGTCCCGCACCGCGCACACCAGCCGGGTGCTCCACCGCATCAGGTGCAGCCGTACCGGGGCGTCCGGATCCGGGGCCGGCCCGCGGGCGTCGTCGGGCAGGGCGTGGCGCAGCGCGTTGGTGACGAGTTCCGAGACGACCAGCGACACGTCGTCGAAGCGCTGGTCGAGGCCCCACTGGGACAGCGTCGAACGGGTGAAGGAGCGCGCTCCGCGCACCGCTTCGAAGCGGGCGGGCAAGGCGCAGGAAGCGGACCCCGAGACGGCCGTGGGGTCGACCGGGGGCAACCCCTGCCGTAACGGCTCCAGCATGGTCGATCCATTCGTCCCCATGCGAGGCACTCCCGGGATTCGCGGACGGAGCGGCGTCTCCGGCCAGAAAGAACTGCGGGGTGGGTCCGGCGCCGGCGCGAAGTGCACGCAGGTGCGCGGGGACCATCGTTCCGAATGCCGAAGCCGTATGCAAGGGCAGATGCACGTGCACGCGCCGGACCTGTCCCGTCCCGTGATGGTTCTTGCTCATTTCTTCCTACGCATACTTACGGACTTCTTTTCCGGGACGCCGGATTCCGTTACAGAACGAGTACGGACAGGTGCGTTTTGGTGGCAGACTGCGGCCCCTGGGGTTCGGGGGCCCCAGCGACGCAGCACGCAGACGACAGCGCTGACCACGCGCACACCATTGCGATGGGGAGGGCAGGACTAGTGACCGCAGAAGCCAGCGGTTCCGTGGTGCGCCGCATCCTCCTGGGCTCACAGCTCAGGCGACTCCGAGAATCCCGCGGCATCACCCGTGAGGCGGCCGGCTACTCGATCCGCGCATCCGAATCGAAGATCAGCCGCTTGGAGTTGGGAAGGGTGAGCTTCAAGGCCCGGGACGTCGAAGACCTCCTGACGCTCTACGGAGTCACGGACGGCGCGGAGCGGGAGTCCCTCCTGGGACTGGTCCGCGAGGCCAACGCGGCGGGCTGGTGGCACAGTTACGGCGACGTGCTGCCCGGCTGGTTCCAGACGTACATCGGGCTCGAAGGCGCCGCCTCCCTCATCCGCATCTACGAGGTCCAGTTCGTCCACGGGCTGTTGCAGACGGAGGCCTACGCCCACGCCGTCGTCAAGCGCGGCATGCCGGGCGCCTCCGCGGCCGAGATCGACCGCCGCGTCGCGCTGCGCCTGGAGCGCCAGAAGGTCCTCGTCTCCGAGAGCGCCCCGGTCTTCCACGCCGTCCTCGACGAGGCCGCGCTGCGCCGCCCCTACGGCGACCGCGACGTGATGCGCGGCCAGTTGGAGCACCTCATCGAGGTCTCCCAGCGCCCCAACGTCCAGCTCCAGGTGATGCCCTTCTCCTTCGGCGGCCACGCGGGAGAGAGCGGCGCGTTCACGCTGCTGCGCTTCCCGGAGTCAGACCTCCAGGACATCGTCTATCTGGAACAGCTCACCAGCGCCCTCTACCTGGACAAAGACGAGGAAGTGGCGCAGTACGCACGGGCGATGGAGCGGCTCCAGGCGGACTGCCCCGATCCCGACCAGACCCGCGATCTCCTGCGCGGGCTCCTCCAACTGTCTTGATCCGCACGTAGTATGACGTCTGATCAGTGCATGACGACGACCGATCGGTCTCCGGTGCAGCGCACGGGTGCGCGCTCGCAGTAAGGGATGGCATGTCCATATTCGACGACCTGGCCCACCAGTACATCGATGGCGAATGGCTGCCCGGCGCCGGTTCGTGGGACATCATCGACGTCAACCCCTACAACGGTGAGAAGCTCGCCGCCATCACCGCGGCCACGGTCGAGCAGGTCGACCAGGCCTACCGCGCCGCCGAGCGCGCGCAGCGGGAGTGGGCCGCCACCAGCCCCTACGCGAGACGCGCCGTCCTGGAGCGGGCCCTTCGGATCACCGAGGACCGCCGGAAGGAGATCGTCGAGGCGATGATCGACGAGCTCGGCGGGACCCGTCCCAAGGCCGAGTACGAGGTCCACCTCGCCATGGAGTTCATCCGCGAGGCGATCCAGCTGGCCATCCGCCCCGAAGGCCGGATCCTCCCCTCGCCGGTCGAGGGCAAGGAGAACCGCGTCCAGCGCCTGCCGGTCGGGGTCATCGCCGTCATCAGCCCCTTCAACTTCCCGTTCCTGGTGACCATGAAGTCGGTCGCCCCGGCGCTCGCGCTCGGCAACGCCGTCGTGATCAAGCCGAACCAGAACGCCCCGGTGGTGGGCGGCGGGGTCATCGCCAAGGTCTTCGAGGACGCCGGGCTCCCGGCCGGGCTGCTGAACGTCCTGGTCACCGACATCGCCGAGATAGGCGACGCGATCCTCACCCACCCCGTGCCCAAGGTCATCTCCTTCGCCGGCTCCGACCGGGTCGGGCGGCACGTGGGCGCCGTCGCCGCCCGCCACTTCAAGCGGACCGTCCTCGAACTCAGCGGCAACAGCGCCCTGGTCGTCCTGGACGACGCCGACCTCGACTACGCGGTGGACGCGGCCGTGTTCAGCCGCTTCGTGTACCAGGGCCAGGTCTGTATGGCGGCCAACCGGATCCTCGTGGACGCCTCCGTCGCCGAGGAGTTCACCGCGAAGTTCACGGCCCGGGTCCGCGGCCTCAAGACCGGTGACCCGCGCGAGGCCGACACGCACATCGGTCCCCTCATCAACTCCTTCCAGGCCGACGCCCTGACCGCCCTCGTGGACCGGGCCGTCGAGGAGGGCGCGCAGGCGCTCGTGCGCGGTTCTACGCGCGGCAACCTCGTCGAACCGACGGTGCTGGCCGGGCTGCCCGAGGACTCCCCGCTGCTGGGCCAGGAGATCTTCGGCCCGGTGGCGCTGCTGGTGGTGTTCGACGGCGAGGACGAGGCGGTCCGGCTCACGAACGCGACCCCGTACGGGCTCAGCGGCGCCGTGCACACGCGGGACGTGGAGCGCGGGGTGCGGTTCGCCCAGCGGATCGAGACCGGGATGATCCATGTCAACGACTCCACCATCGGCGACGAGCCGCTGGCGGCCTTCGGGGGCGAGAAGGCCTCGGGGCTCGGCCGGCTGAACGGCGAGGCGACGGTGGAGGCCTTCACCACCCAGAAGTGGATCTCGGTCCAGCACGGCCGGACGAGCTTCCCCTTCTGAGGGCTGCCGGTTCCGAAGGCTTCTCAGGGCTGCCGGTTCCGAAGGCCGGCGAAGGGTTCCGACGGCCGGGCGCCGGCCGCCGGCCGGTCCGCCCGCGGTCCGTTCGGCTTCCCGTTCTACACTCGGCCGGGCAAGCGTCAGGCGGGAACGTCCGGGGGAGAGCCGAGTTGAGCAACATACCGGAGACCGGGCGGACCCCCCGGGTCCAGAACCGACTGGTGATCATCCAGGTGGTGGTCTTCTCGCTGCTGGTCACCCTCGGCGGCCGGCTCTGGTACCTCCAGATACGCAACGGCCAGGAATACACGGACGAGGCGAAGAACAACAACACCCAGCAGGTGGTCCAGCCCGCCGTGCGCGGCTCCATCCTCGACGACCGCGGCGTTGCGCTGGCCGACAACGAGACCCGCATGGTGGTCTCCGCGAGCCGCACCGACCTGTCGAAGATGAAGGACCGCGGCAAGGGCGTCCTGACCCGCCTCGCGGGCGTCCTGGGCCTCCCGCCCGAGGACGTGGTCAACAGCGTCCGGCTCTGCGACGCGAAGACCCCCAAGCCGTGCTGGAACGGATCCCCGTACCAGCCGATCCCGGTCACCGACGAGGCGACCACCGACCAGGTCCTGGAGATACGCGAGCACGCCGAGCAGTTCCCCGGCATCACCGCCGAGCCCACCGCCCTGCGCCGCTACGCCGCCCCCGACCAGGCCAACACCTCCCAGGTGCTCGGCTACCTCTCGCCGGTCACCGACGAGGAGATCAAGAAGGCCAAGAACACCGACTCCCCCTACCTGCGCTCCGACCAGGTGGGCCGCTCCGGCCTGGAGCGCACGTACGACAAGGAGCTGCGCGGCAAGGCGGGCATCACCCGTTACGAGGTGGACAACCTCGGCCGGGTCATCGGAGAGCGCGAGAGCGTGAAGCCGCAGCCCGGCTCGAACATCGTCACGTCGATCGACGCGCGCGTGCAGGCGGTCGCCGAGCGCGAGCTGAACAACGCCATGGTCGAGGCCCGCAAGACCTACGACAAGAACACCGGCAGCAACTACAAGGCCGACTCGGGCGCCGTCGTGGTCATGGAGGCCAAGACGGGCCGGATCGTCGCGATGGCCTCCAACCCGACCTACGACCCCAACGCGTGGGTCGGCGGGATCTCGGCCAAGGACTACAAGGCCCTCACCGACAAGGACTCCAACTACCCGCTGCTCAACCGGGCCATCCAGGGCCAGGCCGCTCCCGGCTCGATCTTCAAGGTGGTCTCCTCGACGGCCGCCGTGAACGCCGGGTACCCCTTCAACGGCCGCTACGGTTGCCCCAGCTCGTACCGGGTCGGGAACCAGACCTTCACCAACTTCGAGTCCCAGGGCTACGGCGACATCACCATCGGCAAGGCCCTCGAGGTCTCCTGCGACACCGTCTACTACGGCATCGCGGACCAGGAGTGGAAGAACGACGGCGGCATCAAGCCGAAGAAGGATCCGGCCGACTGGTTCTTCAAGACGGCCCACGAGTTCGGCCTGGGCAAGCCCACCGGCATCGACCTGCCGAACGAGGTCCCGGGCCGGGTCCCCGACCGGCAGTGGAAGAAGGACTTCTTCGAGGCGAACAAGGCCGCCTGGTGCCGCGACGGCAAGAAGGACGGCAGTTTCGCGGAGAAGATCGCCTACGAGAACTGCCGCCAGGGCAACCAGCTCCGCGAGGGCGACGCGATCAACTACTCCATCGGCCAGGGCGACACCCTCGTCACGCCGGTGCAGATGGCCTCCGTGTACGCGGCCATCGCCAACGGCGGCACGCTCCACCAGCCGAGCGTCGGCAAGGCGGTCGTCAGCGCCGACGGGACCTCGGTCAAGGAGATCGCGCCGAAGGAGCAGGGCCGCCTCCCGATGGACGCCGAGACCCGTGACGACATCGACGGGGCCCTCGCGTCCGTCGTGACCAACGGCAGCGCCGCCTGGCGCTTCGGCGGCTGGCCGCAGAAGCAGATCCCGATGCACGCCAAGACCGGCACCGCCGAGGTCCAGGGCAAGCAGACCACCTCGTGGTTCGCCTCGTACACCGCCGACTACTCGATCGTGATGACGATCTCGCAGGGCGGCACCGGCTCCGGCGCCTCCGGGCCGGCCGTCCGCAACATCTACGAGGCGATGTACGGGCTCGACGACGCGGGCAAGCAGGACCTGTCCAAGGCGCTCCTCCCGCAGCCCCGCTCGGCCCTCCCGGTGATCCGCCCCGACGCCCCGTGATCCTTGCCGATCGAGGACCGAACCTGACCGCAAGCCTGCGTAGCGTGGTCCTCGTCGGCAAGAGAACACCAGACACGAGGCGGTCGGTCAGCATGGTCACCCACGTTCCCGCGGAAGCCCACGGCGACGAGCGCGGCGCGCTCCTGTCCTTCGTGGAGGCCCAGCGCGGCGGCATCCGCCGCTCGGTGCTCGGCCTCAGCGAGGAGCAGGCGGCGAGCCGCCCGAGCGCGAGCGAGCTGTCCCTGTCCGGACTGCTCAAGCACTGCGCGGAGTGCGAGCTCAACTGGCTGCGGATGGCGCAGCAGCGGCCCAACGAGCGGCAGCGCACCGAGGAGGACTGGGCCGACTCCTTCCGGCTCGTCGGCGGGGAGACGGTCGGGGAGGTCCTCGCCTTCTGGGACGACGTGGCGGCGCAGACGGCCGAGTTCGTCGCGGGCCTGGACAGCCTGAACGAGACCTTCCCGCTCCCGGATGCGCCGTGGTTCCCCAAGGACGGCAAGGTCTCGATGCGCTGGCTGCTGCTGCACCTGGTCGAGGAGTTCGCCCGGCACGCCGGGCACGCCGACGTCGTGCGCGAGTCCCTGGACGGCAAGACGGCGTTCGAGCTGGTGGCCCTGGCCTCCAGGCCCGAGTAGCGGTCCTCCGCGGGCACGACTTGCACCTCACGCGGCGTGAGGGCCCACAGTGAGGGGCGTACCCAACCAGAGGAGCGGAAGTGATGGGCTACTCCGTGGGCCAGGTCGCCGGTTTCGCCGGAGTGACGGTGCGCACGCTGCACCACTACGACGAGATCGGCCTGCTCAGCCCGAGCGGGCGCAACCGGGCGGGACACCGGCGGTACGACGACGCCGACCTCGACCGGCTGCAGCGGATCCTGTTCTACCGGGAGCTCGGCTTCCCGCTCGAAGAGGTCGCGGTCCTGCTGGACGACCCGGAATCGGACCCGAGGGAGCACCTGCGCCGGCAGCACGCCCTCCTGTCCGACCGGATCGACCGGCTCCAGCGGATGGCCAAGGCCGTTGAGCACGCCATGGAGGCGCACGAGATGGGAATCAACCTCACGCCCGAGGAGAAGTTCGAGGTCTTCGGGGACAAGGACCCGGAGCAGTACGCGCAGGAGGCCGAGCAGCGCTGGGGCGGCACCGACTCGTACCGCGAGTCGCAGCGCCGGGCGGCCTCGTACACGAAGGACGACTGGAAGCGGATGCAGGCCGAGGCCGCCGACTGGGGCGACCGCTACGCGGCCCTGATGGAGGCCGGAGAGGCCCCAGAAGGCGAGCGGGCCACGGCCATGGCCGAGGAGCACCGGAGGCACATCTCGAAGTGGTTCTACGAGTGCCCGTACGAGATGCACACGTGCCTGGGCGAGATGTACGTCTCGGACGAGCGCTTCAAGGCGTTCTACGACTCCATGCGGCCCGGGCTCGCGGAGCACCTGCGGGACGCCATCCTGGCCAACGCGGTACGCGCCGCGTGATGCGGCCCGGCCGCTCGGTGTGACGAAACCCGCGCGCTGTTTCCCGTACCGCCCCCTCCCGGTCCCTGGAACCCGGCGGGGGCGGTGTGCGTTCATAATTGGAACCACCCGTGGTTGAAACCACCCGTGCCGCGCGCCGCGCAGCGGACGTCCCCCGATCCAGGAGAGCCCGGAACTCGTGTACACGCTTGCGCTCGCCCCTGAGTGGCTGTCCCCGGACTATCTGATCTCGAACTTCGGCCTGGTCGGCATCCTGGTCATCGTCTTCGCCGAATCGGGGCTGTTCGCGTTCCTCCCCGGTGACTCCCTGCTGTTCACGGCAGGTCTGCTGGTCGCCAACGGCGAGTACCTCCACGAGCCGCTGTGGCTGGTCTGCACGCTGATCGTGGCCGCCGCGATCCTCGGTGACCAGGTGGGATACCTGATCGGCAAGTTCTTCGGGCCCAAGCTGTTCAGCCGGCCGAACTCCAGGCTGTTCAAGCGGGAGAACCTCGACGCGGCGCACGACTTCATGGACAAGCACGGCCCCAAGGCCATAGTGCTCGCCCGTTTCGTCCCGATCATCCGTACGTTCGCGCCCATGGTCGCGGGCGCCGGCGCGATGAAGTACCGCACTTTCCTGGCGTTCAACGTCATCGGCGGCACCGTCTGGGGCGCGGGCGTGACGCTGCTCGGGTACAACCTGGGCCAGTTCGACCTCATCAAGAACAACATCGAGACGATCTTCATCGGCATCGTCCTCATCTCGGTGATCCCGGTGATCTTCGAGGTGCTCAAGGCGCGCAAGCAGAAGAAGGCCGCCGGCGCCGGGGCTCCGGCCGCCGTGGGCCGCCAGCGGGAGGCCGAACCCCAGGCCTCCGGCCGCGGCCGCCACGCCAAGCGCTGACCGGCCGCCCGCGTACCGGGCCACCGCACGCCCCACGGCGCCCCGGAGGCAAGGCCTCCGGGGCGCCGTCGCGTGCGCAGAGGGGCTCAGAAGCCGCGGGTGCGCTTCGCCGCCCGGCGGGTGGCCGCGCTCGCGGCTCCCGGGATGCGCATGAACAGCCGTGAGGTCTCGGACCCCAGGTTCACGCCGATCGCGATGGCCAGGGCGATGGCGGCGGCGTTCACGAGCGAGGCGAGGCCCTCGTTCAGCCGGTTCTCGGCGATCAGCAGCAGCCCGTAGTACGTCGCCGAGCCCGGGAGCAGCGGGCCGATGGCCGCCGTCGTGTAGGGCAGCGCGGAGGCGAAGCGGTAGCGGGAGAAGAGCTGCCCGAAGAGGCCGACCAGCCCCGCCGCGATCGCCGTGGACGGCACCGGCGGGATGCCGCCCGCGTAGTGAAGGGCCCCGAAGGTCACCCAGGCGACCCCGCCGTTCAAGGTCACGATCCCCACGGTGGAGCGTTCCTGCTGGAGCAGGATCGCGAAGGTGAACACCAGCACCATCGAGGCCGCGATCTGGACCAGCGGCCGCTGCGTGATCAGCAGCACTTCGTCGGGATTGGGCTTCGCGTGCAGCTGGAGCCCGACGTACAGCACCACCAGGACGCCCATGATGATGCCGATGAAGAGGTACATGACCTCCAGCAGCCGGGCGGAGGCGGTGATGTAGAAGCCGGTCAGGCCGTCCTGCACGGCCGCGACCAGGGCCCGCCCCGGAAGCAGCGCGAACAGCCCACCGGTGATCACCGCGGAGGCGCGCACGTCTATGTCGGCGAGCTTGAGCGCCACCCCGATCGCGGCGGGCGGCATCGCGGCCACCACGAACTGGTAGAACTCCGGCAGTCCGCGCCCGGCGCAGAGCCAGGCCAGCCGGTCGCCCAGGACCGCGCCGACGGCGGCGGCGAGGAAGACGAACACCCCACCGCCGACCAGGGTGGAGGCGGCCCCGGCGAGCAGTCCGGCTGCGGCGGTGAGCACCCAGCCGGGGTACGGGTGCCGGTTGCGCCGGATCTCCGCGAGGCGGCGGTAGGCCTCCTCCAGGGACACGTCGATCTCGTGGGCGCTGATGTCGTCCACCAGCCGGTAGACGGCCGCGAGGCGGGTGTAGTCGGTGCCCCGGCGGCGTACGGTCCGGCTCGCCGAGACCGGGTCGCCCACCAGGGAGGGCTGGTGGGTGATCGACAGCAGGGTGAAGGTGACCGTGGGCTCGCAGCGGTCCAGCCCGTAGCTGCGGGCCACGGCGAACATGGCGGCCTCGACGTCCTCGGCCCCCTCGCCGCCCGCGAGGAGCAGCTCGCCGATGCGCAGCGTGAGGTCGAGTACGCGGCCCACGGCGGGCCCGGCCTCGCTCTGCTTCTGCACCTGCTCGGGAACGGGCCGGACGTCCACCGGCATGCGCAGCATGGTGCGCATGCGGTCCTGCCACGGGGACTGCGTCATCGCGGCCATCGGGAAGCCCTGGCCCGGGGTGTACGCGGGCGGCGAGTGCTGGGCGCTGTAGGTGGCCGGGGGAGCGAAAGCGGAACCCTCGGGCTCGGCGGGCTGGGCGGCCAGGCCGTCGGGGACGGCGAACTCGGAGGTCGGCTGGTCCTCTTCGGGCGCGTCGGGGGCCGTCCCGGCCGGCCGGGCGAATGCGCTGTGCGCCTCGTCGGACGTGGGCTTCTTGTCTTCTGCCCCGTCGGCCTCCGCCACGCGTCCTCCAGTCAACGATCACCAGCGGTATCAGTATGCGGAATCGTTTCCTCCCCGGCGAAGCGGAACCCCGTCGCGACCCCGGCACGGAACCCGGCACGGGTGTTGCACCGGGCGCCGGGCGGTACCCGTTGCCCGGACCCGGACCCGGACCCGGACCCGGACCCGGACCCGGACCCGGACACGACGACGGGCGGCGCCCCCTTCGGGGGGCACCGCCCGCGGTGTCACAGGGGTGACGGGACGTCCCGCTCACCCACGTCCGAGCACAGGGCTCAGTGGTGGCCGCCCTGGGCCTCCAGGCGCTTGTACGAGGCCTCGATCTCGGCCTCGGCCTCGGCGCGGCCCACCCAGTTGGCGCCCTCGACCGACTTGCCCGGCTCCAGGTCCTTGTAGACCTCGAAGAAGTGCTGGATCTCCAGGCGGTCGAACTCGGAGACGTGGTGGATGTCGCGCAGGTGCTCGACGCGCGGGTCGGAGGCCGGCACGCACAGCAGCTTGTCGTCGCCGCCCGCCTCGTCCGTCATGCGGAACATGCCGATCGCGCGGCACTTGATCAGGCAGCCCGGGAAGGTCGGCTCGTCGAGGATGACCAGCGCGTCCAGCGGGTCGCCGTCCTCGCCGAGGGTGTTCTCGACGAAGCCGTAGTCCGCCGGGTAGCTGGTGGAGGTGAACAGGCGACGGTCCAGACGGATCCGGCCGGTCTCGTGGTCCACCTCGTACTTGTTCCGCGAACCCTTGGGGATCTCGATGGTGACGTCGAACTCCACGTCCTGCTCCTCCATGATCAGCTTCATGCTTCGAGACTGCATTGATTCAGCGCGCCCGTCCGGCCCAGCCCAACCGGGTGGGTGCCATGCTCGCGGCAAGACGCAATGGTTAAGTGTCCCTCACGCATATGTGTGATCGCGAAAGGGGCTGGTCCGAGGTGCCTCCGGTCAAGACGTGGCAGCTCATCGCGGGGTCGGCCGTCGCCGGCCTCGCCCTGTCGGCCGTGACGGTGGCCGCCGCGGGTCCATGGGACTCCGGCCAGCGTAAGGCCGAGCGGGACAGGGCCGCCTCCTGGAGCCTCATGGGTGGCGCAGATCACGCGGCGGGCTCGCTCCCGCAGGCCGCCCCGAGCGCGCCCGGCGTGCTCGCCGGGATCGGCCCGGGCGTCGCCCGCAAGGCGGGAGCGCCCGACCCCGGCGCTCTGGCGGCCGCGCTGGAGCCCCTGCTGGCCGATCCCGTCCTCGGCACCGCCCGTACCGCCTCGGTCGTGGACGCGGCGACGGGCGAGGTGCTGTACGAGTCCGGGCCGCGCGACGCCATGACCCCCGCCTCCACCGTCAAGATCGCCACCGCTTCGGCCGCCCTGGCCGCCCTGGGGCCCGAGTACCGGATCCGCACCACGGTGGTCCCCGCAGCCGCACCCGGGCAGGTCGTCCTCGTCGGCGGCGGCGACCCCTCGCTCACCGCGATGAAGAAGAGCCCCGCCGGGTCCGGCGGCAGCCTCGTCGCGCTCGCCGCCGACACCGCCCAGGCGCTCAAGGCAGCCGGCACGGACTCGGTGACCCTGGGCTACGACGACTCCCTCTACAGCGGCCCGGTCCGCCACCCGATCGGCGAGAACGACAACCTCGCCCCCGTCACCGCCCTCATGGCCGACGAGGGCCGGCCCGGCGAATCGCCCTCGGGTCCCGTCGAGCGGAGCAAGGACCCCGCCCAGGACACCGCCCGCGCCTTCGCCGCCCTGTTGAAGGAACGCGGCATCAAGGTCACCGCCGACCCGGCGAGGGACAAGGCGCCCGCGGGCGCCCGGCCACTGGCCACCACCTTGTCCGCGCCGCTCGGCGGCCTCGTCGAGCGGATGCTGACCAACAGCGACAACGACATCGCCGAGGCCCTCGCCCGCCAGACGGCCATCGCCTCCGGCCAGCCCGCCAGCTTCGAGGGCGCCGAGAAGGCGGTGACCGCCAAGCTCGCCTCCCTCGGCGTCGACACCGCCGGCGCGCGCTTCGCCGACGGCAGCGGCCTCAACCGGGCCGACAAGGTCAGCAGCAGCCTGCTCACCGGCCTCCTCGTCCGCGCCGCCGACCCGCAGCGGCCGGAGCTGCGCCCGGTCCTGACCGGACTCCCGGTCGCCGGATTCACCGGCACCCTGCGCACCCGCAACACGGGCGGCTCCCAGGCCGCCGGCCTGGTCAGGGCCAAGACGGGGACCCTGAGCGGCGTGAACGCCCTCGCCGGGACCGTCGTGGCCCCCTCGGGGCGGCTGCTGGCCTTCGCGTTCCTGAGCGCGAACGGCCCCGACGGCCCGACCGCCGAGCGGGGCCTGGACAAGCTCGCGGCCGCGGTGGCGGCCACACCGTAGCCGGGGCGGCCCGCGGCCGGCCGCGGCCGGGGGGATCCCGCGGACGGGCCGGTCCACGTACGGTTGACGCATGACGAGCATCGGTGGTGCGGAGATGGTCGACTGGAACCTCGCGGTGGCGACCGCGACCCGGCTGGTCCGGCCCGGCCCGGAGGTCAGCAGGGACGAGGCCCGGGCCGTGGTGGCGGAGCTGCGCGGGCACGCCAGGACGTCGGAACGGCACGTGCGCGACTTCACCCGGATGATGGGCGCGCTGCCCGAGGGGACCACCGTCCACGACACGCCCGTCCTGGTCGTCGACCGGGCGGGCTGGGTGCGGGCCAACGTGGCCGGCTTCCGGGAGCTGCTGGCCCCGCTGCTCGGCAAGATGCGGGAGCGCCGCGGCAACTCCACCGGCGGCGCCGTCTTCGGCGCGGTCGGCGGCAAGGTCACGGGCGTCGAGCTGGGCATGCTGCTGAGCTTCCTGGCCTCCCGGGTGCTCGGCCAGTACGAGACCTTCGCGCCCGCGACGCTCGACCTGCCGGGCTCGGCCCTGAGCGGCGGACGGCTGCTGCTCGTCGCCCCGAACATCGTGCACGTCGAGCGGGAGCTGGAGGTGAACCCGCACGACTTCCGGCTGTGGGTGTGCCTGCACGAGGAGACCCACCGTACGCAGTTCACGGCCGTCCCGTGGCTGCGCGCCCACCTGGAGGGCGAGATCCAGACGTTCCTCGGAGCGACCGAGATGGACCCGATGACGGTGCTGGAGCGGCTCCGCGAGGCCGCCCAGTCCTTCGCCGGTGCCCGGCCCGACTCCGAGCGGGGTGACGAGGGCCGGTCGCTGGTCGACCTGGTGCAGACCCCCGAGCAGCGTGAGGTGCTGGCCCGGCTCACCGCCGTGATGTCGCTGCTGGAGGGCCACGCCGACTTCGTGATGGACGGGGTGGGCCCGGAAGTGGTGCCCTCGGTGGCCGAGATCAGGGAGAAGTTCCAGCAGCGCCGGGCCAGCGGGGCGGGCCACCTCGACGCCGCGCTGCGCAAGTTGCTGGGCCTCGACGCGAAGATGCGCCAGTACCGGGACGGCGAACGGTTCGTCCGCGCCGTCGTCGGCCAGGTCGGGATGGAGGGCTTCAACCGGGTCTGGACCTCCCCGAACACGCTGCCCACCAAGGCCGAGATCGCCAAGCCCGCGGACTGGGTGGCCCGCGTCCACCGCAAGGGGAGCGAGGGGCGCGACGGGAGCGAAGGGGCGTGAACACGCGCACGGCGCGGGGCGCATTGCCGCGTCGGGCAGGTGTGAACTTGTCTCGTTGGGGGAAGCAGCATCACCCTTCCGAGGGACCGTGGGCCGTGGAAGGGCGTGCGATGCTCAGGGAACGGCTCGGTTCTGTCACCATCGACGCACTCTGAGTGACATTCGGAGTGGCGGCCGGCATGAGGGGCGGTTCCCCGCGGGGGGCCGCCACCGATACCGGGCGGACCGAGGACACCCCTGCGCACCACCCCCACGCCTCCGAGGCATCCGAACTCCACGAAGGGCACCGGACATGGGTCCCCATCCTGCGGTCGCGGCGATACGCCTGGCGGTCCGCCGCGTACTCCACGACATCCTGACCGACCTGACAGACCCGGCGGACCGGGACGGCGCCGCGCCGCTCGTCCTCGTCGCCTGCTCGGGCGGCGCCGACTCCATGGCGCTCGCCTCCGCCCTCGCCTTCGAGGCCCCCAAGCTCGGCGTCCGGGCCGGCGGGGTCACCGTCGACCACGGCCTCCAGGCCGGCTCCGACCTGCGTGCCGCCGAGGTCGTCTCCCGCATGACCGCGCTCCGCCTGGACCCGGTGGAGTCCGTCGCCGTGCGCGTCGGCCGCGACGGCGGGCCCGAGGCCGCCGCCCGCGATGCCCGTTACGCCGCGCTGGACGAGGCCGCCGGCCGGCTCGGGGCGGTCGCCGTGCTGCTCGGCCACACGCGTGACGATCAAGCCGAAACCGTCCTGCTGGGCCTCGCCCGGGGCTCCGGCATCCGCTCGCTGTCCGGCATGGCGGAAGTGTCCGGCGGCACCGGCCGCAGCCACCGCTACCGGCGCCCGTTCCTCCACATCGACCGGCAGACCGCCCGCAAGGCCTGCATGGTCCAGTCCCTCCCCGTCTGGGACGACCCGCACAACGCCGACCCCGCCTACACCCGCTCCCGGCTGCGCCACGAGGGGCTGCCCGCCCTCGAGAAGGCGCTCGGCAAGGGCGTCGTCGAGGCGCTCGCCCGTACCGCCCAGCTCTCCCGCGACGATGCCGACGCCCTGGACGCCTGGGCCGCCGACGCGGAGACCCGCGTGCGCGACGAGGACGGCCGCCTGGAGTGCGCGAAGCTGTACGCCCTGCCCCCGGCCGTCCGCCGCCGCGTCCTGCGCCGGGCCGTGGTCGCCGCGGGGTCTCCCGCCGGCTCGCTCTTCGCCCGCCACATCGAGGAAGTCGACCGACTCATCACCGGATGGCGCGGTCAGGGCGCCATCAACCTGCCCGGCCGGGTCGAGGCCCAGCGGCAGGGTGGCAGACTTGTCATCCGGCAGGGCTGATTGGTGCTGAAACGCGGCTGAGTCCTCCGGGGGCACCCACCTCCGGAGTCCCGGCCGACGACGAAAGTGATGCGGGTGGACGTAAAGGACATGGGCGACGACCTCCAGTCGGTGCTCATCACCAAGGAAGAGATCGACGCGAAGCTGGCGGAGCTGGCTGCGAAGATCGACGCGGAGTACGCGGGCAAGGACCTGCTCATCGTCGGTGTGCTCAAGGGCGCCGTGATGGTGATGGCGGACCTGGCGCGCGCCTTGTCCACCCCGCTCACCATGGACTGGATGGCGGTGTCCTCCTACGGCGCCGGGACCCAGTCGTCCGGCGTCGTGCGGATCCTCAAGGACCTGGACACCGACATCAAGGGCAAGCACGTCCTGATCGTCGAGGACATCATCGACTCGGGCCTGACCCTGTCGTGGCTGCTGTCGAACCTGGGCTCGCGCGAGCCGGCCTCCCTGGAGGTCGTCACGCTGCTGCGCAAGCCCGACGCCGCGAAGGTCGCCATCGACGTCCGGTGGGTCGGCTTCGACATCCCGAACGAGTTCGTGGTCGGGTACGGCCTGGACTACGCGGAGAAGTACCGCAACCTGCCCTTCGTCGGCACGCTCGCCCCGCACGTCTACGGCGGCTGACCGGCCCACGGGCCGTGCGGTGAACCCCGTACCCCCGCCCCCGGGGAACCCATGGGAAACCTGTGGGCCCCGGGGAACCTGGCGGCGCTTCCCGCCGTTGGACCAGGGGAAGACGGGACTGTCAGCCGTCCCACGAGGCCGCGGGTGACAATTCAGGGGTACATTCCGAAGAACAGTCTTTACTCACAGCAGCATTTACCTACGGGCAGGAGGGACGGGGCGCCTAGCGCCCCGTATGGATGGACGTGAAGCGATACTTCCGTGGGCCGGTCATGTGGATCGTGCTGGCCGTCCTCGCCGTGGTCGTGTTGATGAACGTCGTCGGCTCCGGCGGCGGCTACAAGTCGGTGGAGACCAGCGAGGTCATCAAGGCGATCAACAGTGGCCAGGTGCAGAGCGCCAAGCTCACCACCGGTGACAGCCAGATGATCAAGATCGAGCTCAAGAAGGACCAGAAGCTCGGCAACAACGACGGCACCAAGTTCCAGGCCAACTACATCGGGGACCAGGGCGTCCAGCTCGCCCAGAACCTCCAGACCAAGTACGAAGCCGGTCAGATCACCGACGGGTACACCGTCTCGCCGGACAAGACCAGCCCGTTCCTGAGCGTGCTGTTCTCGCTGCTCCCGTTCGTCCTCATCGTCGTCGTCTTCTTGTTCCTGATGAACCAGATGCAGGGCGGCGGCTCCCGGGTGATGAACTTCGGGAAGTCCAAGGCCAAGCTCATCACCAAGGACACCCCGAAGACGACGTTCGCCGATGTCGCGGGCTCCGACGAGGCCGTCGAGGAACTCCACGAGATCAAGGAGTTCCTCCAGGAGCCGGCGAAGTTCCAGGCCGTCGGTGCCAAGATCCCCAAGGGCGTGCTGCTCTACGGCCCGCCCGGCACCGGCAAGACCCTGCTCGCGCGTGCCGTCGCGGGCGAGGCCGGTGTTCCCTTCTACTCGATCTCCGGTTCCGACTTCGTCGAGATGTTCGTCGGTGTCGGCGCCTCGCGCGTCCGCGACCTGTTCGAGCAGGCCAAGGCCAACGCGCCGGCGATCGTCTTCGTCGACGAGATCGACGCCGTCGGCCGGCACCGCGGTGCGGGTCTCGGCGGCGGTCACGACGAGCGCGAGCAGACCCTCAACCAGCTGCTGGTCGAGATGGACGGCTTCGACGTGAAGGGCGGCGTCATCCTGATCGCCGCCACGAACCGTCCCGACATCCTCGACCCGGCGCTGCTGCGCCCGGGCCGCTTCGACCGGCAGATCGCGGTCGACCGTCCGGACATGCAGGGCCGTCTGGAGATCCTCAAGGTCCACCAGAAGGGCAAGCCGGTCGCTCCGGACGTCGACCTCTCGGCCGTCGCCCGTCGCACCCCCGGCTTCACGGGTGCCGATCTCTCCAACGTTCTGAACGAGGCCGCGCTGCTCACGGCCCGCTCGAACAAGAAGCTGATCGACAACCACATGCTGGACGAGGCGATCGACCGCGTCGTGGCGGGCCCGCAGAAGCGGACCCGGATCATGTCGGACCGGGAAAAGAAGATCACCGCGTACCACGAGGGCGGTCACGCCCTGGTCGCGGCGGCCTCCCCGAACTCCGACCCGGTCCACAAGATCACCATCCTGTCCCGCGGCCGGGCCCTGGGTTACACCATGGTCCTGCCCGACGAGGACAAGTACTCGACCACGCGCAACGAGATGCTCGACCAGCTCGCGTACATGCTGGGCGGGCGCGCGGCCGAGGAACTGGTCTTCCACGACCCGACCACGGGCGCGGCGAACGACATCGAGAAGGCCACCGCCACCGCGCGGGCCATGGTCACCCAGTACGGGATGACCGAGCGGCTGGGCGCGATCAAGTTCGGCGGCGACAACACCGAGCCGTTCCTGGGCCGCGAGATGTCGCACCCGCGGGACTACTCGGAAGAGGTCGCGGCGCTGGTCGACGAAGAGGTCAAGAAGCTCATCGAGACCGCGCACAACGAGGCCTGGGAGATCCTGGTCGAGAACCGGGACGTCCTGGACAACCTCGTGCTGGCGCTGCTGGAGAAGGAGACGCTGGGCAAGGAGGAGATCGCGGAGATCTTCTCCACGATCGTGAAGCGCCCGGCCCGTCCGGCGTGGACCGGTTCCGCCCGCCGTACCCCCTCCACCCGTCCGCCGGTGCTCTCTCCCAAGGAGCTCCAGCTGACGAACTCGGCGAACGGCGCCTCGGCGGCGTCCCCCGCGGTGTCGGTGGAGAAGGCCCCCGAGGTCGCTCCGGAGGACCGCGCCGAGTAGTCGGTGCGGCCCGACGGGCCCCGGAATGCATGCCGCGCCCCCCAGGTTCTAGCCTTGGGGGGCGCGGCACTTTCACATGCCCGCGAGCGCTGTGCACACAGGAACGAGGAAGACATGACCGACCCAGTGACCCTGACCGGTGGCGAGGGCACGATCGGCGCGTTCGACGAGAAGCGCGCCGAGGCGGCCGTGCGCGAGCTCCTGATCGCGGTCGGTGAGGATCCCGACCGTGAGGGTCTGCTGGAGACGCCGGCCCGGGTGGCGCGCTCGTACAGGGAGATATTCGCCGGCCTGTGGCAGAAGCCGGAGGAGGTCCTGACGACGACCTTCGACCTCGGCCACGACGAGATGGTCCTGGTGAAGGACATCGAGGTGATGAGCTCCTGCGAGCACCACCTGGTGCCCTTCCACGGCGTGGCGCACGTCGGCTACATCCCGTCCACGGACGGCAAGATCACCGGCTTGTCGAAGCTCGCCCGCCTCGTGGACGTGTACGCCCGCCGTCCGCAGGTGCAGGAGCGGCTGACGACGCAGGTCGCGGACTCGCTCATGGAGATCCTGGAGCCGCGCGGCGTCATCGTGGTCATCGAGTGCGAGCACATGTGCATGACCATGCGCGGTGTCCGCAAGCCCGGCGCGAAGACCATCACCTCGGCGGTCCGCGGCCAGCTCCGCGACTCGGCCACCCGCAACGAGGCGATGAGCCTCATCATGGCCCGCTGACCCGGTGCACTGACCGCCGGCCGTGCCCGAACGCGCCCGGGAGCCGCTGAGCGCGGGGCCGGCCACGTCGCGCCCGAGCGGCCGGGTCCCGCGTACGGAGCGGGCCCCGGCGGGGCGTCAGGCGCGGGCCTGGGACTGTGGGGTGGTGTCGTCGTCCTCGGGGAGTTTCAGGACGTGCTCCAGGAACAGGGCCGCGGCGATGACCGCCGCGCCAGCCAGGACGGAGCCGCCCGCGTACCAGGCCTGGTCGCGGCGGACGGGGACGTCGAGGGAGTCGGTCAGCAAGAACACGCCGACGCCCCCGTACATGCCTGCCACCAGGGCCGCGACCAGGGCGCTGGCCTGCCCGAACACCACCGCTCGGGCCGCCATCAACGGCTCGACGCCCTTGGCTCCCGGCCGGCGCTCGCGCTGCGCCTTGAGCCGGCTGCGCATCGAGAGCCCCGTCGCGAAGAGGATCACCGCGATCACCGCGAGGACGATCGGCGCGGCCAGCGGGACGCCCGGCAGGGTGCCGTAGGTGTTCCACAGCCGGGCGCCCGCCCAGGACAGCACCCCGGCGACCACGAAGATGCCCGCCAGGACCGCCGGCCTCAGTTGCTTCACGTGCCCGTTCCCCGCTTTCTGAGCCGCTTTTCGTCAGCAGTGAACAGGCTAACGACTACTCGGGGAGGTGGAGTTCCAGGTCCGGGCGCGGCGCGACGCCGGTGAGGCCGATTCCGGCCAGCAGTGCGGAGACCGCTCCACGGCCCGGGAGCTGGGCCTCGGGGTCGATGTCGTGCCACGGCGCGAGCACGAAGGCCCGCTGGTGGGCCCGCGGGTGGGGGAGGGTCAGGACGGGGTCGTCCGAGACGACATCGGCGTACGCGACGATGTCGACGTCGATCGTGCGCGGCCCCCAGCGCTCCTCGCGGACGCGGTCGAAGGCCTCCTCGATGGCGTGCCCGCGCTCCAGCAGGGAGGAGGGGGGCAGCGTGGTCTTCACGGTGACGACCGCGTTCAGGTACGAGGGCTGGGAGCCGGGCGCGACGCCCCACGGCTCGGTTTCGTAGACGGGCGAGACGCCCTTGACCCGCAGGCCCGGGGTGTCGCCGAGGGCGTCGATGGCGCCCTGGAGGGTCTCCAGCCGGTTGCCGAGGTTCGCGCCGAGCGCGATGACGGCCCATTTCGGGTTGGACAGCGTCGTGTCCGCCGCGTCGACCGCTTCCACCACCGAGGCGGGAACGGGCTGGACGGTCGGGTCGCTCTGGGCGCTGAGTCCGTTGTTCATGCGCGGCTCCGGGTGATCGTGATGGTCACGTCGTCGAAGGGGACGGTGATCGGCGCGTCCGGCTTGTGGACGACGACCTCGACCTGCGCCACCGCTTCGTGCTTGAGGCACTGCTGGGCGATCCGCTCGGCGAGGGTCTCGATCAGGTCGACCGGCTCTCCCTGGACCACGTCGACGACTTCCTCGGCCACCACCCCGTAGTGCACGGTCTTGGCCAGGTCGTCGTCGGCCGCCGCGGGACGGGCGTCGATGTGCAGCACCAGGTCGACGATGAAGGTCTGGCCTTCTTCGCGTTCCCGGGGGAAGACGCCGTGGTGCCCGCGAGCCTTGAGGCCGCGCAGCGCGACACGATCCACGCGAATCACTCCTGTTTCGTAGGTGCTTCCGGCCCCGGGACTCCCCGGGGCCATGGTCCTGCGCCGAGTGCGGTCGGCGTCGTCCACCTTCGAATTTACCTGCGATAAACCTCCGGCCCCGCCCATGGGGTCAGTCGGTGTCCTCTTCGTCCTCATCTTCGGAGTCCGTAAGGACGGGGGATCCGTGGTGGGACCACAGGCGCCAGCCCTCGGATGTGCGTCGGAACACATTCGTGGCGACGACCAGCTGACCGACCAGCGGACCCAGCTCCCCGCCGTCCTCCGCGGGGCCGCCGCTGAGGATGTTCTCGGTGCAGGTGACCAGCGCGGTGTCGCCGAGCACGGCCACCTTGGTGTCGGTGAGGAAGAACTGGATGTACTCCGTGTGGGACATGATCAGGGCGTACGAGCGCAGCACCTCGCCGCGGCCGGAGAGCACCGGCCAGCCGGGGTGCACGCAGGAGATCTCGTCCTCCAGCCAGAGTGCCGACAGTGCGTCGAAGTCCCCCTGCTCCATGGCCTCGTAGAAGGCGGTGTTGATCTCTTCGACGGCCTCGATGTCGGTACGGCTCACCGTGCCCCTTCCCGGTCGGTCTGACGGATCACAGTGCCCCTTCCACGGCGCGGGCCACCCGAACCGCGTCGGCGCTCGCCCGTACCTCGTGGACCCGTACCGCCCAGGCGCCCTGGTGGGCGGCGATGGCGGACACGGCGGCCGTGGCGGCGTCCCGCTCGCGGGCGGGCGGCGGGGTGCCGCCCCCGGGCCCCGCGAGGACCCGTCCGAGGAAACGCTTCCGCGAGGCGGCGACCAGCAGCGGGAAGCCCAGCTCCCGCAGCTCGCGCAGGTGGGCGACGAGGGCCAGGTCGTGCTCGGCGTTCTTCGCGAAGCCCAGGCCGGGGTCGACCACGAGGCGCTCGGGCGCGATGCCGCCGGCGATGACTGCGTCGATGCGGTCCCGCAGCTCGGCGGTGACCTCGGCGAGGACGTCCCCGTAGACGGCGAGGCTGTTCATGCCGGCGCTGAAACCGCGCCAGTGCATGACCACGAACGGCACCTCCGCGGCGGCCACCGCCGGGATCATGCCGGGATCGGCGAGCCCGCCGCTGACGTCGTTGACCAGCCGCGCACCGGCGGCGACGGCCTGGGCCGCGACCTCCGCGCGCATGGTGTCGACGGAGACGACGATCCCCTCGGCGGCCAGGCCGCGCACGACGGGGACGACGCGGCGCAGCTCCTCCTCGGCGTCGACGCGGCTGGCGCCGGGCCGGGTGGACTCCCCGCCGACGTCGACCAGGTCGGCGCCCTGGGCGACGAGGTCGAGCCCGCGCTTGACGGCGGCGGTGGTGTCGAACCAGCGGCCGCCGTCGGAGAAGGAGTCGGGGGTGACGTTCACGACGCCCATGACCCCGCAGCGGTCCCACTCCGGCAGGCCCGTCACCCGGCCCCTGGCGGTGGCCCCGTGGTTGGTGTTCATAGCTCAAGGGTAGGGCCCGTGCCCCGGCCGTTCGGCGTACGGGGACGGGCCCTGGGGGCGCGCGAGCAGGACGTACCGGCTACGCGGCCTGCACCTCGCGCTCGCCGGGCTGGGCCGGTACCGCCGCACCGTCCGTGTGGGCGCAGGGGCGGACCTGCTTGGGCGGGCGGCGGCTCGCGAAGAGCCGGGGCAGGGCCAGCGTCACGAAGCCCTCGGCCTGCATCACGGCGAAGCCGATGCGGGGCAGGTCGCGGGTCTGCCGGTAGACCATGAAGCGGGGTTCCCAGCGCGGGCGGAACTTCTCGTTGAACTTGTACAGGGACTCGATCTGGAACCAGCGCGACAGGAAGACCAGCAGGCCGCGCCACATCCGCAGCACCGGTCCGGCGCCGATCTTCTCGCCGCGGGCCAGGGCCGCGCGGAACATCGCGAAGTTCAGGGAGACCTTCTCGATGCCGAGCTCCGGGCAGGCCCCGAGGGCGGCGACGATCAACAGTTCGTTCATGCCGGGGTCGGCCGCGCGGTCGCGGCGCATCAGCTCCAGGGACATGCCGTCCTTGCCCCAGGGGACGAAGTGCAGGATGGCCTTGAGGTCGCCGAAGGGGCTGGTGTCGCCCTCCTCCACGCGGTGCGCGGTGGCGATGAAGCAGTCCCCGTCGCCCGGGTCGCCGACCCGGCCCAGCGCCATGGAGAAGCCGCGCTCGGTGTCGGTGCCGCGCCAGGCCTCGGCGGCGCCGCGGACCTGCTCCAGCTCCTCCTCGGTCAGCTCGCTGACCCGGCGGACCTTGGTGGTGTAGCCGTTGCGTTCGATGCGCTTGACCATCTGGCGGACGTTGCGCATGGCGCGTCCGGCGAGGGAGAAGTCTTTGACGTCGACGATCGCCTCGTCACCGAGTTCCAGGGCGTCCAGGCCGGTCTCACGGGTCCAGACCTCGCCGCCGGTCTCGCTGCATCCCACGACGGCGGGGGTCCAGGAGTGGGCCTTGGCCTCCTCCATGAACCGCTCGATGGCGCCGGGCCAGGCCTCGACGTCGCCGACCGGGTCGCCGGAGGCGAGCATCACGCCGGAGACGACGCGGTAGGTGACGGCGGCCTTGCCGCTGGGGGAGAAGACGACGGCCTTGTCGCGGCGCAGCGCGAAGTGGCCGAGCGAGTCGCGGCCGCCGTGCTTGGCCAGCAGCTCGCGCAGCTTGGTCTCGTCGTCGGCGGTGAGCCGGGCGGCCGGGTGCTCGGGGCGGAAGGCCAGGTAGATGGTGGTGACCGCGGTCAGCATGCCGAGCGCGCCGAGGGAGTAGCCGACGGTCCAGGAGACGCGTCCGGCGTACTCGACCGGGCCCTCGAAGCCGAAGAGCCCGTAGACGACGTGCGTGATCTGCTCGTACAGGCTCGGGTTGCCGACGACCTTGTTCGGGTGGACGTTGACGATGACCAGGCCGAGGCTGATGGAGCCGGCGCTCATCAGGACGAAGTTGGCCAGCGCCTTCCAGCGGCTGCGCGGGTCCGGGAGCGCCTTGAACTCACTCTGGTGGCGCAGCAGCAGGGCCAGGAGCACCGCCGCGATGACCACGCCGATGACGGAGTGCCGGTATGTGAATTGCGCCACCGCGCCCGCGGGCAGCAGGACCACCGCGGCCCGCCAGGCACGCCGCTTGCGCCGCTTGAGGCCGTGGGCCAGCAGCAGGATCAGTACGCCCGCGCTGATGGACAGCGCGGCGGCGAACGGACCCAGGGAGCCGGGCAGCACCTCGGTGAACGAGTGGAACCGGCTGTGCCGGAATCGCGGGAAGACACCCGCCGCGATGTCCAGAAGGCCGACGATCATGACGGCCGTACCTACCAGGCCGGGCACCGACTCCGGCTGGGGTCCGCGGAAGATTCGGCGGACCGCCTTCGGAACCTGTCCCGACTTATCGCCATCTATCCTGCTAGACATCGCTTCCCGTTGCTCCGCGAGAGATCATATGGCCGAAGGCCGCGACAGCCTCCGGAGTGTGGTGCGTCCCCTAGGACGACATCGAGGGCGAGCGGGTTCACTCTTCCGTCGAGAAAAACTAGTCCTGCCACCAGAAAGTCGACTGACTGCTCATGGGTCTCACCAGTAATACGGTTCTGGTCCTGGCCATCATCCTCGGTGTGCTGCTCTTCGCGGCCACCGTGTGGTTCTGGCCGCGGCTCTCGGGCCGCACCTGGCGTGCGTTGCTCGGCCGGATCGGCCTCCTGCTCGTGACCCAGCTGGCGCTCTTCGCGGCGGTCGGCCTGGCGGCGAACAAGTCCTTCCTCTTCTACGGTTCTTGGGCCGACCTGTTCGGCCAGCAGACGTCCATGGGCAAGGTCGTCGACCACTCGATGAGCACCAAGGACATCAAGGTCGTCGACAAGCAGAGCCTGGACGTGCCCGGCGGCGCCAAGCCGCAGGTCGGCGGTCAGATCCTGAAGGTTGCCATAACCGGCCCCAAGTCGCAGATAACGAGCCCCGGGTACGTGTGGCTGCCGCCGGAGTACTTCCAGCCGCACTACAAGAACAAGAACTTTCCGGCCTCCATCGTGCTGACGGGCTACCCGGGCACGGCCGAGAACCTGATCAAAGGGCTGAACTACCCGATGACGGCCTTCAAGCAGGCCAAAGCGGGCAAGATGCAGCCGATGATCCTCGTGATGCTGCGCCCGACGATCGCGCCCCCGCGCGACACGGAGTGCGTGGACATCCCGGGCGGCCCGCAGACCGAGACCTTCTTCGCGCAGGACCTGCCGCAGGCGATCCAGAGCACCTTCCGGGTGGGCAAGAAGCCGCAGAACATGGGCTTCATCGGCAACTCCACGGGCGGCTACTGCGCCCTGAAGATCGCCGCGCACTACCCGCAGACCTTCGGCGCCGGTGTGGGCCTGTCCGCGTACTACCAGGCCGCCGACGACCCGACGACCGGTGACCTGTTCAAGGGCGACGACAGGCTCAAGAAGCGCGCCGACGTCCTGCACAGCATCGAGCACAAGAAGCCGGCCGGTACGTCCTTCCTCGTCACGACCAGCGAGAAGGGCGAGGACAACCTCGGCGACACCAAGAAGTTCATCAAGCTGGTCAAGGGCTCGGACCGGGTTTCCTCGATCATCCTCGACAGCGGCGGCCACAACTTCAACACCTGGCGCCGCGAGATCGCGCCGATGCTGGTGTGGCTGAGCGGCCGGATGCAGGCCTGACGTGGGCCGCCGGCGGGGTTCCGGCGGGGGGAGCGAGGAGGGTGACCGGCCCTGACGGCCGGTCACCCTCCTTTCGCGTTCACGCCTCCTGGAGCTGGGCCCGGCGCAGCGCCCGGTGCACGGCCCCGGGGGTCAGTACGCCGAGCAGCGCGCCGGAGTCCGGGTCCGTGACCCCGATCCGGCCGGAGTCCTCCTGGAGCAGCGCCGCGAGCGCCTCGCGCAGCGTGGCCCCCAGCGGCACGTCGGCGGCCGGGGCGGTGCCGTCGGCCGGAGACAGGTCGGCCGTGTCCACGGGGGTGACCGCGAGCCGCTTGAGGCCGCGGTCGGCGCCGACGAAGGAGGCCACGTACGCGGTGGCGGGCGCGGCCAGCACCACGGCCGGGCGGGCGAACTGCTCGATGGTGCCCGCTCCGTAGACGGCTATGCGGTCGCCGAGCCGGATCGCCTCCTCCAGGTCGTGCGTGACCAGCAGGATCGTCTTGCGCACGGTGCGCTGGAGCTCCAGGAACTCGTTCTGGAGGTGTTCGCGCACCACCGGGTCCACGGCGCCGAACGGCTCGTCCATCAGCAGAACCGGCGGATCGGCGGCGAGCGCGCGGGCCACGCCGACGCGCTGGCGCTGGCCGCCCGACAGCTGCTCCGGGTACCGGTCGCCGAACACCGACGGGTCCAGTCCGACGAGTTCGAGGAGCTCGGCGGCGCGGGCGCGGGCCTTGGCCTTGGGGGTGCCGATGAGCTGGGGCACGGTGGCCGTGTTCTCCAGCACCGTCTTGTGCGGGAACAGCCCGACCTGCTGGATGACGTAGCCGATGTGCCGCCGCAGTTCGACGGGGTCGGCGGCGGAGACGTCCTCGCCGTCCAGCAGGATCCGGCCGGAGGTCGGCTCGATGAGCCGGTTCACCATCTTCATGGTGGTCGTCTTGCCGCAGCCGGAGGGGCCGACCAGCGTGACCAGCTCACCCTCCGCCACCTCGAAGGACAGGTCCTCGACGGCCGTGGTCCCGTCGGGGTAGCGCTTGGTCACGTGCTCGAATCGGATCACCCCGCCATCTTTCCTCACTCCGGGGGCATGGTGTGTGAAGGGTGTGTTGCCCGCGTGCGAAGGATTCCGGCCATTGTCGGTGCCGGGGGTTATGGTCGGTTCCGGCCGCGTCCCCCGCGCGACGGGGCCTTGATCGAAAACGTATGCGTCCGGTGAGAGGGGGTGGGCAGGGTGGACAAGCGGAACTGCCTCGTGGACAACGACTGGTTCTGCTGGGAGTACGTCACCTCCCGCTCCCAGGAACTCACCGACGCCACCGTCCAGCACGTCTGGATCACCGCCGTCTCGGTGCTGATCGGTCTCGCCGTGTCGGTGCCGCTCGCGCTGCTGGCCCGCCGGGGCCGCCGCTGGGCCGCTCCCGTCCTCGGTCTGACCACCCTGCTCTACACGATCCCGTCCCTCGCGATGTTCTCGCTGCTGCTGCCGTTCTTCGGGCTCTCGGCGGCGCTGGTCGTCACCGGGCTGGTGCTGTACTCGCTGACGATCCTGGTCCGCAATGTGATGGCCGGCCTGGCGGCCGTGCCGGATGACGTACGGGAAGCGGCGCGCGGGATGGGGTACGGACCGGGCCGCCTGCTGTGGCAGGTGGAACTGCCGCTGGCACTGCCCGCGTTGCTGGCCGGGGTACGGATCGCCACCGTGTCGACCGTGGCCCTGACGACCGTCGGCTCCATCGTGGGCAAGGGCGGGCTGGGCAACCTCATCGCCCCCGCCGTGAACAGCTCCTTCAAGGCGCAGGTGCTCACCGCATCCGTGCTGTGCGTACTGCTCGCGCTGGTGGCGGACCTGCTGCTGCTCGGCTTGCAGCGGCTGCTCACGCCGTGGACCCGGGCGGGCCGCGCGCGCAAGGCGACGACCCCGGACGTTCCCGTGCCGGTCCCGGCCGAGGGGGTCTGAGTCATGGGCGTACTGGGCGGGACGTGGGACTGGCTGGCGGACGGCGCCAACTGGGCGGGGGAGAACGGCGTCTGGCACCGGCTCGGCGAGCACGTGTACGTCAGCGGGATCGCGCTGGCCATCGCCTGCGCGGTGGCCCTGCCACTCGGCCTGTGGCTCGGCCACCTCGGCAAGGGCGGCGCCCTCGCGGTGAACGTGTCCAATGCCGGGCGGGCCGTCCCGGTCTTCGCGGTGCTGGCCCTGTTCATGGTCTCGCCGCTGCGCAGCGCGGGCTATCTGCCGACCGTCATCGCGCTCGTGCTGTTCGCGGTCCCGCCGCTGCTGACCAACGCCTACGTGGGCGTGCGCGAGGTCGACCGCTCGGTGGTCGAGGCGGCCCGGGGCATGGGCATGTCCGGGGTCCAGCTGTTCCTGCGGGTGGAACTGCCGCTCGCCCGGGCGCTGGTGATGACGGGCCTGCGCTCGGGCGCCGTCCAGGTCATCGCCACCGCCACGATCGCGGCGATGGTCGGCCAGGGCGGCCTGGGCCGGATCATCACCGCCGGTTTCAACACGTACAACACCCCGCAGGTGGTGGCGGGCGCCGTACTCGTGGCCCTGCTGGCCCTGCTGGTGGAGGGGGCGCTGGTGGCGGCGGACAGGCTGCTGCCGCGCCACCCGTCGGCGGCCCGCTGACCGCCCCGCTCGACCCTGATCTCTCCCGTCGGCCCCACTCCTTTGGAGGAGCACCACATGAGCAAGTCCCTGCACGTCCTCGGCGCGGCGCTGGGTGTGGCCGCCCTGGCCGCATCGCTCACCGCGTGCGGCGGCGACAGCCTGGAAAAGACGAAGGACGGCGGCTCGTCCTCGGCCTCGGACGGCGGCGCCAAGGGCAAGCTGGTGATCGGCGCGGCCGGCTTCACCGAGTCCAACGTACTGGCGGAGCTGTACGCGCAGGTCCTGCGGGACGCGGGCTACTCGACCTCCGTCACCACGGTCAACAACCGCGAGCTGTACGAGCCGTCGCTGGAGAAGGGCGAGATAGACGTCGTCCCCGAGTACGCGGCGACCCTGGCGGAGTTCCTGAACGCCAAGGTCAACGGCAAGGACGCGCCGAAGGACAAGCCGGTCGCCTCGAGCGATGCGACGGCGACGGTGGCGGCGCTGGAGAAGCTCGCGACGCCGCTCGGGCTGAAGGTCCTGCCGGCGGGTTCGGCGGTCGACCAGAACGCTTTCGCGGTGACGAAGGAATTCGCCGCGAAGAACAACCTCAAGAGCCTTTCCGATCTCGGTAAGTCGGGGCTCAAGGTGAAGATCGCCGCCGGCGACGAATGCGCCGTGCGCCCCTTCTGCCAGCCGGGGCTGGAGAAGACATACGGAATTTCGGTCTCCGGTGTCGACCCGAAGGGTGTCGGGACCCCCCAGGCCAAGCAGGCCGTCAAGGACGGCGTGGACCAGCTCGTGCTCACCACGACCACCGACGCCACGCTCGACAGCTACGGCCTGGTCCTGCTGGAGGACGACAAGAAGCTGCAGAACGCCGACAACGTCCTGCCGGTCGTCAACGCCAAGGACGCCGGCTCCGCGGAGGTCGCGGCCGCGCTCGACCGGCTCACCAAGACGCTGACGACGGCCGACCTCGTCGACCTCAACCGGAAGGTGGACGCGGAGCGCGCGAAGGCCTCCGATGTCGCCGGGGCGTACCTCGAATCCAAGGGTCTGCTCAAGAAGTAGCCGCGTACGAAGATCAGTTACGCGGTTGGTGCGGAAATGGCGGGTAACCGCCCGGTAAGAGATTGCCGGGCGGCTACCCCACACCACGCCTACGCCCTGTAAATTTCAGGCCATGCCCCGTGGACGCCACCGCAATCCAGAACCTCTGCACCGTCTGCTCACGCCGACGGCCCTCGCCGGTGTTTCCGTGGCCGGTGCCGGCGCGGCCTGGCTGCTCGCGGAACCGGTGGCGCTGCGCCTGCTCGTGGCCCTCACCGCGGCCGCGGGCGTGGCGGGCGCCGTCGTCATGCGCTCCTGGGACCGCTCGGCCGGGCGCCGGGTGGCGGAGCTCGCCCGGGAACGGGTCAAGGACGAGTGGAAGACGGAAGAGCGGATAGCAGAGCTCGAATCCGACCTGGACGAAGCCCGCGTGCTGCGCGCCAAGCTCGACGCGAAGCTGCGGGCCAAGCGCGTCGAACTGGCGGGCCTGCGCGGTGAACACGCCTCGCTGCTGCGCCGGTACGCGACCGCCGAAACGGAGCGCGCCAGCGCCCTGGAGCGGCGCAGGCTGCTCGCCATCGAGGCTGCTTCGGGGCCGGGCGCGCCCAAGGAACTCCCGGTGGTGTCGCAGGAGCGCACCGGCAGCGGGGCGCCCACGGCGGTCGGGTACGCCCGCGCGAACGCGGCGATGGCCGCGCTGGTGCGCAAGGCGGAGCAGCGGGCCGCGGCGTCGGGGGCTTCGGGGGCCGCGGTGACCGCTGCTCCGGGCGACGGGTCCGGCGCGCACGGCCGTGCGACGGGCGGTGGGGCGGACCGTGAGACGGGCGCCGAGGCGGGTGCTGAGACGGGCGCCGATGCGGGCGCCGGTGCGGGCGCCGGGACCGCGCAGCTTCCGGCCCGGCGGCTCGCGGCGACGGTGGCCCCGTATGCGGCACCCCGGCGTTCCGCTTCGCGCGTCGAGGGCGGCTTCGACTTCTTCGGCACCAAGAACGCCGCCCAGGCCCGCGCCGTGATCGAGTCCGTGCAGAACGAGGACCTGGCGGACGTCGTCGGCGCGGAGGCGCTCGCGGTGCACAAGGCGGAGTCGGCCGGACAGGGCGACCCCGAACCGGAGTTCAAGGCGGCGACCGCCGAACAGCGCGCGGTGGGCCAGGTCATCGACCTGACGGCCCACGACGAGACCGAGCCGGTCGACGTGGCCCGGCTGCGCACCGCGATCTCCTAGGCACCTTCGCAGGGGGAGCGCGGTCAGAACAGCGGCAGCTGGCCCGGGTGCGGCCCCAGGGTGAAGCCGTCCAGGGTGGGGGCCGAGGCGCCGAGGACCACGCGGGCGCGGGAGCCGGGGCAGGACACCAGGCCGCCGCGCTCCCGGCCGCCGGGCGGGTCGTGGCGGGCGATCCTTCCGGCCGTCACGGCGCAGTCGCGGCCGCAGGCGGGGCAGGCCCGTCGGGGGGAGTGGGACATGCCCCCAGTCTGCACCCCGCCACCGACAGCCGTACCGCCACGGGCAGCCGTACTGCCACCGGCCGGCCCTGCCCGTCGCCGGAGCCGGGCTCAGGCCGGCCGGGCCGCCGCCCAGGCCTCGTGGGCGCGCAGCACCCGCGACCACAGGGCCGTGCGGTCCGCCGGGGTCAGGTCGCCCAGGTCCCGCCCGAAGACGGTGGCGACGGCTTCGTAGAACTCCCCCGAGTCCGACAACTCCCGCTTGCTCGTGCCCCCGAGCGGGTCGATGCGGCTCAGGACCCGCCCCTGGAGCGCGTCGATGCCCCCGGCGTCACGCCGGTACAGGACGAGCGTGCGCACGAAGGGGGAGTCCTCGTCGGCCGAGAGCCAGGCGTGCATGGGGGCGAAGTCGGCCATCACGGCCGGCGCGGAGCGGAAGTTCATCCGGGGCGCCGGGCGGGCGGAGTTGTGCAGGCTCCACCCCCCGGCCCCGCTCCCGCCCTCCCCCTCCGCAACCCGCGGCTCCAGCCGCTCCAGCCGCTCCAGCCGCTCCAGTGCGTAGGGGAAACCGCCCTGCTCGTACGTGCCTTCGCGCAGCGGCAGCGGCTCGTGCGGGCCGTCGCCGAGCCCGACGTCCACGAGGTATTCCGCCCCCTCGACGCGCACGGTCAGCGTGAGGTGGTCACCGCTGATCTCCTGCGAGGCGGGGTCCTTGGCGACGCCGCCGTAGTGGCGCGTCACGTCGTAGCCCAGGGTTTCGAGGAGCGCCGAGAACGCGCCGTTGAGGTGGAAGCAGTAGCCGCCCGTCCCCGCGGCCAGGCGGCGTACCGACAGCTCCGGGTCGATGCCGGGCGGCCGGCCGAGCTGGATCCCGAGGTTCTCGAACGGCACGCGCTCCACGTGGGCCCGGTGCAGGGCGAACAGGCCCTCGGTGGAGGGGGTGCCCGGGTCGGCGACGCGCAGCCGCCGCAGGTAGTCGGCGTACATCGCGGAGGTCCCAGAGGTCATGCGGGCACCCTAGGCCGGGCCCCGGGCTGCTCCGCCCGGTTTTCGTGCCGCATGTCAGGTCCCGGGTACGTCAGGTCGCCGGGTACGTCAGGCCGCCCGCGCGTCAGACCGTCCGCGGGTCAGGTCGCCCCCGTGTCTGCGCCCGCTCGACCGAGCGCTACTTGTCGATGTCGCCGACCACGAAGAACAGCGAGCCGAGGATCGCCACCATGTCCGCGACCAGCTGTCCCGGCAGCAGCACCGCGAGCGCCTGGATGTTGTTGAAGGACGCCGACCGCAGTTTCAGCCGGTAGGGCGTCTTCTCGCCCTTCGAGACGAGGTAGTAGCCGTTGATGCCGAGCGGGTTCTCGGTCCACGCGTACGTGCTCCCCTCGGGCGCCTTGAGGACCTTCGGCAGGCGCTGGTTGACCGGCCCCGGCGGCAGCTCCGCCATCCGGTCCAGGCAGGCCTCGGCGAGGTCGAGGGCGTTGTGCGTCTGGTCGAGCAGCACCTCGAAGCGGGCCAGGCAGTCGCCCTCGGTGCGGGTGACCACCTCGAGGACGTCCTGGAGCTCGCCGTAGGCCAGGTACGGCTCGTCGCGGCGCAGGTCGAAGTCGACGCCGGAGGCGCGGGCGATCGGGCCGGAGACCCCGTACGCGTGCACGGCCTCCGCCGACAGCACGCCGACCCCGCGCGTGCGGCCGCGGAAGATCTCGTTGCCGTGGACCAGCTTGTCGTAGACGTCCATGCGGGTGCGGACGTCGGCGATCGCGGCGCGGGCCCGGCCGAGCCAGCCGGCCGGAAGGTCCTCCTTGAGGCCGCCGACCCGGTTGAACATGTAGTGCATCCGGCCGCCGGAGATCTCCTCCATGACGGCCTGGAGCTCCTCGCGCTCGCGGAACGCGTGGAAGATCGGGGTGATCCCGCCGAGTTCGAGCGGGTACGACCCGAGGAACATCAGGTGGTTCAGTACCCGGTTCAGCTCGGCGAGCAGGGTCCGCATCCACACGGCCCGCTCCGGGACCTCCATGCCCAGCATCCGCTCGACGGCCATGACCACGCCGAGTTCGTTCGAGAACGCGGACAGCCAGTCGTGCCGGTTGGCCAGCATCACGATCTGCCGGTAGTCGCGGGCCTCGAAGAGCTTCTCGGCGCCGCGGTGCATGTACCCGACCACCGGTTCGGCACTGACGATGCGCTCGCCGTCCAGGACGAGGCGCAGGCGCAGGACGCCGTGCGTGGAAGGGTGCTGCGGTCCGATGTTGAGCACCATGTCGGTGCTTTCCGCCGCTCCGCCGATGCCGACCGTGGTCTCCGTCATGGCCGCATTGTCTCAGCCTCCGGGGGTGTCCCACCGGTCAGGCCCGGCCCGGTCCGAACGGTGGGACACCCCCCTACCCTGTGCCCATGGAAACAGGGACGAGCGGCGGGACGAGCCGCCCCGACTGGGTGGGGCTGCCGGACGGCCTGCTCAGGCTGCGCCGGCTCCTGCTGGGGTTCTGGGCGGTGCTCCTCGCGGCGGCGACGGGGGTCGTCCTGGGCCTGGCGGCCGGCCCGGCGTGGGCGGCCTGCGGGGCGCTGTGGCTGGTGGCGGCGGCCTGGGCCTGGGTGCTGCTCGGGCGGAACTGGCGGTCCTGGCGGTACGCGGAGCGCGCCGACGACCTGCTGATCAGCCGGGGGGTGCTGTGGCAGGCCCAGACGGTGGTGCCGTACGGCCGGATGCAGCTGGTGGAGGTGACCTCCGGCCCGCTGGAGCGGCGGTTCGGGCTGGCTTCCGTGCAGCTGCACACGGCGGCCGCGGCGACCGACGCCAAGATCCCCGGGCTGGTGCCGGGCGAGGCCGAGCGGCTGCGCGACCGGCTGACGGAGCTGGGCGAAGCCAGATCGGCGGGCCTGTGAGCCGGGCGGGCGGTGAGGCCGGGGGTACGGCGGAGGCGGTGGGCGGCCCGACCGCCGGGGCCGCGGAGGCGGTGGGCGTCCCGGTGGCGGGAGCCGCGTACGAGCGACGGCTGCACCCGCTGACCCCGCTGCTGCGCGCCTGGGTCCCGATCGCGGCCGTCATCGGCGCGCTCGCGCAGCAGGGCGACCGGGCGGAGGAGTGGATCACGGAGCTGCCCGTGTCGTTCCGCTTCCTGCTCCTCGTCGCCCTGCTCCTCGTCTTCGGCACGTACGGGCTGCTGAGCTGGTGGTTCACGCACTACGCCGTCACCGACACCGAGCTGCGCATCCGCAGCGGGCTCCTCTTCCGCCGTACCGCCCACATCCGGCTCGACCGGATCCAGGCGGTGGACGTCACGCGGCCGATGCTGGCCCGGCTCGCCGGGGTCGCGAAGCTGCGGATCGACGTCATCGGCGCCGACGACAAGGACGAGCTGGCATACCTGGGCGAGAAGGACGCCGCCGCGCTGCGCGCCGAACTCCTCGCACGGGCCGCCGGCTTCGCCCCGGCCGAGGCGGTCGCCCTGGGCGAGGCGCCGGAGCGTGCGCTGCTCCGGGTCGGGCCGCGCGAGCTGGTGGTCTCCCTGCTGCTGAGCCTGGGCGTGCTGGCGGCGGTGACCGGCGGGCTGCTCGTGCCGGTGGCGGTGTGGTGGTTCAGCGCCAACCCCTGGGCGGCCGCGGCGGCCCTGCTGCCGTTGCTCGGCTGGGCCTGGAGCAGCAGCGCGGGCCGGTTCCTGACCGAGTACGACTGGACGGTCGCGGAGTCCCCCGACGGGCTGCGGCTCGACCACGGGCTGTTGGACCGGGCCCACGAGACGGTGCCGCCGGGCCGGGTACAGACCGTACGGATCGTCGAGCCGCTGCTGTGGCGGTGGCGCGGCTGGGTACGGGTGGAGCTGGCGGTGGCGGGCTCGAAGAACGACGTCCTGGTGCCGGTCGCCGCGCGGGCCGCCGCGTACGAGGTGATCGCGCGCGTGCTCCCTGGCGTGGACCTGACGGCACTCGGCTTCTCCCCCGCCACGGGGGCGGGGGCGCGCTGGGTGGTCCCGGTGTGGTGGCGGGGCTACGGCGTGGCCGTCTCCGCGGACGTGTTCGCCGCCCGGCGGGGGCTGTTGTGCCGCCGTACGGAGATCGTTCCGCACGCCAAGGTGCAGAGCGTGAGACTCACCCGGGGTCCGTGGAAGCGGCTCCACGGCGTGGCCGACGTCCACGTCGACACCGGCGCCAACGGCACGGTGACGGCCCGCCTCCGCCCGGCCCCCGAGGCCTCCGCCCTCCTCCACGCCCAGGCGGACCGCTCCCGCACCTCCCGCGCCACGGCGCGCCCGGACCGCTGGATGACCTGACGCCGACGCCGACGCCGCCGGAGCCCCCCGTCCTCCGCGGCGGAGGTGACGTACGTCATATCGACCTCTGTCACACGGGGCCGCGCCGCCCGGTCATAGCGGTGTAACCCCGTAACGGCAGAGGAGAACACCATGAGCGCCCGTTTGAACCTCTTCGGCAACGCGACAGCCGGGAAGTTCCTCAAGCACCTCAACTCGGCCGGCAAGTCGGTGTCGGATTCGGCGCTGCCCGCCGCGACGCAGGAACTCGTGAAGATCCGCGCGAGCCAGATCAACGGGTGCGGGTTCTGCACCGACATGCACGTCAAGGACGCCGCCGCCGCCGGTGAGACCCCGCTGCGCCTGCACCTGGTGGCGGTGTGGCGGGAGGCCACGGTGTTCACCGAGGCCGAACGCGCCGCGCTGGAGCTGGCGGAGCAGGGGACCCGCATCGCCGACGCGGCGGGCGGTGTCACGGACGAGGCGTGGGCGAACGCGGCCAAGCACTACGACGAGGAGCAGCTCGCCGCCCTCGTGTCGCTGATCGCCCTCATCAACGCCTACAACCGGCTGAACGTCGTCGTCCAGCAGCCCGCCGGCGACTACCAGCCCGGCCAGTTCGGCTGAGGGCCGTCCGGCGCGGGCAGCCCTCGGCCGGTCAGACCGACGGGGGGCTGCCCGCGCGGACCAGGCCGGATTCGTAGGCCAGGACGACCACTTGGACGCGGTCGCGCAGGCCCAGCTTCGTCAGGATGCGGCCCACGTGCGTCTTCACCGTCGCCTCCGACAGGACCAGCCGGGCCGCGATCTCGCCGTTCGACAGGCCCTGCGCCACCAGCAGCATGACCTCCCGCTCCCGCTCCGTCAGCCGCTCGATCTCCTTGTTCCGGGGCTCCTGCGAGGTGGTCGGCAGCATCGGCGCGAACCGGTCCAGCAGCCGCCGGGTCGTCGAGGGCGCCACCACCGCGTCGCCGCTGTGCACCGAGCGGATCGCGGCCAGCAGCTCCGCCGGCGGGACGTCCTTGAGCATGAAGCCGCTCGCGCCCGCCTTGAGGCCCGAGAACGCGTACTCGTCCAGGTCGAAGGTGGTCAGGATGATCACCTTGGGGTGCTCCTCCGGTTCGCAGATGCGCCGCGTCGCCTCCACCCCGTCGAGCCTCGGCATCCGGACGTCCATCAGCACCACGTCCACCTTCGTGGCCCGCAGCACCTCCAGCGCCTCCAGGCCGTCACCGGCCTCGGCGACGACCTCCATGTCCGGCTGGGCCGCCAGCACCATGCGGAAGCCCGTGCGCAGCAGGACCTGGTCGTCGACCAGCATCACGCGGATGGACATCAATCACCTCTTCTTGAGTGGGAGGAGCGCGCTGATCCGGAAGCCGCCGCCGGGCCGCGGGCCCGCGTCCAGCGTGCCCCCGACCATACCGACGCGCTCCCGCATGCCGATCAGTCCGTGCCCGGCGCCGTCCGCGCCGCCGTCCTCGTACAGTTCGTGGGCGGCGCCCCGCCCGTCGTCCTCGATCAGCAGCCCGAGGCCGTCGTCGAAGTACACCAGCCGGACGTTCGCCCTGGCCTCCGGGCCGCCGTGCTTGCGCGTATTGGTCAGCGCCTCCTGCACGATCCGGTACGCCGTCAGCTCCACCCCGCTCGGCAGCCGCCGCGGCGCGCCCTCGACCGCGAAGTCCACGGCGAGCCCGGCCGTGCGGACCTGCTCGACCAGGACCTCGATCTGCTCGACGTCCGGCTGGGGCACGTAGTCCTCGGACTCCTGCGGCTCGCCGGTGCGCAGCACGCCCAGCAGCCGCCGCATCTCGGCCAGCGCCTGGCGGCCGGTGCCCGAGATGGTCTGGAGCGCCTCCTTGGCCTGTTCCGGTGCCACGTCCATCACGTACGCGGCGCCGTCCGCCTGGACCACCATCACCGAGACGTTGTGCGCGACCACGTCGTGCAGTTCGCGGGCGATCCGGGCGCGCTCGGCGGCGACGGCCACCTTGGCCTGCGCCTCGCGCTCCTTCTCCAGGCGCTGGTTCCGCTCGACGAGCTGGGCGTAGTAGGCGCGGCGGGTGCGCAGCGAGTCGCCCAGTACCCAGGCGAGGGCGAAGGGGACGATGGCGAAGAGGGTGAAGAAGATGTTGTCGCTGGTGTCGCCCTTGTCGACGTGGAAACGCAGGGCGTACAGGGGCGCGGCGGTCAGCCCGACGGCGAACGCGAAGCGCGAGAGCCGGCGCGAGACCTCGCCCGAGGCGGCCACGGTGTAGAGGATCACCAGCATCCCGAAGTCGCCGTTGTGCACCTCGATCCCGGCGGCGAGCTGGTAGGCGCCCGTGCCCACCGCCAGCCAGAACATCTGCGGCGTCCACTTGCGGCGCAGCGCGATGACGACGCCCATCGCGATCACCGAGGGGACGGTGAGGAGCCGCTCGGCCGTGCCGCGCTGGCCGGCGGACGCCAGGTCCAGCAGCGCGATCCCGCACAGGAGGACGGCCCAGAAGCTGTCGACCCCTGTCGGGTGTCTGCGGAGGAAATCGTAAAGGCGCTGCACGTAACCCAGCGTAGGCAAAGGAGATAGGTGCTGGAGTCAACCACAGGGGCGATCCGTGCGAAGGGGGCGTACTCCCCAAGGTGGAGGGTGAGCTTAGCCTGTGGGGAATGAGCGCTCAGGGTGAAGGGATCGGGCCGGTCCGCTGGCGGGCCGCCATGGAGGCGGCGCTGTACGGACCGGGCGGCTTCTACGTGGACCCCCGGGGCCCCGGCCCCGCCGGGCACTTCCGTACCTCCGTGCACGCCTCGCCGCTCTACGCGGGCGCGGTGGCCCGGCTCCTCCTCGCCGTGGACGAGGCCCTCGGCCGCCCGGAGCGGCTGGACCTGGTCGACGTGGGGGCCGGGCGCGGGGAACTCCTGACCGGGGTGCTCGCCGCCCTGCCCGCGCCGACGGCGGCGCGGGTGCGCCCGTACGGGGTGGAACGCGCGGACCGGCCCGAGGGGCTGGACCCCCGCGTCCGCTGGGTCGCGGAGCCGCCCGAGGGGGCGACGGGGCTGCTGTTCGCCAACGAGTGGCTGGACAACGTACCGCTGGAGGTCGCCGAGGACGGGCGGTACGTCCTGGTCGCGCCCGACGGTACGGAAGGCCCGGGCGGCCCGCTGGAGGACCGGGACCGGGCCTGGCTGGAGCGGTGGTGGCCGGACGGGGGCCGGGCGGAGATCGGCCGCCCGCGCGACGAGGCCTGGGCGGCGGCCGTAGCGGCCCTCGACCGGGGCCTGGCCGTGGCGGTGGACTACGCGCACACCTGCGGGGCCCGGCCCCCGTACGGCACCTTGACCGGATTCCGCGGCGGCCGGGAGGTCGCGCCGGTCCCGGACGGCAGCTGTGACATCACCGCGCACGTGGCCCTGGATGCCTGCGCGGGGCCGGGCGCGGTCCTGCTCACGCAGCGGGAGGCGCTGACCGCCCTCGGCGTCTCGGGCGCCCGCCCGCCGCTGACGCTGGCGTCGACGGATCCGGCGGGGTACGTGCGCGCCCTCGCCTCGGCCGGGGAGGCCGCCGAACTCACCGCGCGCGGCGGCCTCGGGGACTTCGGGTGGCTGGTGCAGCCGGTGGGGTTGCGGGGGGTGCCCGGCCTGCCGGGCCCGTCCCGCTCCGGGGCCCGGCAGGGCTGACGCCGCGCGGCGCCGCCCGTGCCGGACCCGCCGCACTACTGGGTCACGCCGTGGCCGTGGCCCTCGCGCAGACCGCTGCCGCTGCCGCTGCCGGCCGCGCCGCCGTCCGCGTGCCGGGCGGAGACCTGCCGGGCGAGCGGGGCCAGGTCGTAGGCGTAGTGGCCGACCGCGTTCGCGATGACGTCGACGTTGATGTCGAGCGCCTTGTGGTCGATGTTGGCGATGGTGTCGCCCTTGCCGTGGTAGTTCACGTCGTAGGCCACACCGGCCTGGCCGCCGAACTTCGCGGCCTGCGCCGCCGTCTTGATGCCCTCGGCCCCGGTGTCCGTACCACCGGAGGGGATCCCGGCCTCGATGAACGGGCCGTAGTCCGAGCGGCCGGTGAAGTCCGAACCCTCGTGCGGGATGTTCCGCCCGTCCAGGAAGTCCGTGATGCCCTTCTCCAGTTGGGCCGAGCCCTCGGGTCCGGGGCCGGAGCCGACCTTGTCCGAGTCGTCGCCGTCGTAGACGAAGTAGGCGCCGTTCGGCGAGGCGATCATGTCGAAGTTCAGGTAGAGCCGGATCTGCTTCTTCTGCGCGTCCGTCAGGCCGCCCACGTACGCCTCGGAGCCGAGCAGGCCGAACTCCTCCGCCGACCACCAGGCGAACTTGACCTTGTTCTTGATCTTCGTCTGGCTGCTCGCGAGGCGCTGCGCGACCTGGAGGATGCCGGCCGAGCCGGAGCCGTTGTCGTTGATGCCGGGGCCGGCCGCGACCGAGTCGAGGTGCGCGCCGAGGAAGACGGTGTTGTTCTCGTCGCCGCCGCGGGTCTCGGCGATGACGTTGTACGTCGTGCGGTTCTCGCGCAGTTCGCGGATGTCCAGGGTGACCTCGACCGGTCCTGCCGCGGCCTCGGCGGCGAGCTTCTCGCCCTCCGCCTGGCTGATGCCGCCGGTGGGGACCTTGCCCGCGTCGGCCTCGCCGAGCGTGCCGTTCAGGGCGCCCTCGGTGTTGTTGTAGATGACCGCGCCGACCGCCCCGGCCGCCGCGGCGTTGGCCTGCTTGACGGCGAAGGTGCAGCCGCCGCGCTTGACGAGCGCGATGCGGCCGGTGAAGGCGCCGGGGGCGAAGTCACCCGGCTCGCAGCCGTTCGTACCGTCCGCGTCGACGGGGACGACGGCGAGGCGCGCCGTGACGCCGTCGGCCGGGCCGCTCGCGGTGTACGTCATCAGCTTGATGGGGACCTCGCGCGGGGAGGCGCCGCCCACCTTCAGCGTCTCGGCGACCGTCTCGACGTACACGAAGTCGAACGCGTTCTTCGTGACCTCGTACCCGGCCGCCTTCATCACGGCTTCCACGTACTGGGCGGACTGCACGTGGCCCTTGGAGCCGGCCACCCGGGTGCCGTTGTTGTAGTCGGCGATCGACTGGAAGACCTTGAGGTGGTTGGCGGCGCCCTTGCCGGTCGCCTCCCGGACCAGCTTCTTCGCGAGCGCGTCGCCCTTGGCGGCGTCGCTCTGCGGGCTGCTGGCACCGGCGGGCCCGGCGAGCAGCAGCGGGGAGGCCAGGGCCAGCGCGGCCAGGGCGGCGGTGGCTGCGGCTATACGGCGTGAGGGCATGGAGGTCCTTTCACGGCAAGGTGCGGCGGGCCGAACGGTGGACGCACGTTAAGCAGCGGGGAGCCGCTCCCGCCAGACTGCGAATTCCGGCCAGTCCCAGGCGAGTTGCCGGCCGGCGGTCAGCGGAGGATCCCCTCGATGAAGTCGGACCCGATGCGGGCCACCACGGACAGGTCCAGCTGGTGCTGTGCGTAACGGCCTTGGCGGCGCGTGTGCAGCAGCCCGGCCTTCTTGAGCACGGCGAGGTGACGGGAGACCTCGGGGGCGGATATGCCGCACACGGTGGCCAGCTCGCCGGTGGTGTACGGGGCCCTGGCCAGGCTGCGGCACAGCTGCATCCGCATCGGGTGCGCGAGGGCGTCCATGCGGCGCCGCAGCAGCTCGACCGAGCTGGGGGACGAGGCCGGTTCGGGGGAGCCGAGGGGGTAGTGGACGACCGGTCGCCAGCCGGGGGCGTGCAGTACGAGCAGGTGCGGCCAGCCGAAGTTGGTGGGGACGAGGACCAGACCGGCGCCGATGGTGGGATCGGTGGCGGTGGCCGATCCGTCGACCATCTTGTCGACGGTGATGGTGGTCCCGGCCTCGTCGACGCTCAGCGCCGCCGAGGCCTCCCGCAGCGCGGCGGACAGGCCCTTGCGGCGCAGCACCTCGGTCTTGTGGCGGGCGTCGGCGGCCTGCTGGGGGCCGGTCCGCTGCCAGGTCTCGGCGAAGAACGCCTCGTCGCAGTCCTCCAGGAGGCGGCGCAGCCAGACGCGGACGGCGGCGGTGTCGTCCAGCAGCCGCCGCGAGAACCGCAGCTGGGCGGGCCCGCGGGCGGCGGCGGCCTCCAGCACCCGGGCGCGGGAGGAGGGGTCCTTGAGGGGGGAGGGGGCGCCGCCCTCGTTGTAGAGCGCGAGCCAGCAGTGTTCGAGGGCGGCCGTCACGAAGCGCTCGTCGTCGAGGCCGTCGAGCACGTCGAGCTCCTCGGCCAGGGTCGCGGCGGGGAGTCCGGTGCCGCCGGGGGTGCCGGCGAAGGGCATGAAGATGTCGGAGAAGGAGCTGCGCCAGAGGAAGTCGGCCTCCAGCAGCCGGTCGGCGAGGCAGGGGTCGAACGCGGCGGCGGTGGCGGTGGCCCAGGGGGCGAGGCGGGGGTGGTGGGCGGGCTGGGAGAGCGCGTGCAGGGCCATGCAGAGTTCCGCGAGGGGGGAGGGCGCGAAGCGGATCCGCTCCGCGGGGAGCCCGGCGATGTCGATGGTGACGCTCATCGCCCCATTCTCCCGGGCCCCCGGCCCCCCGCCCCCCACACGGGCCGTCCGGGCGACGCCCCCGGCGGAGCGGGATCGTCCCGGGGCCCCGCCCCGAGGCATTCCAGCCTCGCCGCCGCTCGGGGCGCGGTGCCGGGGTGTTCCAGCCTCGCCGGCGTTTGAGGCGCGGGTCCGGGCGGAGCCCGGGGAACGGTGGAAGGGCGGGTAGGGGACGGCTTCGCGCAGCGCCCACCGCGCCGCCGCTGCGGGGGCCGGCCCCCGAACCCCCGCGCCTCAAACGCCGGCGGGGCTGGAACACCCCGGCACCGCGCCGGAGCTCCCGCGCGCCGAACGCCGGCGGGGCTGAACACCCCCGGCCCGCACCGGGGCCTTCGCTCCCCGAGCGCCGGCGGGGCTGGGACCCCGGGCCCGCGCCCGAGCCCCCGCTCCCCGAGCACCGGCGAGGCGGAACGCCCCGAGGCCGCCCGAGCCCCCGCGCCCGAACGCCGGCCGGGCCGGGGTCGGCCGACTCGGGGACGGGGCCGGCCGGCCGGGGCTACGGCCCCGCCGGGGTGGGGGATGGTTCGGCTACAGGCGGGCCGTGAAGTCCGCGACCGCCGCTCGGACGTCCGACGCGGTCCAGGACAGGGACGGCGAGGTGACCTCGAGTTCCGTCATGGACAAGCCCGGGGGCCCGGCGGGGGCCCAGCGGCGGAACAGGACGCACCCCGTCTCCTCCGCCTGCCGCAGCCCCGCCTCCGTCAGCCGGTCCGCCTCGTACGGCAGCCACACCTGGAACTGGTGCGTGTGCGGCACCTCCGGATGCACCCGGAACCACGCGAGTCCCGCCTGCGCGAAGCCCTCCCGCAGCGCCTGCGCCACCACCCCCGCCTGGGCCACGTACGACGGCAGGCGCGGCAGCTCCACCTCCAGGCCGGCCAGCGCCGACAACGCCTGCGGGAACTGCCGGAAGACCTGGCCCCCGTACCGGTGCCGCCAGACCCTCGCCTCCGCGACGAGCGACGCGGAGCCCGCCAGCGCCGCCCCGCTCAGCCCCCCGAGGGACTTGTAGAACGACACGTACACCGAATCCGCGAGCCCCGCGATCTCCGGCAGCGGCCGCCCGAGCCGCACCGTCGACTCCCACAGCCGGGCCCCGTCGAAGTGGACCACCGCATCCCGTTCCCGGGCCGTCTCCACCACCGCCACGAGCTCCTCCCACGTCGGCAGCACGAACCCCGCCTCCCGCAGCGGCAGCTCCAGCATCAGCGTGCCGAACGGCTCCGCCAGCTCCGCGACCTCCCGGGCCGTCGGCTGCCGCGGCTCGCGCGTGGGGTGCACCGTCCGCAGTCCCGCCAGCACCGACAGCGCGTCGCTCTCCCACAGCTCCGGGTGGCTCATCGGGTGCAGCGCCACCACCGGGTTCCCCGTCCGCCCCGCCCAGCACCGCAGCGCGACCTGCTGGGCCATCGTCCCGCTCGGGAAGAACGCCGCGTCCTCCGTCCCCAGCAGCTCCGCGACGCGCTGCTCCAGCCGCGCCACCACCCCGTCGCCGTACACGTCGACGCCCTCGTCCGGGTCGCTCTCCGCCAGTCCCGGCAGCATCGCCAGCAGCTCACCCACCGTCGGCTCCAGCAGGCTCCGGGACAGGACCCGGTCGGCCCGTCGCCACGCCGCCACCAGCCGCTTCGTCCGGTCTTCGTCATCCGTCATGCCCTGATCATCGCCGGGCCGCCGCCGACCGGCCGACACGCCCAGGGGCTAGCATGGCGGCGTATCGTCCGGTACCCCCCGCGGACTGGAACGGAAGGCATTCCCCGCGTGAACGCAGCCCATCAGACGGAGCCCCGGGATCCGTCCGACCGCCCTGCCCGGCTCGCCGTGGGCGTCGTCGGCGCCGGCCGGGTCGGCCCCGCGCTGGCCCGCGCCCTCCAGCAGGCCGGGCACCGCCCCGTCGCCGTCTCCGGTGTCTCCGACGCCTCCCGCCGCCGGGCCGCCCGGATGCTGCCCGACGTGCCGGTCGTCCCGGCCGAGCGGGTGCTCGAACACGCCGACCTGGTGCTCCTGACCGTCCCGGACGACGCCCTGCCCGGCCTCGTCGAGGGCCTCGCCGAGACGGGCGCGATCCGCCCAGGCCAGCTGCTCGTCCACACCTCCGGGCGCTACGGGACCGCCGTCCTGGACCCGGCCCGGCGCGCGGGCGCCCTGCCGCTGGCCCTGCACCCCGCGATGACCTTCACCGGCACCGAGGTCGACGTGCAGCGCCTGGCCGGCTGCTCCTTCGGCGTGACCGCCCCCGACGAGCTGCGGCTCGCCGCCGAGGCCCTGGTCATCGAGATGGGCGGGGAACCCGAGTGGATCGCGGAGGAGAACCGTCCGCTCTACCACGCCGCCCTCGCCCTCGGCGCGAACCACCTGGTCACCCTGGTCGCCCAGGCCATGGAGCTGCTGGCCAAGGCCGGCGTCGAGCACCCCGACCGGATGCTCGGCCCCCTCCTCGGCGCGGCCCTCGACAACGCCCTGCGCTCCGGTGACTCCGCGCTCACCGGGCCGGTGGCCCGCGGTGACGCCGGTACGGTCGCCGCGCACGTCTCCGAGCTGCGCAAGCACGCCCCGGCCGCCGTCCCCGGCTACCTCGCGATGGCCCGGACCACCGCCGACCGCGCCCTGGCGCACGGTCTGCTCAAGCCGGAGCTCGCCGAGGACCTGCTGGGCGCCCTGGCCGGGAGCGAGACCAGCCCCGACCCCGAAACCGACCCCGAGGGCGACGGCCGATGACCGAGCACCCCCTGCTGCTGAACACCGCCGACGCGCTGCACCGGCTCCCGCGCACCGGCCGTCGCGCCGTCGTCATGACCATGGGGGCCCTGCACGACGGCCACGCCACTTTGGTCCGCACCGCCCGGGACCTGGCCGGCCCCACCGGCCAGGTCGTGGTCACCGTCTTCGTCAACCCCCTCCAGTTCGGGGCGAACGAGGACCTCGACCGCTACCCCCGCACCCTCGACGCCGACCTGGAGATCGCCCGCAGGGCGGGCGCCGACGCCGTGTTCGCCCCGGCCGTCGACGAGGTCTACCCCGGCGGCGACCCCCAGGTACGCATCAGCGCCGGCCCCATGGGCGGCCGCCTCGAAGGGGCCACCCGCCCCGGCCACTTCGACGGCATGCTCACCGTCGTCGCGAAGCTGCTCCACCTCACCCGCCCGGACCTGGCCCTCTTCGGCCAGAAGGACGCGCAGCAGCTGGCCCTGATCCGCCGGATGGTCACCGACCTGAACTTCGCGGTGGACGTGGTGGGCGTACCCACCGTCCGCGAGGAGGACGGCCTCGCCCTGTCCTCCCGCAACCGCTACCTCTCGCCCGCCGAGCGCCGCACGGCCCTCGCCCTCTCCCGCGCCCTGTTCGCGGGCCGCGACCGCCTCGCCGCCCAGGCCGCCCTGCGCGCCCGCGCCGAGGCCGCCCCCGCCAGTGACCAGCGGGCCACCGGCCTGGCCCGGCTCGGCGAGATCCGCGCCTCCGCCGACGCGCACGCCGTCTCGGTGGCGGTCTCCGCCGCCGGCACGGGCCTGCCCGACGCCGTCCGGGCGGCTGCCCGCCACGTGCTGGAGGAGGCCGGCCGCCAGGACCCGCCGCTGGCCCTGGACTACCTCGCGCTGGTGGACCCGCAGGACTTCACCGAGGTCGGCCCCGATTTCACCGGCCAGGCCGTCCTGGCCGTCGCCGCGAAGGTGGGCACGACCCGGCTGATCGACAACATCCCATTGGAGTTCGGAGCACACACGTGAGCACCCCAGGCACAGGCACCGCCGGCACCGGCATACGGCTGCACGCCCCCGCCCCCGGCTGGGCCGTCGAAGCCGACGTCGTGGTCGTCGGCTCGGGCGTCGCGGGCCTGACGGTGGCGCTGCGCTGCGCCGCCGCGGGCCGCCGTACGGTCGTGGTCACCAAGGCCCGGCTCGACGACGGCTCGACCCGCTGGGCCCAAGGGGGCATCGCGGCCGCCCTCGGCGACGGCGACACCCCCGAGCAGCACCTGGACGACACCCTGGTGGCGGGGGCGGGCCTGTGCGACGAGGCGGCCGTACGGCTGCTGGTCACCGAGGGCCCCGACGCCGTACGCCGGCTCATCGAGACCGGCGCGGTCTTCGACACCTCCGCCGAGACGGGCGAGATCGAGCTGACCCGCGAGGGCGGCCACCACCGCCGCCGGATCGCCCACGCGGGCGGCGACGCGACGGGCGCCGAGATCTCCCGGGCCCTGGTCGAGGCGGTCCAGGCGGCCGGTATCCGTACCGTCGAGAACGCCCTCGTACTGGACCTCCTCCAGGACGCCGGAGGCCGTACGGCCGGCGTCACCCTGCACGTCATGGGCGAAGGCCAGCACGACGGCGTCGGCGCCGTCCACGCCCCGGCCGTGATCCTCGCGACCGGCGGCATGGGCCAGGTCTTCTCCGCCACCACCAACCCGGCCGTCTCCACGGGCGACGGCGTGGCCCTCGCCCTGCGCGCCGGCGCCGAGGTCTCCGACCTGGAGTTCGTCCAGTTCCACCCGACGGTGCTGTTCCTGGGACCGGACGCCGAGGGCCAGCAGCCGCTGGTGTCGGAGGCGGTCCGCGGCGAAGGCGCCCACCTCGTCGACGCCGACGGGGTGCGCTTCATGGTGGGCCAGCACGAGCTCGCCGAGCTCGCCCCGCGCGACATCGTCGCCAAGGGCATCATGCGCCGCATGCAGGAGCAGGGCACCAGTCACATGTACCTCGACGCCCGGCACTTCGGCGCCCAGATGTGGGAACAGCGCTTCCCCACCATCCTCGCCGCCTGCCGCGCCCACGGCATCGACCCGGTGACCGAGCCCATCCCGGTCGCGCCCGCCGCCCACTACGCGTCCGGCGGCGTACGGACCGACCTGCACGGCCGCACCACCGTCCCCGGCCTGTACGCCTGCGGGGAGGTCGCCTGCACGGGCGTGCACGGCGCGAACCGGCTCGCCTCCAACTCCCTGCTGGAGGGCCTGGTCTTCGCCGAGCGCATCGCCGAGGACATCGTCGCCAACCCGTCCGCCGGGGGCGCCCCGGTCGTTCCCGCCCCCGCCACCGGCCCGCTCCAGCCCTCCGGGGCGCGCTACGAGGTCCAGCGCATCATGACGGACGGCGCGGGCGTCCTGCGCTCCGCCGGCTCCCTCGCCGGTGCCGCCGCCGCGCTCGAGGACCTGTACGCGGCCGCCCTGGGCGACCTCGAGGCGCACGGCAAGACCGCCGAACCGGGCGTCGACACCTGGGAGGCCACCAACCTCCTGTGCGTGGCCCGGGTCCTGGTCGCCGCCGCGCGGCGGCGCGAGGAGACCCGCGGCTGCCACTGGCGCGAGGACCACCCCGACCGGGACGACGCGAACTGGCGGCGCCACCTCGTCGTCCGGCTCTCCGCGACCGAGAAGCGGGCCCTGGTCGTCACCCCCACCGACTCCGCGGACTTCCCGTCCGTACAGCGGCCCCCCCGTGGCACCGACACCGTCAACGACAGCATGGAGCAGTCAGCGTGAGCACGCACGAGCACGACCACCAGCACGACGAACTCCCCCTCATCGACCGGTCGGAGGGCGGTTGCGGCGACGACTGCGCCTGCGGTGACGGCGAGGAGTCCGGCCTGGACCCGGCGCTGGCCCAGCTGCTGACCGACGCCGGCCTGGACCCCATCGAGGTCGAGGACATCGCGCACATGGCGCTGTCCGAGGACCTGGACGGCGGGGTCGACGTCACCACCGTCGCCACCGTGCCCGAAGAGGCCGAGGCCGTGGCGGACTTCGTCGCCCGCGAGGACGGCGTCGTGGCCGGTCTGCGCGTCGCCGAGGCCGTGTTCTCGATGGTGTGCACCGAGGCGTTCGAGGTGGAGCGGCACGCGGAGGACGGCGACGCCGTCAAGGCCGGTCAGCTGCTGCTGTCCGTGCGCTCCCGCACCCGCGACCTGCTGACCGCCGAGCGCAGCGCGCTGAACATCCTGTGCCGGATGTCCGGCATCGCGACCGCCACCCGCCGCTGGGCGGACGCCCTGGAGGGCACGACGGCCAAGGTCCGCGACACCCGCAAGACCACGCCGGGCCTGCGCGCGCTGGAGAAGTACGCGGTCCGCTGCGGCGGCGGCGTCAACCACCGCATGTCCCTGTCGGACGCGGCGCTCGTCAAGGACAACCACGTCGTCGCGGCGGGCGGCGTCGCGCAGGCGTTCACCGCCGTGCGCGAGGCCTTCCCGGAGGTCCCGATCGAGGTCGAGGTCGACACCCTGGAGCAGATCGGCGAGGTCCTGGAGGCGGGCGCCGACCTCATCCTGCTGGACAACTTCACGGTGGCCCAGACGGCCGAGGCGGTCGCCCTCGTCGCCGGCCGCGCCACCCTGGAGTCCTCGGGCCGGCTCAGCCTGGACAACGCCCGCGACTACGCCCTGACCGGCGTGGACTACCTCGCGGTCGGCGCGCTGACGCACTCCTCGCCGATCCTCGACATCGGCCTCGATCTGCGCGGGGCGGTGTAACCCATGCTGCTGACCATCGACGTCGGCAACACCCATACGGTCCTGGGCCTGTTCGACGGCGACGAGATCGTCGAGCACTGGCGGATCTCGACCGACCCGCGCCGGACGGCCGACGAGATGGCCGTCCTGATGCAGGGCCTGATGGGCACCCACCCGATGCTCGGCACCGAACTGGGCGACGGGATCCACGGGATCGCCATCTGCTCGACGGTGCCCTCGGTGCTGCACGAGCTCCGCGAGGTCACCCGCCGGTACTACGGCGACGTCCCCGCGGTGCTGGTGGAGCCCGGCATCAAGACCGGTGTGCCGATCCTGATGGACAACCCGAAGGAAGTCGGCGCGGACCGCATCATCAACGCGGTCGCGGCCGTCGAGCTCTACGGAGGCCCGGCGATCGTGGTCGACTTCGGTACGGCGACCACCTTCGACGCGGTGTCGGCGAAGGGCGAGTACGTGGGCGGGGTGATCGCGCCGGGCATCGAGATCTCGATGGAGGCGCTGGGCGTCCGGGGCGCCCAGCTGCGCAAGATCGAGCTGGCGCGCCCGCGCAACGTGATCGGCAAGTCCACGGTCGAGGCGATGCAGTCGGGCGTCGTGTACGGCTTCGCGGGTCAGGTGGACGGGGTCGTCGCGCGCATGGCCAAGGAGCTGGCCGGCCCGCACGGCGAGCCGGACGACGTGCGCGTCATCGCGACGGGCGGCCTGGCCCCGATGGTCCTCGGCGAGTCCTCGGCGATCGACGACCACGAGCCGTGGCTGACGCTGATCGGCCTGCGGCTGGTCTACGAGCGCAACGCGCCCAACTTCGACTAGCCGGCCCGCCCGGCTGACCGACCTACCCGACCCGACCGACCCGACCGACCGACCGGCTCCGGCGTCCGGCCCGGCCCCGCACCCCGGGCCGGACGGGGAATTCACCGACGAGCAATTTCCCCGAAATGGCCGGAACGCACGCCCGCCGGGGTTACGGTCCCTCCGGGAAACACCCGAACCCTTCCCCGGCGGAGGAGACACCATGACCGCGACCGCTCGGCTCACCTGGCAGAAGTCGTCCTACTGCGGCGACGGCGACGCATGCGTCTACGTCGCCTCCGCCCCGGGCGTCCTGGTCCGCGTCGCGGACCGCGCCGACCCGGCCCACCTGGTCCTGGCCACCACCCACGCGGCCTGGGCCGCCTTCCTGGAAGCGGTCAAGGCGCAGCCGTAGGAAGAGCCGACGGAGGGCCCCCGGCGCGCCGGGAAGAGCCCACATCGGGGGATTTTGTCCGATTAGCGCGTATCTTCGCCCCATGCCCACGCCCTACGGTTCCCGCGGCGGCATGGCGTTCAGCGCTGCTGAGCTGCACCTGCTCAGGCGTTCGCTCGCCCACGCCCTCCAGTCCTCCCCGGCCCCCCTGACGGCCGGCGAGGTCCAGGACTGCCTGCGCCTCGCGGCGTCGGTGGACGACGCGGTGCAGGAGGCGGGGCGGCTCAGAGAGTTCCTCCTCGCCGACCTGGCCCGCTACAGAGCCGCCCTCCCGGGCAGCCTGCCCGGGTACCTGGAGCTGCTCCAGGACGCCCTGGCCGCCGGCTACGAGCCCGTCCCCGACGACCTCGCCGCGCTTCGGGCGCTGCGCGCCAACCCGGTCGCCGCCGCGGTACTGGAGCGGGCCCGCACGGTCGCGGAGCGCTCCGTGCGCCGCCGGCTCTCCACCGCGCCCGCGCCCCGGACCCGCCTGCTGGCCCTGGCCGGCGGCCGCGAGGAGGAGCGGCGCTCGCCGCCGAGGCCCGCGCCCGGTCCCGCCCCGCGGCCCGCCGAGAAGCCCGCCCAGCCGGGCGAGAAGCCGGCGCCGCATCCGGAGCGGCCCATCCCCACTCCGGGCGAGGTCTTCCCGCCGCGCCGCAAGCCCACCCCGCCCCCGAAGGACGACCGCGCGGCGGGATAGCTACGCTGGTGGGCATGGACTACGTTTCCGCGCTCGTGCCCCCCTTCGTGATGGCCGTGTTCTTCATCTTCCTCGTCAAGACGATCGTGAAGAGCCAGGGCGGTGCCAACAAGGCAAAGGAAGACGCGGCGGTGGACGCCGTACTCGCCCGCGCCGAGACGGCCCGGCAGACCGGGAACTGACCCGGCGGACCGGGAACCGGCCCCGGGAGACCGGGAACCGGCCCGGCACCGCGGACCGGCCCGAGAACAGCTGTGGGGCCCCGACCGAGTCGGGGCCCCACACTTGTCGCGCGTTGTCCTCCGAATAGTCGGGCAATTCCTGACAACCCGCACTATCGTGCTGTTGTGCCTCGCCCCTTGGGAGAACTCGAAGACGCCGTGATGACACGGGTGTGGCAGTGGAACCGCCCGGTCACCGTTCGTGAAGTCCTGGAAGACCTTCAGCAGGAACGGTCCATCGCGTACACCACGGTCATGACCGTTATGGACAACCTCCATCAGAAGGGGTGGGTCCGGCGGGAAGCGGAAGGCCGCGCCTATCGCTATACGGCGGTCTCCACCCGCGCCGCCTACTCGGCCGCACTGATGAACGAGGCCTGGTCGACCAGCGACAATCCGGCGGCCGCCCTCGTGGCCTTCTTCGGCATGATGTCCCAGGAACAGCGCGAAGCCCTCCGCGACGCCGTACGGATCGTCAGCCATGACGACGAGGGGCCCGCGGAACCCGCCACCGGCGAAGTGCCGCCCCCGCCGGCCGCGGAAGGCGCGGGGGACACCGGCGAGCGGCCGCCCGAGCCGGGGCGATAGCGTCACCGCATGGGAGAGTTTTCCACCGAAGACGCTAAATCAGTGACCATCCGCCGCGCGCGCACGGGCGATGTTCCCGCACTGCGCCGCCTGCTCGACCAGTACGTACAGCAGCGGATCCTGCTCGACAAAGCCCCCGTGGTCCTTTACGAGGACATCCAGGAGTTCTGGGTCGCGGAACGCGACAGCGACGGTCAGGTCGTCGGCTGCGGCGCTCTGCACGTGATGTGGGAAGACCTCGCCGAAGTACGCACTCTCGCGGTCGACCGCGCGTTGAAGGGCGCCGGCGTAGGGCACCGGGTGCTGGCCCAGTTGTTGGAGACCGCGCGCCGGCTCGGCGTGAGCCGGGTTTTCTGCCTCACCTTCGAAGTGGACTTCTTCGCGAAGCACGGCTTCGTCGAGATCGGGGAGACCGCGGTCGACACCGATGTCTACATGGAGCTCCTGCGTTCCTATGACGAGGGCGTCGCCGAGTTCCTCGGTCTCGAACGAGTGAAGCCGAACACCTTGGGCAACAGTCGGATGCTTCTGCACCTCTGATCGGTGGGTGCTCGATCCCGGCCGCTTTTAGAGGCTCCGCACACCTGTGGCCTATGTCCGAATCGCGTACGTTTCCCGCTCCGGGGCGGCCTTGAACCTCTCGCCGGGGGTTTGTGTTTTCCCGGCAAAAGCGGTTTCCTTTCCGCGTACTGCATTTTCGATGAAAGGAAATCCGGTGGCACAGAAGGTTCAGGTCCTTCTTGTCGACGACCTCGACGGTGGCGAGGCGGACGAGACCGTGACGTTCGCTCTGGACGGCAAGACCTACGAGATCGACCTCACCGCCGCCAACGCTGAAAAGCTCCGCGGCCTGCTCGACCCTTACACCAAGAGCGGCCGCCGCACCGGTGGCCGTGCCGCCACGGGCCGTTCCAAGGGCCGCGCCGCCGCGACGTCCGGCAACCCGGACACCGCGGAGATCCGCGCGTGGGCGAAGGCCAAGGGCCTCACGGTCAACGACCGCGGCCGCGTCCCCGCCGAGATCCGCGAGGCCTACGAGAACCGGGCCTGATCCACGGCACCGGCCCGCCCCGCCGGGGGCGTACGCCGCCGCAGGCGCGCCCTGTGGCACTCCGTCGCCGCCGCGGCGACCAGGCGTACGAGATCGGGCCCGTCGCCCTGCCCCGGACCGGGCAGGGCGGGCAGTGATGCCTCGCACCCCTGCTCGGGGGGCCGCAGCCACACCGCGGCCCCCCGAGGGCCGTGCGCCGCGGGGTGCCCGGGAGGCGCCGGGGCGGCGATCAGACCCCCCTCGCCGAGCGCGGTGAGGTCGAGGTCCACCCCGCCCCATTCCAGCCAGTCGAGGAGCCCGTCCAGCTCCTCCGCGCCCCCGGGCGCCACGAGGAACCGCATCCGGCGGCCCGCGACGGCCACCGGTCCGGTGGCGACCCGACGGCGCAGCACCTGCGTCCCCGCGTCGGCCGGCAGCTCCAGTACGTCGAACACGGTCCCGGTGGCGAGCCGGGCGGGCGCCGCGTCGGCCAGGGTCCAGCCGGGCACCCGGGCGTACCAGGCGGCGTAGGACTCCGCGCCGGGGGCGGTCCGGGGCGGTGGGACGGCGGCGAGGCCGCGGGTGTTCCCGGCGGCGGTGAGTGCCATGTCCCGAGCAACTGCGGATTCGGCTCCGGGTTACGCCATGCGTACGGAAGAATGCGGAACGTAAACGTCCGACGGGCTCAGTCCCACATTCGAAGACGGAAGCCTGTTCGCCCGTAGCGGAGACGACCGTGGTCCCCGGCATGGAAGGTTCGTCCTTAGGGGTAAGACATTCCTAGTGGATAGGGGCGACACGGCGAGGTGAACGGCCTTCGAGGGGGTTCCGTTCGCCATCGGCGTACACGTGTGACGGGTATCTGCCTGGCCTGCGGGAACATCGTCTCGCACCATCGGGTTGGAGCAGTTGTCGGCTCTTACGGCCGGTTTTCCCACAGAACGTGGGGGTGAGCCGCGGACGGATGTCGGCAGTTGGAATGAGCTGTCCCGCCCCGCGGGACTAGCATGCGGAAGGACAGGGCGGGGACCGACCCCGAACTGCCCGACCGCTCTGAGGAGCGATAAACGATGTTCGAGAGGTTCACCGACCGCGCGCGGCGGGTTGTCGTCCTGGCTCAGGAAGAAGCCCGGATGCTCAACCACAACTACATCGGCACCGAGCACATCCTCCTGGGCTTGATCCACGAGGGTGAGGGTGTCGCCGCTAAGGCCCTGGAGAGCCTCGGGATTTCGCTCGAGGCTGTTCGCCAGCAGGTTGAGGAGATCATCGGTCAGGGGCAGCAGGCCCCGTCCGGCCACATCCCCTTCACCCCGCGGGCGAAGAAGGTCCTGGAGCTTTCGCTCCGAGAGGCCCTCCAGCTCGGCCACAACTACATCGGCACCGAGCACATCCTGCTCGGCCTGATCCGCGAGGGCGAGGGCGTCGCCGCCCAGGTCCTCGTGAAGCTGGGCGCCGATCTGAACAGGGTCCGGCAGCAGGTCATCCAGCTGCTCTCCGGGTACTCCGGAGGCGGCAAGGAGTCGGCCACGGCAGGCGGCCCGGCCGAGGGAACCCCCTCGACCTCGCTCGTCCTCGACCAGTTCGGCCGCAACCTCACCCAGGCTGCCCGCGAATCCAAGCTCGACCCGGTCATCGGGCGCGAGAAGGAGATCGAGCGGGTCATGCAGGTGCTGTCCCGCCGGACCAAGAACAACCCGGTGCTCATCGGCGAGCCCGGCGTCGGCAAGACCGCCGTCGTCGAGGGCCTGGCCCAGGCCATCGTCAAGGGCGAGGTGCCCGAGACCCTCAAGGACAAGCACCTCTACACCCTCGACCTGGGCGCCCTGGTCGCCGGTTCCCGCTACCGCGGTGACTTCGAGGAGCGCCTCAAGAAGGTGCTCAAGGAGATCCGCACCCGCGGCGACATCATCCTGTTCATCGACGAGCTCCACACCCTGGTGGGTGCGGGCGCCGCCGAGGGCGCGATCGATGCCGCCAGCATCCTCAAGCCCATGCTGGCCCGTGGTGAGCTCCAGACCATCGGTGCCACGACCCTGGACGAGTACCGCAAGCACCTCGAGAAGGACGCGGCGCTGGAGCGCCGTTTCCAGCCGATCCAGGTGGCGGAGCCTTCCCTCCCCCACACGATCGAGATCCTCAAGGGCCTGCGCGACCGCTACGAGGCCCACCACCGCGTCTCCATCACGGACGAGGCCCTCGTGCAGGCGGCCACCCTGGCGGACCGCTACATCTCGGACCGCTTCCTGCCGGACAAGGCGATCGACCTGATCGACGAGGCCGGCTCCCGGATGCGCATCCGCCGGATGACCGCACCGCCGGACCTCCGCGAGTTCGACGAGAAGATCGCGAACGTCCGCCGGGACAAGGAGTCGGCCATCGACTCCCAGGACTTCGAGAAGGCGGCCTCGCTCCGTGATTCGGAGAAGCAGCTGCTGGCGGCGAAGGCCAAGCGCGAGAAGGAATGGAAGGCCGGCGACATGGACGTCGTCGCCGAGGTCGACGGTGAGCTCATCGCCGAAGTCCTCGCGACCGCGACCGGCATTCCCGTCTTCAAGCTGACCGAGGAGGAGTCCTCGCGGCTCCTGCGCATGGAGGACGAGCTCCACCGTCGCGTCATCGGCCAGAAGGACGCCATCAAGGCCCTCTCGCAGGCGATCCGCCGTACCCGTGCGGGTCTCAAGGACCCGAAGCGTCCCGGTGGCTCGTTCATCTTCGCCGGCCCCTCGGGCGTCGGTAAGACCGAGCTCTCCAAGACGCTCGCCGAATTCCTCTTCGGCGACGAGGACGCGCTGATCTCCCTCGACATGTCGGAGTTCAGCGAGAAGCACACGGTTTCCCGTCTCTTCGGTTCGCCCCCCGGCTACGTGGGCTACGAAGAGGGCGGCCAGCTGACCGAGAAGGTCCGCCGGAAGCCGTTCTCCGTCGTCCTCTTCGACGAGGTCGAGAAGGCGCACCCGGATATCTTCAATTCCCTTCTCCAGATCCTGGAGGACGGTCGTCTGACCGACTCCCAGGGCCGGGTCGTGGACTTCAAGAACACGGTCATCATCATGACGACCAACCTGGGTACGCGGGACATCTCGAAGGGCTTCAACCTGGGCTTCGCGGCCCAGGGCGACACCAAGACCGGATACGACCGGATGAAGGCGAAGGTCAACGAAGAGCTCAAGCAGCACTTCCGGCCCGAGTTCCTCAACCGTGTCGACGACACGGTCGTCTTCCACCAGCTCACTCAGGAAGACATCATCCAGATCGTCGACCTGATGATCGCCAAGGTGGACGAGCGCCTCAAGGACCGCGACATGGGCATCGAGCTCAGCGGCGAGGCGAAGCAGCTCCTGGCCAAGCGCGGCTACGACCCGATCATGGGTGCGCGCCCGCTGCGCCGGACCATCCAGCGCGAGATCGAGGACATGCTGTCGGAGAAGATCCTCTTCGGCGAGCTGCGCCCCGGTCACATCGTGGTCGTGGGTGTGGAGGGTGAGGGCGAGGACGCCAAGTTCACCTTCCGTGGCGAGGAGAAGACGGCTCTGCCGGACATGCCTCCGATCGAGGCGACGGGCTCCGGCCCGGACCTCTCCAAGGGCGCGTAAGCGCGAGCCGCCCCTGGCGGTGTGAAGGGCGGCCCCGGGACCGAAAGGTCCCGGGGCCGCCCTTTCGTGTGTGTGGTGCAGGCCGCACCGTGCCCCGGGGCGTGGGCCGTACACGCCCTCGCGGCGGTGACAAGCCGCACAGGGCAAATCGGACCTCCTACCACCTTTCGTAGATCGACTGTCCGTTTTGCCCCCGGCTCCCCCCTGATGTGAAGCGGTCAACACCCTGGGGTACTTCGTCCGTATCTACGAGCTCGGGTAGTAATGGGGCGGTTTGGGCGGGAGCAGGTGGACGGGTTACCAAAGTGGGCGAGCCCAGCCCGGTACGTCGGCAGCCGCCGAGCGCGCCGGGCAGCTTGTTGCCCTGTTCCCGGCCCCGGAGGTC